>NZ_BAGD01000001.1 GCF_000308635.1 Nocardia otitidiscaviarum NBRC 14405 | reverse complement strand
CCAGCGCGGCCCGGTCCTCTTCTTTGAGCAAGTCGAGACGACTCAGCCCCGGTACAACGCGCTTCCACTCGGCCTTGGCCTCGCGCGAGAGCCAGGTCGGCGGCGTCGGCGGGATGCGCCGGAACGCTGGCGGCGGGGTGACGGCCCGGCCGCCGCTGTCGCGGCCTTCGGATCGGCCTTTGAGCAGCCGCAGCGCGGCCGGGGCGGCGGATGGTCCGGGCATGGGCACCTCCCCGTTTTTCCTGGTCAACCTGAGCGCGAGAAATGAGAGTTACCGCG
>NZ_BAGD01000002.1 GCF_000308635.1 Nocardia otitidiscaviarum NBRC 14405 | reverse complement strand
CGATCGTGACCATGGGCGCGCCCTCGGCGACGAGGTTGTTCACCAGCTGCGACGAGTTCCACCGGTCGTACGCGATCTCTTGCACATCGAAAATCGCTGCGTCGGTGAGGATCTGCGCCTCGATGTGGTCGTAATCGGCGACGTTGCCCGGTGTCGCGGTGAGGATGCCTTGCTTCACCCACCCGGACGCCGCGCCCGCGGTCCGCTTGTCCAGTGCCGCGAGGTTCTCCTCGGGTGTCCATAGCCGCCACAGCGCGTCATACCCTCCGCGCTCGTCGTCGGGGAACAGCCAGCACAGCGCGCACAGGTCCGAGGTCGAGGCGAGGTCGAGCCCGCCGTACGCCACGCGCCCGGCGAGCCGATCCTCGAGCACGATGGACGCATTGCGGTCCCACGCGTCCACGTCGAGGTATTTCGTCGCCTGCTTCGTGCGGATACCGAGGTGCAACCGCATGTAGCTGGCGTGGTCGGCCGGGGACTGCTGCGCCTTCACCGCTGCCTGCCGCAGGAACGCTCGCGTCGGCGATATCCCGTAACCGGGGTTCGCGGCGCGCTGCGTAGCCTCGCTGTACGGGTCGAATCCCTCGGCCTTGTCGTCGGCCGCCCACACCACGCCGTAGGTGGTCGGATCGTGGAGCACGCCGCGGGCGAGCTGCTCGACGAGCGTGCGCTTGCGGTCGTACGGGGTCTCTTTCCGCGAGGCGTCGGCGGTCGTGATGAACACGATGAGCGGCTGCGCGCGTGAGCCGGTGCCGGTCTCGATTGCCTCGACGAGGTCGTTGGTCTTGTGCAAGTGCAGCTCGTCGACGATGCCGCCGTGCAGGTCCGCGCCGTGCTGGGCGTCGCCTGCGTTGGCGACCGGTTGGAAGTACGAGCCGGTGCGCGGGTGCACGATCTTGGCCTTGTAGGTCTTGACGTGCTGGCGTAGCGCCGGCGCTTTCTCGGCGAGCTGTTTGATCGGCGCGAAAACGAATTGTGCTTGCTCAAGGCGCGTCGCCGCCGCGATTACCTGCGCGCCCTCTTCGCCGTCCGCCGTGGTCAAGTAGATGCCGACGCCGCCCGCGATCGTGGACTTGCCGTTTTTACGGGGCAGCTCCACGTACGCCGTGCGGATGATGCGCACGTACTGGCTGAAATCGTGGTCGAAATGCACCCACCCGAATACCGGTGCCAGGAAGTAGGCAACTTGCCACGGGTCCGGGATGAGCGGGCGGCCCGCGAGGCGGCCCTTGGTGTGCCGCAGGTTGCGAAACACCTTGAGCACCTTGTCGACTCGTTCGGGGTCGAACCGTGCGCCGGGCTCGTCGCGCGGCTCGGGTGTCTTGTGCAGCGGCGGGCAGTCCGGGAGCGGGATGCCGCGGCTCAGCAGGTAGTACGCGACCTCGGGCGAGAGCTTGAGCCGGTCGAGTTCCTCGGCGTCGGGTAGCTCGATGCCATGCGGACTACTCGAACGGGTTGTCGTCGCCGCCATCGTCGCCACCACCGCGCGAGATGCGGGCCTCGGCCGATGGGGTGAGCCCGA
>NZ_BAGD01000003.1 GCF_000308635.1 Nocardia otitidiscaviarum NBRC 14405 | reverse complement strand
CATTGCCGCCCTTCCTCAGACGACCATGAGGCCGTTGTCTTCGTATGCGCTGCCCTGCTCGAGTTCGCCGTCGAGGGTGCGGGCGAGCGCCATGATCAGCGCGGCGACGGCGTCTATCTTGTCGGCCGCATTCGCCTTGTCCGGCTTGACGTTTCCGGCGGGGTCCATGGCGACGGCGAAGTTGTCGACCATCCACCGCACTGCCGGATTGCCGCCGTGCCGGACGATCGGAGTCTCTTCGGTGCCTTGCAGTACGAGCCGCTGCAATTCCTTGGTCGGGCTCGACAGCGAGGCGTATCCCTGCC
>NZ_BAGD01000004.1 GCF_000308635.1 Nocardia otitidiscaviarum NBRC 14405 | reverse complement strand
GTCACGCAGCACGTACAGCGGTCCGCGAGTCTTGGTGATCACGCCCGTGATCGCCGTTCCGCTGAGCAGGTTCACGACCACGCGCCGATGCACGACGTACCTGTATCC
>NZ_BAGD01000005.1 GCF_000308635.1 Nocardia otitidiscaviarum NBRC 14405 | reverse complement strand
GTGTCCTGATACAGCATCTTGTGCTGCTCGGTGATGTTGGAAAACGTCGCGTGGTCGAGGATTCCGACCATGGGCGGCGGAATGAAGTACGCGGCGGCGACTTCCTCGCGGGAGAGCTTGCGCACCTCGAGGTACTGCAAATCGCTGGCGGTCATGGCCGCGGCCTCGAACGTCATGCCGTCCTCGAGGATCGGCGTGCCGCCCGCCTGCGGGCCGTCGCCGGTGTACTGCGATTGCCATTCCTTGCGGAACCGCTCCCGCGCCTCGGCCGACCACTTTCGGTCCGCCGGCCGTTGGATGTATCCGGCGATGCGCGCGCCGTTGCGGAGCACCTGCTCGCGCATCCGGGTACCGGCGAATTCCTCGGCGAGGATCTGTCGCAACGACTCGATCGGCGACGTGCCGAGGTCGCCGTTCACGTCGTAGCCGCGGAAGTACACCATTTGATCGGCCGAGACCTCACGCTTGCCGTTGGTGCCCGCGATCTCGAATACCTCGGGGGTGAGCCAGTTCTCGCCCTTGGCAGTGACGATCGGCGGCGGCACCCGGATCAGGCCGAGCCCGTTCGCGGTCTTCGCCTTCAGCAGGTGCGCCCGGTCGAAGATCGCGAAATCGTGCACGAGCGCGTCCATGAGCCGGTATCGCGTCGTCCACGGATTCGGGTTGCCGAGCAGCAGCGCGAGCGGGTGCTCGGTGAGCCGCTCGCGGTCGGTGTCGCCGTTGCGGTGGAACACATGGATTCCGAGCTGGGCGATATTGCGCGCCAGGAACGACACACAGGTACGGACGGCGGGCTGAGTGCGCCACAGTTCGGCGTACTCGATCGTGTGCCGATCCGACAGCCGCAACACAGGTTGCCGCGGCTGGTCGGGCCGAGCCAGCGACCGCACCGCGCCATCGGAGACCACGAACGCCACTACCCCACCGCCTGTATGTAGTCGACGTTCGCCTTGTCGACGACGATCTCGCCGTCAGCCGGAACGGCCTCGCCGTTCTCGCGCAGCACGGCCGC
>NZ_BAGD01000006.1 GCF_000308635.1 Nocardia otitidiscaviarum NBRC 14405 | reverse complement strand
CACCGAGATCTACACTCTTTCCCTACACGACGCTCTTCCGATCTGTATCAGGACACCCTCGGCGAGCATGGTCAGCCACGGGCCGAGGGTGTCCTGATACAGCATCTTGTG
>NZ_BAGD01000007.1 GCF_000308635.1 Nocardia otitidiscaviarum NBRC 14405 | reverse complement strand
TTCGTCGTCGACCTCGTCGGCCGGGGTGTCGTCGGCCGGTATCGGGTTCCGGTCGCCGTTGGCGGTCACGTTCAGCGGTCGAATCAGCTCGTCGCCGCCCTCGATCGGCGGCCGGTTATCCAGGGCGCGAGCCTCGTTGACGGTCATCCACGGAGCGCCGACCGCGGTTTGCATCTGCGCGGCGCGCTCCTCGAACGAGCCGGTCAGCTTCTCGCGCAAGTTGAATTCGATGTACACCGGGTCGCCGGGCGCGAGATCGGGGACGAGCTGCAACTCGATCTCCTCGGCGAGCATGGTCAGCCACGGGCCGAGG
>NZ_BAGD01000008.1 GCF_000308635.1 Nocardia otitidiscaviarum NBRC 14405 | reverse complement strand
ACGAACGCGCCGGGCTGCACCACGTCGCCGTAACTGTCCTTGTTGCCGAAAACCGATGCGTAGGCGAGAAACTCGCCCTCTGCGAGGCCATCCTTCGGCCCGGCCTTGAGCCGGACTACGTTGCACGACTTCGTGTTCACTGGTCCTCCTCGGCCTGGTCTTCGTCGTCGACCGGCGGCTCGTCGGTGGT
>NZ_BAGD01000009.1 GCF_000308635.1 Nocardia otitidiscaviarum NBRC 14405 | reverse complement strand
CGGTTCCTTACCGCTGGTCTGGTCCTGGTCTTCTTCGTCCTCCGCCGGTTCTTCCACGGGGAGTACAGCTTTCAGCGATTCGGCGGCCTGCTCGAGCTGGGTCACCGTGTCGCGGATGATGTTCTCGTTCTTTGCGCTGAGCACGCGCCCGGCCTTCGCGCGCAATCCGGCGGCGGCGGCCTTCACGGCGAGGATCTCGGTTTCCTGGTTCGCGCCAATCGGCACGATGGACACCTCGAACAGGTCGAGCACCTTCAGCGAGTAATAGGCGTCCTTGTAGGTCTTGCCTTCGCCGACCGGCTCGACCCATTCGCCCTCGACGACGCTGTACGCGAACGACATCTGAGACACCCGCCCGGATTTGAGCAGCCGATACACCTGCTCGGACTTCGGCGAGTCCATGTCGAGTTGGCCGCGCACCTTCAGCCCGTGGTCGTCCTCGCTGGCCTCGACGATCGCGCCGAGGTTGAAATCCGGGTCGGCGGTGTTGTGGCCCCACAGCAGCGGAATCGGCAGCCCCTTGGACTTCCACGCCTCCAATGTGTCG
>NZ_BAGD01000010.1 GCF_000308635.1 Nocardia otitidiscaviarum NBRC 14405 | reverse complement strand
AGATCGCGGATCGTGAGCGGGCGACGGCCGAGCATCTCGACAATGCCCGAGTCCTCGGGCGTCAGGAACGCGCCCGCCGAGGTCGGCGAGCCGCCAATGATGAGCGACTTGATGCCGATCGGGTCGGACTGAATGCGCGACCGCTCGGGGACGCCACCGCTGAACGGCCGCATCATGGCTTTGAACTCCGGCGAGTCGACGACCTGCAACCCGAGCGCCTTGACGCGCTCGCGCACCGGCCGCTGTCCCTGTGCGTCGAGGTCGCCGACCGCGGGCTCGCCGATCTCGGCGGCGAGGCCCTTCGCCTCGTCGATGATTTCGAGATCACGCTTGGCGACCTTGATCTGTTCGAGCAGGTCGCGGCCCTTCTGCATTTCGGCGTTGTAGTCGGCGAGGATCTGCTCGGCCCAGGTCGACGGGTCGCCGTGCTTTTCGACGATCTCCCGCGCCGCGCCGGTCGCGGCGAGCGCGGCCTTCTGGAGTTCGGCGAGCTTGGTCTTGGTCATCATGGTGTTAACTCCTGGTCGTTTGAATTCCTATGTGCTGCATTCGATTTCGAGTGCTAGCGCGTCCAGTGACGCCAGGGAGACGACCGGATTCGGCGTGGTCTTACCGGCGGTCGAGCCGTCGCTCTTCCCCGGGGA
>NZ_BAGD01000011.1 GCF_000308635.1 Nocardia otitidiscaviarum NBRC 14405 | reverse complement strand
GTGGTCTGCTCGCGATCCCAGACCACGGCCTTGGACCAGTCGCCGAGAGTGCCTGTGCCGGCGGGCTGAATCTCGGACTCGATCACGGGCACGCCCCACACGGTGCGCTGCCCCATGGTCTGCGGGCCGCCGTAGCGGTAGGTGCCGTTCAGATCCTTTGCGAGGTCGATCTTTTCGACATCGGCCGGGTTGAGAACGATGCCGGTCGGGTTCACTCGGCCCACGGTGCGAGCCTTGGTGATGCCCTTGCGGATCGACTCGAACAGGTCGGTCGAGAATGCCTGGGTCTGCACACCGGACCAGTTGTTGACGCCGGTCAGGTTCTCGCCGGTGCCGTTGCCGTTGAGGATCTGCGCTTCTTCGGCCTCGGCCACGTCCTTGCGCAGCTCGTCATTGATCAGGTCCTCGAGCGCCTTCACATCGGCGAGGGCGCGCTTGGTGGCGGGCACCCATTCGGCGATGGTCTTCACGTTGGCGACCTTGCGTTCGAACGCCCACGAGCCTTCGGGCTTGTAGCCGCCGTTCGGGTCGAGCACCAGCGCGCCGGGCACAGTGGCCGGGGCGGTCGGCGCGGCCGAGCTGGTCGCCTCGGGCACCGGCGCGGCAGCGTTGGTGTGGCTGGTCTGCTCGACGTACTCGACCGCGTCCGAGCCGGTGCGGCGCACCGAGACG
>NZ_BAGD01000012.1 GCF_000308635.1 Nocardia otitidiscaviarum NBRC 14405 | reverse complement strand
ACCACGTAGCGCGGCGTCTGCGGCGGTGAGCTGCACCGTGGTCACGTTGCCGTTGATCTCGACCTCGTACACCTTCAGCTCGGACATTTTGCCTCCGTTCAGATCTCGCTCGCGGCCGACCGGGACATGCCCGGCCGACCGCGAGGTGAACAGCGTCATTACGCGAGCGCGACCTTGACGAACGCGCTCGGGCGGGTGACGGCGAACGCGAGCCGCTCCTCGGCGAGGATCGCGACCATGTTGCGGATGAAGAAATCCGCGTGCGAGTCGGTCATGGTGACC
>NZ_BAGD01000013.1 GCF_000308635.1 Nocardia otitidiscaviarum NBRC 14405 | reverse complement strand
CCGAGCGGTCGGTCGAATACTCCTCGACGAACGCCTCGTCGCCCGCCTCGGCCCCGAGCGCGTACGCGAGATCATTGACGCTGTTCACGAATCGCTGTTGCAGCAATTTGCCGACGTTCACGTTGTGCAGCCGGACTTTCGGGCGAGCCATCGCCTACCCCTCTCCGCTGCTGCACAGCACCACCGTGCCGGTACGGCTACTGTGCGGTGAGCGCCACTGTTCGACCTGCACGCGGCAGCGTCGGCCGCGCACGGTCACCTCGTCGCGGTTGGTGATGTCCAGCTCGGGTACGTGGTAGATCGAGAACTCGACGCGGTCGCCGTCGCGGCCACGGTCGACGTATTCGGCTGTCGCGCCGGGGGCGACCGCCAGGACGGCGAGCACGGTGTCGACCCACGGCAGCGGGTTGTTGTCGCTGTCGAATCCGCCGCCGCGGTGGCGGGTCACGGTTTCGCTCATGGGCGCGGGTTCACCTTGTAGCGGTCGAGCACGCGCAGTTGCGCCGCGGTGAACGCGCCCGCGCCCTTGGTGCCGCCGAAGGTGAACGGCCCCATCGTTTCCGGCAGCTCGCCGCCCGATCCGACCGGACCGGACAGGGCCGACGAGGTCGCATCAAGCACGACGGACACGATCGGCGCGGGCACCTCGGCGTAGCCGTGCGTGCATTCGACGACGACGGACCGGTACCGGTTGGTCCAGCATCGGCCCAGCGGCAGCCGCCGCAAGGTGCCGTCCTCCGACCATTCGTATTCGGTGGCGGGAATGACGACGCCGTTCTCGGCGACCGACGCGACGGCCGACAACCGCAGTGTCGGCACCTGCACCACGGCCGCGCCGCTGCCGTCGAGAGTGATCGTCTCGGTTGCCGTGGGCGCGATGTGCCATCCGCAGTAGTCCCGGATATCGCCGATCACGCCGTCGAGGCGGGCCTGTTCGAGACCGGTTCCGGCGGCGAGCGCCTGATACTCGGCCAGCGACAGCAGCGGCGCAGTCACCTACGCGCCCTTGTTCGCTGCCGCGCGGGCCTTGTTCGCGGCGGCGCGCTGCTTCACGGCTTCGGCGTCGACAACCTTGACCGACACCTGCTCGGCTGCCCTCTTCGCAGTGGCGCGGTGCTCGACGGTGTCGGCGTCGGTC
>NZ_BAGD01000014.1 GCF_000308635.1 Nocardia otitidiscaviarum NBRC 14405 | reverse complement strand
CGAGAGAACCGCCCCTCGGACTCGGCGGCCTCGTCGGTCGCGTTCGCCAGTCCGGCGCGTGCTCGCGCGAGGTTGTCCACCGCGGTTCGGGTGGCCTGGTTGGCGCGGGTTGCGCCGCGCTGCGCGGTGGCGAGGGCTTCCTCGGCGCGGGCGATCTGCGCGGCGGTGGCGGTGCCTTTGTCGCGTAGCTCTTGAAGTTTCAGCTCGGCGACGCGGACCTTGCCCGCCGCGTCGGCCTCCTTGTCACGGGCTGCGGCCAGGGCCGCCGAGGCGCGCTCGACGGCGGCCTGTGCCTGTGCGAGACCGGTCGCGACGGCTTGGCCCGCTGCCTGTCCGGCGCTACGCCCGGCCGAGACGAGCGGCCCGGACAGCTGCCCCTCGAGGTTCGCGGTCGCGCCCTGCAGAACGGGAATGACTTGCAGGGTGGTGTACCCCATCACGTCCTGTGCCATCAGGCGTCACCTCCGTTCTTGGTACTGGCCTCGATCG
>NZ_BAGD01000015.1 GCF_000308635.1 Nocardia otitidiscaviarum NBRC 14405 | reverse complement strand
CCGCCCGCGAGCGCCTCGAGGAACGCGGGGATCTGGTCGACGGCGAGATCCTCGACCGGGGTTCCGAACAACGCGATTGCTGCGTTGGCGCGTTCGGACTCGCCCTCGAGCGCGAGCAGCCCTTGCGCGGTGAGCTGTAGCGCTTCCTGCGCGCGGGGGCCGCCCGCGGCGATGGCGTCGGACATGGCCTGTGCGTCGAGTTTGATCTTCTCGTACGCCGCTTGCGACGACTCGGACATGTCGGACCCGCGAAGAGTGAACTCTTTCAAGGC
>NZ_BAGD01000016.1 GCF_000308635.1 Nocardia otitidiscaviarum NBRC 14405 | reverse complement strand
GTGCCCCCTCCCCCGCTGTTGCCGAGCGACGGGGTCGTTCCCGCGCCCGAATCTTGTTCGACAGCCGGGCCAGTCGGCGCGCTGGACATTGACCAGTGGACATGGTCAGAATGGCCCGCCATGGTGTCCGAGCCGTAGAACGAATAGCCCGAGCCCACGTCTTCGCCATTCTTGATGTTGTGCGAAAACCCGTTGGAATGAATCAATTCCAGGCTGCCCGGATAGTTCTTGGCGATCCATTCGGCCATTTGCAGCATGTTCGGCCCGGCGATATCAATCGCCTTGCCCTGCATGTGATAGTCGTAGCCCGATCCGACATCGGCGTACCGAGTCGCCGAGGTGAGCACCGCATCGGGGAACGCGGAAGAAATCGCGCTCCACATGCCGCGCTGAGTATCGGAGATATCGCCGTCGTTGACTTGGATCGTGCCGCCACCGGCGAGGCCGGGCAGCAGGGCACGCAACATGTCCAGCGGCGGCACCCATCCGGCGTTGAGCGCGGCGACAAGTTCAGCACCGCCGTTCGCCATCGCTGCGGCAGTGACTACGCCTTCACCAGCGGACACGAACGCGGTCGGGAGTCCCGAGTTCGCGTCGAGCGCAAGAATTGAATCCGAGGTGCCCGAGCCGGGGCCGTAGATGCGGCCGGACCCGTCGACACCGGCGACGCCGCCGCCCGCGAGTAGCGGCAGATCGGGGGTGTCGATGGTGAATGACACGCGCTTGTTGATGATCGGTATCTCGAAATCGAATCCGAGCGAGAACGAATTCCATTTGCCGATAAGCCAGTTGATCGCGAACTTGTAGCCGTTGATGAGGAAGTCGAACAGCCCTGACCCGGCGTCCTTGAGACGGCCGGGAAGTCCGGTCACCCAGTCGACGAGGTCGCCGAATTTGCCGACGATGGTGTCTTTCACCTCCCCGGCCTTGTCGCCGAGGCCACCGAGCCAGTTCTTGAAATCGGTGATCTTGCCGCCGACCCACTCGACGGCGTTCGAGAACCCGGTCTTCACCGCGTCGACAGCGCCCAGAACGATGTTGCGGAAGGTCTCGGACTTCTGCCACGCCAGTACCAGACCAGCGATCAACGCACCAATCGCGATGACTACCAACCCAATTGGATTTGCCGACAGTGCAGCGTTGAGGACCCATTGCACGGCCGACCATGCCAGCGTCGCGCCACGGATGACGCCCGTCGCGATCGTGTACGCGCCGAGGGCGAGCGTGTTGCCCGCCAGCGCGGCCGAGCCCGCGCCGGTCGCGGCGGCCATGATGCCCTGCGCGACTGCGTATCCCATGGCGGCGACCTTCGCCGTGATGAGCGCCGCGCCGAGGGTGGCGACCGCGATTCCTAGGCCAATAGCGACGCCTCGGTTCTGTTCCATCCACGAGGCGGCGTCGGTGAGGCCGGTTACCAGGCCGTCTTGGATCGAGCGCTTCATGCGCTCGAGCGCATTTGAGGTGTTGTCGTTGAGGGTCTGGCCTGCCTGCTCGGCGGACCCGGCGAACCCGGTCATGCTGCTACTG
>NZ_BAGD01000017.1 GCF_000308635.1 Nocardia otitidiscaviarum NBRC 14405 | reverse complement strand
AAGCGCTCGATCCAAGACGGCCTGGTAACCGGCCTCACCGACGCCGCCGCCCGCGAGTAGCGGCAGATCGGGGGTGTCGATGGTGAATGACACGCGCTTGTTGATG
>NZ_BAGD01000018.1 GCF_000308635.1 Nocardia otitidiscaviarum NBRC 14405 | reverse complement strand
CAGAAATACGAGTCGTCGCAGCCGAATAGCTCGACCTTCGCGTACACGCCCACGCTGCCCTACCTCCCCGCCGTCTGGCGCTTCTGCTCGCGCGTGACGCGGTTCCAGCCCTCGGCCACGTCGGCGACCACGAGGTTGATGTTCTGCACGACCTTCTCGACGCCCTCGACGTAGCCGCCGAGAGCAGGGATCGCCGACTTCTGGCCGCTGAGGAACTTCTGTCCCGCGCTGGTGAAATTGGTCTGCGCGTTGGAGAACGCCGTCTCGAATGCCTTGGCCTGGTCGAACGTGTCGTCTTCGCCGCCGCTGGGCTGGTAGGTCGTCGCGGGCGAGTCGGTGCTCGGCGATCCGGTGCCGCCCGATCCGGTGCCGAAGTTGCTCGGCCAGTTGTCCACCCACACCGGCACCGCGGTTCCGGCCGGGCGCT
>NZ_BAGD01000019.1 GCF_000308635.1 Nocardia otitidiscaviarum NBRC 14405 | reverse complement strand
GGGAGCCCAGCGTATCGGAAGTGCGCGCGGTAGCCGGGTGGAGCCGAGCACTCCGTCTCCCGGGATGCCGAACGGACCCGGTGAACGGCCCGGAAAGACGATGACGGGTGGCGCTCCACACGGAGCGCCACCCGCCTGTCGTCCTGCCCGGGACCGGCCGAATTACTCGTCGCCGCCACCCGGGGTGCTCCCGGCACTGCCGGTGATCAGCGCGGTGATCACGTCGGTGAGCTGCGACGCGGAACCGGTGCCGCCGCCGGTGCCCCCGTCACCCTCGTCCGCGGCGGCCAGACCCGCGCCCGCGATCATGATTCCCGCGGCCGCGAAAGCGGCGAAACCGGCGGCAGCAAACTTCTTCATACAGATTCCCCTTGGAATGCGTTCTCCCACTGCGCGGAGGGAACTCCCGCCCCCCGCCAGGTGATCGGAGTCATGATCGATTCCGATGGCAGAACATCTATCACAGATCGGAGAATCGACACCACCTGCGGATTCGACCGACACGCAGAAATGATAGCCACCGCATTGCACCTTTTCGGTCAACTGCCCAGGACTTCTGGGGCTTGCCTCGACAGCCAGGTGGAACGACCGGCCGACAATACCGCGGTGCGGGATGCGAAATGAAATACCCGCTATTCCTTGGCAATTACTATTCGCGGAGCCAGTGGCCGGTGCTGGCCCAGGCGGTGAGGACCACGGTGGTCAGGGGAAACAGGACGCCGATGGCGCCGAGGGCCTGGCCCGCGAGCATGACCGCCAGCCAGGGCAGCAGGGCGATGGTCGCGATAGTGATGATGGTGTAGCGGCCCGCCGCGAGACGACTGAACAGCAGCACCGCTCCGGTGATCAAACCTATTGCCACCACGAGCGATACCGGAAGGATCAGCAGGGCGGCGGTCAGCATGGCCTCATCGGGCTTGCCCAGCTCGGCCTGGGCGGCGAGGTCCGGGTCCTGGTCCGGGGGCACCAGGTCCGAACCCGCCAGCAGGACGAATCCGGCGGTGAGCGCCAGCAGGCCGTGCGCCAGGCCGCCCAGCGCCGCGAGCACGCCCCCGGCGATGCCGGTGAAGGGGTTCGCTCGCGGCGGCGCGTACGCGCGCGGACTGGACGGATGCATCTACCTGGTCCCCTCCCGTGGATTTACGGCGCGCACTCTACCTGCGGCCGCCCACGGGAGGCGATCATGTTTCCGCTGTTACAGCCGGGCGTCGGCGTACGCCTTCATGGCGTCGCGCACATAGGCCGCGGTGCCCGCGCCGTGCTTGTCGTAGTTCACGGCGAAACGCGGGTCGGCCACGTACATCTCGCCGAGACCGACGAACGCCTCCGCCTCGGGGCAGCGACCCTGCCAGCCCACGGTCACCCATTCGTAGTGCCGCTGGGTGATGGCCTGGACCTCCGCGCTGTCGACCGGCAGCCCGGCCGCGTGGGCGCGGCCGTAGTCGGCGGCGATATCGAGCTGGGTCTGCTGGAACGCCTGCTTGTCGGCCTCGCTCAAACCCCGCCACCAGCGGTCGCCGCTCTCGTAGGCCTCCCGGCCCCACTTCTCGATGACCTCGTCCTTGTACCGCGTGTGGTCGAAGCCGTCGAATACTTCGTCTGCCATGAGTTGCTCACCTGCTTCCGTTTTGCGCAATGTTGTTCGCACCGAAGCGATTTGGCGCGCGATCCGGTCCTGCTCCTGCCGGAGCAAATCCAGATGCGTGCGCAGTGCGGTGCTCGTATCCTGTTCTCCCGCGAGAACTTCGGCGATGACCGGCAGGCCGAGGCCGAGTTCGCGCAGCAGCAGGATGCGTTGCAGTCGCACCAGGGAGCCCTGGTCGTAATAGCGGTAACCGTTGGCGCCCACCCGGCTCGGCGGCAGCAGGCCGAGTTGGCCGTAGTGCCGCAGGGTCCGGCTGGTGGTCCCGGCCGCCTTGGCCAGGTCCTGGATGGACCATTCGGTTGTCGCCGTCACGTCCTTTCTCCTTCGTTTCGCATCGACGGAATCCAGGATGCAAGTTGACGCTACGTCAAGGTCAAGCCTTTACAGTATGCTCCTGACCACGAACTTCTTGCACTATCTGCTCCACCAGGTTCTTGGGGGGAAGGGAAAAACTTCATGATTGCGATCGGCCGTGCCCGGATACTTCGCTGGGCGGTCGTGGCCGCGATGGCGTTGGGGGGCTCCGTGCTCACCGCCGGTGCCGCACAGGCGGCGCCCGCGGCGGTCCTGGGCGGTGGTTCCGGGATCTATGTCGAACAGCTCGACGACCCCACCACGATCGGCGAATGTACGCTCACCGCCATCGGTTTCGACCGGGACGACCGCCTGGTCGGCCTGACCGCCGGGCACTGCGGCGAGGTCGGGGCGCGCATCGCCGCCGAGTACTCCATCGACAGCGGCACCATCGGCGTGATCGCGGAGAAGAGCGCGGGCAACGACTGGGCGGTCATCGCCTTCGATCCCGAGCGGGTGGCGCCTACCCGGCAGGTGGCGCAGACGGTGATCAACGGGGTCGGCGCGCCGCCGAACATCGGGGACAACGTCTGCAAGAACGGGCGCACCACCGGCTTCACCTGCGGTGTGGTGTGGGAGACCAAACCGGGCTACTTCCGCAGCCAGGTATGCGCCGACCAGGGTGATTCCGGCGGTCCCGTACTGCTGGGCGACCAGCTGGTCGGCATGATCGTGGCCGGTTCCGAAGTACGGATCGGACCGCTGTCCATCGATCCCGGCGCCTGCGCGGGCGGCGGTGACTTCATCCACCGGCCCGAGGTGTCCACCAATATCACCCTGGTACTGGGCGATATCGACCACCGCGGCGGCGTCGGAGCCGGGTTCCGCGTGTTCTGATCGGACCGCGCACCGGTGAGCTCCCCTCCGGCCGGGCCGGAGGGGAGCTGTGTTTTCCGCGGTGTGTATCCGACGTGGCGCTGATGCACGTCGGTACCGTGTTCGGTTCCACCCCAGGTGTTTTCGCTCAGTAGCCAGCGGTGAATCGGGTCCGGGAGTGCCGCGGGCGCTCGGCCTCGTCCAGCAGTGCCACCGCCAGATCCTCCATGGAGATGCTGGAGTCGCCCGCGGCGTCGACCAGGAGTTCGTCCCGGCCCAGGCGGAATCGGCCGGTGCGCGCACCGGGTTCCAGCAGGGCCGACGGGCTCAGATAGGTCCAGTCCACGGAGCCGTCCGCGGCCCGGAAGACCTCCAGCTGCCGATCGCAGGCGGTGGCGATCGGTTGCAGTGCGGCGGGGAAGTCCGGCTGTTCGCGCAGCGTCTTGCCCGTGCCCGCGACGGTGAGGCTGCCCGCGCCGCCCACCACCAGCAACCGAATCCCGGTGCCGGTCAAGCCTTTCAGCAGGGCCGCCGCGACCTCGGCGAGTTCGTGCTCGCGACCGGGCACCGGCCGCGTCGCGCTGATCACCAGATTGCTGCCGACACTGGCGGCCGCGATCTGTTCCGGGTCGGAGGCATCCCCGGCCCGGCGCTCGGCTGCCGCCGGAAGTCCGTGCAGCCGTTCGGGATTGCGAGACACCGCGCGTACGTCGTGGCCGCGCCCGAGCGCCTCGGCGACGACGCGGCTGCCGACGCCGCCCGCTGCTCCGAATACCGTGATGTGCATAGCTGTCGAACCTTTCGGAATTGGTTGGGATTGTGGGTTTCCCGCCCGACGTTCGGGAGGACTTGCTACAGGCCGCTCCGGCAGTAACCGGCGGAATCACGGCGGGGCGGTGGGATGCGCAGCCGCTTGGTCACGTTCGAGCAGTCCGCGTCGGCAGCCCGGTGAGCGACCGCCGGATTAGATCCGCCGGATGCGGCGGTCTCCCGTTGGCGACCGAACGTGGTCACCGGATCGGGAGGCGGCCGCTACGTGCGGGTGAGCGTCCGCGAAGTGACCGCCGGTGCGGGGGTCTCCGCCCGCACCGCGGGCTTCGGCGCGGCGCCGAGCTGGCCGAGCAGGGTGCCGGTGAGTGCGATGACGATGCCGAGCACCTGGACGGGGCGCAGCGCCTCGCCGAGCGCGATCCAGCCGATGACGGCGGCCGAGACCGGGCTGAGCAGTCCGAGCAGGGCGGCCGAGCTGGCGGGCATGCGGCTCAGGCCGCGGAACCAGAGGGCGTAGGCGGCGGCGGTGCCGAGCAGACCCAGGTAGAGGTAGCCGGTGACGGCGCGCCCGTCCAGGGCGGGCGGCGCACCCTCCACCAGCAGCGCCAGCGGCAGCAGCACCAGTCCGCCCGCGGTGAGCTGCCAGCCGGTGAGGGCGAGCGGGCCGACGCCCGCGGGGCGGCCCCAGCGCTTGGTGAGCACGGTGCCCGCGCCCATGGACGCCGCGCCCAGCAGTCCGGCGAGCACGCCGACGGTATCGAGGACCGCGGTGGCCTTCAGCACCACCAGCGCCACCCCGACCAGGCCGATCACCCCGGCGGAGATCTTTCGGACGGTCGGCTTCTCACCGAGCAGCAGGGCGGCGAGCCCGAGCGCGAACAGCGGCTGGGCCGAACCGAGCACGGCCGCCACACCGCCGGGCAGCCGGTAGGCCGCCAGGAACAGCAGCGGGAAGAACGCGCCGATGTTCAGCAGGCCCAGAATCCCTGCGCGCCATACCCATTCACCACGCGGCAGGAGTCGGGTGACGACCAGCAGCAGCAGTCCGGCGGGCAGGGCGCGCATGAGCGCGGTGAACAGCGGGCGATCGGGCGGCAGGAATTCGGTGGTGACGATATAGGTGGATCCCCACACCAGTGGGGCGAGCGCGGTCAGGGCGAGGGTGCCGGCGTAGGCGGCTCCGGCGCGGGTGGCGGTCATCTCTTCACTCCCCATTGATAATCTCAACGTTGAAATAAAAGCACCGATGTACTTCAGCGTCAAGTATCTTGATGTTGAGATTATTTCCCCGAGAGGAGTGGTGATGGCCGACGCAGTCGACCAGATCTTGGCCGCATGGCGGGCGACGCGCCCCGACGTGGACGCCTCCCCCATGGCCGTGGTCGGCCGGATCACCCGGTTGGCCCGCGTGTTCGACCGGGAACTCACCGAGTTCTTCAAAGGTCACGGGCTCGAGCGCTGGGAATTCGACGTGCTCGCCACCCTGCACCGCTCCGGCGGCGCGGAGGGACTCACCGCGGGCGCGCTCAATCGAGCGGCCATGATCACCTCGGGCGCGATCACCAACCGCATCGACCGGCTCGCCGCCAAGGAGCTGGTGGTGCGCGTGCCCGATCCGGTCGACCGGCGCTCGGTCCGGGTTCAGCTCACCGAACGCGGCCGCGCCCTGGTCGACGAGGTACTACCGCTGCACGTCGCCAACGAGCGGCGACTGCTCGCCGGCCTGTCCGGTCAGGACCGCGACGAGCTGGCGACACTGCTGCGCACCCTCGCCGAATCACTCGGCGACACCTCACTCACCTGAGCCGTAGCCCAGCGGCACGGATTCGTCGACCACGGTCGGGCCCGGCACATCCACCACAGTGGCACTCGGCGCCGGGTCGGGCGACACGCCGACTGCCGAAGACGAATCAGCACTGGGCGTGGTCGACGTGGAGGCCGGCGGCGGGGTCGGGGTGGACGCGGTGCTCGGGGCCATGGTGCCGCCGGGGGTCGGCTGCCGCACGGGATCGGTCGGCAGTGCACCGCGATCCACGGGTGCGGGCGGCGCGGCCATGAGGTCGATGAGGTCGAGGACGACCTCCACCGCCTCGGTGAGTTCGGGGCCGAGCCCCTCGCCGTCGGGTCCATCCGTCGGCGGCACCTCGGCGGGCAGCGGGGCCGGGGCCAGTTCGGCCGGGGTCGGGCCCACCTCGAGGGTGCGGATGTCGATGGCGGAGCCGCCGTCGGGCGCGGCGGAGTATTCGCTGCGCAGAATGCGGCCGTCGCGCAACAGCACCTGGCCGGTGGACGTGCGCACGGCCGCGGAGGTGCGCGCGTCCTCCTTCGCGGTGCCCGGATACATCTGGCAGTCGGTGGTGTCGCAGGTCTGCGCGTACGGGTAGCGCTGTTCGGCCAGCGCGTAGGACCGGGCCGCGACGGCCTGGGCGCGCAGGGCCTCCGCGCCGCCGTGATCGGCCCAGGCGGGCACCATCTCGGCGGGCACCACGCCCATCAGATAGTCGTCCACGTCGACATCGTTGACGGTGCGGGCGGCAGCGCCGTCGAGGGCGACGCCGAGCGCGCCGCGGTAGGCGCTGCCGCCGCAGAGGGTGAGGTGTTCGGCGGCGGGCCGGTCGGGTCCGGCCTCGATCGGGTAGACCCACGGGTCGTCGGTGCTGCCCGTCCACAGCACGTCACCGTCGCAGCCGCTGGTGATGACCACATCGGCACCGGTCGGCGTGGCGGTGAGATGGGCGGCCTGGCCGGGGATGACGCGGCGGCCCGCCACGAAGAAGCCGGAGTCGGACCAGACGTCGAGGGTGCTGTCGTCCTGGGCCATGAGGCGGACGCGGACATTGGTCGGGCCGATGGCGCCCAGTTCGGCGCCCGGATAGTAGTGCGCCAGAATGCGTTCCGCGGTCCAGCCGTCCCGGGCCTGGTTGTAGGCGCCGTGCTGACTGAGGCCGCGGCCGTGGCCGTACGGTCCGGCGGCGACCTGGTTGCGCACCTCGCCGTCGGGCCAGGCCCAGAGCACCACGGCGGTGCCCCCGGCCAGCGCCGCGGCCACCACGCACAGGCTGACCGTCTTCCGTCGTCTACGTCGCTGTCGCAAGTACCCGTTCGGCATGTCATACCTGTTCTTCCGTGATTCCGGGGCTACATTCGAGCTACCGCTTGGTAATCCTCCACTGAAGGTTTAGGGTCTGTTACAGATGGGACTAGTGTGATCGTTGATTCGTCAGGAATCAACCCCCGACACCGGGTGACGATCAACGGTTCTACCTGGAATGGGAGATGCTCGTGCCGTACCGCAAGCCGAAACGCTCATATGTCCTCCCGGTCGTCACCATCTTGGCGGTCACCGCGCCGATCGGTGCTCTCGCACTCAGCGATGCCCCGGCATACCGCGATACCGAGAAGCGCAACCTGGCGGCAATACCGGCGAACGTGGCCGAACTCGCCCTGGCCGCCGCACCCGACGTGGTGCTGCCGCTCCGCGACATCACCGGCCTACCGCTACCGGACCTACGACTATCCGACCTGAGGATGCTGCCGCTACCGGCATCCATCCGGATTCCCGAGAACCTCCCGCTACCACCCGGGGTCGAACTACCCAGCGAGATCCCGCTACCCCGACTCGATCAGCCCGCCCGCACCCCCGTCGGCCCCTTCACCGCCGCACCCGGATTCATCGCCGACCCCGGCGCGGCCGACTCCCAGATCACCCCCGATCCCCAAGCCCCTTCCGCGCCGGACAGCGAATTCCACACCGCGCCAGGCGAATCCGGAACGGTTCAGGCCCCCGCTCCCGCGGCCCCCGAAGGTCCCGCGGTACCCGGCGCGAATGCGCCCGAAGCGCCCGCCGCCGACGTTCCCGCGGCACAGCAGCCGCACCTCGACCCCGAGACCGGCGAGGAAACCCACGCTCCCGCCCAGCCCGCCGCCCCCGTCATCGGCGGCGACCCCGACCGTCCCGCGCTGGCCCCCGGCGTGGTGCCCAGCGACCTCGTCGACCAGGTCGGTGCGCAGGTCAAGGAGATCACCCGCGACACCCCGTTCAGCATGGTGGCGCTCACCGCCAAGGAGCTGGTGGGCACCACGACCATGATCCGCGCCAAGGCCCCGGACGGCACCTGGGGGCCCTGGTACGAGGCCGAACCGGTGGACACCACCTCCGCCGACGGCGTCACCGACGCCCGCACCGGCACCGAGCCGATCTACGTCGGCGATACCAAGTCCGTGCAGATCCTGGTGACCCGCAAGCCCGCGTCCACGACCTCCGCCGGGACCATCGGTACCGACCCGGCGCAGCCCGTCGACCCGGCGCAGCCGCCCGCCGATCCGGCACAGTCGCCCGCCGATCCGGCCGTCGTGCCGCGCACCGACGCGGCGGCGGGCGATCCCGCGCAGATCGGGCTGGAGGCGCTGTCGGCCGTCCTCATCGATCCGGGCCGCGGGGCCATCGACGCGACGCTGTCCGAGGTGGCCGCACCGCTGCCCGGCGGCGGGCCGAAGGTGATCTCACGCGCGCAGTGGGGCGCGGACGAGAACATGCGCTGCCAGGACCCGACCTACGACAGGGACGGCGTCGCGGGCATCACGCTGCACCACACCGCGGGCCGCAACGACTACTCCAAGACCGAGTCGGCCGGCATCGTGCGCGCCATCTACGCGTATCACGCGAAAACCCTGGGCTGGTGCGATATCGGCTACAACGCCCTGGTCGACAAGTACGGCCAGATCTTCGAGGGCCGCGCGGGCGGACTCGACAAGCCGGTGCAGGGCGCACACGCGGGCGGTTTCAACGAGAACACCGCGGGCGTGTCCTTCATGGGCAACCACGAGGAGCAGGCCCCCAGCGAGGCCGCCGTGCGTTCCATGGGCGAATTCATCGGCTGGCGGGCCAAGGTGGCCGGACTCGACCCCGAGGGCACCACCACCATGATCTCGGAGGGCAGCAGCTACACCCCCTACGCACTCGGCGAAGAGGTCCGGCTGCCGATCGTGTTCGCGCACCGCGACGTGGGCAACACCAGCTGCCCCGGCGACGCGGCCTACGGGCTGATGGACCGGATCCGCTCGATCGCCGAGGACGCCTCCGGCGGGGTCTCCCCACAGCAGGAGCTGCCGTCACCGCCGCGGTCGCGCACCGATCAGCGCGCGGATCAGCAGCAGTCCATCGACCCGGAGGCCGACGCGGACCTGGCGGCGCTGGCCGATCTGACCACCCTGCTGCTCGACATGCTGGACCGCAGCGCGGTGGCCCGCACCTGGAACGAACAGGGCGGGGCGGCCGGACCGCTGGGCGCGCCGATCTCCGAACCGCGGCCGACCGTGGACGGCGGCCAATACGTGCAGTTCGCCAACGGCATCGCCTACTCCACCCCGGACGGCCGGGTCTACCAGGTGGTCGGGAAGATCCTGGAACGCTTCATCCAGCTGGGCGCGTTCACCGGCCTGCTGGGCATGCCGACCAGCAGTGAGTACGAGGTGCCCGACGGCGTGCGCGCCGACTTCCAGTACGGCTCGCTGATCTTCAACCGGGTCACCGGCATCATCACGACGATTCTCGACACCTTCGGGACCAGCCAGTCCCCCGCCGGTGCGCCGATCCCGCAACCGTTGGCGCAGGCGCCCGCCGCCGACCCGATCCCGGCGCCGCTGCCCGCACCGTAACCCGGTCGCTCAGCGGTGAGAGTCGTTCACGCCCACCAGCGTTCGAGGACGCGGGCCACCCCGTCCTCGTTGTTGGTGGCGGCCACCTCGTTGGCGGCCTCCTTGGCCTCCTGATGCGCGTTGGCCATGGCCACGCCGTGCCCCGCCAACCGCAGCATCGGCACATCGTTGGGCATATCACCGAAAGCGATCAGGGTGGCGTGCTGCACCCCGAGCCGTTGTGCGACCGTGGCCAGCCCGGTGGCCTTGGTGACGCCCGGGGCCGACAGCTCGACCAGCCCGTCATCGGTCGAATAGGTCAGATCCGCACGCCCGACCAGGTGCGGCTCCAGCACCTCCCGCATGAACGCGCTGGTCGCACCCGCCAGCCGGATCAGCATCTTGATGGCGGGGGCGGCGATCACCTCCGACCGTGCCACCCGCGTGTCGTCCGGGTTCAGCCAGGCGTGCTCGTACTCCGGCGAACTCACGAACTGCGGCGTGGCGGCATCGTGCGCGCTGACCCCCACCCGCTCGGCCGCCAGCCCGCACCCGGGCAGCAGCCGCTCGGCCAGCTCCGCCAGCCATTCGAGGGTGTCCACATCCAGCACCCGCGTGGACAGGATCCGATCCTGCGCACTGTCGTAGATGACCGCCCCATTGCCGCACACGCACAGCGGGGCATACCCCAGCCCGTCCACCACCGGGTCGATCCACCGGGGTGGACGCCCGGTGGCGAGCACGAACGGCACACCATCGGCGATCAGCGCCGCCACGGCCGCTCTGGTACGGGCACTCACCTGCTCCCGGTGGTCGATGAGCGTGCCGTCGACATCGGTGGCGACCATCTTGGGTTTGGGCAGGTGAAAGAGAGTCACCTGTTCCATCCTGCCTCGAGAGGGGCCCCGCTTGCCCGAAAGATGCCCATTCGCAGCCCTACCGTCGACTATCCCCCACACACCGTTCACAATCGGTTCGATCACGGCGTGAGCACCCCCACCGAACCCCCGCCCGCCACGACTTGCCCGGCATTGGCTGCGCGGTACTGCGCATATCTTCAGGTCGGTCCCTATGATCTGGGGCTACAGACTCGACCCGAGAGGGACTGATGGCCGGATTTCTGCTGCGACGTGCGCTCAACTATGTCGTATTGCTGCTACTGGCGTCGTTTCTCGTATTCACCGTGGCTTCACTGACCTTTCGGCCGCTGGACTACCTGGAGGAGCGCAACCCGCGCCCTCCGCAGGCGGTGATCGACGCCAAGCGCGCGGAGCTGCGACTCGACGAGCCCATTCCGCAGCGCTATCTCGGCTGGCTGTCCGGCGTGGTGCAGGGCGACTTCGGCAAGACGAAGGCGGAGCAGCCGGTCGCGGAGGAGCTGCCACGCCGGATCGGCGTGAGCCTGCGCCTGCTGCTCATCGGCTCCGTGGTCGGCACGGTACTGGGTGTACTGATCGGCGCGGCGAATGCCATCCGGCAGTACAAATTCAGCGACTACGTCAGTACGGTGCTGTCGCTGCTGCTGTTGTCCACGCCGGTGTTCGTCCTCGCCACGATGCTGAAGTACGGTGCGCTACAGGTCAATCAGCTCACCGGTGAGCAGATCTTCCTCTATACCGGCGAGACCTCGGCGACGGCGATACACGGCTTCTGGAACCAGCTGGTCGACCGTATCCAGCACCTGATCGTGCCCACCCTCGGTCTGGCGCTGGGCGCGATGGCCGGGTACAGCCGCTACCAGCGCAATGCCATGCTGGACGTACTGAGCAGCGATTTCATCCGCACTGCCCGGGCGAAGGGGCTCACCCGCAATCGGGCGCTCTACAAACACGGGCTGCGGACCGCGCTCATCCCGATGGCCACCCTGTTCGCCTACAGTCTGGGCGGGCTGATCACCGGTGCCACCTTCACCGAGAAGATCTTCGGCTGGCACGGCGTCGGTGAATGGCTGGTCAACGGCCTCAATGATCAGGACCTGAACATCGTGCTGGCGGCCACCATGTTCGCCGGCGTGGTGGTGCTGATCTCCGGTCTGCTGTCCGACATCGTGTACGCCTTGCTCGACCCCCGGGTGCGTGTCTCGTGAGCGAAGTGGAAACCATCGTCCAGGGCGCGCCGCAGCAGGCGATGGGGCGACGGAAGCTGGTGTGGCGCCGGTTCCTGCGCAACCGCGTCGCGGTGATCGCCGCGCTCGTGCTGATCGTCCTCACCGTCACGGCCTTCGTTCTGCCGCATTTCCTGCCGTACTCCTATACCGACAAGGACCCGACGGCGATCCTGAAACCGCCGAGCTCGAAACACTGGTTCGGCACCACCAACGGCGGTGAGGATGTACTGGCCCAGACGTTGCGCGGCTTGCAGAAGTCGCTGATGATCGGCTTCGGCGCGGCATTCATCTCGGCGATGCTGGCCACCGTGCTGGGTTCGCTCGCTGGTCTGCTCGGCGGCTGGGTGGATCGGTCGATCATGTGGCTGGTGGATCTGCTGCTGGTGATCCCGAGCTTCATCCTGGTCGCGCTGTTCGCGCCGCGAACCAAGGGCAACGATTCGGTGCTGCTGCTGATGGTGCTGATCGCCGTCTTCGGCTGGATGATCAGCGCCCGCATCGTGCGCGGTCTGACCATGAGCATGCGAGAGCGGGAATTCGTGCGCGCCGCACGCTATATGGGCGCCTCCACGCGCTCGGTGATCACCACGCACATCGTCCCGAACATCGCCTCCATCCTGATCATCGACACCACCCTGGCCATCGGCGCGGCCGTCATGGCCGAAACCGGCCTCAGCTTCCTCGGATTCGGCATCCAATGGCCGGATGTCTCGCTGGGCTCGTTGATCGGCCAGTACAGCCAGCAGGCGTTCGTCTTCCCCTGGACCTTCATGTTCGCCAGCGCCTGCCTGGTGACCATCGTGCTGTGCGCCAACCTGATCGGCGACGGGCTGCGAGACGCGTTCGACCCGAGCGCGAAGAAGGCGCGATCACGGAAGGCCCGCAAATCATGAGCCCGGATATCGCCAAGGACGCGCCGCGGGATCCGCTGCGAGCCACCACCGCGCCGCTGCTGGAGGTCTCGGACCTGCGCGTCTCCTTTCCCAGTGAAGAGGGCCGCGTGGAGGCGGTGCGCGGGGTGGACTTCACCGTGAACGACGGTGAGGTGCTGGCCATCGTCGGCGAATCCGGTTCCGGCAAATCGGTGTCGTCACTCGCGGTGATGGGGTTGCTGCCCGAACAGGCGCGGGTGCGCGGGTCGGTTCGGCTGCGCGGGCGGGAGTTGCTCGGACTGGGCGACAAACAGATGTCGTCGATGCGTGGCAGCCGGGTCTCGATGGTGTTCCAGGATCCGCTCTCCGCCCTGACGCCGGTGTACCGGGTCGGCGACCAGATCGCGGAAGCACTGCTCGCACACCGCAAACTGAGCAAGGAGCAGGCGGCGGCCAGGGCGGTGGAACTGCTCGAACTGGTCGGCATCCCTGATCCGGTACTGCGTGCCAAAGCGTTTCCGCACGAGTTCTCCGGCGGTATGCGTCAGCGCGTGGTGATCGCCATGGCCATCGCCAACGATCCGGAACTCATCATCTGCGATGAGCCGACCACCGCCCTGGATGTCACGGTGCAGAAGCAGATCCTCAATCTACTGCGCAAGGCGCGCGATATCACCGGCGCGGGCGTCATCATGATCACCCACGACATGGGGATCGCCGCCACCCTCGCCGACCGGGTCGCCGTCATGTACGCCGGACGCATCGTCGAAACCGCACCGGCGACCGAACTTTTCACCGCACCGCGTATGCCGTACACCGTGGGTCTGCTCGGCTCCATCCCCCGTATGGACGGCCCCCCGCGCGCGCCCCTGATCCCCATTGTCGGAGCGCCACCGGCCATGCACGACCTGCCGCCCGGCTGCTCGTTCACGCCACGCTGCCCGGTCGCCGTCGAGGACTGCCGCGCGGCTGAGCCCCCCTTGCAGGACACCGGTCCCGGCCATCGCGCCGCCTGCATCCGCACCGCCGAGGTGGGCACCGACGCCTTGTTCACCGCCTATCGCAAGGATCTCGACAGGCCGGAACAGACGGTCGAAGGCGACTCCGCCCGGGTGGTGCTGAAGGTTTCGGGCCTGCGCAAGACCTTCCCGCTCACCTCCGGCGTCATCTTCCGCCGCCGCACCGGTGAGGTGAAGGCGGTGGACGGCATCGACTTCGAAGTGCACGCCGGACGAACACTGGCGTTGGTGGGCGAATCGGGTTCGGGCAAGAGCACCACGCTCACCCAGGTCATGGACCTGGTCTCACCCGAGAGCGGTTCCATCGAGATCCTGGGCCGCGATGTCGGCACACTCACCAAGCAGGATCGACGCGAGATACGCCGGAAGATGCAGATCGTCTTCCAAGATCCCGCGAGTTCCCTCGATCCGCGGCTACCCATTTCCGATGCCCTGGCCGAACCGCTGCGCATCGACGGGCGATCTCGTGAGGAGATCAACCGGCGCGTACCGGAACTGCTGGAACAGGTGGGCCTGCGACCGGAGTACGCCGACCGTTATCCGGCGGACTTCTCCGGCGGACAGAAGCAGCGCATCAATATCGCCCGCGCACTCGCCCTCGATCCGGAACTGCTGGTTCTCGACGAACCGGTCTCCTCCCTGGATGTGTCGATCCAGGCGGGCGTGCTGAATCTGCTGCGAGACCTGCAGGCCGAGCGCGGCCTGTCATATCTGTTCGTCTCCCACGACCTGTCGGTGGTGCGTAATCTGGCGCACGATATCGCCGTCATGTACCAGGGCAAGATCGTCGAATCCGGCCCCGCGGAGCGGATTTTCGCCGCGCCGGAGCACGAGTACACCCGGGCGCTGATCGACGCCGTGCCGCTGCCAGTGGCAACGCGATAGGAGGGTGCGATGCGGATTCACCCACTGCACACGCCGGTGCGCCGGTTCGGCGCGATGCTGCTGGCGGCCGGATTGGCTGTCTCGGCGCTGAGCGGGTGCGGGACCACGACGGATCCCACCGGCTCGGCCACCCTCGGCACCAGCAACGACACCAATCCGCAACCGCGCGACCAGCTGCGCGACGGCGGCAACCTGCGTCTGGCCATCACCGCGTTCCCGGCCAACTGGAACACCCTGTCCATCGATGGGAACGAAGGCGAGATCGCGGAGGTGCTGCGGCCCATGATGCCGCGGTCCTTCCACACCGACGCGGCCGGTGACACCAGCGTCAACCACGACTACTTCACCGATATCCAGCTGACGAGCACGGATCCGCAGCAGGTCGTGTACACCATCAACCCGAAGGCGGTGTGGTCCGACGGATCCCCGATCACCTGGGAGGACATCGCCGCCCAGGCGAACGCGCTGAGCGGTAGGGACAAACGGTTCCTGATCGCCATCAGCAACGGCTTCGACCGCGTGGCGAAGGTGGAACGCGGCGCGGACGACCGGCAGGCCGTCATCACCTTCGACCGCCATTACGCGGACTGGCGCGGACAGTTCGCCGGCAACTCCATGCTCTACCCGAAATCGGTGACCCGGGACCCGGAGGCGTTCAACCGCTCGCTGGTCGACGGCGTCGGACTGACCGCCGGACCGTTTCTCGTGCAGTCCACCGACCGCACCCAGGGGCGAATCGTGCTGGCGCGCAATCCGGCCTGGTGGGGGGCAACACCGAAGCTGGACACCATCACCTTCAGCGTGCTGGATCAGACGGCGTGGGCGGCCGCGCTGCAGAACAACGAACTGGACGTGGCCCGGTTGTCCGCACTCGATCAGGTGCAGATGATTCGCAATACCCCCGGTCTGGTGACCCGTCAGGCTCCCGACAATCGGTGGCGTCATCTCACCTTCAACGGCGCGCCGGGCGCACTGCTCGCCGATCCCGCACTGCGTGTCGCCATTTCGAAGGCCATCGACCGGAAGCGAATCGCCGAGAGCGTCCAATACGGCTTGGTGGAGAATCCGGAACCACTGGGCAACCACGTCTATCTGCAAGGCCAGCGCGGCTACCGGGACAACAGCCTCGACTACGACCCGGACGCCGCCGCTCGGGAACTCGACGCCCTCGGCTGGGTTCGCGAGGGCGAGATACGGGTCAAGGACGGCCGCCAACTGGTGATTCGCGATGTCATGTACAACAACCCGCTGTGGGTGCAGGTCGCCAAGTTCATCCAGGAGGATCTGGCGCGCGTCGGGGTCGGGCTGACCATCGACACTCGAGTGGGACAGGGGTTCTTCACCGATGTGATCCAGCCCGGCGATTTCGACGTCGCTCAATTCGTGTTCGCCGGCGACGCCTTCCCGCTCAGCAGCGTTCCGCAGATCTACGCTTACGACCCGGATGACCTGCAGGCCAATTTCGGGCGTATCGGTTCGCCGGAGCTGAACGAGCTCATCGAACGCACCCTGTCGGAACTGGATCCGGACAAGGCGATCGAACTGGCCAACCAGGTGGACCGCGCCGTCTTCGAAGAGGGTCATTCGCTGCCGCTGGTCCAGGACACCGGCATATTCGGCATGCGGCCAGAGATCGCGAACTTCGGGGCGCCCGGACTCGCCAGCTACGACTACACCAAGATCGGTTTCCTGAAGTGACCACCCGCCGTCCCGGCAGAAGGGAGCGATCCATGCGGATACGTTCGACCCTTACCCACTTAGCGATCCCGATGGTCGCCTTCGGCCTGTTCGTCTCCGGGTGCAGCGCGGATACCGGACCGGGTGGCACCGCCGAGATCGGCAGTACCAATGACATCAACCCGCATCCGGTGGAGGATCTGCAGCAGGGCGGCAATCTGCGGTTGCAGATCAGCTCGATGCCGGAGTCCTTCAACCGGCTGCATGTCGACGGCAATACGGCCAATACGTCCGATGTCATCAGCCCGACGCTGCCGTCGCCGTGGACGAGCGACGCGGCCGGTGAGCTAAGCGTCGATCACGACTACTTCACCGACGTCGAGATGGTGAGCAAGGACCCGCAGAAGGTCGTGTACACCATCAATCCGAAGGCGGTCTGGACCGATGGCACCCCCATCACCTGGGAGGACATGCGGTCCCAGGCACAGGCGCTCAGCGGTGCGAACAACGAGTTCCTGATCGCCTTCCAATCCGGATTCGACAAGGTCGCCTCGGTGGAGCGTGGTGAGGACGACCGGCAGGCCATCGTCACCTTCCGTGAACCGTACGCGGAATGGCAGGCCCAGTTCGGCCCGCTCTACCCGAAGGTGGCGACCGAAACCCCGCAGGCGTTCAACGACTGGGCCCGCAATGAGCTGCCGGTCAGCGCCGGGCCGTTCATGATCACCAATATCGACCGCACCCAGAACCGGATCACCCTGGGGCGCAACCCGAATTGGTGGGGCGACACCCCGGTTCTCGACACCATCACCTTCAGCGTGCTCGACAGCAGTGCCCTGCTGGCAGCGGTCCAGAACGACGAACTGGACGCGGCCTACATGTCCGGCCTGGCGAATGTGACCGGGGCCCGCAACACCCCGCACATCACGGTTCGCCGTGCGGCCGAGCCGTCCTGGTCACACATCACCTTCAACGGCGCGCCCGGCGCGCTGCTCTCCGACGTGAATGTGCGACGGGCGATCGCCAAGGCCATCGATCGGCAGGCGATCGTGAACACCACCCAGAACGGCGTCGTCACCGACCCCAAGGTGCTGCAGAATCACGTCTTCATGGCGGGACAGAAGGGTTACCAGGACAATTCCGAGCCGGTGGCCTTCGATCCCGAAGCCGCGGCCCGGGAACTCGAGAACCTCGGCTGGGTCATCCCGCCCGGTGGTGACGTGCGTGAGAAGGACGGCCGCAAACTGATCCTCAAGGACGTCATGTACCAGCAGGATCTGTGGGTCGACACCGCCAAGATCGTCCAGGACAATCTCCGGGCGATCGGCGTGGGACTGGAGATCCAGACGGTGCCGGGCGCGGGCCTGTTCACCAATGTGATCGATCCGGGCAACTTCGACCTGGCCCAGTACAGCTACGGCGGCAGCGTGCTCCCCCTGGGCGCGTTGAAGCAGTTCTACTACTACGACCCGAACAACTGGCAGGGCAACAAGGCCCGCATCGGCTCGGAGGAACTCAACACGGTCATCGACCAGGCCCTGACCGAACTCGATCCGGACAAGGCGATCGAAATCGCCAACAAGGCCGACCGGATGATCTTCGAAGAGGCGCACTCGCTGCCGCTGAACCAGGCGTCGGGCAACTACGCCGTGCGCAACAATCTCGCCAACTGGGGCGCGTTCGGCATGGCCTCCCCCGACTACACGAAGGTCGGCTTCCTGAAGTGAATTTCCGGGGTCACCCCCTGGGCTATCCCGTGGCTGTGACGATCGGCGCCCTGGCGAATTGCCTCGCCTGGGCGCCGTTCGGCGATATGGAGCTACGTGGACTGCTGGGGGCCGTCACCTTGCTCATTCTGGGGTACACCGGATTTCGCGTCTGGATGGCGCTGTACTCGACCGCGGGACTGCGGGACGGGATGCGGGCGCGGCGAGTACGACAGCAGATCCGGCTGGTGAGCCGGTCATGGTTGGAAGTCGACACGGCTGAGCGGACGGTATGGGTGCCGGTGTATTTCGATCCCGCGCTGTTGACATTGACATCGTCGGTAGTCGAAATATCCGGTCGGGCAATTCATCTCGGCCGATTACGGGTGTATCCAGCTGGGCGGCGGCGAAATTCCGAACCGGCTGGGCGGCTCATCGACAATCCGACCCGGACCGCACCGCAGGGCGGAGAACTCGCCGCCACCGCCACCCGCTGGCGTCGCCGCCTGCTGCTCGACGCGCAGTCGGCCGTGGTGGCTCCGTTCGTCGGGCTGTTCTGGGTGTATGTGGCGGGCGGCGGGACGCTGGCGTTCGTGGCCGTCACGGTGGTGGCGGGGACGACGGTCACCTGGCTGAATGCGGTGCGGGGGTCGGATCCGAGTTGATCAGTGCGGGGTGGGGGGTGGGACGTGCGGCCAGGGGGGCTGGCGGGTGGAGCCGTAGCGGGTGAATTCGGTGGGGTCGTGCGGGAATCCGGCGGTGTGGAGGAGTTCGCGCAGTTCGGTGAGGTGTTCGGGGCGCATGGGTTTGCGGACGCAGGCGGCGCCCAGGGAGGCGACTTCGCCGCGGACGTAGACGCGGGCGTCGTAGAGTGATTCGCCCAGGGCGGGACCGGCGTCACCGCACACCACCAGGCGGCCCGCCTGTGCCATGAGGGCGCTCATGGGGCCGCTGTCGCCGCCGACCACGATATCGACGCCCTTCATCGAGATGCCGCAGCGCGCACCGGCATTGCCCTCGATGACCAGCAGGCCGCCGTGCGCGGTCGCACCCGCGGACTGGGCGGCGTCGCCGCGCACCCGGACCAGGCCCGACATCATGTTCTCCGCCACCCCGACGTCGGCGTCGCCGTTCACGGTGATGGCGGCATGCTGATTCATGCCCGCGCAGTAGTAGCCGACGGAACCGTCGATGGTGACGGCCATCTCGCGATACAGGCCGCAGGCCAGGGCGTGCGCGCCGCCCGGGTTGGCGACCAGCACGCCCTGGGGTGCGCTCGGCGACATGAGCAGTGCGTTGACCGCCCGCGTGCCGAGCGTGGCGAGATCGAGGGTGGTGTCGGCCGGATCCATGACAACGGTGTTCACTGTTGCCGCCCGACATACACCTTCCGCTTCGGCAACGATGGTGAGCCCGTCCCCTCGGGCGGCGCAGGGGAGAGGCGGCGGGCTACTGCTGGGTGCGGCGGGCGGCCTTCTCGGCGGCTTCCGCCGCGTCCATGGCGTTCGCCTCTTCGAGAGTCGGTGCGCTGCCGCCCAATCGGGCGGGCACCCAGTAGGCACCGGGTTCGTGCACATAGTCCCGCTGCACGTCCAGCAGCATCTCCTGCATGGTCGAACGCAGGGTGGCGGTCAGCTCCGCGGCCGGCTCGAACGGTGCGATGGGCTCGCCCACCTTGATGGAGATGGGAGTGTTGGTGCGGCCCAGGCGCTTCGGGTGCCCCTTGGTCCACACCCGCTGCGCGCCCCAGATCACGATCGGGATGATCGGCACCCCAGCCTCGATGGCCATGCGCGCCGCGCCCGACTTGAAATCCTTGATCTCGAAGCTGCGGGAAATGGTGGCCTCCGGATACACCCCGACCAGTTCTCCGGCCTTCAGCCGCTGCACCGCCTCGTGGTAGGAGTCCGCGCCCGCCGAGCGGTCCACCGGAATGTGCTTGAGCGCCCGCATGATCGGCCCGGAGATGGAATTGTCGAAGACTTCCTGCTTCGCCATGAACCGGATGTAGCGCTTGGGGGTGCGCGCGGGCAGTCCGGCATAGGTGAAATCCATATAGCCGGTGTGGTTGATGGCGATGACCGCACCGCCCTCGGCGGGAATGTGCTCGTCGCCGGTGACGGTGAACTTCAGGCCCTGCAGTGCGAACACGGTGCGGGCCAGCCCGATGATCGGGAAGTAGACGGGTTCCACAGTTCAGCTAGCGTAGTCGCTGCCGGAGCTGGTACCAGTGACCCAGGCAACATCGATCGTCGGCTGTGACACCAGGACGGCCGCGGGGACACGAAAGAGGTTCGCAGGAGTGGGAAACGCCCGAACATCGCTGCGTGACTACTGCCGCAGGGGGCTGCCGGAGGTCGGGGCGCGACGGCGGGGAATCCTGGTCGGCGGATTGGCGGTGGCGTCGGCGGCGGTGCTCGCGGGCTGCGATTCCGTCTCGGGCATACCCGGGGACGATCCCGCGCCCGCCAGCCCGGCCCAGGTCACCACCACGACCGCGGCCACCACGACGACCAGCGGCGACACGCCCGGGAATGCGGCGGCGGAGAATCCCGACGGCACCGCGGCCGTCGGGGCCTGGGTGGCGGACCTGCGGGCCGGGGATGTCGACGCGATCACGGAGAAGTGCTGGACCATCGCGCCGTCGAACGCGGCCGCCATGTACGCCGAGCCGGAATCGATCCTCGCGGCGCTCGAGAATCCGCCGGTACGTGGCGAATCCGGGATGATCTGGAGCGGAGCGGCGGTCACCGTGGTGGCCTCGGATCGCACCCTCGCCGGCGATTACGCGTGCCCGCGCGTCTACCGCAGCGGCAACGACCTCGGATTCGACACCGAGCTCGGGTTCAACGGCGCGGACGCGCGGCACACCGTGCGCCGCTATCTGGCGCGGTTCACCGGCGAACCCCTCGACCCCGCGGATCAGGAGGGCGCATACCCGCTGGTCTGCGCCGCGACGCCGGGCAGCTGGGATCCCGAACAGACCGGTCAGGCGACCGCGCCGCCGCTGGCGCTGAACCCCGGACAGCTCACCGGCGTGACGTCCTTCATAGATCAGTCCATCGAGTCCGCGTGGCCCGACGGCGGCTACATCACGGTGTCCGTGCCGGTCACCAATGCGGCCGGTGTCCAGCAGAAACGGACATTCACCCTGAAGTCCGGCGACGAGGGTTACTGCATCGGCGACGTTTCTCCCTAACCAGTACGCTGGGTGGCTGGTAACGGTCAGGGAGGAAGAAGCTCGTGCAGATCACCAGCGTCGGACACGCCGGATTCCACATCCGAACCGCGGCGGGGACGATCCTCTGCGATCCATGGGTGAACCCGGCGTACTTCGGTTCGTGGTTCCCGTTTCCGGACAACACCCGGTTGGACTGGGACGAACTGGGCAACTGCGATTTCCTCTACGTCTCGCACCTGCACCGCGACCACTTCGACGCTCAGCTGCTCACCGACAAGGTGAACAAGGACGCCACCGTCCTGCTGCCCGACTACCCGGTGCCGGATCTGAAGCGCGAACTCGAGAAGCTCGGCTTCCACAGGTTCGTGGAGACCGAGGACTCGGTCAAGCACACCGTCACCGGCCCGAACGGCGGCGAGCTGGACGTCATGATCATCGCGCTGCGCGCGCCCGCCGACGGGCCCATCGGCGACTCCGGCCTGGTCGTCTCCGACGGTGAGACCGTCTGCTTCAACATGAACGACGCCCGGCCCGTCGATATGGACGTGCTGCACGACCAGTTCGGGCATGTGGACATCCACCTGCTGCAGTACTCCGGGGCCATCTGGTACCCGATGGTGTACGACATTCCGACCCGCACCAAGGCCAACTTCGGCAAGCAGAAGCGGCAACGCGGCATGGACCGGGCCCGCTCCTACATCGAACAGGTCGGCGCGACCTGGGTGGTGCCCTCGGCCGGACCGCCGGTCTTCCTCGACGACGAGCTGCGCTACCTCAACGACGACCGCGGCGACGAGGGCAATATCTTCCCGGACCAGATGGTGTTCCTGGAGCAGATGGAGATCCACGGCAACACCGGCGGAATCCTCATGATCCCGGGCTCCACCGTGGACCTGCGCGGCAAGGATCTGCTCGAGCTGAGCCATCCGGTCGCCCCGGAGACCATCTACGGCGACAAGGCCGCCTACATCGAGGATATGGCCCAGCGTATGGCGCCCGTGCTGGCCGCCGAAAAGGCTTCCTGGGCAACCGGAGACGAGCCGCTGCTACCGCAGCTGAAGGAACTCTTCGAACCGATCATGGCGCAGAGCGACCTCATCTGCGACGGCATCGGCTACCCGGTCAGCCTGGTGCTGGGCGAGGAGACCGTGGTGCTGGACTTCCCGCAGCGGGTGGTGCGCGAGCCCGTCGCGGGCGAAGGCAAGCACCGCTACGGCTTCCGCATCGACCCGCAACTGGTGCGCACCGTACTGCGCGACAACGAACCCGACTGGGTGAACACCATCTTTCTGTCGACGCGCTTCACCACCTGGCGCATCGGCGGCTACAACGAATTCCTGTACACCTTCTTCAAGTGCCTCACCGACGAGCGCATCGCCTACGCCGACGGCTGGTTCGCCGAGGCGCACGACGACTCCGCCTCCACCGAACTCGACGGCTGGGAAGTACAGCGCCGCTGCCCCCACCTGAAGGCCGACCTCTCCAAATTCGGCGTGGTGGAGGGCAACACCCTCACCTGCAACCTCCACGGCTGGCAATGGGACCTCGAATCCGGCCGCTGCAAAACCTCCAAGGGCCACGAACTCCGCTCCCGCAAGCTCTGATTCGCCGAGGGGGAACTGGTGGCGGCGGCTTCTCGCACGATGCCGCCACCGATTGCCCTGACCGAGCGGTCTCCTAGGTGGGGGTGCGCGCCGCGAGGGTGACGGCGACGAAGGTGAGGGCGCAGCCCAGGACGGCGGTGGCGGAGAGGCCGGGGCCGGTGGGGACCGCGACGTCGAGGACCAGGGACATGAGCAGCTGTCCGGCCACCGAGGTGAGGCCGAGCAGGAGCACGCCGATCCAGCGCACCACGACCACGGCCAACGCGATGAAGGCGACGCCGATCACGCCGCCGACGTAGAGCCACGGCTCGGTGGGAAACCCGGTGGGCCAACCGGTTCCGGCCAGCAGCACCGCTTCGACGAGGACCAGTCCGGCGGTGCCGGTCAGGAAGTTCGCGAGTGTCGCCGTCGGCGGTCCGCCCACGGCACCGACCCGCCCGTTCACCGCCTGCTGCCACGCCACGCCGAAACCGGCCAGCAGCGGCAGCGCGATCAACAGCAGGTGCGGGCCGCCGCGCAGGGATTCCGGCACCGACAGCGCGCCGTCACCGCCGCCGTCGCGCCCCGCCACCGACAGCAGTACCGCCGCCAGCGCCAGTCCCGCACCTCCGGCCCGCAGCGCGGTCACCGGGGTCCGCCCGGCGGGTCCGATACCGAAGCGGTCCACCGCCAGACTGCTCACCAACTGCCCGGCCACCACCGCCACCGTGAACGCCGTGACCCCGATGGCGGCCACCGTGAGCCCCTGGCAGGCGACGAAGAACGCGCCACACAACCCGCCCAGCAGCTGCCACCACCGCAGCCCGCCGCTCACCAGCGCCCGCCGCACCTCCCCGACCCCCGCCCGCAGCCGACCGCTCAGCGCGAATGCCACCCCGAGCACCACCAGCCCGGTCCCGAAACTGATCACCGCGGCGGCGACCCCATCCCCCAACCGCTCCCCCAACTCCCCATTGATCCGCGCCTGCCCCGCCACCGCCGCGCCGATACTCCCCCCGCACACCAACCCGATCCGCCGCCGCATCCCCATTCGCCCGATTGTGCCCGCAACGCCCGGGACAACGATTCGTAGCCTGGGCGATCAGATCGAAGTCGCGATCGCAATGACGACGACCGGCCGATGGAACTCCGCCGTCCCGGCGAAGAGAAGATCCGCGATTCCCCACGGCGCGCTGGCGACCACGCACGACAAGCTCGCGCTGGAATTCCGGCCGCCGACCGGTGCGACATGCTTCGTCACCGAGCATCGTGCGGTTCTCCGACCGCGCGTGGTGGGAGCCAGGCGGGGACCAGGAGGGCGGTGACGAGGATCGGGAGGCCGAGCAGGGCGACAATGGGCGGGATCGGGAGCCAGAGCGAGGCCAGGGCCACGAAGGCGAAAACTGCCAGCGAGAAGACCTCCTCCAGCAGGCCCGATACCGAGGTCACCGTCGCTCGGGCCGGACCCTCGATGGCGTCCTGGAGGCGGGCGGCCGCCACCACGCCCGCGTTGTAGACGATGCCGTAGGCGATGCCGATGGCCGTGAAACCCGCGATGGTCAGCGGGTATACGGCCTCGGGGCGATACGCGGCCAGACCCGGCAGCAGTGCGCCGCCGATGAACAGGACGCCGCCGACGGCCAGAGCGATGGCCATGGCGCGGGCGCGGACGGCCTCGGTGCGACCGGCGAGCGTGGCACCGAGCAGAGCGCCGACCACCGTCAGGCCGACCAATAGCGCCGTGGCCCACGGGGGTACGCCCGCATCGTCGGCGAGCAGGGCGAAGTACTCGTCGAAGGCGGTCATGCCGTAAAGCAGCGCACCCAGGTACAGGGCATGGCGCACCGGCCGGACCCGCACCGCCTCACCGAGTCCGGTGCGGAGCATGAAGATGTAGCGGCCGAAGACCGATGCGGGTGCGGCCGGAGTGGTGGCACCGACCACGCCGGACTGCGGGGCCGAGCCTGGCGCCCGCATCGGGCCCGGCAAGACGGCCGAACCAGACACTGCCGGTACAGGCGACCCAGCCGGAACCGACAGCGCAGCAGGACCCGACAACGCAGCCGGGTTGGGTGACGGCGTGCGGTGGTGGGGCGTGCTGCCGGAGTCGTCGGCGTGCGGCCGCGGCGGTGCGGTGGGTTCTTCCGCGTCCGCCAGGTCTTGGGCCTGTTCGGCGGTGACGGTTTTCGGGGCGGCGGGCAGGGTGAGGGCCAGGGCGGTGTGCAGGGCCGCGATGGCGACGCTGGACCAGCCGACCAGGGCGTAGCCGCCCCACGCGTAGAGGGGCGCGGCGGCCAGGATGCCCACCAGGGCGGCCGTCTCCGAGGCGGCGCGGGTGTAGCCCATGATGCGGGCATAGTCGGCGGTCTCACCGCGAGCGGCGAGTTCGTCGTAGAGCAGGGCCTCGAAGGTGCCCGACAGCAGCGCGCCCGAGGTGCCCCACAGCACGAAGCCGAGGGCGAAACCGAGATAGGACGGAAAGACCGTCCACATGCCGAAACCGGCCACCAGCAGCAGACCGCTGACAATGAGCAGACCCCGGCGCGAGACCGTGTCGGCCCACGCGCCCGAAGGCACCTCCAGTAGGAAGGCGGTCGCCGACCAGATGGCGAGCAGCCCGGAAATCTGCGCGGTGGACAGCCCGTGATCAGCGAAGATCAGGGCATAGAGCGCGAAAAGCGGAATGAGATCGGCCGAGCCGCGGAACAGCACCGCACGCACCGCGAGTCCGCGACCCGGGACACCGGCGCGCGCTGAGCTGGCGACTCAACTGGCATAGACGAGCAAACGCATGTGCTCAGCGTTGCCCTCCACCCACGCCCTCGTCAAGCGGATTATCCACCGGAACCCAGCCGTTGCCGGGCTCCACGCCCGCGCCCACCAACCCGCTGCGCTCGTTCAGATCATTGATCAGCTCGGCCACCGGCTGCGAATCGCTGTAGTGATACCCCTGCGCCAGCGCGAAACCCAGTTCGGTCAGCACCGCCGCCTGATATTCGGTCTCCACGCCCTCGGCGATCACCTGCAGATCCAGCGATTTGCTCAGCGCCGCGATCACACCCAGCAGCGGCGGCGCGGGCGAATCGGAGCGAATGGCGGCCACGAAGGACTGGTCCACCTTGAGAATGTCGCTGGGCAGGGTGGCCAGGCGACTCAGCGACGAATAGCCGGTGCCGAAATCGTCGATGGCGATCCGCACCCCGCGCTCACGCAATGCGTGCAGATTCGCGATGGCCGTCTCGGATTCGGCCGCCAATTCGCTCTCGGTCACCTCGAGCACCAATTGATCGGCGGGCCAGCCGGTGTCGGCGAGAATCCCGGACACCCGCTCCGCGTATTCGCCCTGCGCCAGTTCCAGGCCGCTCACATTCACGTTCAGGGTCAGGTCCAGCTGCGCGAACGTCTCCTGTAGCCGCGCCGCGTCCGCGCAGGCCCGGCGCAGCACCAGCTCGTCCAGATCGGAGATGAGGTCGTACTCCTCCGCCACCCGGATCAGGCCCTCGGTGGTGACCTCCGGCTGCGCATGCGACGACCAGCGCAGCAGCGCTTCCACGCCAACGGCTTTCGCACCGCCCTCGCCCAGGGTGACGATCGGCTGGTACTGGACGTCCAGCGCGCCGCGGTCGATGGCCTCGCGCAGCTCCACCGCCAGCGGCAGCTGCCGCGACGACTCCAGCACCGTGCGATTGCGGCCCGCCTGCTTGGCCCGGTACAGGCCCACATCCGCGCGGCTCACCAGCAGCGACCCGGATTCGCCCGGCTGCCAGGAGGTGACGCCCGCCGAACAGCCGGTGGTCACCGCCGCGCGCAGCTGCTCGGTGAGCAGGATCGCGGCCTGCTCGGTGGTGTTCGGCAGCAGCAGTGCGAACGCGTCGCCGCCGTAGCGGGCCAACCGCTGATCGGGGGCCAGCAGCTTGGACCAGGTGTCGCCGACGCGTTGCAGTACGGCGTCGCCGGCGCGATGCCCGAGATGGTCGTTGATCTTCTGGAAGCGGTCGAGATCCACCAGCACCAGCGCCAGCCCCTGACCGGTCCGGCCCGCCTGCGCGATGGCCACATTCAGGGCGCGGTCGAATCCGCGCCGATTCAGCAGACCCGTCAGCACGTCGATATCCGCGTCGGCGGCCATGCGGGTGAGAATGCCGACCACGATGCCGACACCCACCGTGATACCCGCCGGAATGAATCCGGACCACCAGGGCAACCCGCGCGAGGGCACCACCCACAGGCAGGCCACCACCGCGAAAGTCAGATGTGCGGCCAGCCAGCGCCAGCTGAAGAATATGGCGGCATCGCAGGCGACGAAAACATAGAACGCCGCCAAGGTGATCGCGCCGACGGTATTCGGAAACCAGTGCACCGCAATGGTCACCAGCACCGTCGCCACACCCACATACACGTGATGCGCGGAATGCGGCATCCGCGGACCCCAGATGAGCAGACTGATTCCGAGCAGCAGCGCCATGAACGCCGCACTGCCCACCAGCGGTCGATTGCCCTCATCACCGGGAGCGATGGCAGTGATCATCAGACCCAGGACCCCGCCCATGACGTAGAACGCCCCGGTGGTCCGAGCCATGACCATCGCTGTCGCCAGCGCCGATGCGGTCCGCACCCGCGTTCGGGTATCGCCGCGAGACCCGATTCCTCGCACGATGCATAGCCTAGACACAGACGTGACCTGTAGTAGACACAACCGGCCGAATCGACACGCGGATGCGCGAACCGGTGGTTACCGTGCGGGTTCGGCGAATCAGCGCGACGGCGTCAGCACCTCGGTTCCGACGAACGGGACCAGCGCGGCGGGCACCCGGACCGAACCATCGGCCTGCTGATGATTCTCCAGAATCGCGACGATCCAGCGCGTGGTCGCCAGGGTGCCGTTCAACGTGGCGGCGATCTGCGGCTTGTTGTTCTCGTCGCGATAACGCACATTCAGCCGCCGCGCCTGGAATGTGGAGCAATTCGAGGTCGAGGTGAGTTCGCGATAGGTGCCCTGGCTCGGCACCCACGCCTCGCAGTCGTATTTGCGCGCGGCCGAGCTGCCCAGATCACCGGCCGCCACATCGATCACGCGGTACGGCACCTCGATGGCGGCCAGCATGTCCTGCTCCCAGGCCAGCAGCCGCTTGTGCTCGGCGTCCGCGTCCTCCGGCTTGGCGTAGACGAACATCTCCACCTTGTCGAACTGGTGCACGCGGATGATGCCGCGGGTGTCCTTGCCGTAGCTGCCCGCCTCCCGGCGGAAGCACGACGACCATCCCGCGTAGCGCTTCGGGCCCGCGCTCAGATCCAGGATCTCGCCCTGGTGGTACCCGGCGAGCGGCACCTCCGAGGTGCCGACCAGGTACAGGTCGTCCTCCTCGAGGTGGTAGACCTCGGCGGCGTGCTGGCCCAGGAAACCGGTGCCCTGCATGACCTCCGGGCGCACCAGCACCGGCGGGATCATCATGCTGAAACCGTTGGCGGTGGCCCGCTGCGCGGCCAGCTGGAGCAGGCCGAGCTGCAACAGGGCACCGTAGCCGGTGAGGAAGTAGAAGCGCGCTCCCGACACCTTCGCGCCGCGCTCCATGTCGATCAGGCCCAGCGCCTCGCCGAGTGCCAGGTGGTCTTTCACCTCGAAATCGAACTCGCGCGGGGTGCCGATGGTGTCGAGCACGATGTAGTCGTCCTCGCCGCCCGCGGGCGCGCCCTCCTGCACCACATTCGACAGTGCCCGCTGCGCGGCCTCGAGTTCGGCGTCGGCGGCGTGCTCGGCCGCCTCCGCCTCCTTCACCTTCGCCGAGAGCTCCTGCCCGTGCGCCAGCAGCGCGGGACGCTCGTCCGGAGACGCCTTGCCGACCTTCTTGCCCAGCGCCTTCTGCTCGGCGCGCAGACCGTCCGCGGCGGCGACGGCGGCACGCCGGGCCGCGTCGGCCGCCAGCAGGGCATCCACCAGGGCCGGGTCCTCGCCGCGCGCCCGCTGCGAGGCGCGGACGACATCGGGATTCTCCCGCAGGAATCGAAGGTCGATCATAGGTAGAGCGTAAAGGGCGGGGTCCACCTGATGCTGCGCCGCCTCCCCGGGACTTCAGCGCACGGCTGAGTGCCGTCGACCGTCGTGCACGCGTGCCGCCGGTCGGGTGCCGAACCGATTCTGGGCGTACCCGGGGAGTTACCCCGAGCCTTGCGAAATCGAGTGTCGCGTTTGTCGGTGTCCCGCATAGTGGGTGGCGCGAACTGTCGGCACTGCGTTCCCGAGGAGTCGCCCCATGCCCGAATCCGTGCAGGACACTGTGGATTTCATTGTTGTTGGAGCCGGGTCGGCGGGGGCCGCGGTGGCGGCGCGGTTGAGTGAGCGGGATGGGGTCGGGGTGGTGGTGTTGGAGGCGGGGTCGGCCGACAAGGACAAGTTCATTCGGATTCCGGCCGGATTCTCCAAGCTGTTTCAAGGGGCCAACGACTGGAACTACCGCACCGAACCGCAGGCCGCGCTCGGCGGGCGGCGGGTCTACTGGCCGCGCGGCAAGATGCTCGGCGGCTCCTCCGCCATGAACGCCATGATGTGGGTGCGCGGGTTCGCCGCCGACTACGACGACTGGGCGCGCGCGGCCGGGCCCGCCTGGTCGTTCCAGGAGGTGCTGCCGCACTTCCGGCGCATGGAGCACGTGGAGGGCGCGAGCGGCGACGAGGAAGGCGGCGACGGGCCGCTGCACATCTCCAGGCAGCGCAGCCCGCGCCCGCTCACCCGCGACTTCCTGGTGGCCGCGACCGAGGCGGGGTACGCCGTCGAGCGAGCCAATTCCGCTGTGCCACAAGGATTCTCCGAAACCATGGTGACACAGAAGCGGGGTGCGCGGTGGAGCACCGCCGACGCCTACCTGCGGCCCGCGCTGCGGCGGCGGCGCGGCCTCGAGGTGCGCACCGACGCGCACGTCACCCGCATCCTGTTCGAGGGCGAGCGGGCCGTCGGCGTCGAATACCGGCGCGACGGGCGGACGCATCGGCTGCGCGCGCGGCGTGAGGTGATCCTGAGCGGCGGCGCGATCAACACCCCGCAGCTGCTCATGCTGTCCGGGGTGGGCGATCGGGAACAACTGTCCGGCTTGGGGATTCCGGTGGTGCACCACAGCCCCGAGGTGGGACGGAATCTGCGGGACCATCTGGTCGCGCCCATCGTCTACCGCACCCGCGCGGGGAGTCTGTTCACCGCCGAGCGCATTCCGGAGCTGGTGAACTATCTGCTGCGACGGCGCGGAATGCTCACCTCCAATGTGGGCGAGGCGTACGGCTTCGTGCGCAGCCGCGACGAACTCGAACTGCCCGATCTGGAACTCATCTTCGGTCCCGCGCCCTACGTCGGGGAGGGCCTGCTCGAACCCGTCGGGCACGCCATCACCCTCGGCGCGATCCTGCTGCGGCCCGCCAGCAGCGGAACCATCACCCTCGGCTCCGCCGACCCGTTCACCGCACCCCGCATCGACCCCCGCTACTGCACCGACCCCGAGGGGCTCGACCGCGCCGCCCTGCTCGCCGGACTGCGCAAATGCGTCGACCTCGCGCACATGCCCGCGCTGAAACAGCACATCGGGGACCTCATGCAACCCGACGTCCCCGCCGACACCCCCACCGACGAGATCCTGCGCCGCTGCCTCGAGGACCACTCCCACACCCTCTACCACCCGGTCGGCACCTGCCGCATGAGCGCCGACGACACCGGCGTCGTAGACCCCGAACTCCGCGTCCGCGGCCTCCGGGGCCTCCGCATCGCCGACACCTCCGTCATGCCGATCATCATCCGCGGCCACACCCACGCCCCAGCGGTCCTCATCGGAGAGAAAGCGGCCGACCTGATCACGCGATAGCGCACCCTGTCGGTAGCGCGCGGTGCGCAGTAGGAATCCGGCGTGGCGACCGACCTCAGGGCGCGGGCACCCGGGTGCCTGAAATCGGGCTCGGCATTCGCGCAGAGGTTCGCCGATCGCGCATCTCGGAAAAGGCACCCTGCTCGCACCTCACCACACGTGACAACTGATCTCGCATGCTCCGGGTAACTCCCCGGGTACGCCCAGAATCGGCTCGGCACCCGACCGCTGGCACGCGTGCACGACGGCACTCAGCCGCGCGCTGAAGTCCCGGGGAGGCGGCACAGCGCGCTGAAGTCCCGGAGAGGCGGCACAGCACAGCACGTGGCGAAGGGTGGGTCGGCGCTGCCATGATGGAGCGCGATGCCCGCATACGTACCCCCGGAACCCAAGCGGCCCGCGCCACCCGTGCGCAGGAAGCCGAGCGCCCGCGACAAGGTGCTCGGTCCGATGCGCGCTGTCGTCGACCGGGGACCGCTGTCCGCGCCGACGCTGCGGTGGGGGCTGCTGGCGGTCGCGGTCGGGGCGATGGTGGCCGCGCTGGTGACGTTGTTCGTCAGCGGATTCGACCACGGGAAGGTGGAGGCGCACAGCCCGTCCGGGCCGCAGCCGACCGGGGCGGTGGCGGGCGCGGCCTTCGGGACCGCCAAGACCGGCGACTGCCTGACCTGGAGCAAGGCCGACGCCAGCGACCTGCAGAAGGTGGATTGCGGCAGCAAGCACCTGTTCGAGGTGACCGCGGACATCGATCTGAGCAAGTACCCGGGACGTGAATTCGGGGCCGGATCCCGCTTCCCGGATTCGCTGCGCTTCACCGAACTGCGCGACGAGCACTGCGTCAGCGCCGCGCAGCGCTATCTCGGCGGCAAGTTCGATCCGCGCGGCAAGTTCGTGGTCGGCCTGATCAATCCCGGCGAACCGGGCTGGACGGCGGGTGAACGCACCCTGCGCTGTGGGCTGCAGGTCGCGTCGAGCACGGGCTCGGCCGCGTACGCCACCACCGGCAGCATCCGTGAACGCGATCAGTCCAAGATCTACGAGGTCGGCGCCTGCGTCGGCATCAACCGGAATCTGCCCACCGACCAGGTGGACTGCACCCAGCCGCACGCCTTCGAGATCGTCTCCACCGTCGACCTCGGCGCCCACTTCACCGACGGTCCCCCGGCCGCGGAGGATCAGGACAAGTACATGGAGGAGCGGTGCGCCACCGACTCCACCGCGTACCTCGGCTCCCCCGAAGCGCTGCGCAACAAGACCCTCACGCTGTTCTGGGACTTCCTCGACACACGCAGCTGGCTGGCCGGCAGCCGCAGCCTCAACTGCATGCTCGGGAAGGGCTCGGATCAGGGTTTCGCGGCCATCACCGGTTCGGCGCGCGGCGACATCCTCATCGACGGACAGGCCCCCGTGCCACCGCCGAACAACGGCCGCTACACCCCGCCGCCGCTGCCCGGCGCGGCCCCGCCGAACCTGCCGCCGCCGCGGTGATCGGGTAGCGCATGCCGGTGACCATGTCCGACGACCGTTTCGAGGAGCTCGTCGGCGACGCCCTCGACCTGATTCCGCCCGAACTGGCCAAGGCCATCGACAATGTGGTGATTCTCATCGAACCCCGCAGCGCCGAAGATCCGCATCTGCTCGGGCTGTACCACGGGATAGCCCTCACCGATCGGGACTTCAGCCACTACGGCGGCGCATTGCCGGACACCATCACCATCTACCGCGAGGCCATCCTGGACATGTGCCACACCGAAGAAGAGGTGGTGGAGGAGGTGGCGATCACAGTGATTCACGAGATAGCGCACTATTTCGGGATTGACGACGACCGCCTTCATCAGCTGGGATGGGGCTGACGCCGTAGGTGTGCTCCAGATTTGCTGGAACCGATAGCGCCCGCGGTGCGTCCAATCTCTCGTAGGGGCCGTCGGGTCTCCGGGGCAGCTGGCGGAAGGAGCGCTCGAGCATGGTTGGCCACGTCCTCGTGCAGCCGGAGGCCGTCCTCGCGGCAGCCGCCGAACTCGATCTGCTGGCCGAGCGGCTGGCGGCGGTCGCCACCGCGGCCGGACCGACCACCCACGTCCTGCCGTCCGGCACCGAAGAGGTGTCGCTGCTGGCGGCCGGACACTTCAACCACGCCGCGCTGAGCCATGACCGGGCGATCGCGCAGGGTGTGCTGGAACTGCACCACGCCGCCGCGACGCTACGCGCGCAACTGGCCCAGTACCTCGCGCAGGACGCCATCCGCGCGGTCGGCATAGCCTCGATACCCGTGTAGGGGGACCGATGACGCTGGGTATCACCGGAGTGTTCTGGCTGCCGCGCATGGCCGAGGTCAACTCGGTCACGCTCAACGCGGGCGCGCACGCCATTCCGATCGCCGCCGCCTCCACCTCGTGGAGCGCCATCACCGCCGCCTGGGTGGACGCCACCACCACCGTGGCCCGCGTCATGGCCGAGATCGGCGTCGGATTGCAGGGCATCAACGGACTCAATGTGCTGGGACGGCTGGGCGGATTCACGGTGTGGGCCGAACAGCAGGGCGTGATGGCCGCGACCCTGGCCGCCAAGACCGCCGCCAACGCCACCGCGTACACCGTGGCGTCCATCGCCATGCCGAGCCTGCCGGAGATCGCGGCCGTGGAGGCCGCGCGGATCGCCGCCCACTCCACCGGCGGTGCGCTCAACGGCAGCGCGCAGGCCGCCGAGGCCGCCAAACTGGCCCTGGACATCCGGGCCGCGCTGGTCATGGAGACCTACGAGGCCGCCACCACCGCCATCGTCACCACGCCCGGTGAATTCCTGATGCCGCCGCCCATCGCCATGGGCGCGGGGTCGGCCGATCCGGCCGCCGCCGCGCAGTCGTTCGGCGACAGCGGCAATCCGGTGCAGACGGCGCTGGCCGCGGCGGCCGCGCTCGCCAACAATCCCGGGGTGATGAGCGCGGTCTCGCAGGCCGCGCAGTTCGCCGGAAGTGTGGCGACCACCGGCGTGAGCACGGCGGGCAATGTGGCGGGCACGGCGATCTCCGCCGTGGGCACCGCGATGCAGTCCGGGAACGGCGTGAGTTCGATGCCGGTGACGGCCGGGAGCGGCGCCGCCGCGATGGTCGGCATCGGCGGTATGGCCGCGGCGACGCACGCGGTGTCCTTCGGCGGGGGCGGCGGCACTGTGAGCATCGGCAATGGCGCGGGCAGCTTGCGCGTGCCGGAGGGTTGGGGCGCGGGTGGTGGATTCGGCGCGGGAGCGCCGACGGCTGCCGCGCCCGGCGGCGAGACGGCCGCCGCCGCCCGCGCGGAGGCCGCCGCGCCGGTGCGTTCGAATACCGCCGGCAGTCCGCTGCTGGGCGGTCAGGCCCGCGACGACGAGGAGCAGGCCCGGGAGGGCAACGGTTACGGCCGCTCGGCCGACCACTTCGCCGACGGCCGGGTCATCGCGCCCGCCGTCATCGGAGCCACGCCGGAGCCCGCCGAGTGACCGTGCTCGGCGCGGGCCGCGGACCGTCCCTGCTGGGGGCGGTCACCCTGTCGCTGGACGACATGCAGTGCCTGCTGGAGACCCTGGCGGTCGACGACATGCCGGTGGTGCTGGACGCCGTGGGCCGCTACGACACCGCCGCCGAGCACGACCGCGCCATGGCGGCGGCCGCCGCCGGTCTGGCCGACCGCGACCTGCTCGTCGATGACGAGGTGCATCCCGAACTGGCCGAACGGCTTCGAGTGCTGAACCGGCCGCACTGGGAGGTGGCGGCCCGCTGGTACGTGGGTGCGTCGATCCATCGCCTGTGCCTCGCCAAGGGCGACGATATCGAGGTGATCGCCCTGCGCGGCCCCGACTCCTACGCCATCGACCAGGCGGGACACGATCTGTCCGGCACCGTCATGGCCGCCCTCGGCCCCGCCGAACCGCTGGAACTGGCGGGGATGAACGCGCCCACCGCGGATCTGGTCCCCATCTTCGACGACACCGGCTACGCCGCCGCCACGGCCGAACGCCTTGCCCGCGTGGGTGATCCACCTCGCGACGCCGCCACCCTCGCCGCGGCGCTGGTGCAGGTGCACTCCTACGCCGAGATCGTCGCGGTCGTCCACAGCGACGGGACCCGCGATATCGCCCCCGACCACATGGCCGTCTTCAACACCCGGCACGGCCGCTTCCTCGCCACCACCAGCCCGGCCGACGACGGCGTCCGGTGGACTGCCCTCAGCACCGGCACCCCGGCCCGCTTCCGCGCCGCGCTACAGCACCTCATGGCGGATCTGCCACTGCGCCAGGAGTTCCGGCCCACCGCTGCCCCGTGAACGGCAGGGCGACGACCCTGCCGAAGTACACCCGCGCATCAGTCAACGGGACCGGCGTGGTGCGACGGTACCGACCCGCATCCGCGCCGGAGGCCGTGCCGAGAACACGACATACCACTCCCGCCGTCGGCACCGCAGTGGATGGATCGTGGACGAGCTACCACGCTTTCCAGATCCTGGCGTGTCGCGTGCCCGCGATCGTGTTCCGCGCCGTTGCGACGCCGCAGCCGACCGCCGGTTGGGCGTGGGGCGGTGCCCCGGGCCGTCTGGAAGTCGGTGCGTCGATCGGCGCGGCTACTGCTCCGATTCGGTGCGCCGGTCAGCCCATCGGGTCGTCGCCGGTGGGGGAAGTATTCTCGCCGAACGGTGGCGTGTAGCGGCCCCAGCGGGTGCAGGTCCAGCCGCCGTCGGGGGTGGGCAGCAGTTCGATGGTCTCGGTGTTGTCGAGGTGATTGTTGGCCGCGAAAAGCCTTGGGATTCCCGTGAGTTCGCGGGAGACCAGGCGCATGGCGGCGCCGTGGCTGACCACCACGATATCGGTGGAATCGGTACTCGTGAGGTATTCCGCGCGCAGTTGTTCCAGGGTGGGGACGTAGCGGGAGAGCACGTCGTGGCCGGATTCGCCGCCGGGGACGCGGGCGGACAGGTCCCCGGCATGCCATTTGTGGTAGATGCCCTGGAAGATCAGGTGCGCGGCAGTCGAATTCGAGCCCTCCAGCTCACCGAGCTGCACCTCCTGCAGATCTGCCAGCACCTCGAGGCCGACGCCGGTGGCCTCCTCGATGTAACCGCCGGTCTGGCGGGCGCGCAACGCCTCCGAGGAGAACAGTCGCCGCGGCGGCACCGTCAGTGTGGAACCGAATGTTTTCGCCTGCGCCACACCGCGTTCGGTGAGCGGTAGGCCCGGCACCTTGGTGTCGAGGATCTTGGCGACATTGCCCTCGGTCTCCCCGTGCCGCACCAGGATGAGTTTGCCCGTCACAGGTCCGCCACCCCCTTCTTCAGATCGGCAAGCCAGGCCGCCGCGGGTTCGTCCGGCGGCGGCGGTGCGCCGGTCGCCGAGGTCGCGGGCCAGGAACCGAGGTAGCGGATCCGAGCGGCGGTGCGGTGCAGCGCCTTGAGCGCTTCGGCGACCGCGGTGTCGTCGATATGTCCGACGCAGTCGAGGTAGAACCGGTAGGTGCCCATACCGGTACGGGTGGGCCGGGATTCGATGCGCGTGAGGTCGATGCCTCGCGTGGCGAATTCGGCGAACGCGCGCATGAGCGAACCCGGCTTGTTGGCCAGTTCCAGCACGATGGAGGTGCGGTCCGCGCCGGTCCGGCGCGGCGCGGCCTGTGGGCGGCTCACCAGCACGAAGCGGGTGACGGCCTGATCGTGGTCGGCCACGCCGTCGGCGAGCACCGCCAGGCCGAGCCGCTCCCCCGCCAAGGCGGTGGACACGGCCGCGTCGGCGTGCCCGTTCGCCACATCCTCGGCGGCCGCCGCATTGGAGGCGGAGGTGTAGGGCCGTGCGTCCGGCATCCGGTGCGCCAGCCACATCCGCACCTGTGCCGCCGCCACCGGATAGGCCGCGATGGTGCGCACCTGCGCCAACTCGATGCCCGGGCGCCCCAGAATGGTGAAGGCCACGTCGAGTTCGGTCTCGGCGATGATCTGCAGGCGCGGTCCGACCGCGAGGGCGTCCAGTGTGGGCGCGATCGAACCCTCCACGGAACTCTCGATGGGCACCACCGCGGCCACCACGTCCCCGGCCCGGACGAGTTCGATGGCCGCCCCCTGACTGGACGCGGCGACACGCTCGACCGGTCCGTCGAAGGCTCCGGCGGACTCGAGTTTCGCGAGGGCCATCTCGGTGAAGGTTCCCGACGGCCCGAAGTAGGCGATACGCGGCACGATAACGAGATTACTTGCGTGCGCGTCCGCACTTCACCGATTGCCGGTCGAGGCCGACGGATCACCCGCCCGCATCAGCGGACCGGCGGGCCACCGTCCCGGGAATGGGAAGGCGGCGTCCCGGCGCGGCCCGTTCCGCACGGGTACCGCGGACTGGATTCGCGGCACCGGCGGCGGCCGTCCGTGGTCAAGCGGTCGGAGCGTCGCCGGTCAGTACGGTGAGCGCCGCGGTCACGGCGTCCTGGTTTCCGGTTTCGATGGCGAGCAGCACCTCGCGCAGCGCCGCCACGGCGGGCGGTTTCAGGCCGGTCAGGAAGTCGACGTCGGGGTTCGCCAGCGCGCTGTGGATGTCCTCGCCCATGAGCGCGGCGACGGTTGCCGCGATGATGCCGACGGCGCGCTCGCCGGAGTCGGTGCGGGCCACGAATCCGGAGTCGGAGTGGGCGACGCGCACCAGGAATTCGGCGACGGCCGCATCGGAGGCCGTCAGATCCACCACTTCGATCTCGGGATGTACGGGGCCGACGGGCCGCACCAGATCGTCGGTCAGACCGCGTTCGGGGCGGGGCGGCACCGACAGGGTGAGCGGGATCGGCTCGGGTGCGGGCGAATCGTGCGACACCGACTCACGGTAGCGGCCGCCACGCCGTCGGAAGCAAGTTCCCGCTTGCGTTGGCGACCTACGTCACTTAGCTTAGGTTTACCTAATTCATCCTGGAGGTGTGTATGCCCCACCCGGCACCGGCCGCTGTCGCCCCCAATACCGCCGAACGTGTGCACAGCGCCTGCGCCCATGCCGAACAGGCCATGCTGGCCCTGCCCGGCCTGGACCCCATCCCCACCGCGGTGCATCTGCTCCGGCAGTGCGGGGATGCCGTCATCGCCGTACCCATGACCTCCACGGCCGCCATGCTCACCGCCAACTCCGGCACCACCGGCTCCCCCGCCGTCCTCGAACTCACCGACCACGCACCCCTGGTGCTGCGCGAACCGGTGCGCGCGCTGGTCTGGCTGCGCGGCTGGGTGCGCGCCGTGCCCGCCCACGCCCAGCGCGCCCTGGCCACCCATGTCGCCGAGGATCATCCGCACCCCAACCTGCTCGACGTCGGCCACACCACCACCCTGCTGCGCCTGGTGGTCGACTCCGCCGTGGTCGCCGACACCACCGGGGCCGAATCGGTGTGCCGCGACGGACTGCGCGCCGCCCGGCCCGATCCCTTCTGCGGTATGGAGGCGGCCTGGCTGCAGCACATGCAGGCCGACCACGCCGACGTCATCGCGCAGCTGGCCCGCCGCATCCCCGCCCACCTGCGCCGCGGGCACATCCACCCGCTCGCCATCGACCGCTACGGCATCACGCTGCGCGTCGAGGCCGTCGACCGCGACCACGATGTCCGCCTGCCCTTCGACCATCCCGCCGACGACGTCGACGCGCTCAGCCGAGCCGTGCGCGCGCTCGCGGGCTGCGCCATGCGCTCCTCGGCCGCACGGCTGCGGCGGACCATCGACTAGCGCTCCGCACCTGGTCATCGCATACGCGGCGGCTGTCGGCCGACGCCGCGCTCCGTCGCGCGCATAGATTTGCCCCATGGTTCCCGCCGCATCCGCACCCCTGTGGCCGGCGCCCGCCTCCGATCGGGAGCAGCGGGCGATACGGCTCGAGATCGCCGTCGTCCTGGTCGTCACCTTCGGGCTGAGCGGAGCGAGCGCGGCGCTGTCACTGCTGGAGAGCGCGCTGTCCCCGGGTGGGGTCGGGGGCCAGACGGTGGCCTTGAACGCGCCGCGCGCCGCGCAGTCGCTGATCGACCTGCTGTTCCAGCTGTTGAGCGTGGCCCGGCTGCTGGGCTGGGCGGCACTGGGCCTGTACCTGCTGTGGCGCAGCGGAATCGGGCCGCGCGCCCTCGGCCTGCTGCGCGTGCGCTGGCGCGCCGACATCGTGCCGGGACTGGTACTGGCGGCGGTGATCGGAATCCCCGGGCTGGCGCTGTATCTGGTGGCGCACGCGCTCGGGGTGAGCGTGACCATCGTGCCGAGTTCGCTGGAGCATTGGTGGCGGCTGCCGGTGCTGGTGCTGTCGGCGTGGGCGAATTCGGCGGCCGAGGAGATTCTCGTGGTCGCCTATCTGATCACGCGATTGCGTGCGCTGGGCTGGTCGGAGAACAGGTCGCTGCTGGCCTCGGCCTTGCTTCGGGGCAGCTATCACCTGTACCAGGGTCTCGGCGGCGGCGTCGGGAATCTGGTGATGGGTGTGATCTTCGGCCGCTACTGGCAGCGGACCGGACGGCTGTGGCCGCTGCTGCTGGCGCACGCGCTGATCGACACGGTGGCCTACATCGGCTACACCTTCCTGCGCGGACACGTCTCTTGGCTGCCGTGACCACCTCGACGTGACCACATCGAGATGAACCGCTTTCGAGCGTGAATAAGTACAGTCTCAAGTGATGAACGGCGACGACCCTCGGCACGATGCACGGATGCGCCGGGAGTCGCCGCCGCGCAGGGCAGGCGAATCTCCGGCATATCCGCGGCAACCCCACCCCGGCGAAGCCCGCTGGGGCAGTCCGGCACCGGTACCGCGGCCACAACCGGCACGGCAACAGCCAGCGCCACAACAACCCGCACGGCGGCAGCCACCGCCGCAACAACCGGCACGACGGCAGGCACCGCGTGGACCGCGGCCCGAGGACCGGCGCGAACCACCCGGCGGCCCCGCCGTGAACCGCACCCGCCGCATGCCGCGCAACGAGCCCGAACCCGCGCTGGCGTGGTCCCAGGTACCGCCGCCGAAGTCCCAGGTACCGCCGCCGAAACAGCCCCCGCCGCGGCAGTCGCGGCGCGCCCCCGACGCGGGTGCGGCCACCCATGCGCCGACCCAGCGCCCGGTCCCCCATCGTGCGGCGTCCCCGCCACCGCCCGCGTCGCCACCGCGCGCCACCCGCGGGCGCGGTGCCCGACCACCGCGCGGGCCGCGACCGAAACGCAAGCGGCATTGGGGTCGCTGGCTGCTGGCGCTGCTCGTGCTCCTGGTGAGCCTCCCCATCGCGGCGGCGTTCTATGTGGAGAACAATCTGGTCCGCATCGACGCCATCACCGATTACGACGATCGGGTGGGCGACACGCCCGGGACGAATTGGCTGCTGGTCGGTTCCGACAGCCGCGCCGGGCTGACCCCCGAGCGCGAACAGGAGTTGGCGACCGGCGGCGAGGTCGGTTCGGAGCGAACCGACACCATCATCCTGGTGCACATGCCACGGTCCGGTCGGCCGACCCTGGTGAGCCTGCCGCGCGATTCGTACGTGAGCATTCCGGGCTACGGCCGGGACAAGCTCAATGCCGCGTTCTCCTTCGGCGGCGCGCAATTGCTCACCCAGACCGTGGAAATCGCGACCGGCCTGCACATCGACCATTACGCGCAGATCGGATTCGGCGGCTTCGCGGACGTGGTGGACGCGGTCGGCGGTATCGACATGTGCCTGCCGAATCCCATCGACGATCCGCTGGCCGGAATCGACCTGCCCGCCGGATGCCAGCGGTTGAACGGTGCGCAGGCACTGGGTTTCGTGCGCAGCCGCGCCACCGCGCTGGCCGATCTCGACCGCATGAACAATCAGCGGATGTTCATGGCGGCACTGTTGAAGAAGGCCACCGCGACAAGCACTCTCGTCAATCCGTTCCGAGCGTGGCCGCTACTGCGGGATACGACGAAGTCCCTGCGGGTCGATCAGGGTGCGCATGTGTGGGATGTAGCACGTCTGGGCTGGGCGCTGCGCGACGATCCGGTAGCCACCACGGTGCCGATCGGCGGCTTCACCGATACCGCGAGCGGCAACGTGCTGCTCTGGGACAAAACGAAAGCGTCGCAGTTCTTCGAGGCTTTGGCGGCCGACGAGCCGATTCCCGACGAGCTGCTGACACCGGGCATTTAGGGCAACCTTGGTGAGGCAATACTTGCCTCAATAAGGCCGTCCTCAATAAGGCTGCACTTGGATGACACGCGCTGTGACCAGCGTTAATGTCATGTCTATGTCCAGCCACGCCAAGTCCCAGCGCAGCAAGTTCCACGCTCTGCTGCACGATCAGATCCGGAATGAATTCAACGCCGAACACCAGTACATCGCAATGGCGGTGTGGTTCGACAATGCCGATCTGCCCGTGCTGGCCAAGCATTTCTACAAGCAGGCCGTCGAAGAGCGCAATCACGCGATGATGATCGTGCAGTACTTCCTCGATCGGGATATCAACGTCGAATTGTCCGACGTCGACGCCCCGAAGGCGCAGTTCGCCAATGCGAAGGAAGCGTTGCAGCTCGCGCTCTCCCAGGAGCAGGCGGTGACCGAGCAGATCGTCCAGCTCGCCAGCACCGCCCGGGAAGAGGGCGACTACCTGGGCGAACAGTTCATGCAGTGGTTCCTGAAGGAGCAGGTCGAGGAGGTCGCCCATATGAAGACGCTCGTCAATGTCGCCGAGCGGGCCGCCGCGAATCTGTTCGATCTGGAGAATTTCGTCGCACGCGAGATGAGTTCGCCGTCGGATGCCTCCGGCGCCCCGTCCACCGCGGGCGGTCATCTGTAAAGCGGTGCCCCGAGTACGGCAGGCCCGGTCCCTTGCGCTGGACCGGGCCTGCCGTTCGTCTCCCGAGGGAGATCGGTCACTCGGCGCTCAGGGAGCCGAGCAGACCGGTGATGATTTCGAGAATCGCGTCCATGGTTTTCCTCATCTCTTGCTTCGGCGAGAAGATCCTCACCTCCCCCGACCTTCCGGGGTGATGAGAACCTAACCGAGAGCCAGGTTAGAAATGAGGGTTTTTCAAAAAATTCCCCAGGAAATTTCGCGCGTCAGCGCAAGGTGACCTGGCGCGAACGCAGACCATCGCGCGAGCGGCGTTCCGCACTCGTCAGCGGTTCGTCCACCGCCAGCGCCTCGACCAGTCGCGCACCGAATTCCGTTGCCCCCGGCACCCATTCGCTGGCGTGCCGCTCGCGGTCCAGATCGAAGACCGGCACCAGCAGGCCGTGGGTCCGGAACGACCCCGCGAACCGCGACCCCTCACCCAGGTGCAGATTCCCGGCCGCGTGCAGCCGGGCCAGGGCCAGCATCAGGGCGTCCTCGTCCTCCGGACGCACCCAGCGCAGATGCGCCTTCTCGCCGGCGTCCACCCACCAGGCCGCGCCGATGGCGTCCCCGCCCAGCTCCAGCCGCGCCGACGGCATGATGGCCTGATTCGCCTGCTCGATGGTGGCGGCCACCTGCGGGTCCGGGGTCACCCCCGCCGGCACCCACCAGTTGAAGTCCTGATGCACCGTCAGATCCAGCGCCGCACCCGGATCCAGCACCTCGGCCAGGCTCGGCGCGCCCTCGGCACTGGTGGCGGCCAACGACTCCCCCGGCTCCGCCGACTGGGTCCACAGAATCGCGGCGGCCAGATCCGCGGCCGGATCACCGGACTGGAACTGCACCTGCACACCCACGAACCCGGTCGGCTCGTCCCCGGCGCGCACCAGCGCCGACACCGCGCCCGGCAGCACGGTCGCGAGGGTGACGGGGCGTTCGGCGGCGACATTCGCCGACAGCTTCAGCGTGGCGGTCGCCGACGGCACGAACTCCCGTAGCGCCACCAGATCGCATTCCGCGGCCAAGCCTTCGAACGGCCGCGTCACCACCGACGCCGCCCGCTCCTGCGCCGCCCGGCGCTCGGCCAGCTTCGCCTGCCGATTGCTCCCCGGCTTGGGACTGTTGCGCTTGCTCTTACCCATGAGGCGGCAGCGTAGCAGGCAGGGGCGGGTTTCCCCGTTTTGACCTGCATATATGCCTGGACTCGCGGTCGGCGTCGATACGGTCGCGGGGCCGCGGCCGCCGGGTCGCGTGGTCGTGCGGGGACGACGAGGGCCCGCGAACCTGGGCGGTTCGCGGGCCCTCGCAGGTCACATCGGGTCGGCTCAGCCGAAGATGAGGCCCTTGCCCTGGGAGACGGCGCGAGCGAAGCGCTCCTGCACGTCCTCCCAGTTGACGACGTTCCAGAACGCGGTCACGTAGTCGGCCTTGACGTTCTTGTACTGCAGGTAGAAGGCGTGCTCCCACATGTCGACCTGCAGCAGCGGGATGATGCCCAGCGGGACGTTGGCCTGCTGGTCGTACAGCTGGAAGGTCAGCAGCTTCTGGCCCAGGGTGTCGTAACCCAGGACGGCCCAGCCGGAGCCCTGCAGACCGTTGGCCGCGGCGGTGAACTGCGCGCGGAACTTGTCGAACGAACCGAACTGGTCGTCAATGGCGGCGGCCAGCTCGCCGACCGGCTTGTCGCCACCGTTGGGGGAGAGGTTCTTCCACCAGATGGAGTGGTTCACGTGGCCACCCAGGTGGAAGGCCAGGTTCTTCTCGTACAGGAAGATCGCGCCGTGGTCGCCCTTCTCGCGGGCCTCCTCCAGCTTCTCGAGCGCGGTGTTCGCGCCCGCGACGTAGGCGGCGTGGTGCTTCGAGTGATGCAGTTCGTTGATCTGCCCGGAGATGTGGGGCTCCAGGGCGCTGTAGTCGTAATCCAGATCTGGCAGCGTGTACTCAGCCACGATGTCCCTTCCTCAGTGTCGGGGCCGTGTGCCCTCGGTGTGTAGAGCGCACCCAACCATCATTCGTACACCCGCTCGGTTGCAACCGGGGGCGCTCCCCCCTGATTCCGGCGCCGGTCGATAATCCCAGCAAGTGGACGGTGCCCGCGCAGCACCGGCGCAAACAGGCCCCGCTTCGGGCCGAGACTGCTGCCGTAGCATCGGACCCATGTCGTGGTACGACGAACTCGTAGCCCGCATACGACTGCCGCAGGCCGTGCCGGTGACGCCGGAGCAGGCGTTGCCCGGCCGTGCCGAACCGCTGGTCGTCCCGGAGCGACATTTCGTCAACGGACATCCGCTGAAACCACCGTTCCCCGCGGGCACGGAGGTCGCGGTGGTGGCCATGGGCTGTTTCTGGGGTGCGGAGCAGGGCTACTGGCTGCACGACGGCGTGCACAGCACCGCCGTCGGATACGCCGGGGGCTATACGCCCAACGCCACCTACGAGGAGGTGTGTTCGGGGCGCACGGGGCATACCGAGGCGGTGTTGGTCGCGTTCGACCCCGAGGTGGTCGACTACGCGGGAATTCTGCGGTGGTTCTGGGAGAACCACGATCCGACCCAGGGCATGCGGCAGGGCAACGACCGCGGCACCCAGTACCGCTCGGCCGTCCTGACTCTCGACGACCGGCAGGCCGACATCGCGCACGAGACCGCGGCGGCGTATCAGGAAAGTCTGACCGCGGCCGGGTACGGCAGCATCACCACCGAGATCGCCGCGCTACCGGATCTGTCCGCGTTCTACTACGCCGAGGGCTATCACCAGCAGTATCTGGCGAAGAACCCCGGCGGCTACTGCCCCGACCACGGCACCGGCGTGCGGTGCCCGATCGGCCCGGGCACATAGGTCGTCGCGCGGAACTGCGCCCGGCTACAGCGCCGGCACGATATCCGGCCGCATGGTGCGGGGATCGCACCTGTCGTGCGCTTCCCACCACCGCATGCCGCCCGCGATGAAATCCGCGACCGGGATCTCGTGGCCGTGGCAGTCCTGGATGCTCACCCGGTCGAACCACACGCGGATATCGAGTTCGCGCGGGTCGATGCCCTCCTCCTGGGAGAACTCGAAGATGTGCGCGCCCTCGCCCGCACCGAGCACGGTGTCGAAGCTGAGCAGTTCCCGCCACAGCGCCCAGCTGCTGTCGTCGAGGTCGAAGAACTCCCAGCCGTGCAGTGCGCCGCCGCCGAAGCTGCGCACCGCGTCACCGAGCGTCTCGAGGGTGGCGGGCAGGATTTCCGGCTCCAGGTCGTCCCACTGCTGGCGGCGGAAGGAGGCGGCGACCCGGCTGACGCCGGAGAGGGTGAGGAATACCGCGCAGTCGGCGGGCGGTGGCCCGTCCAGCGGCAAGGTCAGTACATCGAGTTCGAGCCGTAGCCGAGCATTTGCCGGTTCGACCTGTATACCGAGGCAGGTCGCCTCGGACAGGGCGGTGTTGAGTCCGTTGGTGTCCAGAGTGTCGAGTAGCCCCCTGCTCGTATCCATGGTCCGAGGCTACCGAAAGTGCCTGCGTGAACCGGGGATTTTCGTTTTTGTGCAGTGTTGTCGTTTTTTACGGTTCCACCGGGAACCGATCGTTCCGGTGCTGCGTCGAAAGAGATATCCGGCCGAACGCTCCGGCACGTGGAGGGGACCTACCGGGGCGCTCGGCCGGACATTCCGGACAGGTCTCGACCTGTGGATCAGGTTGTGGATTATGTGGATAACCTGCCGCTCGACCGGAATGGAACTCCCCCGCCACCGCGCCCCCGTGGCAGGATCGACAGGGTGACGAGCCCCGACATCCCCTCGGTACCGATCGACGCCGTGCCCGCGGAGTTCGACGCCGCCGAGCCGTGGGGCACGACCGACAGCGTGCCCGCCCTGCTGCTCGACGTCCGTGAGCCCGACGAGTGGCGGCTCGGCCACGCGCCGGGCGCCATCCACATCCCCATGGTCGACGTCCCGGCGCGCACCGACGAAATAGATATCGACGCCCAGGTGTACGTGATCTGCCGCCAGGGCGGTCGCTCGATCCAGGTGGCCCAGTACCTCGAGCACATCGGCTACGAGGTCCTGCACGTCTCCGGCGGCATGGTCGCCTGGCAGCAGGCGGGCCGTCCGCTCACCGGCGACGACGAGCAACAGGCGAAGATCTACTAGATGAGAAGATCTACTAGATGAAGGGGGGACACGTCCGGTGAGTTCCGTTCCGCGATCGCCGACGCGATCGCCGGTGGTGCAACCCTGCGCCCGCTGCGGCGCGCGCTGGGCCGTGCAGGGCACGCCGCTGCACTGGTGTCCGCGCTGTCACGGCGTGTTGCTCTCGCCCGCGCCCGTCGACGCCCCGCCCGCCCGCCGCAACTACCGGTGGGTGGCCCGGCCGCCCGGCCGCCGCAAGTCCCCGCGCCCGGCCCGCGCCGCTCCGGCTCGTGGGAGACCCCGCACTACACCCGAATCCCGCGCTGGGGGCTGCGCGACGTGCCGCCGCAGCCCGCCGTCGCCCCGGCCGGGCGCTGGGACCGGCTCGCCGCCCGGGTACCGCTGCTGTTGACCGTGACCGCCGGTGTGTTCCTCGCCGCCGGACTCGCCGAACTGGGCCGCTACGGCATCCTGCTGCGCAATCGCACCCGGCTCATCGAACCGTGGCTGCTGGCGCTCTCCGACGCGCTCGTCTACACCACCGCCCTGGCCGCCCTGTTGCTGGCGCTGGTGAGCGCGGTCGCGGTGGTCGGACGGCTCGCCGATCTCCGGCGCGCCGCGTACGCCGAGGCCGGACAACGGGATCCGCGGTCGTCGCTCATGCTGGCCCTGGGCTGTCTGGTCCCGGTCGCGAATCTGCTGTGGCCCGGCGTCTTCCTCACCGAGGTGGCGCGGCGGCGCGCGGATCCGCGGCTGCTGCGGGCCGTCCGGATCTGGTGGGGCGTCTGGATCGGCAACGCCCTCATGGTGTTCGGCGCGCTGCTGTGGCGGCTGCCGGATTCGCTGCAGGCCGAGGCCGACGGCGTGCTGTGGACCGCCGTCACCGACCTGGTCGCCGCGGGCGTGGCCGTGCTGACGCTCTGGGTGCTGCGCGGCTGCGAGGGGCTGGATGTGCTCGGACGCCCGCGCGCCGGGCACCGCTGGACCGTGGCGACGGCTCCGGCCGAACCCGTCATCGAGCCGGTGCGGCCGGGCGGTTCCGCCGAACGCGCGCCGCGCGCCGCCGTCGGGAATGATGAGGCCACCGTGAGTGCACCGGCCGGTGAGCCCCAAAACCCGGACGGTTCGCCGGAATTCGAGCATGAGGAGGTATTGGCGAAGTGAGCCGGGACAGTCGTGCGCCGTTCGTGGTCGCGCATCGGGGCGCATCGGCGGCGAAACCCGAACACACCCTCGCCGCATACGAACTCGCACTCCAGGAGGGCGCCGACGGCGTCGAATGCGATGTGCGTCTGACCAAGGACGGCCAGCTGGTGTGCGTGCACGACCGCACCGTCGACCGCACCTCCTCCGGCACCGGCGCGGTCAGCGAGATGACCCTCGCCGAACTCGAGGCCCTCGACTTCGGGTCGGACGGCGAGCCCGCCGCCGTGCTCACCCTCGCCCAGCTCATCGAGCTGGTGCTGGACTGGAAGAGCCGCCCCACCAAGCTCTTCATCGAGACCAAGCACCCGGTCCGGTACGGCGCGCTGGTGGAGACCACGCTGTTGAACGAATTGCAGCGCTACGGCATCGCCACCCCCGCCTCCGCCGACCATTCCCGCGCCGTGGTCATGTCCTTCGCCGCGACCGCCGTCTGGCGCATCCGCCGCGCCGCGCCGCTGCTCCCGACGGTGCTGCTCGGTGAGTCGTCGCTCTACCTCTCCGGCGGCGCGGCCACCACGGTGGGCGCGACGGCCGTCGGTCCTTCGGTGCGCACCCTGCGCGAACACCCCGACCTGGTGGACAAGGCCGCCGCGGCGGGCCGCGCCACCTACTGCTGGACCGTCGACGACGCCGACGACGTCCAGCTCTGCGCCGACCTGGGCGTCAGCTGGGTCGCGACCAACCATCCGGGCCGCACCAAGGGCCTGCTGACGGTCTAGCTCGGCCGCCCCGCGACGGTCCGTGCCGCCGGTTACCCGCCGGCGTGCCCGTCTGCTAGCAATCTCTGGTACTTGTGTGCCAGTTGAGTTCCCGGGCAACCTGGGTATCCCTACAGGTAGGACGGGCAGGGCCGCCCCGATTTCGGGTCTCGGGAGGCAGAGATGAATACGAACGACCACATCGGCGTGACGCCGTTCCAGGCACGCGGAGCGCTGCGGGGTTTCCTGATTTCCGGGCGGTGGCCGGATTCCACCAAGGAGTGGGCGCAACTGCTGGTGTTGGCCGTGCGGGTGGCCAGCCTGCCGGGGCTGCTGCCGACCACGACGGTGTTCGGGACCCGGGACGATCTGCCCGACGATCCGGAACCCGGCACGGTGGGACTGGTGCTGGCCGAGGGGCCGGTGCTCGGCGACGAGGCATTGCAGCCGGGACGGTTTGCCGAGCATGTGCCATCGGCCTTGCTCATGCTGCATCCGCCGCGCGAGACGCGGCCGTCGCTGCCCGAACTGGCGGGCGCGGCATCGGGCTGCGTACTACTGCCGGGGGTGCCGCATCTGGGGCTGGAACATCGCGCGGCCTGGGTGGAGACCGATTGCGACGGCGTGGTGACCTCCATGGTTTCGCGTGTGGGCGTCGATCCGATCAGCGACCCCGACACCGCGGTTCTGGCCATGCTGCTGGCCGCGTGAGGGTTCCCGAAACCACCGGGCAGGACTCCCAAACTTATTGCGCGCATTGCGATTTCGATTACGTCCGGTTGGCGGCGGGCGGTTTGCCGGGGTAGAGTGGCCGACAGCGAAGGGGAGTAGCCCCCAATCGCGCAGTCGACATACTGGTCCCGTCGCGGATCCGGCTGCGGGAACCGGAACTCCGGTGGGCGAGACCTTCGGCCGATGACAACCGATCCGAATTACCGGTGCGGTGTCGGCTGAAGGGCTCTGTGTCGTTCAGCCGACAGGCCGGAGCCCTGGGAGCCTGAACGATGATCACCACCGTGTTGCTGAGTTTCGGCGCACTGTTCCTCGCCGAACTGGGCGACAAATCGCAACTCATGGCGCTGACCTTCGCGCTGCGCTACCGCTGGTGGGTGGTGCTGAGCGCGATCGCCACCGCGAGCGTGGCCGTGAACCTCATGGCCGTCGGGGTGGGCCACTTCCTCGGCACGGCGCTGCCGACCGAGCTGATCTCGCTGCTCGCCGCCGCCATCTTCCTGGCCGTGGGCCTGTGGACCCTGCGCGACGTGCTGCCCGAACCGGCCGCGGACGACTCCGACACGGCGACCACCCGGCCCACCTCGCGCTCGGCGTTCTTCGTGGTGCTGTCCGCGTTCATGCTCGCCGAACTCGGCGACCGCACCATGTTCGCGACCATGGCGCTGGCCACCGACCGGGGCTGGCTGGCGGTGTGGATCGGCTCGGTGGTCGGCATGGTGGCGGCGGGCGCGCTGGCCATCGCCATCGGCGTCACCGTGGGCAGGCATATTCCCGAACGTGCCATCGCCACCTGCTCCGGCCTGCTGTTCCTCTACTTCGGCGGGCTGACGCTACTGGGAACCGTGACGCGGCTGGGTCCCGCGGCCACCGCGCTCGCCGCCGCCGGACTACCCGCCCTGGCCGGGCTCGTGCTGCTGATCCTGCGCCAGCGGCGTGCCGAACAGGTCCCCGCTGCGGGCGACCAGGTCGAGCATGGGCTCCCGCAGATCGTGCAGTCCCTCGATGTCGTCGGTGGCGATACACGCGGTGACCATGGAACTCAGGGCCGCCACCAGGGTCTGGCAGGCGAATAGCTGCTGTTCGGTTTCCGCGCCCAGCACATCGCCGACGATGGCGACGAAGGTCTCCTGCAGGCTGGTGCGGCGGTGGATGGCCTCGCTGCCGACCGCGTAGACCTCGACCAGGAACAGTCGGGCGTAGGCGGGGTGCGCGGACAGTCCGTCCAGGTAGGAGGTGAGCAGCCGCTCCAGCCGCTGCCGCTGGGTCTCCCCCTCGGGGCTGCGGCCGGTGGCGTCGAGGATGCCGGCGAGCAGCAGTTCCACCGCGCGTTCGAAGGCGGCCTCGAAGCAGTCCTCCTTGGAGCGGAACTGCTCGTAGAAGGTTTCCCGGGACACCCCGGCGCGTTTGATGATGGCCGCGACCGGTGTGCCGACATAGCCGTTCTCCGCCATCGCCTCGGCCATGGCGAGCAGGATGCGGTCGCGCTGGGCGCGCACCACGGTCTCCCGGGGCAGGCCGTGGCGGCCGCGGGGCAGGCGGGCGGTGACTGCCGAGTCGGTCATACGCTCTCCGTCGTGCGAGTTCAGGCGGGCCGCCGCAGTCGGCGCGGGCGGGCGGGCTGGTCGGTCGTGTAGGGCGCCACCTCGGTGCGGGCGATCTCCACCCCGGAGGCGACACCCGACCGCAGCGTCGTATCCACGGCCCACTGCCCGATGCCGCGGAACCACAGCAGCGGACCCACCCAATAGGGTGACACGACCCGCCGCGATCGGCGTGCCAGCGCGCGTTCCAGACCGTCGATGGCCGGGCCGAGCGGGGCCACGTTCGAGACGGTGTCGCGGCCCAGGATGGCGTGCGCGGCCTCGGTGCCGAAGCCGCGCCCGGTCATCTCGGTGTCGAGTTCGGCGAAGTAGGCGATGCCGACCCGAGCTCCGGTGTGCCGCAATTCGATTCGCAGCGTGTTGCCGAGCGCGTCGACGGCGGCCTTGGAGGCGCTGTACGCCCCCGCCAGGGGTAGGTGGATGGCCGCCGCCAGCGAGGACACCAGCAGCGCGTAGCCGCCCGCGTGGGCGATATGCGGGCCGGCCGCGCGCAGCGTGTAGTAGACGCCGAGCACATTGACGGTGAGCGTCTCCTCCAATATCGCCGGATCGCCGCCGATGAGCGGCAACTGCCGGGCGATACCGGCATTGGCGACCACGGCGTCCAGTCCGCCGAGTTCGCTCACCAGTGCGGTGATCACTCGCTCGACCTGGCTCGGATCGCCGACATCGCAGTAGCGCCACGGCGCGTCGCCGCAGTCGGCGGCCACCTGCGCCAGCAGATCCTGCTCGATGCCGAGCAGGGCCACCCGGGCGCCGTGCGCGTGCAGCTGCCGGGCGAGGGCGGCTCCGATCCCACGCGCCGCGCCGGTAACCAGAATCCGTCGTCCTTCGATATCGGGAGGCGAACCGAAGCGGCGTAGCCAACGGGCCGAGCGGGCTTTCATGGGATGACGGTAGCACTCAACGAACAGCAGTGTTCGCAAACTAGACGTCCGGGTCCACTTCCGGACCCGTCGCAGCGGCGCTGCGGCCCACCGTTATCGTGCTATTGACGGAAGGCCAGCGAGAGGCCGTCCACCGTTGGAGAGGACCAATCACCGTGGAGATTTCGGGCTCCGCCGCAATTGTCACCGGAGGCGCGTCCGGTCTGGGCGCCGCGACCGCCAAGCGCTTCGCCGACCTGGGCGCCACCGTTTTCGGGCTCGACCTGCCGCAGTCGATCGAGCGCGCCGGGGACAGCGTGCCCGCCGGTGTCACCCTGATCCCGACCGACGTCACCAGCGGTGACGAGGTGGCCGCCGCGGTCGCCAAGGTCGTCGAGTCCGGTGTGCCGCTGCGCATCGTCGTCAACTGCGCCGGTGTGGGCTGGGCGGGCCGCATCCTGTCCAAGAACGGACCGCACGATCTGGAGCTGTTCCGCACGGTCATCACCGTGAACCTGCTCGGCTCCTTCAATGTCATGCGCCTGGCCGCCGAGGCCATGGCCAAGACCGAGCCGGTCGACGAGTACGGCCAGCGCGGCGTCGTCATCAACACCGCCTCGGTGGCGGCGTTCGAGGGCCAGATCGGGCAGATCGCCTACTCCGCCTCCAAGGGCGGCGTGGCCGGTATGACCATTCCGGCCGCCCGCGACCTGGCGCAGTTCGGCATTCGTGTCAACACCATCGCGCCCGGCATCATCGACACCCCGATGCTCGCCGGTGTCACCGAGGAGTACCGCAAGGGTCTGGAGGCGGGCGTCCCCTTCCCGTCTCGGCTGGGCCGTCCCGACGAGTACGCGCAGCTGGCGCAGTACATCGCCGAGCACGACTACCTGAACGGCGAGACCTTCCGCATGGACGGCGCGCTGCGCATGGCGCCGCGCTGACGCTGGAAACCACAAGGCCCGCACCGAGATTCGGTGCGGGCCTTGGTCTTCGAGAGCTGAGCTCGAATATTCTAAGCCTATCTAAGCGCTATATGTCTCAGTGCTTGCGCACAGCGGAGGCCTGCGGGCCCTTCTTGCCCTCGGTGATCTCGAACGAGACCTGCTCGCCCTCTTCGAGGCCGCGGTAGCCGGTGCCTTCGATCTCCGAGTAGTGGACGAAAACGTCGGGGCCACCCTCGCGCGAGATGAAGCCGTAGCCCTTCTCCGCGTTGAACCACTTGACGGTGCCCTGAACCATTACCTTCTCCTGACAGGGTGTTTCCTATATAACGGTCGCCGCGGTCACGGCGACCGGGTCGATCCAGACGGCGACTTGCTACTTGGATGCCAAGAGAAGCGACGCCCGCACAATGTTCCGCGCGAGCATGTGTCAAGCATGAACACGAAAAACCAACGACCAAGAAGTACAACGTACGCTACGAAGGCGAGTTCCCGAAATCGTCTAAACATGTCGATGGTCACAAAAGTGGTCCCGCGCGCATAACCGACCACTGATCTTGTTTCTGGTGGGAGTGCCCGCCGGAGCGAGCACTCCCCTCCAGGTCAGACGGTGCGGGTGAGCCGTTCGGCCAGGATGCGGGCGAACTGCGCCGGATCCTTCAACTCGCCGCCCTCGGCGAGCACCGCGGTGCCGTACAGCAGTTCGGCGGTCTCGGCCAGATCCGAACTCTCCTCCGCCGAACGCTGCGCGAAGGCATCGCGCAGACCGGTCACCAACGGATGCGTCGGGTTCAGCTCCAGAATGCGCTTGGTGTGCGGCAGGTCCTGCCCGGAGGCGCGGTACATGCGCTCCAGCATCGGGGTGAAGTCGAACACATCACCCACGACGCAGGCGGGCGAGGTGGTGAGCCGGTTGGTCAGGCGCACCTCCTTGACCTCCTCGGCCAGGGTCTCCCCCAGCCACTTCAGCACATCGGCGAAATCCTTCTCCTGCTGTTCGCGCAGGGCCTCGGATTCCTTCTTCTCCTCCTCGGTCTCCAGATCCACCTCACCCTTGGCGATGGACTGGAACGGCTTGCCGTCGAACTCCGGCACCGCGCCGACCCACATCTCGTCCACCGGATCGGTGAGCACCAGCACCTCGATGCCCTTGGCCCGGAACGCCTCCATATGCGGGGAGTTCTCGATCTGCTGGCGGGACTCGCCGGTCAGGTAGTAGATCGCGGACTGGCCGTCCTTCATGCGCTCCACGTACTCCGCCAGCGAGGTGGGCTCGGTCTCGGAGTGGGTGGAGGCGAACGAGGCGATGCTCAGGATGGTCTCGCGGTTGTCGGTGTCGGAGAGCAGACCCTCCTTGACGACCCGGCCGAATTCCTTCCAGAAGGTCTCGTACTTCGAGGTGTCCCCGTCCTCGGCCTGCCCGGCGGCCTTCATATCCTTGACCGTGGACAGCACCTTCTTGACCAGCCGCTTGCGGATGGCCCGGATCTGCCGGTCCTGCTGCAGGATCTCGCGCGAGACGTTCAGCGACAGATCCTGCGCGTCCACCACGCCCTTCACGAAGCGCAGATACTCCGGCATCAGCTCTTCGCAGTTGTCCATGATGAACACCCGGCGCACGTACAGCTGCACACCGCGCTTGTGCTCGCGCGCGAACAGGTCGAACGGCGCGTGCGACGGAATGAACAGCAGCGCCTGGTATTCGAAGGTGCCCTCGGCCTTCATCGGGATGATCTCGAGCGGATCGTCCCAGGCGTGCGAGACGTGCTTGTAGAACTCCTTGTACTCCTCCTCGGACACCTCGCTCTTCGGGCGGGTCCACAGGGCCTTCTGGGAGTTCAGCGTCTGGGTTTCGGTGATCTCCTTCTCGGTCTTCTCCTCGCCCTCACCCTCGGTGACGGTGCGCTTCACATCCATCCGGATGGGCCAGGCGATGAAATCCGAGTACTTGCGGACGATCTCGCGGAGCTTCCACTCCTGCGTGTAATCGAAGAGATGATCGTCCTCGTCGGCGGGCTTGAGGTGCAGCTGCACCGTGGTGCCCTGCGGGGCCTCGTCCAGATCCTCGATGGTGTAGGTGGAGCTGCCCGCGTTCGACTCCCAGCGGGTGCCGCCGGTCTCGCCCGCCTTGCGGGTGGTGAGGGTGACCTTGTCGGCCACCATGAAGGTCGAGTAGAAGCCGATGCCGAACTGGCCGATCAGCTCCTCCGCCTCGGTCTGCGACTTCTTGGCCTCCAGCAGCTGCTTGCGCAGCTCCGCCGTGCCGGACTTGGCGAGGGTGCCGATCAGATCCACGACCTCGGCGCGGGACATGCCGATGCCGTTGTCGCGCACGGTCAGCACCCGGCTGTCCCGGTCCACCTCGAGTTCGATGTGCAGATCGGAGGTGTCGGCGGTCAGATCCTTGTCCCGGAACGACTCGAGCCTCAGCTTGTCGAGAGCGTCGGAGGAATTCGAGATCAGTTCCCGCAGGAAGGTGTCCTTGTTCGAATAGACCGAGTGGATCATCAGCTCCAGCAGCTGATGCGTCTCGGCCTGAAACTCCAGTTGTTCGACGTGATCGGTCACGTCGTGATGGTACGACGCGCGAAATCTGCGATGGAGGGAACCTCGGCATCCGCGCGATCGGTCATCCAGTCCCGCAGGATCTTCGTGGCCAGCACATCGTCCTCGTTGTACTCGAGGATGCGGGTGCGCTGGGACAGGTCCGGATCGCCCTCGTAGCCGACGGCCAGGCGATACCAGCTCATGGACGCCTCGCCACCGGCCTCCGGATCACGCCAGGCGAATCCGGCGACGGGGGCGATCTTCTTGAGGCCCTTGCCGTTCGGGCAGATGAACTGCTCGGAGACGGCCTGGAACATGTCCACCCAGTCGGGCCCGTCGACGAACTGCTGGATCTGCTTCTCGGTGGGCACCCCCGGCTGCCCGGCGAAGCGGCGGGCCGACTCGTAGAGCCACTTGTCCTCGGCGGTGCGGGAATAGCAGTAGGCGGCAAAGGTTTTCCCGCTGGCCTTCGCCTCGGCGCGGATGCCCATCAGCCAGTTCCAGAACTCGGCGAAGGACCGGCCCTCGTCCGGGGTGGGCAGCGGATCCCAGGTGACGAACGGACGGTAGACGCCGTCGAGCAGGGTGCCCCACAGGTAGGCCCCGTGCTCCTGGAAGCTCTCCAGGTCCACATCCACCTCGACGTCCGCGCGCCGCACCGTGACCCGGTCGACGCGGCGGACCAGGGGTGCGCCGGTGGCCCAGGCGCGGGCGGTGACCACGGCCTCGGTGAACGGCTCGTACTGCCAGTCGTCCGGATCGTCACCGGTCCATCCGGCCAGATCGTCGATGGTGTCGACGCCGTGGCGGCGCAGCACCTCGGCGCGCGAGCCGGGGGCGACCAGGCTGATGTCGCGGTGGGCGATCAGCCACTTCTCGCACGCGCCGGCGAGGGCGTCCACGGCGACCGGGTCGGCGGTCTCGGCGGAGGTTACCGGGACAGCGACGGCCGTATCGACGGCGGCGGCTGCCGGGGCGGTGCGGGTCCACCACGGACACTGGCGGCACTCGGGCACCTTCGACGGGATGGTCGGCAGCTCTCCCCGCACCACGGCGACCCGATCGGCGTAGCGCTGGTCGTAGTCGTCGAGAATCGGGCCCAGGTCGTGCACCAGGATGCGGTCGAAGTGGTAGCCGATGGCACCGCCGACCAGGGCGGGGCTGGCGTAGCCGTGGCGCTGCAACATGCGGTAGAGGTGGGCCAGCCGCTGCTGGTCGCGCTGCTGCGGGCGGGTGCGGACGTGCTTGTCCGGCTGCGGATTCCAGCGGTGCAGGTCGCTGGTGGTGGGGTGGTAGTCGGCCGGGTCGGGTTGGCGCGGATCGGTGACCTTGTGGTTCACCACGATGATCGGGATGTAGCCGCCGCGATCGGCGTCCCGCCACAGGATTTCGCAGCCGCCGCGCCGCCCGGTGTCGGGTTCCTGCGGCAGCAGCGCGCCCCAGATGCGGTCGACACCCGCCGCGCAGGCCGCCATGGTGGCCTCGGCGCGCTGCGCGGCCGAGCGGGTCGGGTCGATCACCACCCAGCGGTTCGGATCGGCCGCGATGAGCGTGTCGCGCACATTCTCCCGGTGCGCCTGCGCCGCCTCCCGCCGCTGCTTCACCCCGGCGTCCTCGGCCACGCCCGACATCGCCCCCGGATGCAGGGCGTCCAGATGCAGCCGGTGACGGCAACCGATCAGCGCCCGCGCGTCGATGAAAGACACCCGCTCGGTACGGAACTCGGCCGTCGACTCGGACCCGACGGCCGCCGTGTCGGCCGGTCGCCGATCGTCGGCAGCGCCGTGTCTGTCGCGACCCACCCGGTCGCCAATGCCCGAATCCACGCATAGCAGTATGGCGTGCGCCCCCGACACCGCCAGCCGCCCGCCCCTCCGCCGTCCTGGTGTGCACCGGCTCCCTACGTGCCACGCTGCCGCCCGGCGGCTTCGTCCGCACCCGTCGCTCCCCTCGTACGACGCCGACCGGGACTGCCCACTCGCCGGTAAACGGGCATCACGGTCACGGTCGCGGGTGTGGACCCGCTACTGTGGGCGGCAAACCGTGTGACATGGGCGGACGGGCGAATTCCCCGGCCTGTGCCGCCATGGCGAACCAGCGTGACGGAGGCCGTTCTATGGGGTTGTTCACCAAGCGCAAGAAGCGGGTCAGCCGCCGAGCGGAGGCGAAGGCCCTCAAGCACAAGGCGGCGATCGAGGCCAAGCTCGGGGCCAAGAACGAGCGCAAGCGCAACCGGGCCGAGATACGCACCCAGGAGAAGGTGGCCAAGGCGCAGATCAAGGCGCTCGAGGCGGAGGAGAAGGCCGCGCTCAAGGTGGCGGCGCGGGCCGAGCGGGAGCTGTTCAGCGCGGCGCAGGTGCGCAAGTACCTCGGCGTGGCGCGGATCCTGGTGCCGGTGCTGGCCCCGCTGGCGTACCGCGGCGCGACCTTCGTGCGCGGCCAGATCGACAACCGTCGGGCGCAGCAGCTGGGCATCGGCCTGGATCAGCTCAGCGAATTCTCCGGACCGGGTGCGAAACTGCGCGCACGCATCGCCAATGTGGAGACCACGATCGGCGAATTGGAGTCCAAGGACGCCGATGTGGACACCAAGAAGTTCGCCACCGCCACCCGCGACCGCCTGGACAGCCTGAGCGCCGCCGTGCGCACCGCCGACCAGATGCCGATCCAACGCCGCCGCGCCGTGCACGCATCCATCTCCAATGAACTGTCCGGCGTCGAGTCGGACGTGCTCGCCCGCCTCGGCGTGCGCTGACCCGGCTGTTCGATGCCCTACCGTGGCCGCACCGACCGCCGAGGCGACATGCCCGGCGGAACCGTGCGGTCGCGCGGTCCCGAGGACGAGCACCGTGGCCGCGCAGCGGCGGCAACCAGCTCCACGCCGGGACTACGACGGAGGCGGTGGCCGGTCGCCGTGCGCGGTACGGAATCGCCTGCGCGGCAGGATAAAACGCCGCGGGTACGCGGATTTCTGGTAGGGGTCACGGTCGCGGCGCTGGCCATTGCCGCGCACGGCGCGGCCGGGGCCGACATTCCCGAGTCGGCCGGGGTGACGCTGCTGTTGCTGATCTCCGGTGCGGCCGGGGTGTCGGCGGCGGTATCGACGCGATCCCGGATGGCGCTGCTCGGCTGGCTGCTCGCCGGGCAACTGGCCTGCCACGGCGCGCTGTCGGCGCTGTCCGGGCACACCCACGGTTCGGGTGCGGTGGCCGACCGGTGGATGATCACGGCTCATGTGCTGGCGGCCGGATGCTGCGCGGTGCTGCTGGCGGTGGTCGAGCGGCTGTACGGGCTTGTCTCCCAGGCGGTCCGGGCGGCGACCACCCGCCCCGCGGTGCCCGCGACTTGTGGGGCGTGCCGGTGGCCGTATGCGGCGGGGGTGGCACGGCACGCGCTGGCCGTCGGTGCGATCGGTCCGCGTGCACCGCCCGTTCCGGGCTGTCGCTGATCCCTCACCAAACCCTCTGCCAGAGAAAGCCCATCCACTTATGCACACCTACGTTTCGCGTGCGCTCGGCACGGCCGTCGCGGCCGCGAGCCTCACGCTCTTGGGCGCGGGTACCGCCTTCGCCCATGTCACCGTCGACGCGCCCGGCGCACAGCAGGGCGGCTACACGGTCGCCACCTTCCGGGTGCCGACCGAATCCGATACCGCGTCCACCACCGAACTCGTTGTCACCCTGCCGAATCTGAAGAGTGCGCGCACCGAGCCGCTGCCGGGGTGGACCGCGAAGGTCGACCGCAATGCGCAGGGTGAGGCGACCTCGGTCACCTGGACCGCCGAGCCGGGCAATCCGGGTGTGGGTCCCGGCCAGTTCCAGCGGTTCGTCATCTCCCTCGGGCGACTCCCCGAGACCGAGACCGTGAGCTTCGCCGCCGTCCAGACCTACAGCGACGGCACGGTCGTGCACTGGGATCAGCCGGAGACCGGGGGTGCGGAGCCCGAACATCCCGCTCCGACACTGACTCTCGCGGCGGGCGACGGCGATGGGCACGGCCACACCGTCGGCGACTCCGCCGCCGCGGAGACCGACACCGACACCACCGCCCGCTGGCTCGGCGGCATCGGCCTGGCGCTGGGCGCGCTGGGTTCGGCCCTGGGCCTGGGCGCGGTCCTGCGGAGCCGCCGGTCATGATGCGACGTGTGATCGCCGGTGTGGTCACCGGCCTGCTGGTGAGCGGTATGGCCCTGCTGGGCGCGGGCACCGCGAGTGCGCATTCGTCGGTGGTGGGCAGCGACCCGGCCGCCGGGGCGGAGATCGCGACCGGGCCGGAGCGGGCCACGGTCACCTTCAACGAGGATCTGCAGACCAGTTTCCCGTCCATGACCGTGACCGGTCCGGACGGCAACCTGTGGTCGAAGGGCGACCCGACGGTGGACGGCCGCACCATCAGTGTGGCGGTCGGCGAGCTGGGTCCGGTCGGCGAGTACAAGATCGCCTACCGGGTCACCTCGGCGGACGGCCACCCGGTGAGCGGCAAGATCACCTTCACGCTCACCCAGGAGGGCACCGGCACCCCCGGCCCGAAGGCGAATGCCAAGGCGGGCGAGGACGGCGACGGCGGCGGCTTCCCGCTGTGGATCTTCATCGTGGGCGCGGTGGTGCTGTTCGGCGGCGGCCTCGCCTTCGCGCTGCTCGGTGGTCGGGGTAAGCGACGTTCGTGAGCCGGCCAGACCGCACCGATCGCCGTGGGGGGACCGGCGGCATCCGACGTCGGCTGCTGCTGGTCGTCCCCGCGGGCCTGCTGGGCGCACTGCTGGCGTGGACGCTGGCCGGGGCCGACCCGGTGCAGCCGGAGGCCCCGACCCGGGCACTGGCGGACTGCGCGGGCGCGGCGGTGCTCGGCCTGGCCGCACTCCCCCGCCTGCACGACCGGCTCGACATCCCGTGGCGTGTGCTCGCTATCGCGGCGGGGGTGTGGGCGGCCCTGGAATTCGCCATGCTCGCCTTCGAAGCCGCCGAGGTGCTGGGTGTCTCGGTGGGTGAGCTGGGCGCGCGGCAGTTCGGCGATTTCCTCACCGATGTGAGCGGCGGCCAGATCGGCATCGCCATCCTGCTCGGCAGCGGTGCGGTGGCGACCTACAGCGCCTTCGGTTTCCGGCTGCCGGAGCGGGCCACCCCCGATCTGGTGCTGGTGTTCACGGCGGTGACCCTCGCGCTGCGACCGATCACGGGACATATGTCACAGCAGGCGTTCGGTTCGGTGCTGGCCGCCGTGCACGCGCTGGCGGCGGCGGCCTGGTTCGGGCTGCTGCTGGCGCTGGCGCTGGTGGTGCGGACCCGCGGCGAGTGGGCGGTGTTGCTGCCCCGCTATTCGGCGTGGGCGCTGCCGCTGGTGGGCGTGGTGGGACTGACCGGCCTGGTGAACGGTCTGGTGCGGGTGGGCGGTCCGGCGGCGCTGGTGACCACCGGCTACGGTCGCATTCTGCTGGCCAAGACCGTACTGCTGGCGGCGCTGATCGCGCTGGGCTGGTGGTGGCGCAGGCGCTGGGTGCCGGTGGCCGCCGATCACCGCATGACGGCCGAGTCGTCGCTGCGGCGCGCGGTGCTGGAGACGGTCGCCATCGCGGTCGTTTTCGGACTCGCTGCTACACTGGCCGTCACCGCGTGAGACCTGGTGTGACACACCCGACCTGCGGGCAAAACTAGAACACGTTACAGTCGAGCGCATGACCGAAGTCAAGATCATCGCAGACTGCGCGGCCTCGGCCGAATCCGCGTTCGCCTACGTGAACGACTACCGCAATCTTCCGAAGTTCATCACCGAGATCAGCGCGTTCACCCCGCTCACCGAGCAGACCGAGGGCGTCGGCGCGACCTTCGACGGCACCATTCAACTCGGCCCCGTCACCCTGCACTCGACCATCGAGATCGTGCGCCACGAAGAGAACTTCGCCATCGGCGTGAAGTCCATCAAGGGCTTCGAGATCGAATCCACCTTCCTGTTCCACGCCAAGGGCGAGCACGCCTGCACCGTCGACGCCATCGTCGACTACCGGGTGCCGGGCGGTATCGCGGGCAAACTGCTGGGCAAGACCATCGAGCCGTTCGTGAAGATGGCCGTGAAGAGCTCCACGCACCACCTGACCACTCAGATCGCCGCCTATCACCGCAGCGACGCCAACGCCTGATCACGCATCCGGACGGTCGCCGACGACGCCGACCCCGGTATGCCCGCCGCCCCGAGGGGCCGCGAATACTCATCGGTAACCACAGGGGAAGATGAACCCCGTGACCGATTCAGCCAATACTTCAGCGAACCCCGTCGCCACCGCCGACCTGGCCGATGAGATCGGCCCGGAGATCCGCAGCTGCGACACCCAGTTCATTCAGTTCGGCGGCCGGGAAGCCTTCTCCGGTCGCATCGTGACCATCCGCTGCTTCCAGGACAATCTGCTGGTCAAGCAGACCCTCGGCGAACCCGGCGCGGGTCGGGTGCTGGTCGTCGACGGCGGCGCGAGCGTGCACACCGCCCTGGTCGGCGACATCATCGCCGGACGCGGCGTGGACAACGGCTGGGCCGGTGTGATCGTCAACGGCGCGGTCCGCGACTCGGCCATCCTGCGCACCCTCGACATCGGCATCAAGGCGCTGGGCACCAATCCGCGCAAGAGCACCCAGACCGGCTCCGGCGAGAAGGACGTGCCGGTCGAGTTCGGCGGCGTCACCTTCGTGCCGGGCGACATGCTCTACAGCGACCACGACGGCGTCGTGGTGCGAGCCGAGAGCTAGCCCGCCTGAGCTACCCTCGCCTCCCGAGACCGGTTGTCACGGGTGCGGGATGCGAGGGCTCAGTCCGCCGCGACACGGGCCTTGTGGCCCGCGAGCGTGACCACGTCGCCCGCTTGTAGCTGTCGGCCGCGGCGCGTCTCCACCTCGTCGTTGACGCGCACCAGGCCCTGGGCGATCACGGTCTTGGCCTCCGAACCGGAATCGATGAGGTTCGCCAATTTGAGGAATTGGCCGAGTCGAATGACTTCGTCCGCGATCGGCACATCGACAGGATCCGACATGGGTACATCCTCACCCGCCGACGCTCCCGCGCCAAAACGCGACCTCGCGACCGGCCGGTAGGCCGTGGTTCCCCGGTCGCGAGACACGTACCCGGTGGCTTCTCCACAATGTGCCGTCGCACCAGACACACTGGTGCGGTGACTTCGACGCAGGACCGGCACCACCACGACTCCGAGCACAGACCGGAGGCGCGGTCACCGGAGGTTCCGCACCGGGGACACGGGCGCTTCGGCGAGGTGCCGCACCTCGCCGGTCTCGCACTGGGCGTCTTCGCCGTGTGCTGTGCGCTGTGGAGCATCTCCCCCGCCCTGCGCTACCTGACCTCCGGACTGCGGCACTACCTCGACGACTACTACTTCGACGCCCCCGACACCAGCCTCATGTGGGCGCTCATGGTCGGCCTGCTGGCGGGCGCGACCGCCAGCCGCAAACGCATCGCCTGGTGGGTGCTGGTCGGCTACCTCGCCCTGTACGCGCTGGCCAACGGCATCGAATTCGCCGCCGTGCGCGACTATCACGCCCTGGTCGCCCTCATCGTGCATCTGGGCGCGATCGGGATACTCGTCGCCGCCTGGCCGGAGTTCTACACCCGGGTGCGTCCCGGCGCGGTGTGGAAGGCGCTCGCCGTGCTCGGCGGCGGACTGGCCGCGGGCTGCCTCATCGGCTGGGGACTGGTGGAACTGTTCCCGGGCAGCCTGCCCGGCGGCATCCAGCGACCGGCGTGGGCGGTCTCCCGGGTGACCGCGGCCATCCTGGTGAGCAACGAGAACTTCGACGGGCATCCGCCGCACTTCGTGAACCTGCTGCTCGGCCTGTTCGGCGCGGCGGCGGTGGTGGCGGCCGCGGTGGTGCTGTTCCGGTCGCAGCGCGCGGCCAACGCGCTCACCGGTATCGACGAGTCGGCGTTGCGCGGCCTGCTGGAGCGCTCCGACGTGGCGGATTCGCTCGGCTACTTCGCCACCCGCCGCGACAAGTCGGTGGTGTTCGCGCCCAGCGGTAAGGCGGCGCTCACCTTTCGGGTGGAGCTCGGGGTGTGTCTGGCCTCCGGCGATCCCATCGGCTTGCGGGAGGCGTGGCCGCACGCCATCGACGCCTGGCTGCGCCTGTGCGACGAATACGGTTGGGCCCCCGCGGTCATGGGTGCCAGCGAGGCCGGTGCCACCGCCTACGGGCGCGCCGGACTGTCGGCGCTGCGGCTGGGCGACGAGGCGATTCTGGAGACCCGGAGCTTTTCGCTGGCCGGACCGGAACTGAAGCAGGTGCGCCAGGCCGCCAATCGACTACGCAAACAGGGCGTGGTGGTGCGGGTGCGCCGGCACGCCGAAGTGCCGCCGGAGGAGATGCGGCGGGTGATCGCCCGCGCCGACGCCTGGCGCGATACCGAGACCGAGCGCGGCTTCTCCATGGCGCTGGGCCGCCTCGGCGACCCGCTCGACGGGAACTGCCTGCTGGTGGAGGCGATCGACCCCGCCAGCTGCACCGGCCCGAACGACGAACCCCGGGTGCTGGGCATGCTGTCGCTGGTGCCGTGGGGCCGCACCGGCGTCTCCCTGGATCTCATGCGCCGGGACCCCGAGGGCCCCAACGGGATCATGGAGCTGATGATCTCGCAGCTGGCGCTGAACTCCGACCAGTACGGCATCACCCGGATCTCGCTCAACTTCGCCGTCTTCCGCGCGGTGTTCGAGGAGGGCGGGCGGATCGGCGCGGGACCCGTACTGCGCCTGTGGCGTTCGATCCTCATGTTCTTCTCGCGCTGGTGGCAGCTGGAGGCGCTGTACCGGTCGAATGTGAAGTACCAGCCCGTCTGGGTGCCGCGGTTCTCGCTGTACGAGGATCGGCGGCAGCTGCCCCGGGTGGCCATCGCCAGTGCGCTGGCCGAGGGCTTCCTGCCGCGCTTCGGCACCCAGCCGGACGCGACCCGGCACACCGGCGTGACCTCCGCGGTGCCCGGCACCATCACCGGCCTGCACGCCGACGGCAGCGCGCCCGATCCAGCCGAGGACGCCGCGGCCGATCCGGGACCGCGGCGTCCGGAGCAGGTCCGGGTGCGCATGGACAAGTTGCGGCGGCTCACCGAACGCGGCATCGACGCCTACCCGGTCGCCTACCCGCCGACGCACACCATCGCCGCCGCCCGGCGGTCACCGCAGGGCACCACGGTGCGAGTGTGCGCGCGGCTGTTGCGAATTCGCGATTACGGCGGTGTCGTGTTCGCGCTGTTGCGCGACTGGTCGGGCGAGATCCAGCTGATGATCGACCGCGGCCGGGTCGGCACCGGTCGCGCCGCCGAATTCGACGAGTTCTTCGATCTCGGCGACCTGATCGAGGTGAGCGGGCAGATCGGCCGCAGCCGCCGCGGCGAGCTGTCGCTGCTGGCGCAGGACTGGCGGATGATCGGAAAATGCCTGCATCCGCTGCCGGACAAGTGGAAGGGCCTGGCCGATCCCGAGGCGCGGGTGCGGCAGCGCTACGTGGACATGGCGGTCAACTCCGAGACCCGCGAGCTGCTCACCAAGCGCAGCGCGGTGGTGCGCTCCCTGCGCGACACCCTCGGCGGCTGGGGGTTCCTGGAGGTGGAAACCCCGGTGCTGCAACAGGTGCACGGTGGGGCCAACGCCACCCCGTTCACCACCCACATCAATGCCTACGACCTGGACCTGTATCTGCGCATCGCGCCGGAGCTGTACCTCAAGCGGCTGTGCGTGGGCGGCATGGAGAAGGTCTTCGAACTCGGCCGCGTCTTCCGCAACGAGGGCGTGGACTACAGCCACAATCCCGAGTTCACCATTCTGGAAGCCTATGAGGCGCACAGTGATTACGAGCGCATGATGCACGCCTGCCGCCAACTCGTCCAGCAGGCGGCGGTGGCGGCCAACGGAAAGATGGTGGCGCTGCGTCCCGACGGCGACGGCGGCTACACCGAGGTGGACATCTCCGGCGAGTGGACGGTCAAGACCGTGCACGGCGCGGTCTCCCAGGCGCTCGGCGAAACCATCACGCCCGACACGGATGTGGAGCGGCTGCGGCTGCTGTGCGAAAAGGCCGGGGTGGCCTACCAACTCGGTTGGGACGAGGGCCAGCTCGTGCTCGAACTGTACGAGCGCCTGGTGGAATCCCACACCGAGGAGCCCACCTTCTACATCGATTTCCCCACCTCGGTCTCCCCGCTGACCCGCGCCCACCGGCATATCGCCGGGGTCACCGAGCGCTGGGACCTGGTGGCCTGGGGCGTCGAACTCGCCACCGCCTACAGCGAATTGACCGATCCGCTCGAACAGCGTCGACGGCTCACCGAGCAGTCCATGCTGGCGGCGGGCGGCGATCCGGAGGCCATGGAGCTGGACGAGGACTTCCTGCAGGCGCTCGAACACGCCATGCCGCCCACCGGCGGACTCGGCGTCGGCGTCGACCGCGTGGTCATGCTGCTCACCGGGCGCAGCATCCGTGAGACGCTGCCCTTCCCACTGGTGAAACCGCGTACCGCGCAGAGTGATTCACGATGATGACAGAATGCCGTGTCGCGCGGTATGTCGCGGCCTGACCTGCTCGTATTAACGCGACGTGACCCGGGCGCGACTACCGTTCGACGATCGGCCCGTGCCACGGGTCGCGAACCGAACGGGGGTTCCCACATGTACTACCTGGACCTGATGACCCAGGCGAATCTGCTCGACCACTCGGTGTGGGCCAGTCCCGACACCTGGACCGCCGCACTCGAGCACCAGGCCAAGCGCAAGAAGAGCGGCGGCGGCAAGGGCGGCCTCATCTTCGGCGCGATCTGCTGTATCGGCCTGGTGGTGCTGATTCTCGGCATCGTCTACCTGGTCACCCAGCGCAAGAAGAAGTAGGGGCGGGGCCGACCCGGGCCGGAGGTCCGGGTCGGGCGTACGGCACAGTAGGAGACGTGCAGTTGATCCTCGTCCGCCACGCCCAGCCGCAGCGCATCCACGGCACCGCCGCGCCAGACATGCACGGCACCGCCGTGGCGGCCGATCCCGACCTCACCGAGATCGGCGTCCAGCAGGCCGGGCGGGTTCCGGGAGTGCTCGCCCCGCACCGGGTGGCCCGGGTGGTGAGCAGCCCGCAGTTGCGCGCCCGCGAAACCGCGCGGCCCACCGCGGAGAAGCTGGGCCTGGATATCGACATCTGCGACGGTCTCGCCGAATACGATCGCGACCTGCCGGTGTACATCCCCATCGAGGACGCGCAACGCGAATTCCAGCAGGTGTACGAGCGGATCAAGGCCGGATACATCCCCGAGCAGATCGACGCCGACGCCTTCCGCGCCCGGGTGCTGGACACGGTCGCGGCGATCACCGCCGCCGCCGACCACACCGATACGGTGGTCGCCTTCGCGCACGGCGGGGTGATCAATGTGCTGCTGCAGGATGTGCTGGGCCTCGAACGGCCGCTCACCTTTCCGATCGACTACTGCTCGGTCACCCGAATCCTGTACTCGCGCAGCGGGCGTCGCACGGCAGCCACCGTCAACGAGAACAGCCACGTGTGGGATCTGCTCCCCCGCGGGCTGCGGTCCTGATACGAGCGAGGGCCGTCCCACCGGGACGGCCCTCGCCGGTTCGACACCTGCGGACTAGGCCGACCGGGCGATCCAGTTGTGCATCCAGCTGACGGCGGTCTGCCCGCCGCCGACCGGGTAGCTGCCGTACATCTGGTGGGTGCCGGTGCCGTAGAACTGCCGCAACTGCTCGATGCGCTGCTGGTTGGCGTCCTCGCTGAGCTGCGCCTGCAAGGTGGGGAACCCGCCCTGTGCCATCAGATCGGTCATGATGGCGCCCAGTTCCTGCTGGTAGCGCCACATGCTGGCCGGGCTGGGATTGGATGCCTGCGCGAGGAATCCGGCGAACCGCATGACGAAGTCGCTCTCCTCCGTCGAGCAGTACAGGTCGCCGATGGCGCAGATGGTGCGCACCCGGTCGGCGATCCAGCCGAAGCCGCCGACGCGCGGGCCACCGGCCCCGGCGCCCGGTGCGGCCGGGCCGACCTGGATGTCCGCGGGCGAGCGGCGCGGATCGGAGAGCAGGCCGACGGCCACGACCCGGTCCGGGGATACCGGCCCGATTCCGGTGCCGATCTCGGCGGCCAGGTCACCGGCCGCGTCCGCGCCCTGGCTGTAGCCCACGATCGCGATCTTGGTCGAACCGCAGCGCGCCGCCATGGCCCGCACCAGATTGCGGGCGTTCGCGGTGGCCTCCGCCTTGGACGCGCCGTAGACATCGCCCTCCCAGGGGAAGGCGGTCGCGGCGTAGTTCACATAATCCACGCGGCCGGGTAGCCCGTCGGTCACACCCGACAGCATGCCGTGCTCGGGATCCTTGTCCTTGCCGGTCTCCCAGGTCCCCGGGATGGCGACCGTGTACAGGCTCGGGCATCCCGGATCCGCCACCGCGGCTCCGCTACCGCCGAGCACGAGGCCGGACAACACACTCGCCGCTGCCCCCGCAGCGGCGACAATCTTCTTCAACCGCATAGTGCTCCAGTTCACCTGCCCGGGACGTAACGATCTCGTCCCGATTCCCGATCATGGTGCGGTCGTCCGATGACGTTTCCGTGCACACCGAGTTAACGCAGGTAACCCCACCCGTATGAGATTCGCGAACTCACCGCGGCGAAGAGATCGGCGACACACCGGTGACAAGGATAAAGGGGGCTTGGCGTCGTCGCCGACCAACTGCCGGAAAACGTCCGATTTGCGTTGGTGCCAACATCTTTCACGCACCGGCTCTGTGATGCACGCCACTGCGGAGGGGTGTGAGCCGCAGTGAGATCGTGGCGACCGGTCCGCACTCGCGACGGCCGGTGCGAACTTACCGATGTATCGCACACCGAAATTCGCAGGTGTTCGCTCGGCTCGCGGGCGCATACTGACCTGTAGTACCTCGTCGGGGTGGAGGGCATGAGGTGGAGTCGGCAATCCGATCGGATGCTGTCCGCGCGACCCGTTCACTGCTGACATCGGTAGTCGCGCGGTTCGCCGCCGCCTGGGAAACCGCACAGACGCCGCCCGAGCTGGCCCGGTTCCTGCCGGACGCACCCGAGTTCCGGCGGCTGTGCCTCATCGAACTGATCAAGGTCGACCTCGAATACCGCTGGGTGCGCTTCCACCACCCCAAGCGCCTCGCCGACTACCTCGCGGAATACGTCGAACTCGGCGCCGAACCGCTGCCGCCGGACCTGGTCTACGAGGAATTCCACGCGCTGCGCCGCGCCGGGCTCGAACCCGAACCGAGCGGGCGCGTCGACACCGACGACACCGTGCCCGCCCTCGCCGCCGACGACTACCGCAGCACCCTGATCGCGGTGCCCTGGGCGCAGGAAGCCCTGGACGGCATCGAGGTGGGCGACCGCATGGGCGACTTCGACCTGCTCAGCGAACTGGGCAGCGGAGCCTTCGCGCGCGTGTTCCTGGCCTGGCAGCGCTCCATGCAACGCCTGGTGGCGGTGAAGATCTCCCAGAACCGCGGCACCGAATCCGAGACGCTGGCACAACTGGACCACGACCACATCGTGCGCGTCTACGATCAGCGGCTGCTCGCCGACCGCGACCTGAAACTGCTGTACATGCAGTACCTGCCGGGCGGCACCCTGCACGACGTACTGACGCTGGTACGCACCCGCCCACCCGAAGAGCGCAGCGGCGCACTGCTGTTGGAGGCGGTCGACGCGGCCATGCGTGCCCGCGGCGACATCGTGGACGGCGATTCCCTCATCCGCACCGAACTGGCCGCCGCCACCTGGCCGGAGGCCGTGGCGTGGCTGGGCAAACAGCTCGCCGAATCACTCGACTACGCGGCCCGCCACGGCGTGCTGCACCGCGACATCAAACCCGCCAATGTGCTGCTCACCGCCGAGGGCGCGCCGAAGCTCGCCGACTTCAATGTGAGCTTCGGCCGCCATGTCGCCGGGACCAGCCCACTCGCCTACTTCGGCGGCTCACTGGCGTACATGTCGCCCGAGCAGCTCGCCGCCTGTCATCCGCACCTGCCCACCACCGCCGAACACCTCGACGACCGCAGCGACATCTACGCCCTCGGGGTGATGCTGTGGGAATTGCTGACCGGCCACCGGCCCTTCGACGACGAAACGCGCGCGGGCGACTCCGCCACCTCCCTCGAGCGCATGCTGGAACTGCGCGAACGCGAAGTCGCGCAACAGCATCTGATGGACCTGCCCCCGGATACGCCACCGACCCTGCGCCGCGTGCTGCTCGGCTGTCTGGCCCCGCGCCCGCAGGACCGGTGGGCCAGCGGGGCCGAACTGGCGCAGCAGCTGGGCCTGTGCCTGGACCGCCGCGCCCGCGATCTGGTGGACCCGCCGCACACCAGCCCGCGCGCCCGGCTCGGCCCCTGGTCGCTGCTGGCCATCATCAGCCTGGCCAGCACCGCCGGGCTCATCCTCGGCGTGCTGTACAACAATCTGCACAACGCCCCGCTGTTCTACGCCTGGGTGCGGCCCGACCAGCGGGAGCGACTCCAGGACATCAGCGGTCTGCTCGGCGTCCTCACCACCCCGATCGCCATCGTGGTGACCAACTATCTGTGCCGCCGCGCCTTCCTGGTGTGGCGGGTGGTGCGGCGGGGCCGGACCGTGGACACCGCGATCCTCGCGCAGGCGCGGCGCGACACCCTCGTCGACGGCGACCGGGTGGCGCTGGTGGCCTTCGGCGGCTGGATGTTCCACGCCCTGGTGACACCGGTGGTCCTGCTGGTCTACTCGGATCTGTCGGTGCGCCAGATCATCCACTTCTCCACCACGCTGGTGGTGAGCGGGACCATCGCCGTGGTGTATCCGTTCTTCCTGGTCACCTTCTGCGTGGTGCGCTGCTTCTATCCGCGCTTGCTGGTGCACGGGGAGACCACCGACGACAGCGCCGCGCTGCGCGCACTGGGCCGCCGCTGCAATCGCTATCTCGCGGTGGCGGCGTCGATTCCGCTGATCGCCGTGATCACCGGCCTCATGTTCCTGGAACCGGCCGAGGTGTCCCTGGTGATCGACCCCATCCAATGGCTGTGCCTGGCAGGCATTCTCGGCTTCATCGGCGACTACTGGCTCAACCACCAACTCCAGGAGGACCTGCGCGCCTTCGAACGCGCGGTCACCCGAAGAACAGCAGCCCGAACAACCCCAGCCACACCACACTCGTGACGATGCCCGCGACCGCCCAGCCCCGGTCGTCACGGTCGCTGTCCGTGAACAATGACATGATGCCGAGGCCGAGTCCCGGAATCGCCGGTATGCCACAGAGGAATCCGCTCATCCCGAGCGCGAACGACGCGATCGCCAACCCGGTGCGCCGCCGCGGTGCCGGCTGGGCGTAGGCGCTGTAGGCACCCGGTACGACCGCATTGTCCCCCGGCCGCACCGGAAACGGCGCATACAACGACGCACCGAACGGCACCGGCGGCATGATCGTCCGCCCAGCCGAACCATACGGCCGCAGTGGCGGCAACTGCTCCATCGCGTGATCGAGATCCCCGAAGGTGCGCGCGTTGAGTGCCAACCCGATTCGATCGGAGAGTTCGTCCCCGGTAATCCGCCCGGCCTGGAAGTGCTGCTTCAACGCCTCGATCGCGCGTTCCCGGTCGGCATCGCCCGCAAGCGAATTCGACGTGGGCCACTGAGGTTCCATGGGCGTCTCCGTTGAACCCGAGGAAGCGGATATCTCTGCTTCGAGCCTATGCCTCCAGCACGCCGGAATACGCCGTTCGAGAGCAGCACCACAGGGCGCGCCGCATCACATCGTCATGCATCACAGCCTCATGCATCACCGATGTGACGGCGTTCGGCGGCGGTCTGCTCCGCTGGTTACGCCGGACGCCCATGGGTCGAAACCCATGGGCGTCCGTTTGTGTCGCTCCGCTCAGCGGGTCAGCGCTGCGCCACCATCGTGGGGGTGATGGGGGACGGCAGGGCGGAATCGCCCTCGAGGTACTTGTCCACCGCGGCGGCGGCGGCGCGACCCTCGGCGATGGCCCAGACGATCAGGGACTGGCCGCGGCCCATATCGCCCGCGACGAAGACGCTGGGGACGGTGGTCTGCCAGGCGTTGTCGCGCTTGACGTTGCCGCGCTGGTCGTAGCCGACGCCCAGATCCTCGAGCAGGCCGTTCTTCTGCGGGCCGACGAAGCCCATGGCCAGCAGCACCAGATCGGCCTCGAGGGTGAAGTCGGTGCCCTCGACCTTCTCGAAGCGGCCGTTCACCATCGTGACCTCGTGCGCCTGCAGGCCGGTGACCTTGCCGTCCGCGCCGACGAAACGCTCGGTGTTCACCGAGAACACCCGCTCGCCGCCCTCCTCGTGGGCCGAGGAGACCCGGTACATGAGGGGGTAGGTCGGCCACGGGGTGGACGCGGCGCGCTCCTCCGGCGGACGCGGCATGATCTCGAACTGGTGCACCGAGGCCGCACCCTGCCGGTGCGAGGTGCCCAGGCAGTCCGCGCCGGTGTCACCGCCACCGATGATGACGACCTTCTTGCCCTTGGCGTGGATGGGCGGCAAGCCCTCGGCGTCGGTGATGGCGTCGCCCAGCTGCACCCGGTTGGCCAGCGGCAGGAACTCCATGGCCTGGTGGATGCCGTCCAGATCGCGACCCGGGATCGGCAGATCGCGCGCGATGGTCGCGCCACCGGCCAGCACCACCGCGTCGAACTGCTCGCGCAGCTGCTCGGCGGTGATGTCCACGCCCACGTTCACGCCGGTCTTGAAGACGGTGCCCTCGGCCTCCATCTGCGCCATACGGCGGTCGATGAAGCGCTTCTCCATCTTGAATTCCGGAATGCCGTAGCGCAGCAGGCCGCCGATGCGGTCGTCACGCTCGAACACGGTCACGGTGTGGCCCGCGCGGGTGAGCTGCTGCGCGGCGGCCAGACCGGCCGGGCCGGACCCGACCACGGCGATCTTCTTGCCGGTCAGACGGGTCGGGTACACCGGGGTGACCCAGCCCTCGTCGAAACCGTTCTCGATGATCTCGACCTCGACCTGCTTGATGGTGACCGGGTCCTGGTTGATGCCGAGCACGCAGGACGACTCGCACGGAGCCGGGCACAGGCGGCCGGTGAACTCCGGGAAGTTGTTGGTGGCGTGCAGCCGCTCGAACGACTCCTTCCACGCACCCTTGTAGACCAGGTCGTTCCACTCGGGAATCAGGTTCCCCAGCGGGCAGCCGTTGTGGCAGAAGGGAATACCGCAGTCCATGCAGCGGCTGGCCTGGCGCTGGAGGGTCTCGTGGGAGAAGTTCTCCTCGTAGACCTCTTTCCAGTCCATGAGGCGCAGCGGCACCGGACGGCGAGTCGGCAGTTCCCGTTTGGTGTGCTTCAGGAAGCCCTGTGCGTCACCCATTTACGACTCCTGACAAAAGCTAACGCGCCATCCGGCGCACCGAACAAGGCTGGTGCGTCGCACCGCAGTAACGTCAGCCACGAGCGGCCTTGAATGATCGCAGCGCCTCGCCGCACCCGCGGCCCCGATGTGATCAGCCACGAGCGGTCTTGAATGATCGCAGCGCCTCGCCGCACCCGCGGCCCCGATGTGATCAGCCACGAGCGGCCTTGAATGATCGCAGCGCCTCGCCGCACCCGCGGCCCCGATGTGATCAGCCACGAGCGGCCTCCATGATGGCCTCGTCGACATCGCGCCCCGAAGCCTCCGCCTCGGAGATGGCGAGCAGGACCTTCTTGTACTCGCGCGGCATGACCTTCACGAAGTTGTTCACCTGCTGCGACCAGTCGCTCAGGATGCGTTCGGCCACGGCCGAACCCGTCTCGTCGCGGTGGCGCGCCACAATGTCGTGCAGCCAGGTGAAGTCCTCACCCGAGAGCGGCTCGATGGCATCGGACTGCTCGGGGTTGACATTGCCCTCGAAGGTGCCGTTCGGGTTGTAGACGTAGGCCACGCCGCCCGACATGCCCGCACCGAAGTTGCGGCCGGTCTCGCCGAGGATGACCACCCGGCCACCGGTCATGTACTCGCAGGCGTGGTCGCCCACGCCCTCGACCACCGCGGTGGCGCCCGAGTTGCGAACCGCGAAGCGCTCGCCGACCACACCGCGGATGAACGCGTGGCCGTTGGTGGCGCCGAACAGGATCACGTTGCCCGCGATGATGTTCTGCTCCGCCACGAACTCGGCGGGCGCGTCGGCCGACGGCCGGACGACGATGCGTCCACCCGAAAGGCCCTTGCCCACATAGTCGTTGGCATCGCCGAGCACCCGCAGGGTGATACCGGCCGGGACGAACGCACCGAAGGAGTTACCGGCGGAACCGGTGAACGTGATGTCGATGGTGTCGTCGGGCAGGCCCGCGCCGCCGTACAGCTTGGTCACCTCGTGGCCGAGCATGGTGCCGACGGTCCGGTTCACGTTCGTGATCTTGGTTTCGAACTTGACCGGCTTGCCCCGCTCCAGCGCGTCACGCGCCTGGGTGATGAGCTGGTTGTCCAGCGCCTTGTCCAGGCCGTGGTCCTGCTCCTTGGTCCGGCGGCGGTCCTGGTACATGAACGCCGTCTCGACGTCGTCCAGGATCGGCGACAGGTCCAGCTTGCTGGCCTTCCAGTGCGACTTGGCCGCGGTGGTGTCGAGCAGGTCGACCCGGCCGACGGCCTCGTCCAGGGTGCGCAGACCCAGCGACGCCAGCAGCTCGCGCACCTCTTCGGCGATGAACATGAAGAAGTTCTCGACGAATTCCGGCTTGCCGGTGAAGCGCTCGCGCAGGATCGGGTTCTGGGTGGCGACACCGACCGGGCAGGTGTCGAGATGACACACGCGCATCATGATGCAGCCCGAGACCACCAGCGGAGCGGTCGCGAAACCGTACTCCTCGGCGCCCAGCAGCGCGGCGATCATGACATCGCGACCGGTCTTCATCTGACCGTCGACCTGCACCACGATGCGGTCGCGCAGACCGTTGAGCAGCAGCGTCTGCTGGGTCTCGGCCAGGCCGAGCTCCCAGGGGCCGCCCGCGTGCTTGAGCGAGGTCAGCGGCGACGCGCCGGTGCCACCGTCGTGGCCGGAGATCAGCACCACGTCGGCGTGCGCCTTGGACACACCCGCGGCGACGGTACCGACACCCGGCTCCGCGACAAGTTTCACGTGAATCCGCGCCTGCGGGTTCGCGTTCTTCAGGTCGTGGATCAGCTGGGCCAGATCCTCGATCGAGTAGATGTCGTGGTGCGGCGGCGGCGAGATCAGGCCGACGCCCGGGGTGGAGTGCCGGACCTCGGCGACCCACGGGTACACCTTGTGCGCGGGCAGCTGGCCGCCCTCGCCGGGCTTCGCGCCCTGCGCCATCTTGATCTGGATGTCGGTGCAGTTGGTCAGGTAGTGCGCGGTCACGCCGAAGCGGCCCGAGGCCACCTGCTTGATGGCGGAACGACGCCAGTCGCCGTTCTCCTCCGGCTCGAAGCGCGCCGGATGCTCGCCGCCCTCACCGGAGTTCGAGCGGCCGCCGAGCCGGTTCATCGCGACGGCGAGGGTCTCGTGTGCCTCGGCGGAGATGGAGCCGTAGCTCATCGCGCCGGTCGAGAACCGCTTCACGATCTCGCTGGCGGGCTCGACCTCGTCGATCGGAATCGGGTTGCGGCCCTTGGACTTGAACTTGAACAGGCCGCGCAGCGAGGCCAGCCGCTCGGTCTGGTCGTCCACCATCTTGGTGTACTCCTTGAAGATGGAGTACTGCCCCGAGCGGGTGGCGTGCTGCAGCTTGAACACCGTGTCCGGGTTGAACAGGTGGTATTCGCCCTCGCGACGCCACTGGTACTCACCGCCGACCTCGAGCTCGCGGTGCGCGCGCTCGTTGCGGTTCTCCAGGAACGCCAGCCGGTGTCGGGCCGCGACCTCGTCGGCGATGTCGTCGAGGCCGATGCCGTCCAGCGGCGAGTTCAGGCCGACGAAGTACTCGTCGCACAGCGCCTGCGACAGGCCGACCACCTGGAACAGCTGCGCGCCGCGGTAGGACGCGACGGTGGAGATGCCCATCTTGGACATCACCTTCAGCACGCCCTTGCCGGCCGCCTTGTTGTAGTTGGCGACGGCCTTCTTGAAATCGGACTCCACCGAACCGGTGCCCAGCGACAGCGCGCCGCGCTCCAGCATGTCCTCGATGGACTCGAAGGCCATGTACGGGTTGATGGCCGCCGCGCCGAAGCCGATCAGCATGGCCATGTGGTGCACCTCGCGGGCGTCACCGGCCTCCACGACCAGGCCGACCTTGGTGCGGGTGCGCTCGCGCACCAGGTGGTGGTGCACGGCGGCGGTCAGCAGCAGCGACGGGATCGGGGCGAGCTTCTCATTGGACTCGCGGTCGGACAGCACGATGATGCGCGCGCCGCCGTCGATGGCCGTCGAGACCTGGCGCTGCACGGCCTCGATGGCCTTGCGCAGCCCCTTGCCGCCCTTCTTGACCGGGTACAGGCCGTGCACGACCACCGAGCGCAGCCCCGGACGGGAGCCGTCGTCGTTGATGTGGACCAGCTTGGCCAGCTCGTCGTTGTCCAGAATCGGCTGAGTCAGGGTGATCTGACGGCAGGACTCCGGGCCCGGGTGCAGCAGATCGGACTCGGGTCCGATCAGCGTGCGCAGCGAGGTCACGACCTCTTCGCGGATGGCGTCCAGCGGCGGGTTGGTGACCTGCGCGAACAGCTGCGCGAAGTAGTCGAACAGCAGTCGCGACCGGTTGGACAGCACCGCGATCGGGGTGTCGGTGCCCATGGAGCCGAGCGCCTCCATGCCCTTCTCCGCCATGGGAGCGAGCAGCAGGTTCAGCTCTTCGTTGGTGTATCCGAAGATCTGCTGGCGAATGAGCACGCGGTCGTGCGACATGTGCACGTGCGGGCGGTCGGGCAGATCGCTCAGCTTGGTCGGGCCCTCGTCCAGCCACTGCTGGTACGGGTGCTCGCCGGCCAGCTCCTCCTTGATCTCCTCGTCGCCGATGATGCGGCCCTGCGAGGTGTCGACCAGGAACATGCGGCCCGGCTGCAGCCGCGCCTTCTTGACCACCTTGGCGGGGTCGATGTCGAGCACGCCGACCTCGGAGGCCATCACGACCAGACCGTCGTCGGTGACCCAGATGCGGGAGGGGCGCAGACCGTTGCGGTCCAGCACCGCGCCGATGACGGTGCCGTCGGAGAAGCACACCGACGCCGGGCCGTCCCACGGCTCCATGAGGAACGAGTGGTAGCGGTAGAACGCACGCTGCGCGGGGCTCATGTTCTCGTGGCGCTCCCACGCCTCCGGGATCATCATGAGCACGGCGTGTGGCAGCTTGCGGCCGCCCAGGTGCAGCAGTTCCAGCACCTCGTCGAAGCGCGCGGTGTCCGACGCGCCCGGGGTGCAGACCGGGAAGATCTTCTCCAGGCGGTTGTTGCCCTCGGAGTCGGTGCCGAAGACGTCGGAGTTCAGCAGCGCCTCGCGGGCGCGCATCCAGTTCTCGTTGCCGGTGACGGTGTTGATCTCACCGTTGTGCGCGACCCGGCGGAAGGGGTGCGCGAGCGGCCACGAGGGGAAGGTGTTGGTGGAGAAGCGGGAGTGCACGATGCCGAGCGCGGATTCGACGCGGTCGTCCTGGAGGTCCAGGTAGAACGCGCGCAGCTGCGGCGTGGTGAACATGCCCTTGTAGACGAAGGTCTGGCCGGACAGGCTCGGGAAGTAGACCGACTCCTTGCCGACCGGTCCCGCGCCGGCGCCCGCCTTGCCGAGTTCGTGCTCGATGCGCTTGCGTACGACGTAGGCGCGGCGCTCCAGGTCCATGCCGGAGAGCTGCTCGGCGCCGCCCTTGGGCGAGGCGATGAAGATCTGCCGGAAGGTCGGCATGGCGTCGCGGGCCAGCGCGCCCAGCGACGATTCGTCGATCGGCACCTCACGCCAGCCGAGGACCTCGAGGCCCTCCTCGCGGACGATCTTCTCGACCCGGTAGGCGGCGCGCGCGGCTTCGCGGCGGGCCTGTGGGAGGAAGGCGATGCCGGTGGCGTACGAGCCCTCGGCGGGCAGCTCGAAGTCGACGATCGCCCGGAAGAAGCGATCCGGGAGCTGGATCAGGATGCCCGCGCCGTCGCCGGAGTTCGGCTCCGCGCCGGCTGCGCCTCGGTGCTCCAGGTTCAGCAGTGCCGTGATTGCCTTGTCGACAATGTCGCGGCTGCGACGGCCGTGCATGTCGACGACGAATGCGACACCACAGGCGTCGTGTTCGTTCGCCGGATCATAGAGCCCGCGGGGTCCAGGGGACCTGTGGCCAGGAAGTTGCGTCATGCCTCTGCCTTCACAAAAAACAGGCCTTCGAAGAATGCGGCCTTCGTCGAACGCCTCCGTCAGACTGCGCCCGGACGTTGCAGTCACAGTCGGCTTCCTGACCAGCGGCGCTGATGGTCATACCGTGCAGTCAACTCTCTAGTTGTCCACCCGCTTCGAATTCCTAGTCGGGTGCTCGGCGGTAACCCAACGCTTACGTGTTGGCTACCTGCCGCGCCGTTTTCGCCTTTTAGTCTGGGCACCGATCTGGTCCCGGCTGTTGGGGCGATATGCCGAACTTGTCGCGTTCGACGTAAGAGCAAACGATAAGTCAGGACTTGAGCCCAACCAACTTAGGTTGCACTAATAACAGTGTCTAGCTGGGCTTCTCCATCGATCCTCCACTACCTGCGCGTTCTCTAGTGTAAAGCAGCCGAGCGGCATCGTTTCAGTCGAGTTCGCCACTGTTGTCCAGGTGACCGGCCCGAGCGGAGGATCGCCCCGCTCACACGCCGGTATGCCCTCTCACCTGCATCGAAACAGATTTCCCCGCAATCACTTCGGATAAACCGGACGTAAGGTGGCTAACTTTCCGGACACCTCACCACCCTGCCGAGAGCGCCTGGGAGACAGGTAACGGCAATGTTCCGACCGTACGGAATCGTTTGCCGTTCACCCAGCTCAGCACACGACTGGCTAACGTTGAATATGCGGTAGCTCACATTTGCCGGGGTGATTCGGGGTGACCAAGCGCACGAAACGCGCCGGAAACTCGCCGGTGTGAGCCTGAACACATCCCCGTCGGCACACTCGGTGGAACCCGGCTCGGCCTGTCACGCTGAGATAACGAATAAGCGATAGTTTCGCACGGCCGAAACACCCTGGGACTTAGAGGATGTGAGATCCCATGACCGCCCCACACGTCCCTGAGCCGCACGTTCCCGCCGATGAGGGCGGCAGCGCACCATCTTCCACACCGCCCGCGCGGCGCTCACCCGGGCCGTCCGATCCCACCGCTGGGGTCCGCGCGCTGCTTACCTGGCTGGGCGGCGGCGACAGCCGCCTGACCGACCGGCACGAACTGTCCGGTTACGCGCTCACCGGCGCGGTGGTGGCGCTGTTCGCGGGTGTCGCCGGTGCGGTCACCGCCCTCGCGACCGGGGCAGCCGGCTGGCCGATCGTCGGCATCGTCCTCATCGCGCTGTTCGCCACCCTGTTGGCCGGAGCCGTCGGGCGGGCGCTGGCGACGGTTCCGGCACCCGCACGGGGTGAAACACGCCGTAGCCGAGCCGAATTCGCCGGGCGTGTCGCCGTGGCGGTGCTGGCGGGTGTGATGGTGGCCGAACTGGCGAGCACCGTACTGTTCGGCGGCACCGTGGACCGGCTGCTCGACGACCGGGCGCGGGCCGAAACCGAATCCGTCGCGACCGTGGTCACCGCCCGTGACGAACTCGATCGCGCCCGTACCGACCGCACCGCGCTCGACCAGCAGATCGCCCAGGCCAAAACCGATATCGACACCGCGCTGGTGATCGCGCGCTGCGAATACAACCCCGGCCCGGACTGCCCGAGCAACCGCATCACCGGAGTGCCGGGGCGCGGTCCCGAGGAGCGCACCGCCAACGAGATGCTCGACGACGCGCGCGCCCGGCTCACCGCCGCCGAGGAGCGAATCGCCGGACTCGACGCCCGGGTCTCCGACAGGGAGCAGGCCCTCGCCGACGCGCGGGACGCCGCATACACCGACGGCGACCGCGGACTGGGTGCACGCTGGGTCGCCATGAACGACCACACCACGGCGCACGGCGGCGCGCTGACACTGCGCCTCGCCACCATTGTGCTGATGGTGCTGCTGGCCCTGCTGCCGCTGCTGCTGCGCTGGTGGCGCGGGGAGACCTCGTTCGACCGGCGGGTCGCCTTCCGCGCCGACACCGACCGCGCCGCGCAGGAGGCCGAAACCGCCATCGCGGTGGGACGCGCGCAGACCCGGGTCGAGATCGAGAAGCTGCACACCGAACAGGCGATCACCGCCGCCCGGCTGACCGCGCACGCCGATACCGCCATCAACCGGGAACAGCAGCGCAAACGCATCATCGCCGCCATCGGCGGGCTGGAGATCGGCATCACCGAATCCGGCCGCCGCGCGGTGAACGAATTCGACCGCGCCGCGCTGGACGACGCGCCGGCGCACGAACTACCGGCCGCCGCGGCCGGAGACCGAAAGGACAGCTCCGTGTCTCAGGAGGGGATCGTGACACCGTCGAACCTGCCCGCCCAGATCGCGCCGGAAGCCCTGGCTCCGGCCGCCGCGGGCGGCGCGCTCGCCCCGGCCGGTGCCGCGCCGCGCCCGGAGCAGGCGAAACCCGGTGGCGGCCTGGAGCTTCCGATCATCGGCACGGTGCCCTTCACCGATACGGCCGCGCGCTGGATCCGCCCGCTGGTGCCCTCCTTCGTCGCCAATGCCATCGATACCGCGACCCATCCGCTGCGCACCGTCCGCCAGGCGTTCGAGGAGGCCGAGGAGATCACCTTCACCCTGCGCCGCACCCGCAAGGTGACCGTCGACTCCGAGGACTCCGCCCAGCCGCAGCAGCCCGGCTACCAGCTCCAACAGCCTGGCTACCAGCTCCCCCCGGGAGCCCAGCAGCAGTACGCCCACCACGTCGCCTCGACCGTGGTCGACCAGCCGTACGCCCAGTACCCGGGCTACGCCCCCGGCTACACCGCCCTGCCGGGCGGGCAGGCCGCCCACGGCTACGGCCTCCCACCCGCACCCCAGCAGACCGAGCTGAGCGCTCGGCAGCACCCGGCCCTCGAATACCGCGGGCCGCGCGAACTGCCGCCCGGCAAGAACGAGTAGATCGCAGCGGCAGTCCGCTGCGGCCGAGCGGCGACCGGACCCACCCGGAGCGGGCGGTAATCCCACGTCTGCGCGGCACGACCCAGGTTGCTCCGACAGTCGCGTGCGTGTGGGAACGGTTTGGCGGGGACACCATCGGCAGCCGGGGCCGGGGTCTACCGGTCCCCGAGCATGCGATGTGGATCAGGCTCGCTCGCAGGCGATTCCGTCATTGTCACGGTCGAGATGCGGGGCGTAGCCCGGGTCGCCCCGGTGCAGTGGGGCCTGGCCCGCGCGGCGGACCTCGTCACAGTTCCGGTAGTAGGTCGACGGTGCCTGCGGCTCCGGAGCGGGCTGCTCCGGCTGGGCCTGCGGGGCGGGCGCGGGGGCCTGCGGAGCAGGGGCGGGGGCCTGCGGAGCGGGACAGAACTGGGACGATCCGGCATTGCAGAGCAGATCGGTGATCGGATCGGCCGACGCGATCGGTGCGCCGAGGGTGAGTGCTGCGGTGGTGAGCAGTCCGGCCGCAACCGCGCCCGTGCGTCCGCGCCACCGGGTAATCGAGATGTTCACGCTGATATTCCTGACTGATACGCGCAGGTGAGACCGTGTCCCCTGCGTCCAAACCGTGCCGTGGAGCGTGGAGTGCCCACGCCCTCGGGCAGCGCGCCCCCGACCAAAGCGAACCGCGAGAAAACGCTAGCCCGCCGGAAGCCGACGGTTCTGACACAACCGCCGACATTCCGTGCCAAAGATCAGCCGGTCAACCGCTAGCGGTCGTGCCGCGCACCTGCGGCTCGGTAGACGATGACCGCTGCCAGCAGCAGGATCGCCGTGGTACCGGTGGCCGCCAGGTGGATGCCCGTGACGAAAGCCGCGTGGGCCGAGTCGATCAGGGTGGCGGCCGCCGCACCGGGTAGGTGACGGGCGGTTTCGACGGCGCCGCCGAGGGATTCGCGAGCCGCGTCCACGTGGGCGGACGGCACCGTGGTCAGGTCCAAGCCGTGGCGGAAGGCCGCCATCACCACGCTGCCGAGGATCGCGACGCCCAGGGCCACACCACCTTCCAGGGCGGTCTCGGAAATCGCGGCGGCATTGCCCGCCCGCTCGGCGGGTGCGGAGCTGATGATCATGTCGGCCGAAACCGTCAGCGCCACACCGGCTCCCAGACCGATCAGCAGGAAGCCGAGCACGAACGGCAGCACCGAGGCCGATGGATCGGCGCGCAGCAGCCAGAACAGCAGCGCGCCCGCGGCCGCCACCAGCAACGAAGCGACCAGCACCGACACCGGACGCCAGCGGCGCACCAGCCAGGCCGCGCCCAGCGAACCGGCCATACTGCCGATGGTGCCGGGAATGAGCAGCAGACCCGCTTGCAGCGGTGCCAAGCCCAGCACCAACTGCAAGTACTGCGACCCGAAGAACAGCACACCGGCCAGCGCGAACACCGACAGCAGATTGGTCAGCACCGCCGCGCGGAAGGGCGGCAGCGCGAACAGATCCAGGTCGATGAGCGGCGCGGTGAGGCGGCGCTGACGACGCAGGAAGACCGCACCCGCCAGCACGCCGACCACCGCCGCGACCAGCGCCACCGAACTCACGCCGTGCGCCGCGATCTCCTTGACCGCGTACACGATCGGGATCAGCGCCAGCATGGACAGCCCGGCGCTGAGCAGGTCGAAGCGGCCCGGATTCGGGTCCCGCGATTCCGGCACCAGCACCGGGGCCAGCACCACGAGCAGCGCCATGACCGGCAGGTTCACCAGGAAGACCGAACCCCACCAGTAGTGCTCGAGCAGCCAGCCGCCCAGCAGCGGACCGATGGCCGCGCCGCTGCCCGCCATCGCACCCCAGACCGCGATGGCGACCGTGCGCTGCCGCGGATCGGCGAACATGCTCCGGATCAGTCCGAGCGTGGCGGGCATGAGGGTCGCGCCCGCGACGCCCTGCAGCACGCGGGCGGCGATGAGCATCTCGGGGCTGATCGACCAGGCGGCCAGCGCCGAGGCCAGTGCGAATCCGGCCGCGCCGATGAGCAGCAGTTTCCGGCGGCCGATGCGGTCGCCGAGGGTGCCCATGGTGATCAGCAGTCCGGCCAGCACGAAGGAGTAGACGTCGATGATCCACAGCAGCTGCGGGGTGGTCGGGGCGAGATCGCCGCTGATGGCGGGGACCGCGAGGTCGAGCACGGTGGCGTCGACCGAGATCAGCAGCAGGGCCAGGGCGAGCACGCTCAGCCCGGCCCAGGTGCGGGCGGTGGCGCGCGGGGGTCGACCGTCCGGGAGGGGGGTGTCGACGGCGCGGCGGTCGGCCGCGGTGTCGGGAAGCGCCGCGGTTCCGGGTGTGGGCCGGGCATTGCTGTGGGTGGTCATATCCTTCGCTGCTTTCAGAGTTTGAACCGTCCAGACGGTACAGTAACAGACCAACCGTCCAGACGGTACAGTGATGCCCGTGACAGCGACGCGTGACCGCATCCTCGACGCCCTCGAAACCCTGCTGCTCGACAAGGGCATGTCTCAGGTGACCCTGGAGAACGTGGCCGCCGCGGCCGGCGTCTCCAAGGGCGGGCTGCTCTACCACTTCAAATCCAAGGACGCCCTGCTGGCCGGGCTGGTCCGCCGCCTCGGCGAACGCGCCGACCAGCAGCTCGAATCCGCCGTGTCGCAGGGCAGATCGGTAGCCGAGTGGTATTTGCAGACCCCGCATCCCGACAACGAGTCCGACGCCCTCGAATTGGCCCTGTACCGCTCCATGCTGGCCACCATGCGCACCGTCGACGGCCCGCACGACACCGACGTGGACGAGGTCGACCGCGCCCTCACCGAGGTGATGCACAGCTGGAAGACCGGTCTGGACAACGAGATCCGCGATCCGGTGCGCGCGGAGATCGTCAGCCTGGTGGGCGACGGTGTCTACCTGCGCGCCCTGCTCGGCCTGCCGCCCGTCGAACCGGAGCTGTACCGCCGGGTCGTCGCCCGCCTACTCGACGCGTAGGAGCGGAGTCGCCCGAACTACGCCGGAACGGCAGCCCACATACCGCGGTCTGCGCGCCGCACCGCACCCTTCACCGCGAGGCGGCGTGCATGCGGGGAACGTCATCGCGCAGGCGTCCGTGTCGACGGCACCGGGCCGGCAGTATCCGGAGGCGCGACGGCGGTCGCCTGCGCCAGTCGGCAACGAACGAGTTCCTACTGGGAATCGCCCGCCACCCGCCGAAAGCGTCGAGTCGCGACCGAAAGCCGCCGGACCGATAGACTCGGCCCGTGTTGCCAGCCGCCGACCACGCCGGTCCGACGACCGGATCGGCGACGGAACCCCAGCCCGAACCCGCGCCGGTGCCGATCCGGCCGCTGCGGTTCCGGGAACTGATGGACCTGCCGTTCGAGCTGGTGCAGCGCCGAATCAAGCTGTTGGCGGCCCTGTGTGGGGCCGGTGCGGCGGTGAGCGCGGCGGTCGCGATCGGCTGCACCCTCGTGGTGATCGCGCTGGCCGGTGACTCCGATGCCGCCGTCGCGGTCGGCGCGGTGCTCATCACCCTGGTGTGCCTCTGGTTCCTGCGGCTCTACGTGCGCGGGGTGACCACCGTCGTCGCGGTCGCCGAGGTGTACCGGCAGCCGCCGGGCTGGCGGAGCGCGCTGCGGCGGCTGCTGCCGCACCTGCCCGCGCTGGCGCTGTTCCAGCTCAAGTACACGCTGATCGGAGTCGGCGTGCTGGCGCTGGGCGTGCCGCTGGTCATCACGCTGCCGTTCGCGGTGATCTGGCTGGGCTGGCTGCGGGCGCGGCAGTACACCACCGCACCGGTGATCGTCGGGGAATCCGCCACCGCCGCGGTCGCCGCGCAGCGCGCGAAAACCCTGGCGCAGGGCACGGAATGGCAGTTGGTCGGCGTGTGGATGGCGCTGCGCACGCTGCTGCCGGTGCTGCTGCTGCCGATGCTGCTCGCCCTGGAACTGGTCGCCGAGTTCACCGGCACCCACCGTCCGGCGGTCATCGCCCTGATCATCAGCGTGGTCATGCTCTGGACCGCCTTCGCCGACACCATCGAATCCGCCACGCAGGCGGTCGTCTACGTGGACCGCCGCTGCCGCCGCGAGGGCTGGGACATCCGCATTCCGCGACCCGCGACCGCCACGGGAAATGGAGCACCGTCATGACCGGCACGGGGGGAGAACGCGACGACGCGGGTAGGCCGGAACCGCCGCGTAATCCGCCGGGTGCGCCGAGCACGTGGCGTCCGGTCGACAGCACCGATGCCCCCTCCTCGGGCGGTGGCACGGGCACGTGGCATCCGGTCGAGATGCCCAGCGCCCCACCCATTCCCACGTTGGGCGCGGCGGACGTACATCTGGCTGCTGCCGAGGAGGCGGCGCGCAGACAGGATTTCGCCACCGCACAGCGGGAGCGGTTCCGGGCGGTGACCCGCGGACTGGAGCAGCACGGGGTGCTCGAGGTCAGCCGCGCCCGCACCGCCGACGAGACCGCGCACGCCGCCACCACGGCGCTGGGCGAACGCGGCGAGGTCGCCGATCCCACCGAACTGCCCTCGGCGGCGCGCAGTTTCGACGAGATCGTGTACGGCGGTCGCCCCGCCACCGAATTCGAGTATCGCCGCCTGGAGCAGGCCGACCGCTACTCCACCGCACCGCCGCCGGGCGCGGAGCCGGACGAGATCAGCGAACGCCGCCGCAAGCCGCGCAAGAAGACCGCGCGCTCCCGGCGATCGGTGGACACCCCGGAACTGTTGCGCGACTGGCGGTTCTGGGCCGTGATCCTCGGTGTGCTCGCGGTGGCGCTGCTGATCTTCGGGCTGGTGAACGCTCTCAGCGCGCCCTCGGTACCACGGCCGACCGCGCCGGACGGGCCACCGCCGCAACCACCCGATATCGACGGACCGGAGTTCGGGGAGGGTCAGGACTCGCTGTTCGAGCGGCTCCCCGGCTGGGTCGCCTTCGGTGGCCTGCAATGGGCCGTCGCCTGGGCGATCGTGCTGTGGTGGCGGGCGCGCCGCCGTGGCAGCGTGGTGCCCGATCCGCTGCCGGTGCAGGTGCCCGCCCACGAACTGCTCGCCGGACAGGCCGGGCTGTACCGCCGCTCCCGCGACTTCGAGCATGTGGCCGCCCGGCTGCGCTCGGCGTCACTGCGGCGGCTGCGCCCGGTGCTCGGCCTCACCGCCGACAGCACGCCCGACCGGGTGCTGGCCGCGGTGACCGCGCGCAGCGGGGCCGCACCGGCACTCGTCACCGCCGCCCTGTACGACCCGGTCCCGGACCGGGGCACCCTCGAACTCGTCGCCGCCCAACTCGAATGGATCGAAGCGGAGGTCCTGTGACCACAGTGGACACCACCCACACCCCTACCGCCGAGGACGCCCAGCAGGCCCTGCTGGCCCTGCGCGCGGAGATCGGCAAGGCCGTCGTCGGCAATGACAATGCGGTCATGTACCTGGTGCTGGCGCTGCTGTGCCGCGGCCATGTACTGCTCGAAGGCGTTCCGGGCGTGGCGAAGACACTGCTGGTGCGCTCGCTGGCCACCGCGCTGGAGTTGGAGCACACGCGTGTGCAGTTCACGCCGGACCTGATGCCCGGCGATGTCACCGGTTCGCAGATCTACGATCCGCATTCGGCCGAGTTCACCTTCCGGCGCGGCCCGGTGTTCACCAATCTGCTGCTCGCCGACGAAATCAACCGCACCCCACCGAAAACCCAGTCGGCGCTGCTGGAATCCATGGAGGAGCGCCAGGTTTCGGTGGACGGCGTACCGCAGCCGCTGCCGGAGCCGTTCGTGGTGATCGCCACCCAGAACCCCATCGAGCAGGAGGGCACCTACCCGCTGCCGGAGGCACAGCTGGACCGGTTCCTGTTCAAGGTCGACGTGCAGTTGCCGGGCCGCGACGACGAGTTCCGGATTCTGCAACGGCATGCCGCCGGGTTCGACCCGCGCGATCTGGCGGGCGCGGGGCTGCGGCCGGTGGCCGGTCCGGCCCATATCGAGGCCGCCCGCCGGGCGATCGCGCAGGTCACCCTGAGCCCGGAGGTGCTGGCCTACATCGTGGACCTGTGCCGGGCCACCCGCACCTCCCCCGCCGTCGCGCACGGTGCGTCCACGCGCGGCGCGACCGCGCTGATGGCGGCGGCGCGCGCCTTCGCCTGGCTCAACGGGCGCGGCTACGTGACCCCCGACGATGTGAAAGCCATTGCGCTGCCGGTGCTCCGGCACCGTTTGCAGCTGCGGCCCGAGCACGAGGTGGCGGGTGTGACGGCCGAGGGTGTGCTGACCTCGCTGCTCATGTCCGTTCCCGTTCCGGTGTAGCCGATGGTCGTGACCGGCCGGTTGGCCCTCGCCGCGGCGGCCGCGGCGCTGTTCGTCACCCTGGTGCTGCCATCCTGGCTCGGGGTGCTGGTGGCGACGGCGGCACTGGCGGTGCTGGTGATCGCGGACCTGGCGCTGCTCGGCTCCGCCGACGACCTCGAGCTGACCCGGGAACCGGTCACCACGGTGCGCACCGGACGCGCGGCCGAGGTGGAACTGGTTGTGCTGAACAAGGGTTCGCGCACGCTGCGCGGCATTGTGTGGGACGACTGGCCCGACAGCGCGCACGCCGAACACCGCACGCACGAACTGCGTCTGCCCGCCAATACCCGGGTTCGGTTCCACACCGAACTCACGCCGGACTATCGCGGTGACCGCATCGCGGGACCGGTGACGATCCGGCTGCTCGGCCCGCTCGGCATGGCGGGACGCCAGACCCGCCGGGCGGTGCCCGCTCGGCTGCGCGCGCTGCCGCCGTTCCGGTCGGAACGACTGCTGGGAGCGAAGATTCGCCGCCTGCAGCAGATGGAGGGGCGCAATACCGCCACCATTCGCGGGCAGGGCACCGAATTCGATTCTTTCCGCGAGTATGTGGTCGGCGACGACGTACGCACCATCGACTGGCGCGCCACCGCCCGTGCCGACGACGTGCTGGTGCGCACCTGGCGGCCGGAACGCAACCGGCACGTGGTGATGCTGCTCGACACCGGGCGGATCAGCGCGGGCCGTGTCGGCGACGGCACCCGCCTGGACGCCATGGTGGAGGCGGCGCTGCTGCTGGCCGGACTGGCCGCGGCGGGCGGCGATTCGGTGGATCTGCTGGCCTTCGACCGGGAGTTGCGCACCGAGGTGCGCGGGATCGGCGGAAAACGGTTGCAGTTCAAGCTCATGCACGCCCTGGCCGCGGTCGCGCCGCGCCTGGTGGACACCGACTACCAGGCCCTGCTGAACGCGACCCTGCAACGCGCCCGCCGCCGCAGCCTGGTGGTGTGGTTCACCCACCTGGACGCCGCCGTGGTGCAGGAGCGGCTGCTGCCCGTGCTGCCGGTGCTCACCCGCCGCCACCGGGTGCTGATCGTCGCGGTCACCGACCCCGAGGTCGCGGCCGCCGCCACCCGCCGCGCCACCGTCGACGACCTGTATACGGCCGCCGCCGCGGAGAGCCTGGTCATCGAGCACACCCTGACCCGGGAAAGCTTGCAGCGCATGGGCGTCCGCGTGATCGCCGCACCGCCGGAGCAGCTGCCGGAGGCATTGGCGAACGAGTATCTGGAGCTGAAACAGACCGGCGCGCTCTGAACCCGGCCGTTGTTACCTCCTTTGAGGGTTTGGTCGCAAGATCCCGCTCGATTCGAGGTCAACCTTCCACCGTCTCTTCAACATTACGATGACAAGGTATGTCGAGGAGCGCAGCGGCTGCGTCACGCGGTCGAGCGGTGATCGCCGCAGGACGTCGTCATTCGGTCGGCGTCCGCACGGATGGATCGGTATCGACGGCGGGACGGCCCCGGGCACCGGAGTGCCGCACCGATACCTGGCGCGACATCGTGGCCGTGGCCGCTGGAAACGTACACACCTTCTCGAACACGGGCCGGTCGCACACCGTGGGCCTGCACGCTGACGGCACCGTCGTCGCGGTCGGCTGGAACGGGGACGGCCAGTGCGACGTCGACGCCTGGACCGGTGTGGTCGGCATCGCCGCTGGTTGGCGACGCACCCTGGCAGTTCTCGCGGACGGCACGGTCCGGGCGGCGGGAAGAGGAACCGAGGGGGCGTGCGACGTCGACGCCTGGCGCGAGATCGTCGCCGTGGCCGCCGGGGATTGGCATTCGGTCGGCCTGCGCGCGGACGGCACGGTCACGGCGGTGGGTAACAACCGAAGGCGACAGTGCGAGGTCGCCGACTGGCGCGACGTGCGTGCCGTCGCGGCAGGCTATCTGCACACCGTGGCCGTCACCGCGGCCGGGCGGGTGCTCGCCACCGGGGCCGCGTCGCATGGCGTCACGGAGGTATCCGGCTGGCACGACGTGGTCGGAGTATCCGCGGGCAGCTGTCACACCGTCGCGGTCGATACCCACGGCCGGGTATTCGCCGCCGGAGACAACAGCCGCGGACAGTGCGATGTGGGGTCTTGGCGCGATGTCGTAGCGGTCGCCGCCGGGTCGACGCACACCCTCGGGCTGCGCGGCGACGGAACCATTCTCGCAGTGGGCGATAATGACAGCGGTCAATGCGATACGTCGGGGTGGCGACTCCGGATCTGATGGTCGGTCGGCGAGGTTGCCGCCCGCTGTCAGCTGTCGTCGTATCTCAGACGTGCGTCGCGACCGGCCGCGACCACTGCGTTTCCGGCTGGAACGGCACAGCCGGTGCGGCGGGCGGCGCGGGCAGTGCCCGACGCTGGCGTTCGGCCAGGATGGCACCCAGGATGTGCATGGGCGGATGGCCCACGGGCACGGGCATGGCCAGCTCCGCGCAGACCGCGTGCAGCAGCGCCGCGCCGAGCTGCTGTTGCGCCGGAGGTGTCAGGCCGGGAAAGCGCAGCAGGTACTGGCGCACCGCACGAGCCGATTCGTCGGACAGCCCGGACACGTCGAGCTGCCGCGACCAGGCCAGCAGCCAGGGCGGCGGCACCGCGAGTCCCACATAGGGAATCCGGGTCTGCCCGTGCACGACCACCGTGCCCGCCAAAATGTCGCCGACCCGCCGGGCCTGCGGCGAACACAGCGACACCAGAATCGCGATCAGTCCGGTACCGAGAATCCAGAAGTCCACGATGCCGCCCAACCCCCGGGTCAGCGCATGCCGAAAATCGACGGGTCCACCGTCGGCCCGCACCACCCGCAGCCCGAGCGCCAACTTGCCCACGGTCCGCCCGCGCGTCAACGTCTCGCACGCCACCGGATACCCGATGAGCACCCCCACGACGATCACGATGAGCGCCGCGTCCTCCCACGCCGAATCCGCGTTCAGCCCGGCCAACACCATCTCCGCCACGAAGATCAGCAGCAGCCCACCCACCAACTGCACCACCAGGTCGATCAGAAACGCCACCGCCCGCGCGGGCAGCCGCGCGACCGGCAGTTCGACGGCGACAGCCTCGCCGGTGGTGAATAGGGCCATGGTGACTCGCATTCTTCCCACGTACACGCGGTGAGGCAACACGCGCGCGCCGTGTCACGCCACCGCGCCCGGTCCGCTGGGCGAGTGCACCGTTCCCCCGGTGCGCGTTCAGCCCTGATGGACGCTGCCGCAGCGCCTGCCCCAACACGTCGACGTCAGTATTCATCGGCCATGTCGCCGACATCGTGAGATCAGTCGTTGAGGCCCCAGGTGTCGAGAGTGGGCGGGGGCACTCAGCCCTGCCGAGTCGGTCTCGGATGTGCCTGGCGAGGTACCCGGCCTTGTGCGCAGAACCGAAATCGGCTCCCGCGCGGCCGAGCCGCTACAGCACCGCGCCGAGCCAGGAAGCGAACCCGAGCAAGCTGTCGGTCTGCCGCCGCTGGGCGGCTGCGATTCCGTGCACGGTTTCGCGCACCGACGGGTGCAGACGGGTCTGCTGTGGCGCTGCCGCCCGGGCCTTGTTCAAGGCGGCCAATGCTCGGTCGGGCTTGCCGCTGAGCAGCCAGGCGCGGGCGTTGTCGTGCCAGTGATGACCGATTCGGGTCGGCGGTGCGTCGGCCGTATAGGTCAGCTGCGCCCCTTCCACCGCCGCGCGGTTCGGATCGCCCGACTCGAGTTCGATGGCGTGTGCGTGGATCTCCACGTTCAGCGGACCGAACGCCGTCATGTACAGATCGGTTTCGCCGGTCCGGGCCGCCATCTCCCGTGCGGCCCGAACGTGATCGACCGCGCCGGGATGATTGAGCTTGCGCGCCTCGTTGATCGCCCCGGCCAGATGGGAGTACCCGGCCAATACCAGCCCGGCGCGGCTGCTGTCAGCGGACTCGATGGCGGAGTCGATGAGTTGCCCGGCCACTTCGGACTCGCCGTAATGGGTCAGCACCCGGGCGCGGGCCAACGCGGAGAACGCACCGTAGTTCGGATCGTCGGCGAAGGGGGCGTAGCCGTCGGCCAGGTCCAGCGCGGGAAGCGCCAGCATCAGATGACCGGTGCGGCGGGCGGACCATTCGGCGAGTACGTAGGCGGAGGTGAGCAGGGTGTACGCGTGCGACTGCTCATCGCCGGAAAGGTCACGTACCGCCCCGTGCAACCGCCGGATGATATCCGGCAGCACCTCGATCGTCTGGCGCGTCCGGTCACTGCGGTAGAGCTGTTGGGCCGCTTCGAGATCGGCCTCGATCCGAGACAGCGGGCCAGGCTCGGCAGCGCGAGCGTAGCGCCCCTCGGTGAGCAGCACCGACAGCGCATTCACCGCGTCCGACAACGGTTTTCCGTCGTCGTACGGAGCGCCGGTCAGGTGTTCCGGTGTGATCCGCAGGGCACGCGCGACCGCTGAGATGAACCCCGGCGATGCCGGTTCACGTCCCTGCTCGACCGCCTTGACCATGCTCAGGCTGTACGCGGCGCGGGTGGCGAGCGCCCGCTGGCTCAGCCCGGCGATCTTGCGTTCCGCGGCGATCCGATGCCCCACATGTTCGCCCATGTTCCGAGCGTAAACCCGCGATAGCCCCATGTCTCCCTGTCCCTTCACTGTCCCTCCGCCTCCTTGCGGGCAGCGAAGCTCAGTGGCAGCCCCGCCGCCAGGTCGATCCCGTAACCGCTCCCTGGCGGTGGGTGCGCACCACTTCGACACGGATTGGGGCGGGCCGGTGGAACTGCACGGGCGATTCGACGAGGACGACAGGGCGGTGCCGTCGGGCGACGGCTTCCGCTACCTCCAGCGCATCGACGGCTCATGGTCGCTGGTCGGTGATGACGGTTGGGAAATAGACCCCGCCGACCTTCACCCCGATGTGAGGGCCGCACTTGCCGCCGTGACGTTCGCGCCGATCGACATCGATCCACTGTGGGTCGTGGACACCGAGATTCGGTGATCACCATGTCGTGGTGGGTGTTCGCGATCGGTGTCGCTGCCGCAATCCTGCTGGCCGCGGCCCCGTACGCGGTGGCGTGGTTGTGCCCGCGCCATACGCCGGACGGGCGCAGCGTGGCCGAGATACGGCAACGGCTGCGGGAGGAGCGGATCGAGATGGACGCGGCCGTGTGGCCGGTCGGGTACCCGCATGATGCGCCGGACCGACCCATGGGGGAACTCGAGGCCCAGCGAACCATGCAGCGGCACCGGTCGTGTCGGGTCGGTGAGTGTCCGCGCAAGACCGCGGCGTGGCGGACGCTGGTGGAGGCGGGCCGGATCACACCGGACTCGGGACGCACCTATTGATCGGGGTACGTCGCGGTACGACAGCCGATTTCGCACCGCCGCTCATCTCAGAGCATCGGCATGCAGTGGTCGCAGGTCCGAATTGATCGCCAATCCGGGAACGCGCCACGTGGCTCCTTCGGCGAATCATGATGCCGTTGATCGGTGAATCCGGGACTGCCCGGATGCCGCATCGGGTGAGAGCTGACGTCACGGTTCGGCTTGACATCATGCTGTGGCGGGGTCGGTCGTCACGCACGGTATGCGGCAATAGCGGATGCTCAATTACGACTGTTCCTAAGAGTTGGGCGAGTCGATCAGCCCAGATATCGTGGCCAAATGGGGCATCCTGGTTCGCAGTACTACAACCCAGATCTGAGGCCGGACGAGATAGACACGCTGCTCCGCACTAACTACTTGCTCGTCCAGGCCAGCCGGGCAGCGCTGGGCCTCATCAGCAGTGAAATCGTCGGCATGGCCGTCGAACCGCGCCCCGGTGCGATAGTGATCCACGTGGCGGCCACGCGGGAAACACCGGCGCTAGCAGAGGACCTCGACGACATCGTCAGCGATCTGCACGCGTCTCTGTCCGGCGGCCCCGAGCAAAACTCGGTCATCATCACTCGAGTGCACCGAGGCTGGCCCGATGCCACGTGGCATAGCGGCTCGTACGCACCGTTCTACATTGCCAAACCCGACGACGACTGATGCCGTTGCGCTCTCCCGCCGGACATGCCGCAGATCTCAACGGATTGGGTTCGCCCGCCGCCGGGCCGTCTCGAGCCGCCCGATTCCGAGGCAGCGTCGATCGGTAGCGACCGCCGGGGGGCGCGATATTCGGCATGAGCGTGCGTTCAGACATCCCCCATGCCGCCGAACCTGCTCGCCGACGACGTCAGAGTCGCCGATGCCTACGGGGTTCTAGCCCGGGTATCAACTCTGGAGTTCGCCGATACTCACCGTCGAGACTCATCAGCGTAGCCAGCCGGTGCTGGCCGCCGCGTCGGGCGGGGTGCGTCGGTGACGGCCGATAGTCTTTCCTCAGCCGTGCGGCAGGAGGGCAGTGGATGGATCTGGACGCGTACACCTATGTGCACAGGCAGTCCTGGGAGCGGCTCGATCAGCTCGCGACCCGGCGCAAGCGGCTGTCGGGGGCGGAGACCGATGAGTTGGTGCGGCTGTATCGGGTCACTTCGCAGCAGTTGGCGGCGTTGCAGACGCAGGGGGCCGATGCGGAGTTGATCGCCGGGTTGTCGGCGATGCTGACCCGGGCGCGGGGGCGGGTGTTGAGTGCGCGCACCGAGATCGGGAAGGAGATCGGTTACTTCTTCACGCACCGGTTTCCCCTGGCGGTGTATCGGGCGTGGGGCTGGTGGGTGGGAGTCGCGGCGGCCTTCCTGCTCGGGTCTACGGCGCTGGCCTGGTGGGTGGCCGAATCGTCGCATGCGCGGCGGACTCTCGGGCTGCCCGAGAATTCGCCGGAGCTGACCGGGCCGGGCGGGGCGTTCGAGTCCTACTACTCCGAGCATCCGAACGACGCGTTCGCCGCCCAGGTGTGGACCAATAACGCGTGGGTGGCGGCGCTGGCGCTGTTCACCGGCTTCCTCATGCTGCCCGCGGTCTACGTACTCGTCATGAACGCGGTGAATCTGGGCATCACCGCCGGGCTGATGGGGCACGCGGGGCGGCTGGAGTCGTTCTTCACGTTCATCCTCCCGCACGGAATGTTGGAGCTCACCGCCATTTTCGTGGCGGGCGGGGCGGGGCTGAAGCTGGGGTGGACGCTGGTCGATCCGGGGCGGCGCAGCCGGGTGCAGGCGCTCGCGCACCAGGGCCGGGCCACCGCCGTGATCGCCGTCGGACTGGCGGTGGTGCTGTTCGTCTCGGGCCTCATCGAGGGTTTCGTGACACCGAGTCAGCTGCCCGATCCGCTGCGCATCGGGGTCGGCCTGCTGGCGGAGTTGATCTTCCTCGGCTATGTGTTCGGCGTGGGTCGCCGGGCGGCGTTGGCGGAGGAAGGCGAGCACATGTCGAGCTACTCGACGGGGATCGGACCGGAACCGGCTGCGGTGAAAGGTGCTTCGACCTCGGTGGCGGCGGTCGGAAATTGATTTCCACTGGCCGCAGCGAGTCCAGCTCAGCTGCGGCCAGCGTTGCCGACAACTCTACACAATCGTTATGCCGACGCAACCCTCGACACGGACCGCGGGCGTATAAGCCGACCAGGCGAATCGGACACTGCGGGAGGGTAATCCGGGAAGATCGCAAATTTCCAGCTTCCCCATTTTCGAGGCTAGGTAACGATGACCGTGATCATTTCGTGGCTACTTCCGCGCCACCGCCGAGCGACCCTAAGGACCGCTTGGTGTGAACCTCGCCTGAACGTTTGCCTCCGTTTCGGTCAAAACTCGCATCCAGGTCGGTCAACCCGTGTTCATCTGGCGTTTTCCGAGAGCAGAAGGCTATTGCCTACCGTTCGCCAGATTCGAAACAAACTCCAAGTTTGTTTAACTGAGCTAAGCCCGTACATGCGTCTAGCAAAAGTCACCGAAAAGGTGTCGGGTACCCCGAGCGCCGTCCGGCGGCAATCGAATTTCGTTCCCGCCGACCCGCCGGGCACCCATCCGCCGCCGCCCGGCAACGCCCCGACCGGGGGCCGCCGAGCGGCACTGCGATCTTCGTCACATCTCACCGCGACCTGCGGTTTTCCTCAGCCCGCGATTCGGACGATGCCCGTCGTGGTGCCTTGCAGCACATCGCCGGAAGGCATCAGCAGCGGCGAGGTCTGCAAGGGATCGGCGAGCAGTGTGGACGGCAGCCCGCGCTCACTCACCACCTCCCCGGTGTGCGGATCCACCACCGTGAACGCGTAGCCGTCCAGCGGCGTCGTGACCGGCAAGCCCACCCGACCCACCGTGTAGAGCAGTCCGTCACCGGCCGACAGATGCGGTACGGCCGAACTGCGCACCGTGTTCTCCCACACCGTGCGGCACCCGCCGCCGTCCACATCGACCCGCGTCATACCGCCGACGAAGGGGGCCGACGCCGGTTCGGCCGGACCCGCGCCCTCCGGCACCGCTGGATACGGATAGCCGTAGGTAGAGGCAACGAACACCGACGCCCCGATCCCAACGGGCGAGTTCTCACTACCCGCGCCACCGCGCGTCAACACCGGCCGGGTGCACACGAGTTCACCGCTGCCGGAACGGAACACCAGCAGGTTCACCCGGTCGGCCGCATTGTCGACAATCGTCAGATAGTCGGCCCCCGTACTCGGCCCGAAGTAGGTGGGCGTGGACCCGGTCCCCCAGGACAACTGCCCCGGCTTGCGCGCCGGACCCCGGTCGTAGGCCGCGCGCCACAGCTGCACCGGCCGCCCGGCGGCGTCGGCGTCGAATTCGTAGAGCGCGTGCGTGGTCGCCACCGCCACCCGCCCGCTCGGCGCGGCCGAGATGCTGTTGGCCACCTGCTCCCCCGCGGGCAGCCCGAGCGTGGCGACGGCCCCACCGAGCGTCACCGTGCCGACAATGCCGCGCGCGGTGGCGAACCAGACCGTGCCCGACCAGTCCGGCACCAGCCCGGTGACGCTGTCACCATCCGGAATGGCCGCCGTGAGATCCACCGAATCGACCACGCGCAGTTCCCATCCCGCCCCCGTGCGCTCATGGGCGATGCGCAGCAGCTTCCGGGTGCCGTCCACCACCACGAGCCGGTCGTCATTGTCGAGATAGGCATACACGCCCCCGAGCAGCCCACCCTTGTTCAACTTCAGCTGCGCCAGCGACCCGGTGAGCACCCCCGCCGACCCACTGGCGGACCCGCTCGCCGAACCGCTGCCGGACCCACTGGCGAGCCCCGCCGATCCGGTGGCCGGACCCCCGGACCCGGTACCGAGCAGCCCCGAATCCGCCGGATCGATCAGATGCACCACCGGCGCACGGTCGACCACGCCGGTACACAGGGCCACCACCAACCCGTCGGACCCCTGCAACAGCGTCGGACAGGCCGCCCCCAGCGGATACACCCCGATCCCCCGCGCACCGGTCCCCGGCCCGGGATACGGCACCACATCCGAGGACCCCGCATCCCCGTGCATGGTCGCCGTGCCCACCGGCCCCAGATATGGATTCGGCTCCGCCAACGGCCCCCACCCGGGCGCAGCCGCCCCCGGCCCCGCCGCGATAGTCCCCAACATGCCGACCGTCAGCAGCCCCAATGCCGACCGTCCGATTTTCCGTGCTGACACAGCCGCCGATACTGCCCGACCGCTACCGGGTCCTCGGGCAATACGCCACTCCGGCCCCGGCCAGTGGGACCGGGTCTGGACTTACGACGCCAACTCCGCCCGGGCGGGCGGCTGCCAGATGCGGCTGCGCAGGTCGGTGCCGCGGATCACCTGGATGCGCCACGGGGTGAGGCGCAGTACGCGCAGCTTGGGATCGTCAGGGCCGTGCCAGAACTGGCCGAGGTGGTAGCCGGCGCCGCGGGGGCTGGTGCGGCGGTACAGGTTCCAGACGTGGGTTTTGAGGGTGATGTCGTCGACGCCTTCGGCTGTCGCCTCGACCGCCACGGAGTTGTTGCCGGGTTTCCAGTAGGAGAAGCTGGTGTGTGGGTTGGCCGCCAGGTGCTTCTCCTTGACCGGGGTGCGGTAGGTGGCGAGCCAGCCGAGGGGTTCGCCGTCGACCTTCTCCCATACCGGGATCAGGACGCGGGTGCGGGGGCGGTTGCGGGCGTCGACCGTCACCATGGTGGCGTAGTTGATGGAGCCGACGTAAGCGTTGAATTCGCCCTCCAGGTCCTCGAATCGGCCGACCTTGGCGCTCATGAGGCGACTCCCTTCCGGAGAACTTCGATCACGCTGGCGAAACTGTCCGAGCCGTGTCCGGATTCCCGGGCACGCAGCATGGTGGCCTTGAGCAGTTCGGGCAGGGCGGTGTCGATGCCGCGCGCCGACTCCTCGTGCAGCACATGGTCGATGGTCGCGATCTGCACGTCCACGGTGGCGTCGTCGCCTGGGTAGCTGCCCGCGTCCACCTGGGCGGCGTAGCGGGTGAGGAAGGAGTTCACGGTGGCGAGCCAGCGGATCGCGATGGGGGTGAACTCCTGTGCCGCAACCTGTTCCGCGCCGACCAGGGCGACGCCGTGCAGCCAGCCGGTCATGGTGGACCACATGAGATTCAGCAGCGCTGAGTCGTAGAGGGCGGCGATACCCGCGTCCGTACCGAGGTAGAGCGGATCGCCGAGAGCGGCGAGGGTCTCGCGGTGCGGTTCGAACGCGGCGGCGGCACCGCTGTAGAGGAACATGACCTCGGAGCTGCCGACGCCGGGCGGGGTGGTCATGATGCCGCCGTCGAGATAGTCGACACCGCGCTCACCGAACCACTCGGCGGCCGCACGGGCCTGCTCGGCACCGCACGAGGTGAGGTTGACCAGCGCCTTGCCCGCGAGTTCGGACACGATCGGATCGGTCAGCTCCCGCATCGCCTCCTGGTCGAAGACGCAGACGAGGACCAGCGGGCTCGCCTCGACCGCCCGACGCGGATCGGCCGCGAGCACCGCGCCCCGGTCCACCAGCGGCTGGGCCTTGTGCGCCGACCGGTTCCACACGGTGACCCGGTGGCCGCGATCGAGCAGCGCGGCGGCCAGCGCCGAGCCCATCTGGCCGAGGCCGAGTACCGTGACGGACTACGGTGTGGTGTTCATCTCTTGTCTCCCTTGAGGTTTCAACGATTCTTGGCCGACCGGGATCAAGATTCGCAGCCCATGCGGGAGCCGACCAGTGACACGGATGCCGGGTATCACCAAATTCCTGCCATAGGCTGACGGGTATGAGCGTCGGTTCCGTAGCCCTGGTCGTTCCCGCCGACATCGGGGTGCCCACCTGGGATCTCTACGAATTGAGCATTCCGGCAACAGTTTTCGGAAAGCCCCAGCCGGACCTGTCCCCCACCTGGTATGAATTGCGGCTGTGCGGTACTGGTGATCGGAGCGAACCCGGCTCACCAGGCTTCACACTGCGTACCCCCTACGGGCTCGAGGGTCTGGTGGGTGCCGACACCGTGATCGTCCCATCGGTGCCGGACGACTGTGTCGATGAAGGAAAGCCGCTGCCACCCGATCTGATCGACGCCCTGCGCACCGCGCACGCCGCTGGCACCCGCATGGTCTCGCTGTGCACCGGAGCCTTCGCTCTGGCCGAGGCCGGACTGCTGGACGGCCGCCGCGCCACCGCGCACTGGATGCACACCGCGCAGCTGGCCGAGCGCTATCCCGAAGTGCGCGTGGATGATTCGGTGCTGTACGTGGACAACGGCGATGTACTCACCAGCGCCGGGATGACCGCGGGCCTCGACCTGTGCCTGCACCTGGTGCGCCGCGACCTCGGCTCCCGGGTGGCGAATCAGCTGGCGCGGCGCATGGTGGTGCCCGCACACCGGCCGGGCGGTCAGGCCCAGTTCATCGAGGAATCGGTGCCCGAGACCGACGACCGCGCCCTCGCACCGGTCATGGACTGGGCGCGCACCCGGCTCGACCGGCCGCTCACCGTCGAGGACCTCGCCCGCCGCGCCGCCGTCAGCCCCCGCACCCTCTACCGGCGCTTCCAGGAGACGACCGGCACCACGCCGTTGCAGTGGCTGCTGAACCAGCGCCTGGCCCGCGCCCGCGCCCTGCTGGAAACCACCCATCTCCCGGTGGAGAAGATCGCCGAACGCAGCGGCTTCGGCACCGCCAACAATCTGCGGCACCACTTCGTGGAGCGGCTCGGCGTCTCCCCCGGCGGCTACCGCCGCGCCTTCCCCTGCCAGCCCCTCGGGACGAACCCCGACGAGACGAACGTCGCCTGAAACGGCGAAGGGCCCGACCCGGAATCCGGATCGAGCCCTTCGACTGGTGGGCGAGGGGGGACTTGAACCCCCACGTCCTTGCGGACACTGGCACCTGAAGCCAGCGCGTCTGCCATTCCGCCACTCGCCCGAGCGACGTGAAAAAGTTATCACGGGGTATGCCCTAAAACGAAATCGCCTGGTGACCGGCCGTACACCCAATTGCGGACCGGGCGGGAACCAGGGGCTTTCGCCAAGAGTTACAGGTGTGGACGATCGTGGATATCATGCAATCACCGTGTCCCTACGGCGACACGCCCTTCTCGCGTGTCGCCGTATCGGACGCGCCGTGCATGACACGGCGTCTGCAGACCACGACACGAGAAACGCTCGCTCTCGAGGGAGCGTCATGACCCGGGAGGAGGGGCGATGGGTATCGTTTCGCGGTTCGAACGTCGCCTCCAGGGAGCTGTCGGGGATGTCTTCGCCCGCGTGTTCGGCGGTAGCGTCGTGCCCCAGGAAGTCGAGTCGGCCCTCCAGCGCGAGGCCACCGATCACATCCAGGAACTCGACGGTGGACACCTGTTGGCACCCAACAGCTACACCATCACCATCAACGAGTCGGACCTGCGGCAACTCGAGGCCGACCACGATCTGACCACCCGCGCGTTCGCCAAACATCTGCAGGACTACATCCGCGAGCAGGGGTGGCAGACCTACGGCGAAGTGCACGTGGCGTTCGAGGCATCACCTACGCTGCACACCGGACAGTTCAGAACCCGCGGCCGGGTGGACCCGGACGTGGGCCGTCGGACCGGCCCACCACCGGCATCTGAACGACCACAACGACCCGAACACCCGCAACCAGGAGCTGGCCCCATGACGCAGAACTCAGGCTACGACCCCAGCCGTGACGCCGCGGAGTCCGATCCACGCCGCGGTGGGTACGCACCCCCTCCGGCGGGCGGCCAGCAGGGCTACGCCGACCAGGGCTACGGCCAGCAGGGTTACGCCGATCAGGGTTACGGCGACTACCAGAACGGTTACGACCAGGGCGGCTACGGCCAGCAGGGTTACGGCCAGCAGGGTTACGCGGACCAGCAGGCGTACGGCCAGCAGGGCTACGCCGACCCCGCCTACGGCCAGCAGCAGGGTTACGCCGATCCCGGCTACGACCAGCAGGGCTACCAGCAGGGTTACGACCAGGGCGGCTACGGCCAGCAGCAGGGCTACGACCAGGGGTACGGCCAGCAGGGTTACGACCAGGGCGGCTACGGCCAGCAGCAGGGCTACGACCAGGCGTACGGCCAGCAGCCCGGCTACGCCGATCCGGGCTACGGCCAGCAGGGCTACGCGGACCCCGGCTACGACCAGGGCGGCTACGCGCCCGACGACCAGTACGGCCAGCAGGGCTACGGGCAGCAGCCCGGCTACGGCCAGCAGGGCTACGGGCAGGCTCCGGCGGCCCCGCCGCACGGCGGCTCCAGCTACTCGGCCACCCTCCAGCTCGACGACGGCAGCGGTCGCACCTACCAGTTGCGTGAGGGATCCAACATCATCGGCCGCGGCCAGGACGCGCACTTCCGGCTTCCCGACACCGGGGTGTCCCGTCGCCATATCGAGGTGCGTTGGGACGGTCAGACGGCCATGCTCTCCGACCTCGGTTCGACCAATGGAACGCTGGTCAACGGCTCGCCGGTGCAGGATTGGCAGCTCGCCGACGGGGATGTCATCCGCGCCGGGCATTCCGAGATCCTGATCCGGATCGTCTGATCCCGTAAGCTCGCGGTGCAGGTCACGATATGGCCCGAGAATCCTCGGTCGTATCGTGATCGCAACCGGTCTACGGCCCTATGATGCTGCCAACACTCACGCGGTGGCGAAACCCGGCCCGTGCTGACAGGCAACACCGGTTGGGGGTCGACGAACCGTACCTACAACACGGTCGAACAGGAGGTGGAGCACCGTGCAGGGATTGATCCTGCAATTGACCCGTGCGGGGTTCCTGCTGCTGCTGTGGCTGTTCGTGTGGGCGGTGCTCCGGACCTTGCGCAGCGATATCTACGCGGCATCCGGCATCAGAGTCGCGCCACGGTCCCAGAGTGGTTCCGCGGTGCTGCCATCGTTTCGCCGGGGCCAGAAGGGCGCCAAATATCTCGTGGTGACTCAAGGCTCACTCGCCGGCACCCGCATCACTCTCGGCACCCAGCCGGTGCTGATCGGGCGGGCCGATGATTCCACGCTGGTACTCACCGACGACTACGCCTCCACCCGCCACGCGCGCCTGTCGCCGCGTGGTGAGGACTGGTATGTCGAGGATCTCGGTTCCACCAACGGGACCTACCTCGACCGCGCGAAAGTCACCACGCCGGTGCGGGTTCCGCTCGGCACACCCGTCCGTGTCGGCAAGACAGTGATCGAGCTCCGATCGTGACACTTGTTCTCCGCTACGCAGCGCGCAGCGACCGCGGTCTCGTCCGAAGCAACAACGAGGATTCCGTCTACGCGGGTGCGCGGCTGCTCGCGCTCGCGGACGGGATGGGCGGCCACGCCGCCGGTGAGATCGCCTCGCAGTTGATGATCGCCGCCCTGGCCCATCTCGACGACGACGAACCCGGCGACGATCTGCTCGGCAAGCTCGACCGCGCGGTGCGCGAGGGCAATGCCGCCATCGCCGATCAGGTCGAGGAGGAACCCGAACTCGACGGCATGGGCACCACGCTCACCGCCATCCTGTTCGCGGGCAAGAAGCTCGGCCTCGCCCATGTCGGCGACTCCCGCGCCTACCTGTTCCGCAACGACGAGCTGACCCAGATCACCAGGGACGACACCTTCGTGCAGTCGCTGGTGGACGAGGGGCGCATCACCCCGGAGCAGGCGCACACCCATCCGCAGCGGTCGCTGATCATGCGCGCGCTCACCGGCAACGAGATCGAGCCGACACTCATCGTGCGCGAGGCCCGCGCCGGTGACCGCTACCTGCTGTGCTCGGACGGCCTGTCCGACGTGGTCAGCGACGAGACCATCGGCAACACCCTGCGCGAGGGCACCACCGACGAGGCGGCCGACCGGCTCATCGAACTGGCGCTGCGCAGCGGCGGTCCCGACAATGTGACCGTCGTCGTCGCCGACGTGATCGACCTCGACTACGGCCAGAGCCACCCCATCGTGGCGGGCGCGGCCTCCGGTGAGGACGAGGACACTCCCCCGCCGAACACCGCCGCCGGGCGGGCCGCCGCCATGAGACCTCCGCGCGCCGCCCCGCGCCGCGCCGTCCAGCAGTCCGAGCCCGAACCGCCGCGCAAGGGCCACACACTGCGCTGGCTGCTGCTGGCGGTGGCGCTCATCGTGGCCATCGGCGCCGGGCTCACGGTCGGCTACAACATGATTCGCAGCAACTACTACGTGGGCGCGGACGGCGATCGGGTGGTGGTACTACGCGGGCTGCCCGGTTCGGTACTGGGCTACTCCATCCACGATGTCGATCAGATCGGATGCGTCACCCGCGACGGCGAACTGTCCCTCGTCGCCCCCGGCACCGACTTCCCGGCCGGCTGCCGCGAACTGACCTTCGACGATCTCAAGCCCACCGGTCGCGATTCCGTCGAGAAGGGCCTGCCGCCCGGCTCCCGTGAGGACGCCGTGACGCAGATGCGGTCGCTGGCGCAGCGGGAACTGCTGCCGCCGTGCGAGAAGCCCGCCGAACCGGAGCCGACGCCGCCGAGCGACCCGAATCAGCCGCCCGCCACGGGCACGCCGACCACGGCGGTGCCGCCGACCACCACCGGTCAGCCGGACACCGAGCCCGGCACCGAACGCACCGGTGAGCTGCGTCCGCCGGAGAACCGCGAGCAGCCGCCGGCCAGCGCCCCCGTCACCACCACCCAGGCCCCGCAGATCGCGGGCCAGAACTGCAGAGTGACGGACTGATGTCCGCACCGGCACCGCCGTCCGCTGGGGCCTTTCCCAGCCCGCCGGGCGGATTCGCTCCCGCGCCGCCGCCGTCCACCCGGCGGAATATCGAGTTGCTGCTACTCGGCCTCGCCGCCCTCGTCACCACGGTGGCGCTGGTGCTGGTGGAGGCCAGCCAGGAACAGTCCATCAGTTGGGATATCGCCAAGCTGGGTTTGGCGTACCTGGCGCTGTTCGGAGTCGCGCATTTGGCGGTACGGCGCTTCGCGGCCTTCGCCGACCCGGTGCTCCTACCGATCGTGGCCCTGCTCAACGGCTTGGGGCTGGTGCTCATCCATCGCCTGGATCTGGCCGACAAACAGGACGCCATCTTCAACTCCACGGCCATCCCCTCCCCCGACGCCAATCAGCAGGTGCTGTGGACCGGGCTGGGGATGGTGGTGTTCATGGGTTTGCTCATCACGCTGCGCGACTACCGCACGTTGGCGCGCTACGCCTACACCCTGGGTCTGATCGGCCTGATAGCCCTGGCCATTCCGGCGCTGCTGCCGGATCGGTTCTCCATGGTCAACGGCGCCAAGATCTGGATCCGGCTGCCCGGATTCAGCGTGCAGCCGGGCGAATTCGCGAAGCTGCTGCTGATCATCTTCTTCGCCGGGGTGCTGGTCGCCAAGCGTGACCTGTTCACCGTGGCGGGCAAGCATGTGCTGGGGCTGGAGCTGCCGCGCCCCCGCGATCTGGGCCCGATCCTGGTGGTCTGGGTGGTGTGCATCGGCGTGCTGGTGCTGGAGAAGGACCTCGGCACCTCGCTGCTCATCTTCGTCACCGTGCTGACCATGCTCTACATCGCCACCGAGCGGGTGGGCTGGCTGGTCATCGGCGGCGGTCTGCTGGCCATCGGATTCCTCTTCGCCTACAACCGATTCGGGCATGTACGGGTGCGCGTGGAGACCTGGCTGCACCCGTTCGACGACTACAACAACACCGGCTACCAGATCTCGCAGTCGCTGTTCGGCCTGGCCACCGGCGGACTGGCGGGGACCGGGCTGGGCAGCGGACGGCCGTCACAGGTGCCCTTCGCCAAGACCGACTTCATCATCACCACCATCGGTGAGGAACTCGGGCTCGTCGGCCTGGCCGCAGTGCTCATGCTGTTCACCGTGCTCGTGGTGCGCGGGCTGCGCACGGCGCTGGCGGTGCGTGACAGCTTCGGCAAACTGCTCGCCGCCGGACTGTCGTTCACCATCGCCGTGCAGGTGTTCGTGGTGGTCGGCGGTGTCACCAAACTGATTCCGCTGACCGGTCTCACCACGCCGTTCGTCTCGTACGGTGGTTCCTCGCTGCTGGCCAACTACGCGCTGGTGGCGCTGCTGATCAAGATCTCCGACGCGGCCCGCGCACCCGCCCCGGTGCGCAGGCGCGCCCCCGAACCCATTGCCGACGCCCCCACCGAGATGGTGCGGCGACCTCCGAAGGGAGGCACCGCGTGAACACTCCCCTGCGTCGCGTCGCCATGGCCGTGATGATCATGGTCGTCGCCCTGCTGGCCAATGCCACCTACGTACAGGTCATCAAGGCGGACAGTCTGCGCAGCGATCCGCGCAACGTGCGGGTGCTGATGGACGAGTACTCGCGCCAGCGCGGCCAGATCTCGGCGCAGGGCACGGTGCTGGCCAGTTCCGTCGCCACCGACGACCGGTACAAGTACCTGCGCACCTACCCGACCGATCCGGCGGCCTACGCCCCGGTCACCGGGTTCTACTCCATGCAGTACGGCAGCACCGGGCTCGAGCACGCCGAGGACTCGGTGCTCAACGGCTCCGACAACCAGCTGTTCGGCCGCCATCTCGTCGATCTGGTCTCCGGCCGCGATCCGCGTGGCGGCAATGTGGTCACCACCATCGACCCGGTCATGCAGAAGGTCGCCTACGAGCAGCTCACCTCGAAGGGGTACACCGGTTCGGTGGTGGCCATCGAACCGAGCACCGGGCGCATCCTCACCATGGTGTCCACCCCCAGTTACGACCCGAACCAGCTGTCCAGCCACGACGGCGCCGCGGTCACCCAGACCTGGAACGACCTACAGCAGGATCCGCGCTCGCCCATGCTGAACCGCGCTGTGTCGCAGACCTATCCGCCCGGTTCCACCTTCAAGGTGGTGGTCACGGCCGCCGCGCTGTCCGCGGGCATCGCCCAGCCGGACGACCAGTTCACGGCCGCGTCGCGCATCACCCTGCCCGACACCGCCACCACGCTGGAGAACTACAACGGCAACCACTGCGGCCCCGGCGACAGCCAGACCGCATCACTGACCACCGCGTTCAAACTGTCCTGTAACACCGCTTTCGTGGAGCTCGGTATCAAGGTTGGGTCCGCGACGCTCAAGGACGAAGCGGCCGCGTTCGGTATCGGACAGCACGAGGGGATCCCGATTCCCGTGGCGGACAGCACCGTCGGCACCATCCCGGACGGCGCCGCGCTCGGACAGAGCAGCATCGGCCAGCGCGACGTGGCGCTCACGCCACTGGACAACGCGGTCATCGCGGCCACCATCGCCAACGGCGGCGTCCGGATGCGGCCCTACCTGGTCGACCAACTGCAAGGCCCGGATCTCAGCGTGCTCAGCACCACCAAACCGATGTCGGTGGGTCAGGCGGTGAACGCCCAGGTGGCGTCCCAACTGACCACTCTGATGATGGAATCGGAAAAGAACACCCAGGGCGGCGGCCGCAGCCCCTACACGATCGCTTCCAAGACCGGCACCGCCGAGCACGGCAGCGATCCCCGCAACACCCCGCCCCACGCCTGGTACATCGCCTTCGCGCCGGCGCAGAATCCGAAGATCGCGATCGCGGTCATCGTCGAGAACGGCGGTGACCGCGCCCTGGCCGCGACCGGTGGTTCCGTCGCGGCGCCGGTCGCCCGCGCGGTGCTCGACGCCGGACTGGCGGGGGGCTGAACGATATGAACGTGCTCGCTGGACGGGGGCTGGAATGCTGACCAACGGTGCCTTGATCGCCGACCGCTACCGGCTGCATCGCCTCATCGCCACCGGCGGAATGGGACAGGTCTGGGAAGCCCTGGACACCCGCCTCGACCGCCGGGTCGCGGTGAAGGTGCTCAAGGCGGAATTCTCGGCCGACCCCACCTTCCGGCACCGGTTCCGCACCGAGGCCAAGACCACCGCGCAGCTCAACCACCCCGGTATCGCCGGTATCTACGACTACGGCGAGACCATGGACCCGGCGGGCGGCGAAACCGCCTACCTGGTCATGGAATTGGTGTCCGGTGAACCGCTGAACGCCGTGCTCAACCGGCTCGGCCGGCTGTCGGTGGCGCAGGGCCTGGACATGCTCGAGCAGACCGGTCGGGCGCTCCAGGTGGCGCACGCCGCGGGCGTCGTGCACCGCGACGTCAAGCCCGGCAATATTCTCGTGACGCCGACCGGCCAGGTGAAGATCACCGACTTCGGCATCGCCAAGGCCGTCGACGCCTCCCCGGTCACCAAGACCGGCATGGTCATGGGCACCGCCCAGTACATCGCGCCCGAACAGGCCACCGGCGAGGACGCCACCGCCGCCTCCGACGTGTACTCACTCGGCGTGGTCGGCTACGAGGCGTTGGCCGGGCAGCGGCCCTTCACCGGAGACGGCGCGCTCACCGTCGCCATGAAGCATGTGCGGGAGACCCCGCCGCCGCTGCCGCCCGACCTGCCGCCGAACGTGCGGGAGCTCATCGAGATCACCATGGCCAAGGAGCCGGGTCAGCGCTACACCAGCGGCGGTGAATTCGCCGACGCGGTGGCCGCCGTGCGCGCGGGCCGTCGGCCGCCGCCGCCCAGCGGCCTGGCCGGACCGATGACCTCCGGCGCCACCCGGGTGCTGCCGCCCGGACCGACCGTGATCCTGCCCACCGCCGCGCGCGGTGACGCCGCCACCGTGCGGTACCCGACACCGCCGCACGCACAGCGGGCGCAGCAGCCGCCGGTCGCCACCGCCATGATGCAGGGTCCGAACACCCCGCCGCCCGGCACGCCGCCGATCGGTGGACGCACCGCCGAACAGGGCGGCGGGCGCTTCACCAACAGTCAGAAGGCCCTCGCGGGTCTCGGCGTCGGCGCGCTGGTCGTGGGTGCGGCGGCGGCCTTCGTCCTGCTCAGCGGGGATCCGCCGGAATCGACGCCGCCCACCAAGACCAGCGCCGTGGTGGTGCCGCCGCCGGTGCCGACCACCACCACGACCACCGAGCCGCCGACCACCACCCGGTACGTGCCCCCGCCGCCGACGGTCCCGCCGACCACCGAGGAACCGCTGCCGACCACCACCGAGCCGCCGCCGACCACGACGACGCAGCCGCCGACCACCACGCCGCAGCAACCGAGCACCACCAAACCGGCGCCGACCACCACGGTCAAGCCCAGCAAGACCACCATCGAGCCCCCGTTCGAAATACCATCGTGGCCACCGACGGTGCCCGGTGGCGCCGGTGGTGCGTTCGGAACCACGCGACCAGCACACAGCAGCACTCCAGCTCCCGCCGCCCAGCAAGGACTGCCATGACGACCCCGAAGAATCTCTCCTCTCGCTACGAGCTGGGCGAGATCATCGGGTTCGGCGGTATGTCCGAAGTCCACAAGGCGCGGGATATGCGCCTCGGCCGCGATGTGGCCATCAAGGTGTTGCGTGCCGACCTGGCCCGCGACCCCACGTTCTATCTGCGGTTCAAGCGGGAGGCGCAGAATGCCGCCGCACTGAACCATCCGGCCATCGTGGCGGTCTACGACACGGGTGAGGCCGAGGTCGACGGCGGGCCGCTGCCGTACATCGTCATGGAGTACGTGGACGGTGACACGCTGCGCGATCTGGTGCGCGGCAAGGGGCCGCTGCCGCCGCGCCGGGCCATGGAGGTCATCGCCGATGTGTGTGCGGCGCTGGACTTCTCGCACCGCAACGGCATCGTCCACCGGGATATGAAGCCCGCCAACATCATGATCAACCGCGCGGGTGCGGTGAAGGTGATGGACTTCGGCATCGCGCGCGCCATCGCCGACAGCTCCAATCCCATGACGCAGACCGCCGCGGTCATCGGCACCGCGCAGTACCTGTCCCCGGAGCAGGCCCGCGGTGAGCAGGTCGACGCCCGCTCGGACGTGTACTCCGTCGGCTGCGTGCTGTACGAGATCCTCACCGGCGAACCGCCTTTCACCGGCGACTCCCCGGTCGCGGTGGCGTACCAGCACGTCCGGGAGGATCCGCGGCTGCCCTCGCACGTGCATCCGGGCGTACCGCGCGAACTGGACTCGGTCGTGCTCAAGGCCATGAGCAAGAACCCGGCCAACCGGTACCAGACCGCCGCCGAGATGCGCGCCGACCTGATCCGGGTGCTGGGCGGGCAGAAACCGACCGCGCCGATGGTCATGACCGAGGAGGAGAGCACCACCTTCCTCGACGAGGAGTTCCCCGCACCGCGCTACCGCACCGTGGAACGCGGCGACGACACCTCCGAACAGGAGATCGTCGACGCGAACGGCTCGCGCCGCGGACTGTATCTGGGCCTGGCGGGCGCGGCCGCGGTGGTGGTGGCCTTCGTCCTGTTCTGGACGCTGATCGGTCCCGGTTCCGGCCCCGACCAGGTCGCGGTGCCGGATCTGGCCAATCGGCCCGCCGCCACCGCGCAGCAGGAATTGGAGCGGCTCGGTTTCACCGTCGCCATCCAGGAGAAGCCGGACAGCAAGGTGGCGCAGGGCAATGTGATCGCCACCCAGCCGCTCGGCGGCTCGCGCGTCGACGAGGGCAGCACCGTCACCCTCCAGGTGTCCACCGGCCCCGCGCAGGTCGCGGTGCCGCGCCTGGCCGGACTCACCCAGCAGCAGGCCGAACAGCAGCTCAATGCCAAAGGGCTGCGGCTGGATTCGGACGTGCAGCGCGACGCCTCCAGCATCGAGGACAAGGACAAGGTGATCGCCCAGACCCCCACCGAGGGCGCGCGCATCGACGCCAACAGCACGGTCACCATCACCCTCGGCAAGGGACCCGAACAGGTACGCGTCCCCGACGTGGTGGGCCAGCCGCTGGACGTTGCGGAACCCAACCTGGTGGAGAGCGCCGGTTTCGAGATCACCGTGCAGGAGGTGCAGAACTCCCAGCCCAAGGGCACGGTGATCGGCACCAACCCGGCGGGCGGATCCATGGCCGACCGGGGCTCCACGGTCATCGTCCAGGTCTCCACCGGCGACGCCATCACCATGCCCGACCTGCGCGGTATGACCCCGGCCCAGGCCGCCGACACCCTCCGCTCCCGCGGCTGGGTCGGCCAGATCAGCCAGAACACCCAGGCCACCCTGGACGCGGGGAGTGTGGGCCGGGTCATCGCCCAGCAGCCCGCGGTCGGCTCCTCGCTCGGCAAGACCGCGACGGTGACCATCACGACCGGCGTGCTGTCCCTCGGACCCCCGTGAGATCCGCCGATCGGCACCAGCGACATGGCCGCGCACCGCGAGGAGCGCGGCCATTCTCGTCAGAGCCGCAGGTGGCGGTTCATCGACATGGCCTCGTCGGCGAGGTCTGGCAGTTCGATCACCTCGATGCCGTGCTCGCGGAGCTTCTCGACGCCGACACAGTCGGCCACGAAGGTGGCCGGTTCGCGCCAGGCGATGACGACCCGCCGAATGCCCGCGCGCAGAATGCGATCCGTGCAGGGGGCGCGGTCGCGGCTGGCGCGCTGCGAGCAGGGCTCCAGGGTGCTGTAGAGGGTGGCGTGCGGTAGCCGCGGGTCGTCCGGTTCCAGTTTGTTCAGCGCGGATTCCTCGGCGTGCACCTTCTCGTCGGTCTCCCGCGACCAACCGTGTGTGATCTCCACGCCGTCCTCGCCGACGATCACCGCGCCCACCGAGAACGCGGTCGCGCTGATCGGGCACAGTCGGGCCAGTCCGATGGCGTGGCGCATCCACTGCCGGTGCAGGCGCTGCTCATCCGACACGGGGACCCTCCTCCTTCGGCAGGTAGCGCAGCAGGGCGATATCACCGACCTGGCTGACCTCCGCCAGCCGCAGCCGCCGATGCGGTCCACCCGGATACGCGGCGGAACGCAGGAATCGCGGGGCGGCCGAATCGCCGACCAGGATCGGTGCGACCGCCATCAGCATCTCATCGGCCAGTCCCGCCGACAGGAAGGCGGTGTGGATCGCGCCGCCGCCCTCCACCATGAGCCGTTCGACGCCGCGCGCGCCGAGATCGTCCAGCAGCGCGGCGAAATCGACCGCACCGCCCAGGGATACGACCGTCGCCGCCCGTGCGAGGCGATCACCCAGCCGCACCGCACCGGCCTCGGTGGTGTAGACGACGCGCTCCCCGCCGCTGTGCCAGAAGCGCAGTTCCGGGTCTAGTTCGCCCTTGGCCGAGACGACCACCCGCAGGGGATATTCGGATCGCCCCGCCGAGACCCGGGCGGCGCGGCGCTCGGCGCTGTTCACCAGCAGCCGGGGATTGTCGCGGCGCAGCGTCTCCGCGCCGACCAGAATGGCGTCGGATTCGGCCCGCAGCCGATCCACTCGGTCGAAATCCGCCGAATTCGACAGCAGCAGCCGATCGGTGCGCGCGTCGTCGATGTATCCGTCGATGCTCACCGCCACCGACAGCAGCACATGCGGTCGGCGGCGCACCACATCGTCGGGGCGATTCACACCAGCGCCGCGACTTCCGCCTCGAGGGTCCGCACCAGGCCCTCGTCGGGCCGGGCGCCGCAGACACCCAGCCAGTTGGCCAGCATCCGGTGCCCGCCCTGGGTGAGCACGGACTCGGGATGGAACTGCACCCCGTGAATGGGCAGCTCGCGATGCCGCATGGCCATGACGATCCCGCTCTCGGTGCGGCCCAGCACCTCCAGCTCCGGCGGCATGGTCTCCTCGAGCACGGTCAGCGAGTGGTAGCGGGTGGCGGTGAAGGGGTCGGGCAGTCCGGCCAGCACCCCCGCGCCGATGTGGTAGACGTCGGAGGTCTTGCCGTGCAGCAGCTCCGGGGCCCGCGTGACGGTGGCGCCGAAGGCCGTACCGATGGCCTGATGCCCCAGGCACACCCCGAGCAGCGGTACCTCGTGCTTCGCGCAGGCCCGCACCAGGTCGATACTGGCCCCCGCGCGCTCCGGCGTCCCCGGCCCGGGGCTGATGAGCAGCCCGTCGAATTCGGTCACCACCGCGTTCACGTCCGCGAGCTGTGCATCGTCATTGCGCCAGACCGTCGCATCCACACCCAGCTGCCCGAGATACTGGACCAGGTTGAACACGAAGCTGTCGTAATTGTCGACGACCAGAACACGCATGGTTCGAGAGTAGCCGGGCGCAGCCGCGATCGCCGCAGGCAATACCTAGTATGGACCCATACCTCAGCCCATGCGCTGAAGTCACGGAGAGCCGGAGGAGCCACCCCATGCCCAAGTCCAAGGTCCGGAAGAAGACGGACTACACGATCAACCCGGCCAGCCGGACGCCCGTCAAGGTGAAGGCGGCGGGTCCCTCGCCGGTTTGGTACGTCTCCATCATGCTCGGCTTCATGCTGGCCGGACTGGTGTGGCTGCTGGTGTACTACCTGGCGGCCGAGGAGATCAGCTGGATGAGCGATCTGGGTGCGTGGAACTTCCTGATCGGCTTCGGCCTCATGGTCGTGGGGCTGATCATGACCATGCGCTGGCGCTAGTTCTCCCCAGTCTCCACAAGATGAGCGGGGTGTGGATGGATACGACCGCTACATATAGCGGCTGCTAGTGAGCTCGATCGCCTTACAACAGTGTTATTCATACACACTTGTGGATGAATCTGTGGACAACTCGAGGAGGGTTTGGGGACAGTGACGCCAGCCGATTCCCGCGCCTTGGCGTGGTCGACCCCACCCGCCGCCCTCGCGGTCTGTGCCCTCGGCGGGATCGTGCTCGCCGTGGCGGCCTTCCTGTCCGACGATCCGCCCGGCCGGCTGCTCATCGGCCTGGCCGCCATCGCCCTACTCGTCATGGCCGGAGTGGGCCTGCGGCAGCGGCCGCGCCTGGCCGTCGAGCCGGGCACCCCCGATCCGGTCGTGGTGCGCGGCGTGACCGGACCCAAGCGCTACACACCCGAGCAGGTGCTGCGGGCGCGCGTGGTCTCCTACCGGCGACTCGGCCGCCGGATGCCCATGCTCGAACTGGATGTGAACGACGGCGGCGAAGAGCGGCTGCTCATCTTCGGCCGCTGGGATCTCGGGGCCGCACCCGACGAGGTACTGGAAACCCTGCGCGCCCATCTGGGCCGCTGATCCGGTAGTTCACCCGAGTCGCTCCGGTCGAATCAATCCGGCCGAGCCGCCGCGACGTCAGTTGATCACTATCACCGTCGGCGCGGCCAGCACGCTCACCACCAGCGCGAGCACCACCACGGCCGCCACCGATCCCCAACCGATCGCGGAGGCGGTCGACTGGGTGCGGGCGCGCAGCAGGCGCGGCAGATACAGAATCCCGGCCGTGGACAGCGTCCCCGCCGCGAGCCCGCCCAGATGCGCCCACAGCGAGATGCCGGGCACCGACACGCTGATGAACAGGTTGATCGCCAACAGCACGGCGATCTGCGTCATGTTCTGCCGGGTGCGCAGCATGATCACCGCGACCGCGCCGAACAGGCCGTAGATCGCGCCGGACGCGCCGACGGTGGCGGTGAGCGGATCGACCAGCGCCATGACGGCCGCGGAGCCACCCAGCAGCGAGGCCAGATACACCGCGAGGAATCGCGTACGCCCCAGCGCCACTTCGCAGTACGGGCCGAGCAGGTACAGCGCGAGCATATTCACCAGCAAGTGGATCAGGCCGTAGTGCAGGAAGCCGGAGCCGACCACCCGGAACCACTCACCGTCCCCGACGAAAGCGGGCACCAACCGCCATGCCCTGAACAGCGAGGAGGCCCGATTGTCCATCAGGTTCCCGGCTTCCAGCGCGGTAATGCCGTAGATGACGACATTCACGGCGATCAGCGCGTAGGTCACGAACGGCACGGGATTGCGCGACAGCGTCGCCCCGCCCACCGTGCGCACCTGCCGAACATCCTTCTGCCCCTGTGCCACACAGTCCACGCAGTGCTGCCCGACCGAGGCCGAGCGCAGGCATTCCGGGCAGGCGGACCGCCCGCACCGCGTGCAGGCCAGACCGGTGGGCCGGTCCGGATGGCGGTAACACGACGGTGCGGGCGGGTGCGGATTCATCTCTACTGCTTTCGAATTCAGTCGATAGTGACGCTGTTGATCACGACCGGATCTTTCGGCCGGTCGTTGCGATCGGTCGCGGTGGTGGCGATGGTGTCGACCACCTTGCGGGAGTCGGGATCCACCACCTCTCCGAAGATGGTGTGCTTCCGATTGAGATGCGGCTGCGCGCCGACGGTGATGAAGAACTGCGAACCATTGGTGCCCGGCCCGGCATTGGCCATGGCCAGCAGGTAGCCGCGGTCGAAGCGCAGTTCGGGATGGAACTCGTCCTTGAACTCGTATCCTGGTCCGCCGCGCCCGGTACCGGTCGGGTCGCCACCCTGAATCATGAAGCCGTCGATCACGCGGTGGAAGACGGCACCGTCGTAGAACGGCCCGGAATCGGTGCCCGCGGCGTTCTTCGTCGTGTACGGGGCGGAGCCGTCGGCCAGGCCGATGAAGTTCCGCACCGTCGCGGGGGCGTGGTTACCGAAGAGCGAGATCTTGATATCGCCGAGGTTGGTGTGCAGCGTCGCCACGGCGGTCTGATTCGGTGAGGTCACGCCGCCCATGCTATGCCGTGGCCGACGGGAGAACCCCCAGCGACCTGCGGTCACCACCCCTTGCTGCGCGAAAACGCGTGCTGTGTCACAGTGGTCGAATGCAGCTGGGGAGTTTTCGCAACCGAATCATCGCGGCGGCACTACTCGGAGCGGTGGGCAGCATTGTCGCGGTCGTCCTGAACCGCCGCCCGCAGCCACCCGCCCCCGCCCCGGAGCCGCCGCGCCTGGGCTACTCCCGCAATGGTTCCGCACCCACCCCGCTCGCCGGGGCGGGCACGGAAACCACGCGCTGAGCGTTCCTACCGGCTCACCGAGCGCTTGTACTGCCGCACGGCCAGCGGTACGAAGATCACCAGGATCACGGCGACCCACATGAGCGTGGTCGCCACCGGATGCCGCATGGACCAGGTGTCCGGCGGCGGCATGGCAGGGCTGGTATTGCCGAACAGATCACGAGTCGCCTGCGTCAACGCCGACACCGGATTCCATTCCGCGAACAGCTTCAGCGGTCCGGGCAGATTCTCCATCGGCACGAAGGTGTTGGCGAGGAAGGTGAGCGGGAAGATCACGATGAACACCGCGTTGTTGAACACCTCGGGCGCTCGCACGATCAGGCCGATCACGGCCATGATCCACGAGATCGCGTAGGCGAACAGCAACAGCAGCAGATACGCCAGCACCGCGTCCACGAACGATCCGCGAATTCGCCAGCCGACCACCAGACCGGCCAGCGACATCACCACCAGGCTCACCACATTGATCACCACGTCGGCGCCGGTGCGTCCGATGAGGACCGCCGCGGGTTCCATGGGTAGTGAGCGGAAACGGTCGATGATGCCCTTCTGCATATCCTCGGCCAGGCTCAAACCGGTGAAGGTTCCGCCGAATACGACCGTTTGCGCGAAGATGCCCGCGATGAGGAATTCGCGGTAGCCGCCCTCCATTCCCGGCACCTGGATGGCCGTGCCGAACACGTACGCGAACAGCAGCACGAACATGATCGGCGACAGCGTCGTGAAGATCAGCACGTCCGGGACACGCTTGATCTTGATGACATTGCGCTTGGTGATGGTGAGGCTGTCGCTCGCCAACATGGTGGCCCGCTGGGCCAGCGACGGTTTCTCGACGGATGTCAGCATGGCGCTCATCGGGCCTGTCCCTCCTTCTCCAGCTCCACCGAACCCGAGCCGTTCACCAATTCCTCGGCCTCATGGCCCGTCAAGGTCAAGAACACGTCGTCGAGCGACGGCCGCCGCAGACCCACGTCGTGAATCGCCACCTCGTGCTTGGCGAGCTGGCCGATGGCGTCGACCAGCGCCTGCGAACCATTGCTGACCGGAACGATGATGCGCCGCAGCCCCGGTTCCAGCCGGATCTCGCCGTGCGCCAGCCCGGACAGCGCCTGTTCGGCGACCGCCAGATTGTCCACATGGTCGACGGTCAACTCGATGCGGTCGCCGCCGACCATGGACTTCAGCTCGTCGGAGGTGCCCTCGGCGATCACCGTGCCGTGGTCGATCACGGCGATGGAATCGGCCAGCCGGTCGGCCTCCTCCAGGTACTGGGTGGTCAGCAGCAGGGTGGTGCCGCCCGCGACCAGTTCCTCCATGACATCCCAGAGGTCCAGGCGCGCACGGGGATCGAGGCCGGTGGTCGGCTCGTCCAGGAACAGCACCGGCGGATTGGCGACCAGTGCGCCCGCGAGGTCGAGCCGTCGGCGCATACCGCCGGAGTAGCCCTTCACCGGGCGGTCACCGGCGTCGGCCAGCCGGAAACGCTCCAGCAGCTCCCGGGCGCGCTGCTTACTGCGCTGCACCCCGAGGTGGTACAGGCGACCGACCATTTCGAGATTCTCGAAGCCGGTGAGGTATTCGTCCACGGCCGCGTACTGGCCGGAGGTGCCGATCCGGGAGCGCAGCAGCTGCGGGTCCTTCAGCACGTCGACCCCGGCGACGGTGGCGCGGCCGGAATCGGGGATGAGCAGGGTGGTCAGGACGCGGACGGTGGTGGTCTTCCCCGCGCCGTTGGGACCCAGCAGGGCTTTGACGGTGCCTTCCGGCACCCGTAAGTCGAGTCCGTCCAGTGCGACCACGTGGCCGTACCGTTTGACCAGCCCCTCTGCGACTATTGCGTCGGGCATGATTCTCCTGGTGTCATAGGGGTTCTGAGCTCGTATAGGTGTCTGAGCTGCGCAGATACTGTCGACCGTGACCGGGACGCTATGGCCCCAGTATTGCCCAGGCTGATCGTGATTTCATCCCATTTACCCCGTTTCGAAACGCCTGTCGCACACGAGGAGCCGCATCCCCGGGGAATGCGGCGGCGCGCGGTCCTCGACAGCTCGTGCACGAACACATGTTCGCAGCGGGGTACGACAGGTTCGGCGAAAAAATCTTCCAACGCGATGGTCCCCGTGCGCACACAAACTCGAATCGTCGCGTAGGATCGTTCCCGTCGGCCCCTCCCCCCCGGGCCGACCTATCGCGGGCCTCGGCTAACTCCCCCCCTTCGCCGAGGCCCGCCCCCCTTTCTGGAGTCGGCTCACCGGACTAGACCAATACGATCTAGATCAGTGGGCGAATCTCGTTGCGGCGCAGCACATGCCCGCGCAGTCGGCTGATACCGCGCACCCGCACACTGCGCAGATGCCGCAGCGTGAATTCCGGATCACCGTCGAGTCGCGCGGCCGCACCGTCGTCGATGAGCACGGTGCCCGGCCGCGCCACACCGGTGAGCCGCGCGGCCACGTTCACCACATCGCCGTAGAGGTCGCCGAAGCGCTGCAGTACCGGCCCGTAGGCCAACCCGATGCGCAACTGCGTGGTGATGCCCGGCGACGCCTCCGCCGCCTCCTGAATGGCCAGGGAGATGCGCGCGCCCTGCTCGGCGGATCCGGCCGCGTACATGACCTCGTCGCCGACATTCTTGATCACCCAGCCGCCGCCCGCGGTGATCGCGTTGCTGGTGACGGTCTCGAACGATTCCAGCAGCGCCGAGAGCTCCTCGGGGTCCAGATGCCGGGTCAGCCGCGTGTAACTGACCATATCGGCGAACCCGACCGCCAGCTGCCGCACCTGGTCCCCCGCCACCGCACCGCCGTCCAGCGACCGCGCCAGCGAGGAGGCCAACTGCCGCCGCCAGGCATAGGAGAGCAGCTGCTCGAGTTCGGAGACGACCTCCTCGGTGGCCGCCCGCGCCGCCTCCTGCGGATCGGCCGCGGGATCGGCCTCGGTAATGGCCGCGATCCGGTCCAAGATCTCCTCGGTGACCAGATCGACCTGCCACTCCGCCAGCCGCGCCATGGACTGCCCCAACTGCCGCGCAGCCGCCGTCTGCCGCGGAACATCCGCCCGCGCAAGCACATTCAGCTTGGTGAAGGCACGAACAGCCTGCACATCGGCATCGGTGTACTCGATCGCCTCATCATCCGGATCCGCCGGAAACCCCAACGACACCCACAGTCGCCGCGACAGCGTCGACGGCACCCCGGTCCGGTCGGCCACCTGCCGCCGGTTGTACTTACGCTCCCCGCTCAGCAGGTAAGGCTCGACCACCGACTGAACCAACTTGGAGATCTCAGTGGAGGCCATGGAGCCACCTTACGGCGCAAACCCCCCACCACGCCGCCGCCACGACCCGCCTGGTGACCGATCACAAACCATGTCTCGGCGGCTCCCCTCGAGCTGACATTCCGTGCCAACACTGTTCCTCGGCTGGCGGGGTCCATGGCCTGACGCGATGATTACCGACGGTCGGGACCACTGAAACCAGTTCATCTCCAGGGGGACTAATGAAGCGCACTGCGCTGACTCTGCTCGGCATGCTCGTCATCGGCATTCTCGTCGCGGGATTCAGCGGCCGAGCGGCCGCAGCTCCTGTGTCGGCCGTGGCGGTCGAGACGCCGGCGGCGATCGGGGTCACGATCGATGGGACAGGTGAGCCCGTCGCAATGTGCCTGATGCCGGGCGATTCGATCGGCACGCGCGCGGCGATCGGCGCGATAATCGGATTCTTCCTCGGGCTGCCCGTCTTCATCATCGGATCCATCCCGATCGCCCTGGCGGGCGCCGCCTTCGGCGCACTGTCCTATGTGATCGCACGGTGGTCCGCCGACCAGCTCCCGGGACCCTGCTAGCCGAACGGTTGTGAGGGTTGACATCCGGCGCGAGGTGAAGCGCTGGCGGACCCGCCAGCCGATCGTACTGTCGACGCGCCCCGCACCCCCACCGAACTGAACGCCGAGGCATACGCCGCCGAGGTGTGCGCATGGGTCGCCGCGCGGCCGGTCCGCTGGCGAGTGGCGCGGTCGCGACTACGAGCCGCTACGGGTCGACGACGATCGCTACTGATTCGCCGGGTGTGAGCGGGTAGAGCAGCACGTCGAACTGCGGGGCGTCGGGCCAATGTGGGCGCAATGATCCGACCTTGCGCCAGCCCCATTTCCGGTATGCGGCGTAGGCCCGCGTGTTGTCCGGCTCGACAAGCAGGGTGGCGCGCTGTTCCGAGCGGCCGCCGAGCAGTTCATCGTGCAGCCTGCGCGCGAGTCCATGACCGGTGTGCTCCTGGCACACCATGATCTCGCTGAGTGCGAATGTTCGGGTGCCGTCCTCGGTGGTGAACGCGTCTATATCGCCTTCGTCGAGGGTGAGCCCTTCCCACCATCGCGCGTTCGTGGGCAGCGGCCAGCCCCAGGTCTGACCGGCGGGTACGCCGTGAATCGAGGCTATGACCAGTTCGAAACCGTTGCCACGGCCTGGGTCGGTGTAGGCGTCGAATCGGTGCATGAACTCGGTGGGTGAGTCGAATGGGTCACCGGAAGCAATGGCATCGACATACGACCGTCGATAGATGTCCTCGACGACGTCGCGCAGTTCGCGTGCTTGCGTGGCCGAGCAGTGCCGGAACGCGAGGCCCTCGATGGTGGCGGTCATCGCGCGATGGCTTTCTGCGCGAGAGCGTCGAACCGACCGCAGAACTCGCTGCCGAACGCGAGCGGCTCGACGGTGCGGCGCACAGGTTCCAGCACGCGCAGGGTTCGCGTGGACGACACTTCGCCGAGGGAAGCGAGTACGGGCAGGCCCTCGGCTACCGCGCCGGTGACGTCGCCGACTCGTGCCCGACTGGCGGCCGACCAGGCGCGCAGGTTCATCGCATTGCGGGGGCTCGTCTGTTCGGCGGCGGCAGCGCTGTAGAGCTCGACAGATCGCGATGTCTCGCCGAGGTCGCCGTACCCGCGTGCCTCATGCCCCGCGATCTCGGAATGGCTGACGAAACGGAGCCACTGCGGGCACTCGTCGATCGGTTCGTACTGTGCGGCGGCATCCATCTCGCGCCACGCTGTTGCCAGCGTCCGGCCGAATGCGGTGTGGTCGCCGACGACGCCGTACGCCTGCGCCCCGCGGATCGCGATGAGTGCGTGGATTCGCCCGGGTGGCCGCCCGCGCATGAGATCGCGGGCGCGGTGAACCAATTTGAGTGCGTGGTACGGGCTTCCAGCACCGGCGCGGCTGAGCGCTATCGACTGGTTGGCTGCGTACAGGCAGGTATGTGCGATCAGATCGGCGTCGTCGGCTTCGGTACCGAGCGCGAGCGCGTCGGCGTAGCAGCGTCGGGCGAGCGGGTGCCGGTCGGCGTCGTAGGCGAGCCAGCCCGCCAGCACGGCAAGATGCCCTGTCGCGCTGGTGAACGCGTCGCCGGTCGCGGTGTCGTAGGCGCAGGTGTCGAGCTTGTGTTTCGCGCGGGCCAGCTGTTCGACGGCGAAGTCGACGAGGCCCGCCCCGCCGGACTGTTGGTCCTCGTGTTCGAGGACGTCGACGCCATGGAGCAGACGTCGCACGTCGGACGCGCCGAGGCGGTCGTGCTCGCCCACCAGCATGGTCACAGTGCCGAGGGCTGCCAGCTTCCCGAATTCCCGCCGTCTCACGTCGTCGTCGACTTCCCATGCATACATGCCGAGCGCAACAGCACTCGGCGATTCCGATACCGCACCGGCCGTTTCGATGCCATCACGTCCAGAATGCCGGTCGGACTGAAGTGACGCAGCCGCAAGAGCAAGACTGAATCGCTCGAGTTGAACCGGGTCAAGGCGTGCGAAGGTCGTGTCGAGTGACTCGGCGGACCGGCCGGTGACCGGCCGGTCGGCAGTCGCCTTCTGTTCCCATTTCTGGATCGTCTTCACGTCCCAGCCGAGATGGTCGGCGAACTCGTTCTGTGTCATCCGAAGGGCGACCTTGCGCAATGCCTTGACCTCGGTCGCCGTCCACTTGCTGACGATCATTCGTGCCCCCGGTCCGCCTCGCAACGACTCGTCGGATAAGCGTAGGACTTCCGTAGCAGGTTTGTGGGTGGGATGAAAGTGCCTGGTCGGTGAAGGTAAAAACAGCACCCGCCGCCAGGTCGGCCCCTTATCCCTGGCGTCGGGTGCACTCCAACCATTCCAGGGACCTGGAGGCACCCGACATGGAAATCATCCTCGCCATCGTGGTCATCGCGCTACTCCTCGTGGTCGTCGCGGCCGCCGTTCTCGACGGTGCTGCACATGCGCGCCGCCATCGCGGCCCTACGGTCGCCGAAATTCGAGCGCGACTCGACGCCGAGGCCGCCCGCACGGTCGTTCCACTGCGGGGGTAGGTCATGGCAATTCATCTGCCCGCCGGTTTCGACGCCGCCACGATCGCTCAGATCATCAGCCACGCAAGCTTTCGGTGGGCGGCCGAGCACCCACACGAGGCCATGCAGGCACACCGTGAATGCCGTGTCGGCCAGTGCCTTACGAAGACGATCGCGTACAAGAAGCTCGTCGGCGACGGCAAGCTCGTACCGGCGGGGTGGCCCGCGTGAACGCACCGACCACTCCGAAGACGTACGCCACCACGCACGCCAGCGGCACGGCGCGTTGGGCCATCGTCGGCGGCGTCGCAACGGTTTTCGCTGTGCACAACGGTCGGCAGGCCCTGCCGATGCCGCCCGACGAGGGCGGTGTCGACCTCGGGAAGTGCTTCGATCTGTTCCCAGCGCAGCGTGAGCTGTTCTGGCGAATCCTCGAGCAGCGCGAGGGCATGCGTCCTGGAGGCCCCAGCTGCGGCCGAATCTCCGGCCGGTAGGCCATCCGTGACCACGCTCCGCCGCTCACGAGCCCCGCCAGAGCTTCCGGGTGTACCGACCTGCCCTGTGACACCTGGATCGACACTGACGAAGCCGGTATATCCCACGCCCGGTTATCTCATAGAGACCGCCCTGCCGAGCGTCAACGCTCGGCGAGGCGGCCTCGCCTGTAGGCCATGACATTTCATGCCAGCCCTCCGGTCTTCCGATAACGGCACGAGAACGGGCTGCGATCTCGGGTCGAACCGTCCCCTCACCAACCACCTATGCAAAGGGCCAGCCCTCGATGAGAACCGTTGTAGCTCTCACCATTTCCGCTGCTGCGATCAGTCTTTCCGCGTGCGGATCCGATACCGAAACCGACAGCGTGGCGCCGACCGTCGCGAACGCCCCGACTACCACCGCAGCCGCCGACGCTCGGGGCTGCTATCCGTCGCACCCGATCGATGACCCGGACCTCGCCACGTTCACCGCTGGCCTCCAGTTGCCGCCCGGTGTGCAGGTGGTGACCGGCCGAGTGAGCACACAAAGCGATAAACCGGGCTTGGTCGGCGTAGCGATCGACCTGTGCGTGCCGGACAGCGTTACCGCGGACGCGCTGCGGCCGATAGCGACCGATATCGCGAAGGCGCTGCGGCCGACACCTCTCGGCGAACGGACCTTTGCGTTCTATGTCGCAGATATGGACAGCGCGTACAACACGGACGCGAAGATCAAAGACCCCGACTTCCAGCTGCACCTGTGGAACGGGAAGCCCTCGACAACAGCCGAACTGGCGCAGTGGGAGATCGTCAGCGACTAGGTCGATTCCGGTTCGGACGGCGACAATCCGCCCCGACCGTTGCGGCCAGGGCGGATTCACGCGTGCCGGGTAGCCTCAGGTGATGCGGTAGCGGACCTGCCAGCAGATCGTGCCGTCTTTGCGGTGAACAGGCGGGGAATGCGATCGGGGTAGATTCACGGTGGACCGCTACCCCTACACCCACAGGTGTGGACAAAGCAGACCAGGAGGGCGGAAACCCCGCCTGACCTGCTCTGATAGTTGTGGAGCCTAGGGGAATCGAACCCCTAACCCCTGCCTTGCAAAGGCAGTGCTCTGCCAATTGAGCTAAGGCCCCGGACGGGGAAGAATCCCCGAAAGTTGTTCAGCGCGTGGTTACCTCGTGCCAGAGGTCCGCGTCGTTGCGCTGACGCAGTTTGCTGATTCCGAAAATCACCGCGGCGACGAGGCCGATCGTGAGGAGAAATTTCATGAATCCCACCCTACAGAGATATTCGGGAGTGGGCCTAGGAGGACTTGAACCTCCGACCTCTTCGTTATCAGCGAAGCGCTCTAACCGCCTGAGCTATAGGCCCTCATCTCGGTTCCGGGTGTCTCACCCGAACCGAGGCATGAGATTACCGTACGACTCCCCGAGTAACCAAAACGGCCGGTAGCGGGCTTGCACGAGCCCGCCGCCGGCCGCTTCGAGAGGTACTCCGATGCGGGTGGACTAATCCGGATCGGCCAGGGTCACCTGGATGCCGCCGACCAGATCGGTGCAGTTGTTGTAGACGAACACGCCGACCGTGGACAGGGCGGTGAAAAGCACCACATTGATCATGCCGATCACACCGGCGTAGCCGAAGACGGTACCCGCGTCCACGATCGCCGAGGACGAGCCGCCGTCGGAGACGATGTCGGTGAAGGTGGAGTTCATCCGCTCCCACACGCCCATGCCCTCGAGCACGAGGTACAGCAGGCCCACCGCGAGCATCCACACGAAGAACAGCGCCACGCTGATCACCAGCGACACCTTCAGCGTGGACCACGGATCGATATGGCGCAGCTGCACGGTCGCCCGCAGCGGTTCACCGCTGGAGACGGCCTGCTGCACGGCCGCCGGGGCCGACGGCGACACCGGACCCCCGGCGACCGCCGCCGGAGCCTCCACATGCTGCGGCAGCGGATGCCGCAGATCGGACAGGTCCGGCATGTCCTTGACCAGTTCCGGCCGCGCGATGCTGCGGGTCGGTCCGTCGATGCCGACGGACTTCACCATGGCGGCCTCCTTGCGGGCCGCCTTGGCGGCCAGGTCGGCCGTGGTGCGGGCATTGGACGCACCCGCGTTCAGGCCGACCCCGGGCGCGGAGCCCGGGCGTCCCGCCACCGGCGCCTGGCCGGGACGGTAGAGGTTGGACTGCGGCTCCCGCTGCGGTAGCTGGGACCAGCCGCCCTCCTCGAACCGGGACGTGGTCTGCCCGTCACCGGGGGCCGGTTGCTCGGCGGCCTGGTCCGGGGCGGCGTCGGCCGGATCGCTCCGACGTCCGGCGTTGCCATCCTGGGCGAAATCACCGGACTGGCCCGACATTTCAGGCGGTTGCGGCTGCCCTTCCGGCGATCCCGGCCGCGGAATGGGGCGCGGCGGAATCGGGGACGGTGCGATTCGCTCGGTCACACCGTTGGCATGCTGCCGCTGGTCATTCGGCTGATTCGGAGTGGTCAATGGTGAATCCTTCGATCCGTTGTGCCGCCGCTGCTGTCGAGAAAACTACTGCTTCGCCGAACCACTGGCATCTTCTTCACCGGAAACCGCGTCGGGCTCATCGGCGTTGCGCGCGATTGCGAGCAACGTAGCGCCCTCGCCCAGGTTCATCAATCGCACGCCCTTGGTCTGGCGTCCGGCCTTGCGCACCTGGTTGGCCGCCGTCCGGATCACACCGCCGCCGGAGGTGATGGCGTACAGCTCGTCGTCATCGTCGACGATGAGCGCTCCGACCAGACTGCCACGTTTCTGGTCGTACTGGATGGTCAATACGCCCTTTCCACCGCGGCCCTGCGCGGTGTACTCGTCCAGCGCCGTGCGCTTGGAGTAGCCGCCCGAGGTCGCGACGAGCAGGAAGCCCTGCTCACCCTCGTGCACCACATTGAGCGACAGCAGTTCGTCGTCGGTGTTGAAGCGCATGCCCTGCACACCGGAGGTGGCGCGGCCCATGGGCCGCAGCACCTCGTCATTGGCTGCGAAGCGGATCGACTGGCCGTGCGCGGAGACGAGCAGCAGATCGTCGTCGGCGGCACACAGCGCGGCACCTACCAGTTCGTCCTCGTCACGCAGGTTCACCGCGACGATGCCGCCACTGCGGTTGGAGTCGAAATCGGTCAGCCTGGACTTCTTCACCAGACCCTTGCGGGTGGCGAGCACCAGGTAGGGCGCGTCCTCGTAGGACTTGATCTGAATGACCTGGGCGATCTTCTCGTCTGGCTGGAAGGCCAGCAGATTCGCCACGTGCTGGCCGCGCGCGGTGCGGTTGGCCTCGGGCAGCTCGTACGCCTTGACCCGGTACACCCGGCCCTTGTTGGTGAAGAACAGCAGCCAGTCGTGCGTGCTGGTGATGAAGAAGTGCTTGACGATGTCGTCCTGCTTGAGACCCGCGCCCTGCACACCCTTGCCGCCGCGCTTCTGCGAGCGGTACAGGTCGGTCTTGGTGCGCTTGGCGTAACCGGTCTCGGTGATGGTGACGACCACGTCCTCGCGGGCGATCAGATCCTCGTCGGCGACGTCACCGTCCGCTGCGATGATCTTGGTACGGCGGTCGTCGCCGTGCTTGTCGACGATTTCGGCCAGCTCGTCACGCACGATCGCACGCTGCCGCTCCGGCCGCGCCAGAATGTCCTTCAAATCGGCGATCTCGGCCTCGATCTTGGCCAACTCGTCGAGTATCTTCTGCCGTTCCAGGGCGGACAGGCGGCGCAGCTGCATATCGAGAATGGCCGTCGCCTGGATCTCGTCGATATCGAGCAGCTGCATCAAGCCGGTGCGGGCCGTCTCGGTATCGGCCGAACGACGGATCAGGGCGATGACGGCATCCAGCTGATCCAGGGCCTTCACCAGACCGCGCAGGATGTGGGCGCGTTCCTCGGCCTTGCGCAGCAGGTACTTGGTACGCCGGACGATCACGTCCAACTGGTGATTCACGTACAGGCGAATCATCTGGTCCAGGCGCAGCGTGCGCGGCACACCGTCCACGATGGACAGCATGTTGGCGCCGAAGCTGGTCTGCAGCTGGGTGTGCTTGTAGAGGTTGTTCAGCACCACCTTGGCGACCGCGTCACGCTTGACCGTGATGACGATGCGCATGCCCACGCGATCCGAGGACTCGTCGTGGATGTCGGCGACACCGGCGATCTTGGCGTCCTTCACCTGCTCGGCGATCGAGTTGATGAAGTTGTCGGTGTTGACCTGGTAGGGCAGTTCGGTGATGACGATCGTGGTGCGACCGCGATTGTCCTCCTCGATCTCCACCACACCGCGCATCTTGATCGAGCCGCGGCCCGTCGTGTACGCGTCGTGAATGCCCTGGGTGCCCACGATCAGACCCGCGGTCGGGAAGTCCGGACCCTTCACCCGCTCCATGCACGCGGCGAGAGTGGACTCCTCGTCGGCGAGGTGATTGTCCAGCGCCCAGTAGATGGCCTCGGCGAGTTCGGTCAGGTTGTGCGGCGGGATATTCGTCGCCATACCGACCGCGATGCCGTTGCTGCCGTTCATGAGCAGCACCGGCACGCGGGCCGGGAGCACCACCGGCTCCTGCGTCTTGCCGTCGTAGTTCGGCAGGAAATCGACCGTCTCGTGGTCGATTTCGCGCAGCAGCTCCATGGCCAACGGGGTCAGGCGGCATTCGGTGTAGCGCATGGCGGCCGCGCCGTCGTTGCCGCGCGAACCGAAGTTGCCCTGACCGTCCACCAGCGGGTAGCGCAGCGACCAGGGCTGCGCCATGCGCACCAGGGTGTCGTAGATGGCCGTGTCACCGTGCGGGTGGTAGTTGCCCATGGTGTCGGCGACCGGGCGAGCCGACTTCACATAGCTGCGATCGGGCCGATACCCGTTGTCGTACATCGCGTACATGATCCGGCGGTGCACCGGCTTCAGACCGTCGCGCACCTCGGGCAGCGCGCGGCCCACGATCACGCTCATGGCGTAGTCGATGTAGGAGTTCTGCATCTCCTGCTGGATGTCGACCGGTTCGATCCGGTCGCCACCCGACGGGGGCAGGGAGGTCTCAGTCATGAATTGGTCTCCGTGGGAAGTCTCTCGAGGTATTCCTCGGCAGTGGACGGGTCGACGGGGGAAGCCCCTTTAGACATCCAGGAAGCGAACGTCCTTGGCATTGCGGGTGATGAAGCTGCGCCGCGCCTCGACGTCCTCACCCATGAGCACCGAGAACAGCTCGTCGGCGGCCGCCGCGTCATCCAGGGTGACCAGGCGCAGCACCCGCACGCTCGGATCCATGGTGGTCTCCCACAGCTCCTTCGGGTTCATCTCGCCGAGACCCTTGTAGCGCTGCACGCCGTCGTCCTTGTTGATCTTCTTGCCCGCCGCCAGGCCGCGCTCCAGCAGACCGTCGCGCTCCCGGTCGGAGTAGGCGAACTCCGGATCCGACCGCTGCCACTTGAGCTTGTACAGCGGCGGCTGCGCCAGGAAGACGTGCCCGTGCTCGACCAGCGGCCGCATGAAGCGGAACAGCAGGGTCAGCAGCAGAGTGGAGATGTGCTGACCGTCCACGTCGGCGTCGGCCATCAGCACGATCTTGTGATAGCGCAGCTTGCTGATGTCGAACTCGTCGTGGATGCCGGTGCCGAAGGCCGTGATGATCGACTGGACCTCGTTGTTCTTGAGCACCTTGTCGATGCGCGACTTCTCGACATTGATGATCTTGCCGCGCAGCGGCAGGATCGCCTGGTACATGGAGTCGCGACCGGATTTGGCCGAGCCACCGGCGGAGTCGCCCTCCACGATGTAGATCTCGGACTTGCTCGGATCCTTGGAGCGGCAGTCCGCCAGCTTGCCGGGCAGTCCGCCCAGATCGGTCGCGCTCTTGCGCCGCACCAGCTCACGCGCCTTGCGCGCGGCCACCCGCGCCTGCGCCGAGGACACCGCCTTCTGCACGATGGTCTTGGCATCGGCCGGATTGGCCTCGAACCAGTGCGTCAGATGCTCGTTGCAGGTGCGCTGTACGAACGACTTGACCTCGGTATTGCCGAGCTTGGTCTTGGTCTGGCCCTCGAACTGCGGGTCGGCGACCTTCACGCTCACGATGGCGGCCAGACCCTCGCGGATGTCGTCGCCGGTGAGGTTGCCGTCCTTCTCCTTGAGGAGCTTCTTGTCCTTCGCGTACTTGTTCACCACCGTGGTGAGCGCGGCGCGGAAACCCTCCTCGTGGGTGCCGCCCTCATGGGTGTTGATGGTGTTGGCGAAGGTGTGCACCGACTCGGAGTAGCCGGAGTTCCACTGCATGGCCACCTCGAGCTCGTGCCCGGTGCCCTTGCCGGTGAACGACACGATCGAGTTGTGGATCGGCGTCTTGGTCCGGTTGATGTGCTTGACGTAGTCCTCGAGACCGCCCGGGTAGTGGTAGGTCCGGGTCTTCACCTTCGGCTCGGCGGGCGGCGTGTTCTCGTCGAGATGCTTGGGCGCCTCGGCGGTCTCGCTCACCACCTCGTCGGTGATCTCGCCCTCGGAGACCCGCTCGTCGGTCAGGGTGATGGTGAGGCCCTTGTTCAGGAACGCCATCTCCTGCAGGCGGCGCGCGACCGTCTCGAAGTTGTAGACGGTGGTCTCGAAGATGTTCGGATCCGCCCAGAAGGTCTGGGTGGTGCCGGTGCGCTTGGTGGGGTCGCCCTTGATGAGCTTGCCCGGCTTGGAGTCCTTGTACTCCTGGCTCCAGTGGTAGCCGTCGCGGTCGATCTCCACGTGCATGCGGGTGGACAGCGCGTTCACCACCGAGATGCCGACGCCGTGCAGGCCGCCGGACACCGCGTAGGCGTCGGAGTCGAACTTGCCGCCCGCGTGCAGCTGGGTCATGACGACCTCGACGGTCGGAATGCCCTGGGCGTGCATCTCCACCGGGATACCGCGGCCGTCGTCGACGACTCGGACGCCGCCGTCGGCCAACAGGGTCACATCGACGCGGGAGGCGTATCCGGCCATCGCCTCGTCGACGGAGTTGTCCACAACCTCCCAGATCAGGTGGTGCAGACCGCGCTCACCGGTGGAGCCGATGTACATGCCGGGACGCTTGCGGACGGCTTCGAGGCCCTCCAGGACCGTGATGTTGGAGGCACCGTAGTCCTGGTTTCCCGCTTTGCCCGGGGTGGAGCCGCTTGCGTTGGAGTCGTTGGCAGCCACTGCTCGGTAGCTCTCCTTACTTGCTGATCCTCTCGACACAGCGCGAGACGACACACGTGGGGCCCCGAATCCTGTCTGCTCGAGAATTACGGGTCCACGCGCGGGCTCTGCGGAACGCGCCGGAGATATCGCCGCTAGTTACCCCACCATCCTACTGGCAGACCCGACACAGAATGCACCTATGACACCCCTGAGTGGGCCACAGATGCATGAAATCGATCGGCGAAGGGTCAGGAGATAGGCGGGCCGGGTTCCAAAGCGTTCAGCGGGCAACTGGAACGTCGCCACAGAAGACGCGACAAAGTTCACCAGCGACTCGCTGGACAGCCGGAGGGATTCCGGTGTCGCGAACCCCCGGGACACCCCCGAGCCTAGCCGGTAGCACCGACGAATTCAGCCCACGTTCCACGTGAAACTCGCCGCTGACCAGGAATTATCCCGTCCGCCGAGGCCGCGGCGGCGCGGGTGGACGGTGGCGACTACCCGTAGGTGTCGCGCGGGCCGCGGCCCTTGATGTGGCGGTCGCCCTTGCGCCAGCTGGGGGCCACCGGGCCGTTGATGCGCAACGAGGTGACCACGCCCTGGCCGACCGCGCGATTGATCTTGGCGAGGATCTGGGATTGCAGCATGCGCAGCTGTGTGGCCCAGGCGGTGGACTCGGCCTGGATGTTGAGCACGCCGTTCTCCAAGGAAACCGGGTGCGCGTGCGAGGCGATGTCCTCCCCCACCACCGACTCCCAGCGACCGAAGACCATGCCCTCGGCGACCTTGCCGGACCAGCCCCGGCTGCGCGCGAGCGATCCCGTCAGAGCCGAGAGCGCCTGTGGGTCGCGGTCGTCGGGATGCGCGCCCGACCAGCCCGAGCGGCGGCGGCGCAGCGCCCGCACGCCGCCCTTGCGGGGTGAGGCCCGCCCCTGGCCGACGGACTTCCCGGCCGCGCGGGCGGCGGCACGGGCTTCCTCGAGCGCGCGCCGAGCGAGGTCGATGCCCCGCAGCTCGCCGTCCGACCCTCCCGCTGCCGCCGGCGCATCGTCGGACCGTTCCGGTTGGTCACCCATCCGATGCCTTCCTCTCCGAGCCGCACGTCGCACCGATTCTGCCGTACTGGTCCGACAGAGTCGCTATTCCCGTGTCGCTGTTCACCGGAAACCTCGATTCACTACCCCCGGTCGGGTTCGACAGCCGGAGCGCTCCGGACCGCGACCGGTTCCCGCGCAACTCAGGGGAAGGTTTTCCCGGCAGCACGACTATCGCGGACGTGCGTCACCGGACGCTCGGCAGCGCGCGGGCACGGCGACCGCACCGTCATCGTCACGTGGCGGTCGCGCCGGGTCCAGGAACTCCGGGGGCAGCGTGGCGCTCGGGCCACCGCGCCGCGCGGCAGCACCGGGCGACCGTCATTCGGCGGCCGATTCGGCCCCATGGAATCGGCGCGGCCGAAGGTATCGCTCACCGTGCCGGAACCGCGATGTGAGAGATGCGGCGATCCGCATCCCCGGAGGTCTCCACCCGCAGCGGGTTGGCGTCCAGTTCGGGCGGTACGTCCTCCGGTACCGCGGCGGTGATCAGCACCTGTTCGGCGGTGGCGGCCACGGCGGCCAAGGCGGTGCGGCGGCGGCGGTCGAGCTCGGCGAAGACGTCGTCCAGGATGAGCACCGGATCGCTGCCCTGGGTGCGCAGCAGCTCGAACGCGCCGAGCCGCAGCGCCAGCGCGAAGGACCAGGATTCGCCGTGACTGGCGAACCCCTTGGCCGGCGCGGAACCCAGCATGAGGTCCAGGTCGTCGCGGTGCGGGCCGACCAGGCAGACCCCGCGCTCCAATTCCTTGGGACGGGCTGTGGACAACTCGCGCAACAGGATGGACTCCAGCACCTCCACGTCATCGTCACGTGGCGCTCGCGCCGGGTCCAGGAACTCCGGGGGCAGCGTGGCGCTGCGGTAACCGATCGTGGCGGGCCGGGATTCCGGCGCGATCCCCGAATACGCCTGTGCGAGATGTGGATGAAGTTCGTGCACCAGTCGCAGCCGCTGCGCGAGCAGCACGGCGCCGTGCGCGGCCAGATGTCCGTCCCACACGTCCAGGGTGCTCAGCTCCGCCCCGGAACCGCCACGGGAACGGGCATGGCGGCCAGCCGATTTCAACAGCGCCGAACGCTGCCGCAGCACCTTGTCGTAATCCGCCCGCACCCCGGCCAGCCGCGGCAGCCGTGCGGTGGCCAGCTCGTCCAGGAAGCGGCGGCGCTCCCCCGGATCGCCGCGCACCAGCGACAGATCCTCGGGCGCGAACAGCACCGTCTGCAGAATCCCCAGGATCTCCCGGGTGCGGCGCACCGGCGAGCGGTTGATCTGCGCCCGATTGGCCGACCCCTGATTGAGCTCCACGTCGACCCGTAGCTCACGGCCGGAGTTCACCACCGTGGCCCCGATCCGCGCCCGCGACGCCCCGATCCGGATCAGGGGCGCGTCGGCCGCCACGCGGTGCGATCCGAGCGTGGCCAGGTACCCGACGGCCTCGACCAGGTTGGTCTTGCCATTGCCGTTGGAGCCGAGGAAAACCGTTCGCCCCGGCGGCAATTCGAGGTCGGCCCGCTCCCAGGATCGAAAATCGAGCAGCGACAGCGCCCGAACGTACATCTACTCCACCGTGCCCGTCGCCCTGTGGAAATGTGCAGCGAGCTGGGGATATCCGCCGACGTACGACGAAATCCCCGCTCTCGCCGAGTTTTTCACAGGTTTGTCAACACTGTGCACAAACGTTCGATCCGCGGATCAGCCCGGGAGCCGGACCGGCATCAACAGGTAGATGTAATTACCGGTCAGCGCCGCGAACGCGCCGGACTCCGAGGGTTCCGGTGCGTCGTCGGAGGCGGGCAGCAGCACCGCCGGACGGCTGGGAGTGGTGAAGCCGAAGGCCACCCGGTCCGAGCGCAGCGCGGACAGGCCGTCCACCAGGTAGCCCGGATTGAACGCGATGGTCAGCGGCTCGCCGCGGAAGTCGGCCACCAGCCACTCCTCGGCGCGACCGGCATCGTCACCGCCCGCGGAGAGCAGCAGGCCCTCCTCGTTGAACTCCAGCCGCACCTGCGCACCGCGCTCGGCCACCAGCGCCACACGCTTGATGGCCTCGGTCAGCGCGCTCACCGACAGGGTCGCGATGGAGGTGTGCTCCTTGGGGAGCAGCTGGCGGAACTTGGGGAATTCCGCGTCGAGCAGCCGGGTGGTGGTGCGGCGGCCGCCGTTCACGATGCCGAGCAGGCCGTCGGTGCCGGTACCGAACGCCAGCTGCACGGGCGCGTCGGACGGACCGAGGGTCTTACCGGCCTCGGAGAGGGTGCGCGCCGGAACCAGCACGGCGGTCTCCACATCGGGGCGGCCCGGATTCCACTCCAGCTCGCGCACGGCGAGGCGGAAGCGGTCGGTGGCCGCGAGCACGACCTTGGGGCCCTCGATCTCGACCCGGATGCCGGTGAGCATGGGCAGCGTGTCATCGCGCCCGGCGGCGACGGCCACCTGGCCCACCGCCTCGGAGAACACGTCGACCGCGAGTTCACCGGTCTGGGGAGGAAGTTCGGGAAGCTGGGGATAGTCCTCGACCGGCATGGTGGGCAGGGAGAACTTGGCGCTGCCGCACTGGATCAGCACCCGGGTGCCGTCCACCGAGACGTCCACCGGCTTGTTGGACAGCGCCTTGGTGATATCGGCCAGCAGGCGACCGGAGACCAGGACCTGTCCGGGTCCGGCGACCTCGGCGGCCACTCGCATCTGCGCGGAGACCTCGTAGTCGAAGCCGGAGACCGTCAGCCCGCCCTCATCGGCCACGAGGAGTACGCCGCCGAGAACCGGTACCGGAGGCCGCGAGGGCAGGCTGCGAGCCACCCACGCAACGGATTCGGCGAAATCCTCGCGAGCGACCCGAAACTTCATGCTTGCAAGGTCCATCGCCCGGTCTGTCCTCTCCCAGTCTCGATCGTTCGTGATCTGTCTCGGCTCGTCCAGCGTCGGCTCGACGCCTAGGGCAGCTGGTGAATCGGCCGCCTCGAAGTCTGGCATAGACGACCGACACCAAACCGTACCCGCGCGAGGCGTCGTCGCCAACGTCGACCCTCCGGCGTCTTCGGGTGTCGATCTTCGGACCGTCCTTCTTCTCCCTGCCGCTCGTTCGGGTGTGGAGGGGGCGGGGGCGCACCGTGCGCTCCCGAGCCGAGTTTCCACACCGCCTGTTTTAAAGAAGAGATCTCTAGAAGAGAAATCTAAGTAGTAATAGGGGCTGTGGATTCTGTGGACTCCGCTCGTTTCCGCAGCTGAGAGCGGGTGGCGGCGTGGGGATGTCCGTGGGGTGTCTCGAGGATGAACGGGGAGCGTCTGTGGACCGCCCGAAGTTGTCCAACATCCATCCTCGAGTCGTCCTCGAGTTGTTCCACGATTCCACCCCACTCTGCCCACATCTGAGCGAATCCGGGGACAACTCGAGGATTCCTCGAGGACCTGACAGGGAGTCCTCGAGGAATCCACAGGGCACAACTCGTGTCCTGGCAGGTCAGGCCCCGTGGATGAATCGGCCTGTGGGAACTGTGCACTACTGCCTGTGCACCGCTGTGAGTAGAGCCCTGGGGGCAAACCCGTGGACAACAGTGGGATTCCTCGAGGAATCCACATGCTTTCCTCGAGGACTCCTCGAGGAATCCACAACCCCGAAAACAGAAGACCCCCACGTCAAATGACGTGGGGGCCTGTTAGCTGTGGATCAGCGGGAGCGCTGCTTGATTCGGGCTGTGAGTTCTTGCACCTGGTCGTACACCCGGCGGCGTTCGGTCATCTCCTTGCGCACCTTCTTCTCGGCGTACATGACCGTGGTGTGGTCGCGGCCGAACGCCTGACCGATCTTGGGCAGGGATAGATCGGTGAGTTCGCGGCACAGGTACATGGCGATCTGCCGCGCCTGCGCGAGCGGCCGCGCCTTGCCCGGGCCGGTCAGTTCCTCCAGCGTGGTGTTGAAGTACTCCGCGGTCACGGCCATGATCGTGGCCGCCGTGATCTCCAGCGTGGCGGTGTCGGGCATGAGGTCGCGCAGCACCACCTCGGCCAGCGACAGATCCAGCGGCTGCCCGTTCAGCGAGGCGAACGCGGTGACCCGGATGAGCGCGCCCTCCAACTCGCGGATATTGCGCTCCACCCGGCTGGCGATGAGTTCGAGCACGTCGTGCGGCACATCGAGACGGTCCATCCGGGCCTTCTTGCGCAGGATGGCGATCCGGGTCTCCAGCTCCGGCGGCTGCACATCGGTGATGAGGCCCCATTCGAACCGGGTACGCAGCCGCTCCTCCAGCGTGGCCAGCTGCTTGGGCGGCCGGTCCGAGGACACCACGATCTGCTTGTTGGCGTTGTGCAGCGTGTTGAAGGTGTGGAAGAACTCCTCCTGGATACCTTCCTTGCCCTCGATGAACTGGATGTCGTCGACGAGCAGGATGTCGGTTTCCCGGTAGCGCCGTTTGAAGGCCACCTTGCGGTCGTCACGCAGCGAGTTGATGAAGTCGTTGGTGAACTCCTCGGTGGACACGTACTTCACCCGCATGCCCGGGAACAGCCGCTGGGCGTAGTGGCCGGCCGCGTGCAGCAGGTGGGTCTTGCCCAAACCTGAAGCGCCCCAAACGAACAGCGGATTGTAGGCGCGGGCCGGAGCCTCCGCGATGGCCACCGCGGCGGCGTGCGCGAAACGGTTGGAGGCGCCGATGACGAAGGTCTCGAAGGTGTACTTGGCGTTCAGGCTGGCCGAGGACGGGGCGGGGGTGTCGCGCTCGGGCGGCTTGTTGAAGTAGGTGGGCCACGAGTTGCGGACGTTGACCACCGGCTCCTCGTCGTCCACCGGACGCCGCGCCGCGGGCATGGATTCGGGCTCCGGCTCCGGTTCGGTGGGGAACAGCGATTCCTGTCCGGGCGGCATGGGCGGGGTGCGGTGCGTGCTCTCCCGACGGCGCGGCGCCGGAGCCGCGGGCGGCGTCATCGGCTGGGACATGGCCTCCGGCATGCGCTCCGGCATGGGCTCCGGCAATTCTTCGGCCATCGGATCGAGCGGACCCTGACCGTAATCCACAGGTGGATAGTTTTCTCGGGATTGATAGTCCGAGGGCTCCCCGTAGCGCGAGGGTTCGGGATAGTCCGGAGCGCTCTGGTAGCGCGGCATCGGATGCTCGGTGGGTGGCGGTTCGGGCACCGGAGCGTACTGCGGCGGAGCCGGTCGGGGCTCGCGCGGACGCTCCGGGCGAGAGGTCATCCGGGCGTGGCGGGGGTTCGGGGCGCGGTCGGCGGGCGGGTGCTGCGGTGCGGCTATCCGCACGCCGAGACCCTCGACCTGGGGGCCGAGCCGACGGGCGAGCGAGCGCAGGATGGGTTCGCGCAGATCGCGTTCCACCACCTGCTGAGCGAGCGGACCGGATACCGAGAGCAGGGCGAACCCCTGCGCGAAGGTGATCGGCGTAATGAGCCCCAGCCAGGCCTTGAGCGCCTTGGACACGGGCTGGATATCACCATCGGAGGAACCGGTGGTGAGTTCGGCCACGACCTCGGGCCACACGGCGGTCAACTCGTTCTGCTCGGCGTCCACTTACGGTCGTCCTCCCCGGAGTAGGTCGAATGGAGCAGACGGTCGGGCACTGCTCGGAACTCCCACATTCCGGACACAGCGAGGACGCGTCGGCCCTACGAATATGCCACTCCAGGGGTCTTTCCACACAATTATCCACAGATGTGGACAACCTGGGGATACGCGTGTCGCCGCGGGTGAGCCCCCAAATCAGGCGTGGACCTGCGGTTCTTCAGCAACCGATCAGCAACTGTCGGGCGACTCGCAGGAAAGCCGGTGCCAAGGACCGTACACGACGACCCCCGCTCGACACGAACCCCCAGCAGAGGCGGCGATAATCGGCATGTCGTCGGTCGGCGGCCCTACGCGGAACACGGCGACAGCCATCACGTAACCCCGAGTTTGACCCCCGATCACTGGGTCAGTACCCTCGTACAGTCACCCTATGGTGCGGTGGCGGCTGTCTGCTGCCCGTGCCGCCAGGGTATTGCGCGCGAGTCTCTCGCGACACGTTTCACCGACAAGCTTCGGGCGTCACCAGGCGCCCACCACCTAGAGGAGTGTTGACCGTGGCCAAGGGCAAGCGGACGTTCCAGCCGAACAACCGTCGTCGGGCGCGGGTCCACGGGTTCCGCCTCCGGATGCGGACCCGTGCGGGCCGCGCCATCGTTTCCGCGCGTCGTGCCAAGGGCCGCGCGCGGCTCACGGCCTGATTCCGGTCCTACCCGGACTCGGCGTCGCATGACCGGCTCGCCGTACGGATCGTTCCTCCGGACTCCCGCTCACTCCTCCCCGCTCGGATGCTCAGGTGCTGCCTGAGCCCTATCGGCTGCACCGGCGTACCGACTTCGCCCGGACGGTGCGCCAAGGCCGACGGATCGGGAGGCGGGATCTTGTCGTGCATGTACTACTAGCCGACGGGCAGGAGGCGAACCGTGACCACCCGAGTATTCGGGTGGGCGGGCCGCGATTCGGATTGATCGTCAGCAAGGCGGTGGGAAACGCGGTGGTACGCCACCGGGTGGCCCGCCGCCTGCGTCATATCTGCGCAAGCGTGGCCGCCGATCTGCCCGAGGGCGCGGATGTGGTGTTGCGCGCCCTGCCCGGCGCCGCGGACACCGCGTCCGACGAATTGCGACGGCAGCTACGCGCTGGTCTCCGCAAACTCGGCGTTCTCACCGGCAGCGAGTCATGACCGTGCTGCGCGCGGTCGCGCGATTCCCGGCCCGGGCTTTGATCTTTCTCATCGAGCTGTATCGGACCTACATCTCCCCCACTCGCATGCCGGTGTGCCGGTTCACCCCCACCTGTAGCGAGTACGCGGTGACGGCGCTGCGCACCCGAGGTCTCGTCGTGGGACTCGGACTGACAGCCGTGCGGCTGGCCAAATGTGCGCCCTGGCACCCTGGTGGGTGGGACCCCGTACCGGAACGGAAGGACGCCCGCACGTCTGCTCCGGACGAGGCATCGACTTGTAAAGGGTCACCCCCCGCGGTGACCGGCGATACGAACGACGGGAGTGCATAGAGCCGTGCTCGACTTCATCTACTACCCGGTGTCGGCCATTCTGTGGTTCTGGCACCGCGCCTTCGGCTTCGTGCTGGGCTACGACAGCGGATGGTCCTGGACCCTGGCCGTGGTCTTCCTCGTCTTCACGCTGCGCTTGGTGCTGTACAAGCCCTTCGTGAAGCAGGTGCGCACCACCAAGCAGATGCAGGAGTTGCAGCCGCAGATCAAAGCGCTGCAAGCCAAGTACAAGAACGATCGCCAGAAGATGGCGCTCGAGATGCAGAAGCTGCAGAAGGACCACGGCTTCAACCCGCTCATGGGTTGCCTGCCGGTGCTGTTGCAGGTGCCGGTGTTCCTCGGCCTGTTCCATGTGCTGCGGTCGTTCAACCGAACCGGCCACGGGTTCGGTCAGCTGGGCCTGTCGGTGGAGGAGAACGCCAACACCGCCAACTACATCTTCAGCGCGGCCGACGTCCAGTCCTTCCTCGGCGCACGCATTTTCGGAGCGCCGCTGTCGGCCATGATCACCATGCCGGACAGCATGATGGCGGCCTTCACCGCCTCCGGCCCGGAGCCCTCCCGCATCGCCATCGCGGCCGTCTCGATTCCGCTGATGATCATCGCCGGTGTCGCCACCCACTTCAACGCCCGCGCCTCGGTGGCCCGGCAGAGCCCGGAGGCGCTCGCCAACCCGCAGGCCGCGCTGATGAACAAGCTGGCGCTGTACGTGTTCCCGCTCGGTGTGCTCGTCGGCGGTCCGTTCCTGCCCGTCGCCATCCTGGTCTACTGGGTGTCCAACAACATCTGGACCTACGTGCAGCAGCACCTCGTCTTCGGTCATATGGAGAAGGAAGAAGAGGCGAAGAAGGCCGCCGCCATCGAGCGTCGGGCCGCGAATGCTCCGAAGCCGGGTGCGAAGCCGGTCGACACCCGCAAGAAGTCTGCCGCCGTTTCCGATGCGGACGCCGACTCCGACGAGTCCGCCGACACCACTCCCCCCGCGGCACAGAACGGCGCCAAGCCGACCGCCAAGCCTGCCGCCAAGTCGAGCGGCGGCGGCAAGAAGCGTTCCGGCAATCGCGGTCGCGCCAATCAGAAGAAGCGGCGCTGAGTCACCAGCTTTCATCGGCGTGAGGCTGCGCCGGACAATTGCAGATTAAGGAAACGACAATGACTGTTGAGACCGACGGAGGGGATTCCACTGTGACGGCTGCTGCCGCGGACACCGAGGCCGATGTCGTGAACGACGCCGAGGAAGCGCTCATCGAAGAGGGCGAGATCGCGGGCGACTACCTCGAGCAGTTACTGGACGTCCTCGACTTCGACGGCGATATCGATCTCGATGTCGAGGGTGACCGCGCGGTGGTGAGCATCGACGGCGGCAAGGATCTGACCAAGCTCGTCGGTCGGCGCGGTGAGGTGCTCGATGCCCTTCAGGAGCTGACCCGGCTGGCCGTGCAGCAGACGACCGGTGTGCGCAGCCGCCTCATGCTCGATGTGGCGGGTTGGCGGGCGAAGCGCCGCTCGGAGCTCAGCGCGCTGGGCACCGAGGCGGCCCGTCGGGTGGCGGAGACCGGGGAACGTGAATCCCTCGCTCCCATGACCCCGTTCGAGCGCAAGATCGTGCACGATGCCGTGGCGGCCGTCGACGGTGTCGTCAGCGAGAGCGAAGGCGTGGAACCGAACCGCCGCGTGGTCGTCCTCCCGGGCTGACACGGAAGCCGCGAAACCCGTAGGGCCCCTGGTTCCGAGAACCGGGGGCCCTACGCTTATCTCTAGTCCCCCGCCCCGCCGCTTCACTGCGGGGAAGTTTGATTCCACTTCTTCGGAAGGATGTTTCACGTGGAACCGGATGCCGATGTGACCGCTCCCGATCTCGCGCCACCCGCTGAGGCGGCGGCGGTCTTCGGTGATCGACTCGCGCTGGCCGAGAAGTACTGCCGGGCGCTCGCGAGTGCGGGCGTGGAGCGCGGGCTCATCGGACCCCGCGAGGTGCCGCGGCTGTGGGATCGGCACATCCTCAACTGCGCGGTGGTGGGCGAGCTCATCGCTGCGGGCTCGACCGTCGTCGATGTCGGCAGCGGCGCGGGGCTGCCCGGCATCCCGCTCGCCATCGCGCGCCCGGACCTCCGCATCACTCTGGTGGAGCCGTTGCTGCGGCGGACCGTGTTCCTCGCCGAGTTCATCGAGTCGGCCGGACTGGAGGTCACCGTGGTGCGCGGGCGGGCCGAACAGTCCGGTGTGAAGAAGGAAGCCGGAGGTGCGGATGTGGTCACCTCCCGTGCGGTCGCCCCACTGGCGAAGCTGGCGGGCTGGTCCATGCCGCTGGTGCACGAGCACGGCCGGATGCTCGCGCTCAAGGGAGCCAGTGCGGCGGAGGAGTTGGCGCGCGATCGCGACGAGCTGACCCGCGCCGGGGCCGGGCGGGCGCAGGTGCTGGAATGCGGGGTGGGCGTGCTGTCCACGCCGACGGTCGTCATCAGTGCCGAGCGGCTCCCCCGCGCCGAGCGTCGGCAGCAGCGGCGCGGGCGTTGAGTCGGGCGGAGGTGTCGAGATGTCGGTTCGATTTCTGAATGTGGATGTGGAGGTTCGCGACAGCGCGGACCTGACGAGTCTGGGTGCGGCGCTGGAAGCTCTCGGGCGCGATGTCTCGCTCCTCTACTGCGGGGAGATCGAGCCGGGGCGCTGGATGCTCTCGTTCGAGGCGTACCTCGACACGATGGACGATCCGGACGCGGTCGCGGCGGCGTGCTGCGCGGCCATCGAGCACCTGCCCCCGGCGGCACGGGCGCGCTGGAACGAGGCCGAGGATCGAGTCTTCGATCTCGGATTCGATGCCGCCGTGGACGGACACGTCGGGCAGCCCGTGCTGTCCCCCGCGACACTCGCTCGACTCGCCGCCATCGATGCCCGCATCGCGATCTCCGTCTACACCCACGACCTTGTTTCACGGGAAACATCGACCGATGCCGAGCTGATCGCTCCCGACTCGGACTGACCGGATCGGCCTCCCGAAGCCGAGTGCGCGGAGCATGTTTCATGTGAAACATCGCGAAAAGTGTGCGCGAAACCCGAACTTCGGCGATGCGAGTGCGTGTCATTGAGTGATCAGTGCCGTTCAGCTTCCGTATTGTGTTCGGTGCTGGCAAGCTAGGAGCGTCGAGCGAGCGCAGACCCGCGATGCCCGGCACCCGGCTCGGAAGTGGCTTCGGAATGGGTATCGATCTCGCACCTCGCATCCTCTCGGTGAGTACGCAGCGTCGCGTGATCGTAGGCAAGTGGCGACACCGCCCACTCGCCCACGAGCGTGGCTGCGGTGGCATGGGTGCGCAATTCAGCTCGACCACGTGTCTTGAAGTTCTCGGGGTTAGGAGCCTGTATGTCGAACGGTCCGGCGAATGTTTCACGGGAAACAACGTCGCGGGTCCCCGGATTGCTGGAGAGTGGGGGCACCGGCGCTGAAGAGTTCGGCCGCACTGCCTTCGGGAACATCTCCCCCGCCGAAACCCCGATAGCGGCGGAAGCGCACCGCGCCAGCCAGATCCTGCATCCGGGCACGGCCAGCATTCCGCGCCCCAAGGAACAGCGCGTCATCACCATCGCCAATCAGAAGGGTGGTGTCGGCAAGACCACCACGGCGGTCAACCTCGCCGCCGCCCTCGCCCTGCAGGGGATGCGGGTGCTGGTGATCGACCTCGATCCGCAGGGCAATGCCAGCACCGCACTCGGCGTCGAACACCACTCCGGCGTGCCGTCGAGCTACGAGCTACTCATCGGCGAGGTGTCGGTGCGGGATGCGATTCAACAGAGCCCGCACAATGAGCGGCTGCTGTGCATTCCGGCGACCATCGACCTCGCCGGTGCGGAGATCGAACTCGTCTCCATGGTGGCGCGCGAGAGCCGCCTGAAGACCGCCATCCAGGACGCCAATCTCGCCGGGTACGACATCGACTACGTGATGATCGACTGCCCGCCCTCGCTCGGTCTGCTCACGGTCAATGCGATGGTGGCCGCCAAGGAGGTGCTGATCCCCATCCAGTGCGAGTACTACGCCCTGGAGGGTGTGGGTCAGCTGCTCCGCAATATCAGCCTGATCCAATCGCATCTCAACCCCGCCCTGCATGTCTCCACCGTCGTGCTCACCATGTACGACGGCCGCACCAAACTGGCCGACCAGGTGGCCGAGGAGGTGCGCGGCCACTTCGGCGACGCGGTGCTGAAGTCGGTCATCCCGCGCAGCGTCAAGGTGTCCGAAGCGCCCGGCTACGGCATGACGGTGCTCAACTACGATCCCGGTTCACGAGGAGCGATGAGCTACCTCGACGCCGGGCGCGAGATCGCGGCTCGGGCCACCCCGGCCGCGGCGGGAGAATCACACACGGATGAAAGGGGTCGATAGGCCGATGAGTCAGGCGAAGAAAGGTGGACTGGGACGCGGTCTCGCCGCGCTGATCCCGACCGGGCCCGCGGCGACCCAGGGCCTCGGCAGTGCCGCCGCCAATGTCGTCATCGGCCTGGACCCCATTGGGCCGCAACCCGCTACGGCATACCTGCATCGCGTACCCGATCCGGCCGACGGCGAGGCCGCGGTGGATGCGGGCGCGGAGCCGGGCGCGGATGCGGGCGCGGTGTACCGGGAGATCCCGCCGGAACTGATCGAGCCCAATCCGAAGCAGCCGCGCACCGTCTTCGAGGAAGAGGCGCTGGCCGAACTGGTGCACTCCATCAAGGAGTTCGGCCTCATGCAGCCGATCGTGGTGCGCCAGTTGGCGGAGTCGCCGACGCCCCGCTATCAGCTCATCATGGGCGAGCGGCGGTGGCGGGCCAGCCAGGAGGCCGGGCTCACCGCCATTCCGGCGATTGTGCGCGAGACCGCCGACGGCTCGCTGCTGCGCGATGCGCTGTTGGAGAACATCCATCGTGTACAGCTGAATCCGCTCGAGGAGGCGGCGGCCTATCAGCAGCTGCTGGAGGAGTTCGGCGTCACCCACGAGGAATTGGCCGCGCGACTGGGCCGCTCCCGTCCGGTGGTGACCAATATGATCCGCCTACTCAAGCTCCCCATCCCGGTGCAGCGCCGGGTCGCGGCCGGCGTGCTTTCCGCCGGACATGCCCGCGCCCTGCTGTCCCTGGAGGCGGGAGCCGAAGCACAGGAGGCGCTCGCGGCGCGGATCGTCGCCGAAGGGCTCTCGGTCCGGGCCACCGAGGAAGCGGTCACCCTCGCCAACCGGAATCCGGATACCGCCGTCACTCCCCCGGCGCCGAAGCGTAAGCCCATCCAGATGCCGGGTCTCCAGGATGTGGCGGAGCGGCTGTCGGAGTCCTTCGACACCCGGGTCACCGTGGCACTGGGCAAGCGCAAGGGCAAGATCGTCGTCGAGTTCGGATCCATCGACGATCTGGAGCGAATTGTGAGCCTGATGGAGCAGACAAAGCCCTAACCCTGGGCCCGGAGCCGAAACGTCACAGTGACGGTCTTGTTCGCCGGGGTGCTCGCCGAGCTGCCTCGAGCCTGGATCAGAATGGACTGATAGTGCGCGCTCCGGATGACCCAAACGAAAGGTTCGGTAGGTGACAACTGATCTCGTCAGGGTCGTGGTAACTCACCGGGTAAGCCTCGCAGCGGCTCGTGGCTGCGCGCCGACCGCGCGGAGAGGTGGATGAGCGCGGTGTCCAGCAGTGTTACCGCACTGACTCTCGACGGACTCGACAAGCTGCCGGGGCACGCGCGCCGCTGCGTGTTCTGGGAGATCGATCCGGCGGTGGCCGCGGACTGCTACGAATTCAGCGATCCGGTCTTCGAGAAGGAAGCCTGGCTGTCCACCGTCATGCTGGAGTGGGGTTCGTGCGGACAGGTGGCCCTGGTGGAAGGGCAGTCGGTCGGCTGTGCGCTGTACTCGCCGCCGAGCGCGGTGCCGCGCGCCGGACTCTTCCCCACCTCGCCGGTGAGTCCGGACGCGGTCCTGCTGACCACGCTGCGGTCCGAAATGCCGTACCAGGACAACGATATAGCCCATCAGCTGATCCAGGCCGTGGTGGCCGATCTGGTGCGCCGCGGCGTACGGGCCATCGAGGCGTTCGGCATTCGTCGGGATCCGCCCAGCACCGCCATGCCGGATCGGCTGCTGGGCTCCATGCGGCTGATGGAGCGCATCTCCACTCCCCCGCACGGCATTCCGGCCGCCTCGTCGTCGCACACCTGCACCCCGGACAACTGCATGATCGAGGCCGACTTCCTGGAGGATGTCGGTTTCAAGGTCATTGCCTCCCATCACCGCTTTCCCCGGCTGCGGTTGGAGCTCGACAGCGATCACCTGTGGAAGGAAGACGTGGAGCGCGCGCTCGACCAACTGCTCGCGGCCGCGTCCATGACCGTCCCGGGCCGGGTGCTCACACTCTGAGCACCAGCGCGACGCGCACCCCCGAATGACGAGAGCCCCCAGGATGGCCTGGGGGCTCATGTCTTTCGTGACCGCCGTTCGCGACTCAGATGCGGTCGGCGGCGGCCAGTTCCTCGGCCAGCAGTTCCGCGAAGGTGTAGGTGCCGGTCGGCTGGTCGTCCTGGCCGAGCAGGTAGAGGCGTTTCACGGAGATCAGGATCGCTTCGGCGATCACGTCCCGCATACGCGGATTGGTGAGCACCGAGGCGTCGTAATCATTGGTGAGATAGCCGATGTCGACCTGCACGGTGGGCATCTTGGTGAGCCGCAGCAGATCCCAGGTCCGGGCGTGGGTGCGACAGTCCTGCAGCGAGGTGCGCGCCACGATCTCACGCTGGATGAAACCGGCCAGCACCTGACCGATCATCGAGGTGGAGCCGTGCGAATTGCCGAAGTGGAAGCTCGCCACCCCGCTGGCCGACGGGCTCGGATTGGTGGCGCAGCGCAGCGAGATCATGAGATCGGCGTCGAAGGTGTTGGAGGTCTCGGCGCGCTCGGCGTCGGAGGGGTTGGCTCCCCACGGCCGCGACAGGAAGGTCTCCATACCGGTGGCCGCCATCCGGCCCTCGAGCCGGGAGGCCAAGTCCCACAGGATCTCCGACTCGTACACATCACCGAATTCGGTGGGTACGGCGAAACCCTTGTCCGGGCCGCCGAGGCCGGGATCGATGACGATGCGCTTGCCGGTGAGCTGCGGTCCGGCGCGGTGCACCACCTCTTCCTCGGCGATGCGGTGCGGATTGCCGCCGGTCACGCGAGCGCCCAGCAAATCCAGCGACCGCAGGGTGTCCGGGCCGCAGATGCCGTCGGAAGCGAGACCGATCTCACGTTGGAAGGCGGTGAGCGCGTCGTGGGTGTGCGGGCCGAAATACCCGTCCACGCGGTGCACGTAGAAGCCCAGGTCCTGCAGTCGGCGCTGGAGCGTCGCGACATCGTCGCCGTACAGCGGAGCGGACAGCTGGTAGATGAGGGTGCGCGCACCCAGTCGGTAGGACGCCTCTTTCAGCGCCCGATAGGTTGCCGGGCCGACGACGCCGTCCACGAGCAGACCGCGATACTGCTGGAAGGCGCGGACCGCGGAATCCAAATCATGATCGAAAACAGCGTCCGAATCCTTCCAGTACTCACCATTCGGTCCCGACTGATCGGAATGCGGGTGAGTGTGCAGGAATCCGAGACTTGCGAGGGTGCTCCGAACCTCTGCTACGGCTGGTCCACTATCGCCGTGACGAAGTCGGTGCATGCGTGAGAGCCCTTTCCTTCCGCCAACCCGGGTACCCACTCATGCGTTGGTTCACACCTTCCGCACGACCGGAGCGTCGGTCGATTGTCTCAGACCCGGACCGAATTTCGGCAATCTGTCGAGTGCAGGAATCCTACCCCGGCGGTAGCGGCAGGGGCCGGAGGTAGGAGCCCGCAGTGAACCACGGGCTCCTACTCGCGCCAGATCCTATCCAGCGTCGTCAGATGACGCCTTCGAGTTCGCGCAGAAGGGCCGCTTTGCCCTTCGCTCCGACAATTCGCTTGGTTTCCTTGCCCCCTTGGAACAGCACCATGGTAGGCAACGACAGAATGCCGTAGTGCTTCGAGGTCTCCGGATTGGCGTCGGCGTCCAGCTTGGCGATGGTGATCTTGTCGCCGTGGGTGGCGGCGATCTCCTCCAGCACCGGGGCGACCATCTTGCACGGACCGCACCACGTCGCCCAGAAGTCGACCAGCACCGGCTTGTCGCTGATCAGCACCTGATCCGCGAAGGTCTGGTCGGTGACGGTGATCGTCGCGGAGGTCTTGGCGTCGGACATGATTCTCCTACTGGGTTACTTCGACCGGCTGACCGGCGTGATCGAGAGTGTTGCTGGTGATGTCGCCCTGTTCGGCCAGCCAGCGCTCGGCGTCGATGGCCGCGCGGCAGCCCGTCCCGGCCGCGGTGATGGCCTGCCGGTAGGTGTGATCGACCAGATCGCCCGCGGCGAAGACGCCCGGCAGCGAGGTGTAGGTGCTCTGCCCCTTCACCTGCACGTAGCCCTCGCCGTCCAGCTCCACCTGGCCGCGCACCAGCTCGCTGCGCGGGTCGTGGCCGATGGCGACGAACAGGCCGGTGGCGGGGAATTCCGAGGTCTCCCCGGTCCGGGTGTCGCGCAGCGTCAGGCTGGTGACGCTGTTCTCACCGTTGACCTCCACCACCTCACTGTTGAGGACGAAGCGGATCTTCTCGTTGGCCTTGGCGCGCTCGAGCATGATGCGGGAGGCGCGGAACTCCTCGCGGCGGTGCACGATGGTGACGCTGGAGGCGAACTTGGTGAGGAAGGTGGCCTCCTCCATGGCGGAGTCGCCGCCGCCGACCACCACGATGTCCTGGCCCTTGAAGAAGAAGCCGTCGCAGGTGGCGCAGGCGCTGACGCCGCGGCCGAGCAGCTTCTGCTCACCGGGTACGCCCAGGTAGCGGGCGGCCGAACCCATCGCCAGGATGACCGCGTAGGCCTCGTGGGTCTCGCCGCCGACCACGACCTTCTTGATCGGACCGGTGAGGTCGAGTTCGTCGACGTCCTCGGTGCGGATGTCGGCGCCGAACCGCTTGGCCTGCTCGCGCATCTCCTCCATGAGATCCGGGCCCATGATGCCGTCGCGGAAGCCGGGGAAGTTCTCCACCTCGGTGGTGGTCATGAGCGCGCCGCCGAACTGGGTGCCCTCGAACAGCAGCGGTTCGAGTTCCGCGCGCGCCGCGTACACGGCTGCGGTGTAGCCAGCTGGTCCGGAACCGACGATGATCAGGTCGCGTACAGGCGTGCTCAAGGGGCCCTCCGAGGCAGTGTGAAACTCAGCGTGTCGGTCAACAACAGCCTAAACGCTGTTGTTCCCGCGGCTGCTGAGCGGGCAGGACGGCGTGGGACAGGTCTCAGCGGCGCATCCGGACCCACGCCCATCCGGTTCGCTGGGTCAGCCGATATCAGCGTTGGCGAGGAGTCGCGGATCGTCCGGCGTGCAGTCGGTCCCGAGTACCACCGCGGTGATGGTGGGAGCCTCAGGACCGGTGAGCAGGACGAGGGCCGCGTTCTGCCCGCCGAAGATCACATCGCGGGAGCCGAGGATGGCGCGGTCCAGGCCCGCGGCCGCGAGGCATCCGGTGAGGGTTTCCCGGGCGGCGAGTGGGCCGGTGACGTCGTAGCGGCCCAGCGCGCTGAGCACGGTGGTGGAGGAGAGGTCGCCGGTCAAGCGCAGGGGGGCCGGATCGGCCATCGGGGTGGCGTCGTTGCCGCGCAGGGCGTCCGCGGCGACGAAGGCCCCGGCGACGAGTGCGACCGCTGCCGCGACGGCGGTGATCCAGCGCAGCCGGGCGGTCCACGGTGCGGGCTCGCGCGGAGTGCCGTCGAAATCGTCGCTGTCGCTGTCGGTTTCGATGGGGTCGAGATCGGTGGCGGTGAGTTCGCCGGTGTCGAACGGGGAGACGGCGGGCATGGGGGCGGTGGCCGCGGGGTTGGCGCGGTCGGGATGCAGGCGGTGCACGGTGGCCATTCGTTCGCTCGGATCGGGGGTGTTCACGAGGTCGTCGATCACGCGCTCCAGGCGGGCGGTGACCTCGGCGGGCATGGGGTGGACGATGCGGTCGTCACGGCCCAGCGCGCGCAGGTCGCCGTTCACCCGGTCGAGCGAGCGTAGGTAGCGCATGGCGTTCGGGTCGCGGCGCACCTGCGGCCAGAGCCGCCGCGACAGTTGTTCGGGCATATTCCCGGCGTGCAGGTCGGCGAGCAGTTCGGGCGAGTAGGGAGGTTGCGGCACGGTGTCGGTCGCCATCACGCCTCCAGCTGTCTCGTGCTCGTCCATTGCCCCTCCAGGTCGGGCCTGTCATGGGAAGTCGCGGACCGGTACCGGGGTCCGCGAGAACATCGACATTCACTTCGCTTCTATGTAGGACGCAGCTGCGCTAGGTTCGGTTCCCGTCCTCGCGCAGGGATTTCAACTGTTGTTCGAGCCGCCGTCGACCGCGGGCGCACCGGCTCTTGATCGTGCCCTCCGGTACGCCCAGCAGTTTCGCGGCATCCGCGACCGAATACCCTTCCAGCTCAACGGCCACCAGTGCGGTGCGCTGATCGGCGGGCAGGCCGAACAGGGCCGCGTCCACGATCAGCGTCGCCTCCCGGGCCGCGAAATCATCTCGGGCATAAGGGGGTTCGTACAGCGTCTCGTCGGGTAACGGTACCGTGCGGCGGAGCTTGTTGCGACGAATCCGATCCAGACACGCGTGCAACACGATGGTATGCAGCCAACTGCGCACCTCGGCGTCGCCGCGGAAGGAGGCGGCCTTGCGGTGGGCGGACAGCAGGGCGTCCTGTAGCGAATCCGCGGCGTCCTCCGGGGTGGCGGAGGCGCGGACGGCGGTCTGCCACAGGTGATCCCGGTGGCGGCGCAGCAGTTCCGCGAACGCGTACCGGTCCCCTCGGGCGTGTGCGGAGAGCAGCGCATGGTCGGGCGTGTCGGACAAGCCCTCGTGGCGTTCGTTCGATTGCGACAATACAAACCCCTGCCGAAGAGTTCGGCTGATCATATCCAGCGTCACGATTCGACAGCAACGATCCGGCGAAGAAAGACGCAGCTAGCGGGCGTTTTCGGGCGAATCGGGCGGTTGTGGGGCGGTGCGGAAGGCCGGTGTGGTCACGGCGCTGTGACGTGCGGGCGGCCCGGTGGCGCCGGGCGCGGTGGCGCGGCTAGGGCGCGGCTTCGAAATGCACTTCGGAGAGCGAGGACTGGTACTGGCCCCCGTTGTTGCCCAGGGCGGTGATCCAGATCAGCACGTAGCGGGTCGACTGCTCGGAGCTCACCGGAATCTCGGTGACCCCCTCGCCGAGCGTCGCCGACCCGATCAGCTGCGTCTGATCGAGGGTCGGCGCCGCGGTCGGCGAACTGCGGATCTCCACCATCGTCCCCGGGGTCTGCGAGTCGATCACCACCTTGGTGAGCTTGCCCGGGCTGCCCAGGGTGGCCAGCACCCCGACCCCGTTCTTCAGGGCCGGGAACTGCTGGAAGTACTGGTCGGTGCGCCAGAAGGTGGCCGGATCATTGTCCAGCACCGCCGACACACCGCCGATATTGTCGGGTGTGCCCTCCGGGGAGTACACCGAGACGCCCGTGATGGGCATCGGCACCCCGCCCGTCGGCGCGGCCGGAGTGGGCTCCGGCGCGGGGCCGCCGGGGACGGCCGGTGCCGAGGTGGCCGTGGTGAGGCCGATATTGCGCTGCTCGTTGAGCGGCTGATCGGACGCCCCCGGCGCGAAGATGCTCAGCAGCCACCAGATCACCACGCCGACCACCAGCGCCGCGAGCACGCCGAGTCCGACCAGGATCCACATCATCCGCTGCGAGCGTTCCTTCTCGGCGGCGAGCAGCTCCGGATCGGCGAGCGTCTCGTCGGGTGCGCTGGGGGCGCGCTGTCCGAGTCGCAGCACCGGAATGAAGTCGGTCTTCTGATCGACCACCGACGCCTGCTCCAGCACGTGCTGCACGGTCGCGGCGGTGCGTACGCCCTTGTTCGACTCCAGCGAGCGCACCGCCACCGCCGAGATCTCGAACGGCACCTCCGGGCGGATCTGGCGGGGTTCCACGGGCGTGCCGTCGGGTCCGAAATCGGCCAGCCGGAGCCCGCCCACGGTGGCCGCGCTGCCCGTCATCCCGCCGGTGCGGATGGGCCAGCGGGCGACCGTGAGGGCGTAGAGCATGGCGCCGAGTCCGCGCACGTCCGACTGCGCGTCGGAGTCGGCGAGGGTGCCGGGGAAGGCGAGCACCGCGTCACCGGAGGCGCTGATGCGAATCCGGTCCGGATGATCGATGGACAGCGAGCCGCCGCCGCGGTGGGCGAGTTCGGCCGCCGCGGCCAGTGCCCGGATGGCGCGGGCCGCGCCGATGGGCGAGGGCTGCGTCTCGGCCATCTCGCGCAGCGACCGTCCCGGTGTCCATTCCGCCACCACGATGCCGCCGGAGGAGCCGCGCACCACGTCGAGCACGCGCGCCAGACCCGGTGAATTGATCCGGCCCAGGCGCAGGGTGCGCGACAGAATGGCTTGCGGCCCATCGTGTCCGGAGTTGTCGGCGGCCTTCTGGTCGGCGTCCACGAAGGTCAGCGCGACCTCGCGGTCCAGCTTCACGTCCAGGGCCTGCCAGAACCGCAGTCCGCGCGCGCCGCCGTGCCCGGCGAGCAGCCGGTAGCGGCCACCCGCCACGGATGCGCCCGCAATCAGCTTGGGGCCGCGCTGAACTCGTTTGGACGGTGCCTCCACACGTAGCGGCGGCATGGGCATGACACCGGTCTGCGTGGGATCGGCCGGTGCCTCGTGGCCCGAATCCGCTTGCCGCTCTTGCTGGGCCGGGGCGTCGGCGGTGTCCGCCGCCTCGGCTCTCTCCGGCGCTGCTCCGGTCTGCGAACCCGGAGGAACGTCGGTCGAGAGCCCGCCTCCCGCGGCCGTCGCAGATTCGGCGGCCGGGGCGCCGCCCGCCGCGTCGTCGCTCACCCTCGTTCCTCCTTCGCCGTAAAATGTCGAAGTCCGCTCCTGGATCGGGTCGCCGACGGCGCGATCGTCGGCCTCCGACGCCGCGCGGGCGTCGCCGCCCGACACTGCGCGAGTACCCGAACCGGTCTCGCCGCGAACGCCGGATCCGGCGGTTGCGTTTCTCTCCGGAACAGGGTACGGGAATTGACCCTTTCCAGTGTTGTCAACCGCCTCGGGTCGAACGACCGGCAGCACCATGGTCTGCGCGTCCAGGTACGGGTCGTACCGGTAGTAGTACGGCGCGGCCCGCAGATCGGCCATGGGCAGCACCATGGTGGCGTCGACGCCGTCGGCCGGACCTTCCAGATCCAGATCGGGTGCGGGCGGCGCGAAGCCGAGGCGGCGCGAGATGGCGACGGTGATGGCCACGATCTCCGGAATGCCGGCCAGTCGCATCAGACCGAAGGCCACCGCGAACATGACGATGGCGGTGAGCCCGACCCGCACCAGCGAGCCCAGCCCGCCGAAGGAGTCCGTCAGCCGGTGCAGCCCCAGCACCTGGTCCACGATCCACATCACCGCGCCGCCGGCCAGTGAGGCCAGCAGCACCCGGGTGATGGTGCGGCCCACATTGGTCATGCGCAGGTCGCCGAGGCTGCGGTGCAGCAGGAACCCGCCGATCATGGCACCCGCCACGAAGCCCAGACCATTGGCCAGGCTCAGGCCGACCACCACCTGGTCGGGCCCCAGCACCATCGGCATGATGGCGGAGAACACGACCTTGACCGTGGTGATGCCGAGAATGATCCAGGTTGGCGTCCACGCCTGTTCGCGGGCGTAGAACACGCGCAGATGAATCAGCACCAGCGCGTAGGGAATCAGCGTGAACGCCGACCAGGCCACGGCCTCGCCGAGCCGTCGGGCGTCGCCGCCGAAGTTGCCGTAGCCGTAGAGCGCCTGACCGATCTGCGGTCCGGCCAGCGTCATGAAGACGACCACCGGCAGCAGCGCGATCATGGTGAGTCGGGTCGCCGCGCCGAGATCGTCCACCACGGCGGGGGTGTCGTCGGCGGCGGCATTGCGGGACAGCCGCGGCATGATCGCGGTCAGCACGGTCACGCCGAGCACGCCGTACGGGAGTTGCAGCAGCAGCCAGGCGTTCTGGTAGATGGCCGGACCCGCGGCGTCCACATGTGAGGAGATGCGGGTGGCGATCACCCATCCGGCCTGGCTGATCAGGACGTACAGGATGATGGCCGCGCCCATGCCGGCGAACATCTTGAGCCGGTCGTCCACGCCCCACAGCGGTTTCAGGCTGATGCCCTCGCGGCGGATGGCGGGCAGCAGGCTCATCGCCTGCACGATCACGCCGATGGTGACGCCGAGTCCGAGCAGCAGCAGTTTCGGCTCGCCCATGCGCACCGGATCGAGGGTGATTTCCCCCGGCGTCACGGCGTACAGCACCAGGACGACGAGCACCACGACGTTGTTCAGCACCGGAGCCCAGGCACCGGGTTTGAACACCTGGTGGGTATTGAGGATGGCGGTGAGCAGCGCCGTCATGCCGTAGAAGACGATGGCGGGCAGCAGCAGGAAGGTCAGCGCGGTGGTGAGGGCGACGTTCACCTCACCGTCGTCGGACAGGAAGACATGCGTGACCAGCACCGGCGCGGCGGCCGTCACCAGCAGGGTGCCGATGCCCAGCACCGTGAGGGCGGCGGTGTACAGCCGCCGGACGAAGGCCGCGCCGCCGTCGGGGTCCTCTTTCTCCGCACGCACCAGGGTCGGCACCACGATGGCGGTGAGCACCGCGCCGACCAGCAGCTCGGAGATCATGGTCGGGATGGTGGCCGCGACGGTGTAGGCGCTGGCGATGGCCGGGCCGAGCACGGTCAGCAGCAGCAGCTGTTTGCCGAATCCGGTGATGCGGCTGATCAGCGTGGCGAACGCGATGGACCCGGATTCCTTGACCAGGCGGGCGTTCGAGCTCTCGGCCTGCTCGGCCGTTTTCACCACGGTGGTGCGCGGTAGCGGCTGGCGGTCCGAGGGCGGCGTCGGGTAGCGCTGGGGTTGGACGGGCCGCTGCGGCGGCGGGGTGACGTGTCCCCAGTGATAGCGCTCCTCCGGCGGCACCTGCCCGTGGGCGGCGTGGCGCGGGCGCTGGGGTTCGGGGCGCTGGGGTTCGGGGCGCGCGCGTTCCGGGTGCTGGGATTCCGGACGCTGGGGCGGTTGTGGCCGGGGCGGTACGCCGGCCGGTCGCCGCATGATGGGTGGTTCGGGCGCGGGGTACCCGGGTCCCGAAGGGGGACCGGACGGTTGACCCGGTGGCGGGCCGGGGCGCGGCTGCGGTCGCCCCGGCTGCCCCTGCCGTGGCTGCGGCTGGCCGGGCTGGCCGGGCCGGGGTTGCGGGTGGCCGGGCTGTCCCGGTCTCGGTTGCGGATGTGCGGGTCGCTCCGGTCTGGGCTGTGGCTGCCCCGGCTGTCCTTGCCGCGGTTGCGGTCGGCCCGGCGGCATTCCGGGTCCACCGGGCTGTCGTCCCACGCCTCGCTCCCAGGGTGCGGAGGGGGCGCGCCGCGACGGCGGCCCCTCGGGTTCGCGGCCCGATGAGCGCGGTTCACCGTGTTCGCTCATCGGTCCTCCTGTCGTTGCATCTCCCGCTTGCGGGCACGCCGGAACCGATTCACCCGACGTCGGGTCTCCGGATCGAACCCCTCATCGGCCGGATCGGCCTGCCCGCGGAAGCGGTGCCACAGGCGGCGTCCGGCCAGCAGGAACAGCAGCGCGCCCGCGCACCCGGTAATTATTGCCAACGCCTGACCATAGGCGTTGGAACGCACCGATACCGTTACGGCATTGCCGAGCGGCACCCCGTCCGGCGTGGTAAGTGCGATGGGTATCACCAGGTTTCGGCTGTCACTCACCTCGGTGGGGATCTGGAAGGAGCGGGTGCCCTTGGCGGGCAATACCTCCTCGCCGACATCGGTGATCTTCGTCTCGGCGGGCGCGTCGATGCGGAACTTGATGCGGATGGCGACCGGCAGGTCGTTGCGCGCCACCAGCAGCAGCGGACTCTGTTCGGAGGCCAGGGTGTAGACGCCGCCCGGCGGCAGCACGGTCACCGATCCGAACAGTTCGTGCAGGGTGCCGGTGGTCTGGTCGAGGCGGCGCTGGGCGACGGTGTCGGGCTGGCCGCCGCTGCGCCGATCCGACAGGGTCAGCGTCCGGATCAGATCGTCGCGCAGCGGGGTGAGGAAGGCGCGCGGGCTCAGCTCCTGCTGCGGCACCTCCACCAGCGCGTTCATCAGTTCGGTAATGCGATGCGCCTGCGCCCGCACCGGGTCCACGAAATGCCGCGGCACCGATTCGTCGGCGGCCTGGCTCAGATAGTCGAGCTCGTAGGGCTGCGGGTCGGCGGGCTGGGCCAGCAGATCGGTGAACGGGCGCGGGACGGCGAGATTGTCGCGGAAGAGCAGTTGCAGCTGCTCGAGCAGCGCGGTGGCCTCCTCCCGATTCGCGCCCCACTGCTGCGGCGGCATGAACAGCGCCGCCCCCGGCCGGTCCGGCCGCGGATTCAACGCCGACCAGGAGATGGCGCCGAGGGCGTCCTGGAGTCGCGCGGGGCGGGAGTCGGCGTTGACGTCGTAGCGCACCGACTGCGGGGTGAACGACGGCGTCGGCGGATGAGAGCCGATGGCGGCCAGCGCGGTGGCCGACCAGATGTCGAAGGTGGCCACCCGCAGTCCGGGATCGATCGGCGGCGGCGCGCCCGCCACCGGGTTCAGCGGGATGTCGGGCAGCCGCACCATGTCCGGATTCCCGGCCGGGGCGGGTGCGTCGATGGTGTCGTCGGCGGTGGCGGTGGACCGGCCGTCGGTGGGGACGACCGCGTTGTCGGCGAGTACGGCGGTGGTGACGCCGTGCGCGGCCAGCAGATTCGCCGCCTCGGCGTCGATGGTGCCCGCGTCGGGCAGATTCACCCCGCGCAGCGAGGTGACCGAGAGCAGGGAGTCGACCACGTCGGCGGGGGCAACCAGCGCCCGATGGGTGAGGGCCGGATCGTTGACGGCGGCCAGCGCGGTCTCGTCGACCTGTGCGAACGGCAGTGCCACCGTGCACAATCCGGAGGCGATGGTGCGCAGCCGGTCCAGCCAGGTCTTGGCGGCCTGCGCGCCGGAGCCCACGCGGGTGGGTCCGTCCGGATCCGAGGGACTGGCCAGCACGCGGTAGCCGGTGATCATCGCCGATACCGTGACCAGCAGGTCCGGGTCGATGGCCAGACACAGCGCCGAGGCCAGCCCGCCGCCGGAGCGGCTGTCGTTGCGCAGCGCCGATTCCAGGGCCGAGAGCAGCTGGTCGAGACGCCCGCCGGCGCTCAGCGAGGAGGCCAGCTCGTCGTCGGTGAGCAGCGCCTGACCGTCCACCGAGCCGGGAATGCCGGCCATCAGCCGGGGCCGGTCGGCCAGCGGCCACAGCATGGTGGTGGCCACCGGCGGCGCGGCGGGGGTGGCCGGAACCGGCGGCGGCGCGTCGACCGAGGTGTCGGCGGTGGCGGGAACGCCGAGTACGGGCAGCAGGAAGCGCGCGTCGTCGAGGCGGGCCTGATTGCCGTAGGCGGGTTCGCCGTTGACGTTCAGCAGCAGCGGGTAGACGCCGGGCTCGGTGATCTGGAGGTCGGTGACGTCGCTGGGCATATCGCCGCCGCTGCGCAGGGCCACGGTGAAGCTGAACTGTTGATGGTCGCCCGGACTGAGCCGGTCGGATACCGCTCGGAACGCCCCGGTGACGTCGTAGTTGATCTGATCCAGCTGCAGCGCGGTGCGCAGTTCGCCGGCCGCGGTCACGGGCCGGGCCCGCTGGACGCGGATGCTGATGTCGTCGACCACGCGGTCGCCGATATTGGTGACGGTGCCCGAGACCACGAAGTAGGGGTCGCTGCTGGTGGTGATGACCGTGGGCGTCACCGAATCCAGGGACAGCTTCAGGAATTTCGGGCCGGTACTGCTGCCGTAGCCGTTGCCGTCGGGCTGGCCGACGGCGGGCGCGGCGCAGACGCCGGTCGCCACGACGGCCAGAATCACCGTGACGAGCGACAGCAGCCAGCGGTGCAGCGGCCTGTTCGGACGCAGGGACCCCGCACGCGTCATTGTCTGCCGTTCTCCATCCGATCGATCAGCCGGTTCGCCACCTCCGCCAGCCTGCGTTCGTCGGCGTACGCGAGCCGGGAATCGAGTTCGCTCAAGGGAACCCAGGCCACTTTGGTGACCTCCACGTCGGCGTCGGACAGTTCCCCGCCGATCGACCGCATGAGGTAGTGATGCACCGTCTTGTGTACCCGGCGGCCCTCTGTGACGAACCAGTAGTCGATGCTGCCCAGTTCGGCGACCACCGTGCCGTGGATACCGGTCTCCTCCGCGACCTCGCGGATCGCGGTTTGTTCGGCCGTCTCCCCCTCTTCGATATGTCCTTTCGGTAGCGACCACAGTAGGCGGCCGCGCCGATCGGTGCGTCCGATGAGGGCGGCGGAGGCTTTGTCGCGGGGGCCGTCGAGGCCGTCGACCACGAGTCCGCCCGCCGAGGTCTCCCGGACGGTACGCATGCGGGGTTTCGCCGCATTACCGGCCGAACCGCGGCGCCGGGGCTGGCGGCGTCGACTGTTCGCGCGATCGGCCGGAGGAGACACTGCGTCAGTCTAGCGGGCAAGGGCGCAGGTGCCGCCTCGCTGCGTCGAGCTGCCGGAACGCCGCTGTAAACACCCCTCGGCCGGGGTGTCGCGACCGCTCCCCCGCGCCGTCCGGAGAGCACCTTCGGGGGAGTCCACCGGGTCCGGCGGCGCGTCGCGCCGAGTTTCGGCCCGACGGGGCGACTACCGGATTGCGCCACTCCACTAAGCTGCGTTTTCGTGGTTTCGCCTGAGTCCGACGCAGCAAACGAGGAACGCCGTACCCGATTGCTCGCGGCGGCGGCGATCACACTGGGACGGCTGTCCGAGGTCCTGACCCCGCTCGGCGAACTCTTCGCCGCGCACGGCCATCACCTGTACCTGGTGGGCGGCAGTGTGCGCGACGCGGTGCTGGGCCGGCTGGGCACGGATCTGGACTTCACCACCGACGCCCGGCCCGAGCAGGTGCAGGAGCTGATGCGCGGCTGGGCCGACCACCTGTGGGATACCGGCGGCCTGGTCTTCGGCACGGTGAGCGCCGCCAAGGGCGGGCAGCAGCTGGAGATCACCACGTTCCGCGCCGACAGCTACGACCGGGTGTCCCGCAATCCGCAGGTCACCTTCGGCGACTCCCTCGAGGGCGATCTGGTGCGTCGCGACTTCACGGTGAACGCCATGGCGGTGCGCATCGGGGCGCTGGGCGAACTGGAATTCGTCGATCCGCTCGACGGGATGTCGGCCCTGCTCCGGGGGGTGCTGGATACCCCTGCGGCGCCGCAGGATTCGTTCCACGACGATCCGCTGCGCATGCTGCGTGCGGCGCGCTTCGTCGCACAGCTCGGTTTCACCCCGGCGCCGCGGGTGCGGGCGGCCATTGTCGCCATGGCCCCGGAGCTCGACCGCATCACCGCCGAGCGGGTGCGTACCGAACTCGACAAGCTCATCGGCGGCGAGTACCCGACCGACGGCATCGACCTCATGTGCGAGACGGGCCTGGCCGAGCGGGTGCTGCCGGAGGTGCCGGCCATGAAGCTGGAGATCGACGAGCACCACCAGCACAAGGACGTCTACCAGCATTCGCTGACGGTGCTGCGCCAGGCCATCGATCAGGAGGAGGGCGACCCGGACCTGATCCTGCGCTGGGCCGCGCTGCTGCACGATATCGGCAAGCCGCCCACCAAGAAGAACGAGCCGGGCGGCGGGGTGAGCTTCCATCATCACGAGGTGGTGGGCGCGAAGATGGTGCGAAAGCGCATGCGCGCCTTGAAGTACCCCAAGCAGTTCACCGAGGATGTGGCGCGTCTGGTGTATCTGCACCTGCGCTTTCACGGCTACGGCAAGGGGCAGTGGACCGATTCGGCGGTGCGCCGCTATGTCACCGATGCCGGTGAGCTGCTGCCGCGCCTGCACAAACTGGTGCGCGCCGACTGCACCACCCGCAACAAGCGCCGCGCGGCCATGCTGCAATCCACCTACGACGATCTGGAAGTGCGGATCGCCCGCATTCAGGAGCAGGAGGATCTGGCGCGGGTGCGCCCGGACCTGGACGGCAACGCCATCATGGAACTGCTCGGCATCCAGCCCGGCCCCGAGGTGGGCAAGGCGTGGAAGTTCCTGAAGGAGTTGCGACTCGACCGCGGCCCTCTCACCCGCGAGGAAGCCGAGACGGAATTGCTGAAGTGGTGGAAGGGCCAGCAGTCCGCGTCCTGATCGCCGCTGTCAGAAGACGATGAGCGTGGTGCCCGCCACGATGGCGGCGCGGATCTGCGCCAGGTCGAAGGAACCGGTGAGGCCGGGCAGATCGGCCTCGAAAAGTACGTCGTCGCCGATTCTTTCGGCGCGGGTGATGCGCGCGTGATTCGGCAGATCGGTCAGTGGGATCGGCTGTAGCCGCACCGCGCGCCGCGGCATCCGGATGCCCCACCAGTTGGCCCGGTGCAGCTTGATGGTGAGGATATTGTCCTTGATCTCCGCGGTGGCCAGGGCCCGCAATCTTCGTTTTCGATGCCGCGCCAGGATCATTCCGTCCGGCGCGGTTCGTAGCAGCCAGTCCGGCTGCCAGCTGTTGATCCACTGCACCAGCGCCTCGATGTGGATGGTGCCGCGCAGATCCAGTTGGGCGGAGCGGATTTTGGTGGGCACCCCCGGGATGAGCCGCACGCCGTGCGCGATGACGGTGAGTTCCTTGATCGGCTGCTCGTTCCAATACAGATCGGTCAGCACGGTTTTCGACTGGAAGTGCGCCCCGCGCCGTCGCACCTTGAGGGTGTGCAGGGTGGCGCGCAGGTCGTGGCCGAGGACGGTGGCGCTCACCTCCTGCCCGCCGAACTGGCTGAGGATGCCCTCGGACAGCAGCGTCATGAGTACATCGGGCATGAGCGCGGTGACGGTGCCCGCACCGAAGTCGGCGACCGGATCCAGCCAGGCGGTGGTGAAGGTGGTCCACTGATCCAGCCAGCTCTGGTCGAACAGGCGTCGTCCCAGGTCCATGCCGAGGTCCACCGCCCGCAGAGGTGACCAGGCCTTCGGATCGAAATACGTGGCCATGATTGCCCCGAGCGTACCGGCAGCAGGTGACAGCGCCAGGTCGAACGCTGTGACGCCGGTCGCATCAGACCGGAAAGTATCCGCAGATGCGGGACTTTCTCCTTGTTGCACCCGCATATGCGGAGCTATGGTGCTCGTATGCCCGATATTCGCATCCGCGACGCCGCCCAGCTGCTCGGTGTCAGTGACGACACCGTCCGCCGCTGGATCGACGCCGGATCGCTCGCGGCTCACAAGGACGGATCGGGCCGCCTGGTGGTCGACGGTGAGCAGTTGGCGGCCCTGGCCGTCGAGCACGCCCGGACCCCGCGGGCGCGACTGGGCAGTGCCTCCTCGGCACGCAATCGGTTTCCCGGGCTGGTCACCAGGGTGGTGACCGATACGGTGATGGCACAGGTGGAGATGCAATGCGGGCCGTTCACGGTGGTGTCGTTGATGAGCAGCGAATCGGTGCGGGAGCTGGGGTTGCGGCCCGGCAGCGTGGCGGTGGCGAGTGTGAAGGCGACCACCGTGGTGGTCGAGACCGACGCCGATTCCGGCGGGGCCGCATAGGTTTTCGCGCCGGAGCGGGAGCGGCCGCGCTGGCGGTGCTCGGGGTCGCGGCGCTGTCCGGCTGTGGCACTTCCGATTCCACGTCCAGCACGACCGTGACCGTCTTCGCGGCCGCCTCGCTGCAGCACGTCTTCACCGAACTCGGTGCGCGGTACGAATCCGCGCACCCGGGCACCGCGGTGGAATTCTCCTTCGCCGGATCGTCCACGCTCGCAGCACAACTCGAGCAGGGCGCCCCGGCCGACGTCTTCGCCAGCGCGAATCCGGCCAATATGGACAAGGCGGTGCGCAGTGGCCGGATCACCGAGACGTCGACCACCTTCGCTACCAATACGCTCACCATCGTCACCCCGCCCGGCAATCCGGCCGGTATCGCGACCCTGGCGGACCTGTCCCGCCCCGACCTGCGGCTCGTCGTCTGCGCCCCCCAGGTGCCGTGCGGTGCGGCGACCCGGACGGTGACCGCCGCCGCGGGCGTCGCCATCACCCCGGTGAGCGAGGAGTCCGCGGTGACCGATGTGTTGGCCAAGGTCACCACCGGGCAGGCCGACGCCGGTCTGGTGTACGTCACCGATGCCGCCTCGGCCGGGGACCGGGTGGTGACGGTGCCCTTCCCGGAGGCCGCGGCGGCGGTCAACAGCTATCCGATCGCGGTGGTCGCGGATGCGCCGAACCCCGAGCGCGCGCGGGAGTTCCTCGACCTGGTCACCGGGCCGGAGGGCCGGAAGCTGCTGGCGGAGGCCGGGTTCGGTTCCCCGTGAAACATTCGATGCGACCGCGCGGCCTGTCCGGTTCGGTCTCCCCCGGGCCGGGGGTGCCCGCGTGGCTGCTGCTGCCCGCCGTCATCGGTTTCGCACTGGTCATCGGCCCGCTGCTGGCCCTGACCACGGCCGTGGACTGGGCGAACTTCTTCGGTCTCATCACCTCGCCCGCGTCGCGGGACGCCTTGACGCTGAGCGTGCGGACGGCGGCGGCCGCGACGCTGCTGTGCATCGCTCTCGGTGTGCCGATGGCGGTGCTGCTGGCCCGCGCCCGCTGGCGGGCGCTGCCCGTGCTGCGCTCGCTGGTGCTGCTGCCCCTGGTGATTCCGCCGGTGGTCGGCGGTCTGGCGCTGCTCTACCTGTTCGGCCGCAACGGTCTGCTGGGTCGGGAACTGGAGGCGGCGGGCATCCGCATCGCCTTCAGCACGACGGCGGTGGTGCTGGCACAGACCTTCGTCGCCCTCCCGTTCCTGGTCATCACCCTGGAGGGGGCCATGCGCACGGCCGGTGACCGCTTCGAGCGCATCGCCGCCACCCTCGGCGCGCGCCCCACCGTGGTGTGGTGGCGGGTGACCCTGCCCCTGCTGCGCCCGGCCCTGATCTCGGGTTCGGTGCTGGCCTTCGCCCGTGCCCTAGGGGAATTCGGTGCGACGCTCACCTTCGCGGGCAGCCTCCAGGGCCGCACCCGCACCCTGCCACTGGAGATCTACCTGCAACGCGAGACCGACGCCGACGCCGCGGTGGCGCTGTCGCTGCTACTGGTACTGGTCGCGGTGCTCATCGTGCTCATCGCCTACCGGCGCGTGGGTGCCGCGGCGAACGGGCGGACAGCATGAGCGGTCGGGCGCGGAGGAGGCAGCGCGGCGTCATCGTGCAGTTGCACGCCCGGGACTTGGCGGAGAATGCATGAGCGGCCTGCACGTATCGGCGCGGGTGGCCGCTCGCGCCTTGGATGTGGAGTTGGCGGTCGCGCCGGGTGAGGTGCTGGCGGTGCTCGGACCGAACGGTGCGGGGAAGTCCACGCTGCTGGACGTGATCGCGGGAATGCTGCCGCCGGACGCGGGCACGGTTCGGCTCGACGGGCGGGTGCTGACCGATACCGCGCGGGGCATCGCGGTGCCGCCGCACCGGCGCGATATCGGCCTGCTCGCGCAGGAAGCGCTGCTGTTCCCACACCTGTCGGTGCTGGCCAATGTGGCATTCGGGCCGCGCAGCAAGGGACTGCGGGGCCGGGCGGCCGAACGGGTGGCGCGTGACTGGCTGCGCGCTGTCGACGCCGAGGAATTCGCCGATCGCGCACCGGGTTCGCTGTCGGGTGGGCAGTCCCAGCGGGTGGCTCTGGCGCGGGCGCTGGCGGTGCGACCGCGGGTGCTGCTGCTGGATGAACCCATGGCGGCACTGGACGTGACCGTGGCTCCCGCCATGCGCGCCCTGCTGCGCCGGGTGCTGCGCGACAGCCCGCACGCCCCCACCGGCACGGTGCTGGTCACCCACGACATGATCGACGCGCTCACTCTGGCGGATCGCCTGGTGGTGATCGAATCCGGCCGGGTGGTGGAGTCGGGTCCGGTGGCCGCCGTGCTGGCCCGCCCGCGCAGCGCCTTCGCGGCCCGGATAGCCGGTATGAACCTGGTGGTGGGAGAGGCGGTCGCGGCGGCCGATGTCGCCGACCCGGTGCACGCCGTCGATGCGGACGGGATGCGCGTTCACGGGTGCGCGGATGCGGGGTGGACGCCCACCGGCCGGGCGGCCGCCGTCTTCGCGCCCACGGCGGTGGCGGTGTACCGCGAGCAACCGGAAGGCAGCCCCCGCAATGTGTTTCCGGTGCGGATCGCCGAGCTGACCGATCGCGGCGGAATCATCCGGATCCGGGCCGATCTGACCGGAACCGGCCGAAGCGGCCGGAAGCGCGGCGACGCGGCGACGAACGGTGTCGCCGCGAGCGGCCCCGTCGCACTGACAGCGGACCTGACGCCGGGCGCGGTGGCGGACCTGAGGCTGGCCCCGGATACGGAGGTCTACTTCTCGGTCAAAGCTGCCGAGGTACAGGTGTACCCCTGCTGAGGCGTGTCGCGGTGACCGCGCACCGAGTCGGGCGGTGCCGGTCGCCCGGCATGGCCCGCGCGGCGAGTCCGGCAGCGGCGACGCGAGGGTCAGGCAGCGGCGGCGCGAGATCGGGTAGCGGTGGCGGCGCGACGATTCAGGCAGTGTCGGTGGTGTGCGGCGACGTCGGGGCGGCGGTAGTGGCGCGGATTCGGTCGTGGGGTGTGTCGGTGGCCGCCGCGGTGCCATGCTGGAGCTATGGCGTTCGATCTGAACAGCGACCTCGGTGAGGGTTTCGGTGCGTACAGCATGGGTGACGACGCGGCCATGCTGGACATCGTGACCAGCGCGAACATCGCCTGTGGCTTCCATGCCGGTGATCCGTCGATCATGCGGCGCACCTGTGAGCTGGCGGTTGCCAAGGGTGTGCGGATCGGCGCGCACATCGGTTACCGGGACCTGGTGGGTTTCGGGCGGCGACATGTGGCGGTGACCGCGGACGAATTGCGCGACGAAACCCTGTATCAGGTCGGCAGTCTGGATGTCTTCGCCCGCAGCGCGGGTGACCGGGTGCGATATGTGAAGCCGCACGGCGCGCTGTATCACGCCGCGTCCGCGGATCGGGAGCTGGCCGAGGCCGTATTGTCGGCCATGGCGGAATTCGGCGGGGAGCTGTCGCTGCTCGGCCCGGCCGGGACCGAGTTGGAGGCGGCGGCCCGGGCGCGCGGAATCGCGTTCGTCGGTGAGGGTTTCGCCGATCGCGCCTACCTGTCCTCCGGCAGGCTGGCGCCGCGCAGCCAGCCGGGCGCGGTGCTGTGGCCCGACGACGCGGTGACCCAGGCGCTGTCGATCGCCCGCGACAGCAAGGCTGTCACGGTGGACGGCGGCGCGGTGGCGGTACGCGCCACGAGCATCTGCGTCCACGGCGATTCCCCGGCCGCGGTGGAGATGGCGCGCCGGATCCGCTCGACCCTGGACGAAGCGGGCATCCCCGTCGGCGCGTTCTGCTGAAGGGGAGACCGCCCATGACGGCTGTACCACCGATCCCCCGCCCCCGGCTCGAACCGCCGACGGCATCTCGCGGGGGCGGGTCGTAGTGCCCGCGCACGATCCCACGCACATGCCCGGCGACGATGCCGCTCGCGATGCCGCGACCACAGTCGACAATGCAGATCGTCGGATCCCGCGCCCGAGTGGCACCGCTTCCGGTAGCGGCGCCGCAGCGTCGGCCCGGCCGGGCGCGCACCGCGCCGCGCTCGCGCGGGAGGCACCCGCCGGGGATATCCGTGCGGCAGGCGACCGGGCGCTGCTGGTGATTCCGCCGTCGCGCGCCCTCATCCCGCATCTGCTCGCGGCGCTCGGGGCACGGCCCGACGGCGTGGTGGATGTGTTGCCCGCCGCCGAGACCGTGCTGGTGACGCTGACCGCGCCCGCCGCCGCCGAACCGGTGCGCCGTCGGTTGTCCGGCGTGCTGGCCGATCTCGCCGCTACCGCCGGTGGCGCAGCCGGTGAGCCGACGCCTCCCCATCCCGCCGAGCCGGGTGCGGCCACGGTGGGCGATACCGACGCGGTGGGCGGTGGCGGCGCTGGCACCGAACCGCTGGTGGTACCGGTGCGCTACGACGGCGCGGATCTGCCGCAGGTGGCGGAGCTGCTGGGGCTGACCGTCGACGAGGTGATCACCCAGCACACCGGTATCGAATGGCAGTGCGCCTTCGTCGGTTTCGCGCCCGGTTTCGGCTATCTGGAATCCTCGGACGGCCGCCTGGCCGTGTCGCGCCGCGCCCAGTCGCGCACCGCCATTCCGCCGGGTGCGGTCGCGCTGGCGGGCGGCTACTCGGCGGTGTATCCGCGCCGCAGTCCGGGCGGCTGGCAGCTCATCGGCACCACGGAGCTGCACATGTGGGATGTCGATCGTGATCCGCCCGCCCTCATCCGCCCCGGTACCCGGGTGCGTTTCGCGGCGGTGGACCGATGATCCGGGTGGAGCGGGTCGGGCCGCTGGCGACCATTCAGGACCTGGGCCGTCCCGGCTGGTTCGGCTCCGGCGTGGGGACGGCCGGTGCGGCGGACCGCGCCGCGCTGCGGCTGGCCAACCGGCTGGTCGGCAACCCGGAGGGTGCGGCCGGAATCGAGGTGCTGCTCGGCGGTGTGGAACTGCGTGCGCAGCGCCACCTGACCGTGGCGGTCACGGGTGCGCCCGTACCCACCTTCGTGGACGACCGCCCCGTCGGCATTGCCAGTGTGCTGGAAATCGATGAGGGCCAGTGTCTTCGGCTCGGCCTGGCGCGCACCGGATTGCGCGGTTATGTGGCCGTGCGGGGCGGTATCGACGTGCCGCCGGTGCTGGGGTCGCGCAGTCGCGACACCATGGCGGGCATCGGCCCGGAACCGCTGCGGCCCGGAGATGTGCTGCCGGTCGGCGCTCCCCCGCGCACCCATCCGATCGTCGATGTCGCCCCCGTCGCACCGCCCGGCGACGAACCGCTGACCGTCCGGGTGCTGCTCGGCCCCCGCGACGACTGGTTCACCGCCCCTGGCGATCTGTGCGCCGGGGAGTGGACGGTTTCCGCCGACACCGACCGCATCGGCGCGCGGCTGGACCGTCGCACCGGCCCACCGCTGCGCCGCCGCAACGACCGCGAATTGCCCACGGAGGGCGTCGCGTTGGGCTCCATCCAGGTGCCGCCCAGTGGCCAGCCGGTGGTGTTCCTCGCCGACCATCCGATCACCGGCGGCTACCCGGTGATCGCGGTGGTGGTCGACGCCGACGTCGACGCGCTGGCGCAGGCGCGCCCCGGCAGCCGAATCCGATTCCGGCGGTGCTGATTTCCGTCGAGCGGCGGTCGGCTCGCACGCGGCGGAACCCCGTCAGTGCTCCAGCTTCGCGTGCATGAGATACACGTTGTAGCTCCCCCACGCCGACAGCGTGAAGTACAGATCCTCGGCGGTAGACCACGGATGGATGAATCCGCCGTAGGTGGCCGGATAGTCCCGGGTGCTCACCAGCGGAATCGGATCGCTCCACGTGCCCTGCGGTGCGGCGGCGGTGCGCAGCACGAGTTGGTGCGCGGGCGCGTCCAGGTACACCATCTGCCACTGCCCGCTGCCCTGGTCGTAGTGGATGGACAGTTCACTGGCGGTGCCGAGAACCAGTGGGGTGGCGAGCAATTCGTTGGGTCCGTCGGCGGGCACCCAGTTGCCGCCCACCCAGTACTGGTAGGCGGTCTTGTTCAGCACCTCGGCGGCGGGCACCCGTGCCAGGCCGATGACGCCCATGCGCCCGTTGGGAGTTCCGAACATGTACACCCAGTCGCCGTGCGGCACCATGGTGGCCACCTGGAAGCGTCCGATGCCGAAGAGGTTGTCCCACTGCGCATGCTGGGATTTCACCCAGGTGCGGCCGTTGTCGTCGGACCAGGCGAGGCCGCCGTGGTTGGTCCACCACATGCCCGGTATCCGGCTCCACCGGTTCACCGACATGTAGGTCAGGTACTGCCGGTCACCGAGCGCGAATCCGGAGGTGGGAATGGTGGTGGTCTCGAAGTTCTTGATCTTGCGGCTGCCCAGCAGTTCGGCCGCGTGGCAGCGGCTGTCCTGGACGAAGGAGTCCAGGGTGAGGCCGTCGGAGAGGTCGCGGTCGGTGCTGTAGGCGAGCACATTGCTGCGCCAGTCCGGGCCTCCGACGCTGTCGGGTACCCAGCCCTCGCCGAAGGTGTCGCCGAAGACCACGGCCACCTCGCCGGGCCGGTTCTCCCACATGAGGCCGAGGTCGGTGCCGTCCACCTGCCAGCGGATATCGGTGCGGTTCTCCGAGCCCGGACCGGTGAGCTGCTCGACCAACCGGACCTCGGTGACGCGCGGCGGTGCGACGGGTGCGGCGAGCGGTCCGGGTGCGGGCGGGACGTGTGTCGGCGTCGGCGCGGGCTGCGGCTCCGGCGGCTCCCCTCCGGGGACCGGGATGGGAATCGGCTCGGTCTCCGGGACGATCTCGATCTCGGGCAGCCGCGGCAGGGCCGGTACGGGCGGTTGCGAGGTCTGCGGTTCGGGTGCCGGTTCCGGCGGCGCGGTGGGCGTCGGTGTCGATTCCGGCGGGCGCTCGCTGTCGGGAAGCTCCGGCGGCGTACCGCTCGGGGTGGCGGGAGTCCCTGTGGCACTGGGATTGTGCCGCAGGTCCGGGCACGGTGAGGCGCACGGGTCCGGCGGCAGCGGGGCCGGGTCGATCCGGGTGTCGTCCGGCGCGGGCCCGGGTATCGGCACGGGCACGAACTCCGGTACGGGGACCGGGATTCGGATGGTCGGCGGCGGGCTCCACGGCGTGGCATCCGGTTGGGGTTCGCGGGCCAGCGGGTCGAATCCCACCTCGCCGCAACTGTTCACGGGGGCGGGCGCCCACGGCGCGGGGGCCGCGGCCGCCGGCGGGGTGAGCGCCAGACCGACCGCGACGACGCCGGTCAGTACGGATGCGGTGCGGAGCGGGGTCGGGATCGGCGCGTGCTGCGGAAATCCCATTGCTTTGTGCGTCTCCTGTCCGGGGGCGCGGCGTACCGCGTCACTCGAGATCGACAACCGTGTCACAGTATCGGTCCGCGTGCGGTTACGCGCGAGTCGTCCGCGCCGTCAACCGATTTGCGACCGAAACGAGACCGGTCTAGCACGAGCCCCCGCCCCGCCACCGCGTGTCGAACGCGATGGCGGCGAGTCCGCAGGCGTAGATCCCGGCCGCGGCCACCACCACCGCGGGTGCACGCCCATCGGCCGGTATCACCGTCGCGGTGGCCGCCAGCGCCAGCACGAAGGCGATGTTGAAGACGGTGTCCTGGAGGGCGAACACCTGTCCGCGGTGCGCGTCGTCGATCTCGATCTGCATGGCGGCATCACCGGTGAGTTTGATGGTCTGTCCGGCCAGGCCGAGCAGGAAGGCGGCGGCCAGCAGCGCCAGCCGGGCGCGTGCCTCGTCGTCGCCGGTGGCCACGGTGATCGGCGTGACCAGCGTCAGCTGCACGACGATGGCGGTGACCAGCCCCGCCACGACGGTGCGGATGCGGCCCAGGCGCGGGATGAGCAGCGGCGCCAGCACGGCCGCGCTCAGCATGCCCGCCCCGGTGCTGGTGATGGCGACACCGAAACCGGCAAGCCGCTCGGCAACCCCGGAGCCGTCCTCGACGCCGCGCCGCAACACCAGCACCATGAGCAGCGTGTCGGCCCCGAACACCATGCGGTGTGCGCCGATGCCGATCATGGCGGTGGTGACCTGGCGGGACCGTCCGGCCGCCACCGCGCCGCCGCGCAGCCCGCCCGCGATGGCGCGCACCGAGCTGCGGGCGTCGCGTTCGGCCCGGTCGGGTCCGAGTATTCGGCCCCGGAATCCGGCCGCCGCGGCGACGCCGAGCACCGATCCGACGGCACTGCCCGCGACCGCGACCGCCGATCCGGTGTCGCCGGGCCCGATCAGCCCGATGATCCCGAAGCCGAGACTCGCGCCCGCGATGGCGCAGCCGGCCGCCGTCGTCGCCATGATCGAGTTCATCGGCACCAGCCAGCGCTGTTCCAGCACCTTGGGCAGTGCCGCCGCGCAGCCCGCGCCCACGAACCGTCCGATGCCGACCACGGCGAGCGCGAGCAGCAGTAGCGGCGTGGCGGCGATCCCGCCCGCCAGCAGTGCGGCCGTCACCGCGATCAGCCCGGCCCGCAGCATATTGGCCAGCAGCAGGACGGTGCGCCGGTCCCAGCGGTCCAGCAGCGCGCCCGCGTAGGGGCCGATGATCGAGTACGGCAGCAGCAGGGCCGCGAATCCGGCCGCGATATCCGCCGGATCGGTCTGCCGTTCCGGGTTGAACAGGATCGCCCCCGACAGCGCCGCCTGGAACATGCCGTCGCCGAACGGACCGGCCAGTCGGACGACCGCCAGTCGCAGTACCCCCGGGTTGCCGCGCAGCGCCGCGCGGACCGTGCGCGCGAGTGCGCCGAAACCCTGGCCCGATCCGAATCCTCGCCCCGTCGCCGGGACGTTCACCGGGCGGGATGCGTGGTCACGAGGGCGTAGACGGCGGCGCGCATATCGGGGGCCATCGGCAGGTTGTCCAGTCCGTCGGCGTCGACCCACTGGTATTGATCGTGTTCGCTCGGATCGAGTGCGATCTCACCGTATTCGGCTTCCACCACGAAGCTGTATTTGCGGACGCGGGATTTCGTGCGGGTGGCGTAGTCGAATCCGCCGAGTACGTCGGTGATTCGCACCAGGCGAAGTCCGGTTTCCTCGAAAAGTTCGCGTTCCACGCATTCGGCGAATGTTTCCCCGGATTCCACGCCGCCGCCCGGCAGTTCATACATTCCACCGTGCCAGTCATCGGCGACACGCCGTACGACCAGTAGTTTGCCATTGCGGAACACGGCGACGCCGACCACGAAATGGGTGATGCCCTCGCTGCCCGCCTGCTGCCGGAGTTCGCGTTCGATACCCGCGAGTACCTCAGGTCTCATCCGTCCCCCTCCCTCCGGTTCTGCTTGCGGCACATCATGTTACGGTCGCCGCCCCGGTGCGGCACAGCGGGCGGCTTTCGGGCGCGCCCGCGGGGCGACAATTCGCCGGCCGGATGCGCCGTTCGGTAATGCCTGGTCGGGGCCGTGCGGATGATTGCTGCCCGCACGATAGAATTTACCGGGAATTCAGGCAGGGGTTCCGAACGGGCTTCTACCCTGGAAGTCGATCGGTGCTCGCCGGTGAGAGGAGACGGCGGTGTCCACGCTCACGACACCACACATCGATGTCCATCGGGGCGGCGACCGCATGAAAACGCGTGTGGCGTGGCTGGATTCGAAGCATTCCTTCTCCTTCGGCGAACACTACGATCCGGACAACACCCACCACGGCCTGCTGCTGGTCAACAACGAGGACATCGTGCTGCCCGGCGAGGGTTTCGACACCCACCCGCATCGGGATATGGAGATCGTGACCTGGGTGTTGAGCGGCAGCCTGGTGCATCAGGATTCGCTCGGGCACGCCGGTGTCATCTATCCCGGCCTGGCCCAGCGCATGAGCGCGGGCACCGGCATCCTGCATTCGGAGAAGAACGACGCGTGGCGGATCAGCAATGCCGCCGAACACGAGGAACCGGTGCACTTCGTCCAGATGTGGGTGGTGCCCGACGAACCCGGCATCGAACCGGGCTATCAGCAGTTGGAGATCGACGACGAATTGGCGGGCGGCGGTCTGGTGACCGTGGCCTCGGGGCTGCCGCGCTACCGCGACCGCACCGCCATCGCCATCGCCAGCAGTCATTCCGCGCTGCATGTCGCGCGGATGGCCGAACCGAGCACGGTGGCCGAACCGAGCACCGAGGTGCGCCTACCGGAGGCCCCGTACCTGCATGTCTTCGTGGCGCGGGGCGAGGTGGAGGTGGAGGGCGTCGGCACCCTCTACGAGGGTGACGCCGTGCGCATGACACGCAGCGGCGGTCAGCGCATCACCGCGAATATGCCCGCTGAGGTGCTGGTCTGGGAAATGCACGCGCGGCTCGGCGGGCAGTAACCGGCGTCGGGGCGGTCGCGCCAATACCATGGGCGATGTGCGTCACCTGCGTTAACGGTCTCCGCGCGGCCGCGCGATACCGGGAGCGAGCACCGATGGAAGGATGCCACCATGTCGCAGTATCCGCCGCCCGGCCAATACCCGCCCCCTGGTGACTATCCGCCGCCGGGCGGTTATCAGCCCCAACCCGGCCAGCAGTACTGGCAGGAGCCCCCGAAGGGTAAGGGCCTGGCCATTACCGCGCTGGTGCTCGGCATCATCGCCATTCCGACGGGTTTCATCCTGCTCGGTTTCCTCTTCGGCCCGTTGGCCGTGATCTTCGGCCTCATCGCCCTGCTGAGCAAGAAGTCCGGCGGCACCGGAATGGCCGTCACCGGTATCGTCCTCGGTCTGATCGGCGTGGTGGTCTCCCTGGTCGTGGGTCTGTTCTTCTGGGGCGTCGCCAAGGAGGCGGGCTTCGACAACTTCCTCGACTGCATGAATGCCGCGGGCAATGATCAGGCCAAGATCGAGCAGTGCCAGCGGGACTTCGAGCAGAATCTCGACGACCGGTTCGGCATCACCATCACCCCGGAGCCGACCCGCTGACGGTCAGGCCGAACCCTCGCGGTCGGTGTTGGTGATGCGGCAGGCCCGCGTCGCGTCGAGCACCTCCGCCAGTTCGGGCCGGAAGTCCCCTTCCGGCGGACAGATCCAGCGGCGGTAGCCGCCGCGCTCGTCGGCGGGTGAGGGCAGCACGATGCGGCTGCCGGGCAGCGCCACGCCCGCGCAGTCCCGGAACAGGTCGGCGACCAGCGTCATATCCAGATACGAGTTGTCGGTGGGGCCGGTGAGGAAGGTCCAGCGCGCCGAGCGCGGATGCGCGATGACCGGCCCGCAGCGGGCACGCAGTCGAGCGCGGACACGATGCCCCAGTTCGGCGGGCATGGTGACGGCTCCGACCGCGCCGACCTCCAGCATGATCCGGCCCAGGCCGGGGTCGACGACGCCGTAGAGACCGTGCTCGGCGCGATAGCCGCGGCAGCGGTCGAAGGCGTCCTCGGTGTCCGTATGGAAGGTGGGGTCGAGCGTGCTCATGGGCGAACTCGTCTCGGTGCGGACCACTCGTCGGGATGGGTTATCAGACCGTAACCCCCGGCAATCGAAATGACAATAGTCACACGCTGGGGAGTTGCCAGGCGTAGCATCGGCAGTCATGGCACCCGTCTCTCCGACCGTCGCCCGCTGGGAACTGGTCCTGCGTCTGCGGGAACTACGCGAGCAGCACGGGTTCGATTCCGCCACCTTCGCCAAGCGGGTCGGCTTCACCCCGGCCAACTGGTCCCACGTGGAGAAGGGCCGCCGCGTCCTCACCGTCAACACCATCGGTCCGGTACTGGAACTGCTCGAGGTGGAGGGTGAGGAACGCGAGGAACTGCTGGCCCTGCTGGCCGCCAGCAAGGAGCGCGGCTGGTGGGCCAAGTCCTCGGCCCTGATCGGCACCGAACTGCAGCGCTACTACGGCATGGAGTACGGCGCGGAGGCCATCCGCAGCTACGACAGCCTGGTGATTCCGGGCCTGCTGCAAACCGAGGAGTACGCCCGGGCCCTGATCAGCGCCGACGTCATGATTCGTCCGGTGCAGGTGGAACAGCTGGTTGCCGTGCGGATGCGCCGCCAGCAGCGGCTGTCCGAAGACGACCGGCCGGAGGTCACCGCGGTGGTCGGCGAGGCGACGCTGCGTCAGCAGATCGGCGGTCCGAAGGTGCTGCGCGGCCAGCTCGAACACCTGGCCCGGCTGCTGGACGACAATGACGCGGTGACCGTGCGGGTCATTCCGTTCACCGCCACGGCGGGTGCGGTGCTGGGCGGCTCGAGTTTCCATCTGCTCGATTTCACCGCCGCGGCCCTGCCCACTTTCGGCTGGGTCGAGAGCGCGGTGTTCGGCGGTGCGGTGGACGATCCCGACCAGGTGCGGGATCTGTCGTTCGCCTATGTGCGTGCACTCGACCAATCTCTCGATCGCGCAGAATCTTTGGAGATGATCAGAATTTATGCGAAAGGGGAATGAGAGCATTTCGTACCGTAAAATGCAGCCCATGTCCACCACAGCGAGGCTTCATCCGGAATCCACCGGATGGTTCACATCGTCTCGAACCAACAACGGCAATCAATGCGTCGAGGTCCGTTTCGACGGTGCTGCGGTGCTCATTCGGGACAGCAAGTACCGCCGCGATCCGGCGCACCGCCTCGACGACGAGCCCATCATCACCGTCACCGCGACCGAATGGATGCGCTTCCTCGCCGCCGTGACCGGTCGGCCGTCCACCCCCTCGACCCTCACCCACCACACCGCCCCGGACGGCTCGACCACCCTCACCGACGGCGAGATCACCCTCGTCTACACCCCCGGCGAATGGGCGGCATTCACCGCCGGAGCCCGAGACGGCGAATTCGACCGGATCGCCCTCGTCGCCTGAGCGCGAACGGCCGACTCGGCCCGCCCTGGGCATACTGGAGATCGTGACTACGCAGCAGGCTCCCTCCGGTATCGATCTTTCCCATGTCGACGCGAGCGTGCGGGTGCAGGACGACCTGTTCGCGCATGTCAACGGCCAATGGCTGGACAGTTACGAGATACCGGCCGACCGGGCGGTGGACGGCGCCTTCCGCACCCTCTACGACCAGGCCGAGCTGGATGTGCAGCGGATCATCCAGAACGCCGCGGCCTCGAATGCCGAACCGGGCACCGAGGAGCGCAAGATCGGCGACCTGTACTCGTCGTTCATGGACGAGACAGCCGTGGCCGCCGCGGGACTGACCCCGATCGCCGAGGAACTCGAGGCCGTGCGCGCGGTCACGGACCGTGGTGAGTTCGCGACCCTGCTCGGCCGACTGCAGCGCACCGGTGTGGGTGGCGCGCTGGCGTACTACGTCGACACCGACGACAAGGATTCGACCCGCTACCTGGTGCACGCCACCCAGTCCGGGATCGGCCTGCCCGACGAGTCCTACTACCGCCAGGACGACTACGCGGAGATCCGCGACAAGTATGTTGCCCATATCCGCCGCATGTTCGAGCTGGCGGGCCTGGAGGTCGACGCCGACAGGGTGTTCGAGCTGGAGCGGAAGTTGGCCGCCGGGCACTGGGATGTGGTGCGCCGCCGCGATGCCGAACTGTCCTACAACCTCACCACCTTCGACGCCCTCGCCGCCGAGCATCCGGAATTCGACTGGGCGGCATGGACGTCCGCGCTGGCCGAGGGCCTGGACCGCTCGGGTCCGGAGCTGTTCGCCGAAATCGTGGTGCACCAGCCGGATTTCGTGCGCACCTTCGCCCGGCTGTGGGCGTCCGAGCCGCTGGCCGACTGGCAGGCGTGGGCGACCTGGCGGGTGCTGAAGGGCCGTGCCGCCTACCTGACCGCCGATCTGGTCGAGGAGAACTTCGATTTCTACGGCCGCACCCTCACCGGCGCGCAGGAGAACCGCGAGCGCTGGAAGCGCGGCGTCTCCCTGGTGCAGGAGCTGCTGGGCGAGGCGGTCGGCAAACTCTATGTGGCCGAGCACTTCCCGCCCGAGGCCAAGGCCCGCATGGTGGAGTTGGTCGGCAACCTCCAGGAGGCGTACCGCCGCAATATCTCCCAGCTGGACTGGATGAGTCCGGAGACCCGCAAGGCCGCGCTGGCCAAGCTGGAGAAGTTCACCCCCAAGATCGGTTATCCGGACACCTGGCGCGACTACTCGGCCGTCGCCATCGATCCGACCGACCTGGTGGGCAACTTCCGCCGCGGCTACGCCGCCGAACACGACCGCGACCTGAACAAGCTCGGCGGCCCGGTGGACCGCGGCGAATGGTTCATGACCCCGCAGACCGTGAACGCCTACTACAACCCGGGCATGAACGAGATCGTCTTCCCGGCCGCCATTCTCCAGCCGCCGTTCTTCGACATGAACGCCGACGACGCCGCCAACTACGGCGGCATCGGCGCGGTCATCGGCCACGAGATCGGGCACGGCTTCGACGATCAGGGTTCCAAGTACGACGGCGACGGCAATATGGTCGACTGGTGGACCGAATCGGATCGCACCGAATTCGGCAAGCGCACCAGGGCGCTGATCGACCAATACAACGCCCTCTCCCCCAAGGACCTCTCCGACGATCACAAGGTCAACGGCGAGTTCACCATCGGCGAGAACATCGGTGACCTGGGCGGTCTCTCGATCGCCCTGGAGGCGTACAAGATTTCGCTCGAGGGGGCGGAGCCGCCGGTCATCGACGGGCTCACCGGGTTGCAGCGGGTGTTCTTCGGCTGGGCGCAGGTGTGGCGCACCAAGGCGCGCCCCGAGGAGGCGATCCGCCGCCTCGCGGTGGATCCGCACTCGCCGCCGGAGTTCCGCTGCAATGGCGTCATCCGCAATCTCGACAGCTTCCACGAAGCCTTCGGCGTCGAGCCGGGCGATGCCCTCTACCTGGAACCCGCACAGCGCGTGAAGATCTGGTAAGTCCGGTCCTAGCGCAGACGCGCCTCGGTCTCGGCGTCGAAGAAGAACACCTCGTCCGGCTTCGGCGTCAGCCGGAGGCGGTCACCCAGGGCCACCTGGAAGTGGCGGTCCACCCGCGCCACGACCTTGCCCGAGCGGCTGGACCATGTGTCGGTGACACCGTGTGAGTAGAGGAAGGATTCGGCGCCGAGTTCCTCGAGCAGTTCCACCTCCACGGCCAGCGCGTTGGCCGGATCGGTGGTGACCTCCCAGGACTCGGGCCGGATACCCACCACGATCCGCTCACCGGTGATCGCGTTGCGCGGCACCGGGATCGAGAGTCCGTTCAGCACCGCGTGGCCGTCGCGAATCGGCGCGGTGAGCAGGTTCATCCCCGGTGAGCCGATGAATCCGGCCACGAAGGTGTTGACCGGGTCGTCGTACAGTTCGCGTGGCGCGGCCACCTGCTGCAGGATGCCGTCGCGCAGCACCGCCACCCGGTGTCCCATGGTCATGGCCTCGACCTGGTCGTGGGTGACGTACACGGTGGTGGTGCCCAAACGCTGTTGTAGCGCGGCGATCTGGGAGCGGGTGCTCACCCGCAGCTTGGCGTCCAGATTGGACAGCGGCTCGTCCATGCAGAACACCTGGGGCCGCCGCACGATGGCGCGCCCCATGGCGACGCGCTGGCGCTGGCCGCCGGACAGCCGCGCGGGCTTGCGGTCCAGCAGCGGTTCCAGCTCCAGCATGGCCGCGGCCTCCGCCACCCGAGCCCTGGTGTCGGCCTTGCTCGTTCCCGCATTGCGCAGTGCGAAGCCCATGTTCTCGGCCACGGTCATATTCGGGTAGAGCGCGTAGCTCTGGAACACCATGGCGACATCGCGGGCGCGCGGCGGCAGCGCCGTCACATCCCGGTCGCCGATGAGAATCCGCCCGCTCTCCACGGATTCGAGTCCGGCCAGCATGCGCAGACTGGTGGATTTCCCACAGCCGGACGGCCCCACCAGCACCAGGAATTCCCCGTCGGCGATATCGAGTTCCAATTCCTCGACCGCCGGATGGGGTGCTCCCGGGTACCGGTGGGTGACACCGTCGAACCGCACAGTCGCCATAGTGGCCGGACCTTCTTCCGAAAGAGAGTGTTACTTGGGCAGTTTCGGCAGGATCTGCCGGTCGAGGATGGCTTGCAGTTGGTTGGTGACGTCGGCGTAGGTGGTGGTGACGTCGGCGTTCTGCAGGCAGATCTTCTCGAAACCCGCGCCGATGATCTGGTCCGCGCCGGGCAGGAATACCCGTGCGTAATCCTGCGACCTGGTCAGCGGCAGCTGGTCGATCGCGGTCTTGGCGTGCGGGTTCTGCGCCAGGTACCGCTGCTCGCTCGGATCGCCGAGGGCCGACGTGCGCACCGGCATGTACCCGGTGCCCTGGGAGAAGGCGACCGTGCCCTCGGTGCCGGTGAGGAAATTGATGAACTTCAGCGCGTTCACCTTGCGCTCAGCGGAGATGCGCGACGGGATAGCCAGCCCCGCGCCGCCGGTAGTGCAGCCGGGACCGCCCGGATGCGGCAGGAACGCGGTGCCGAGGGCGAACTTCGCGTCCTTGACGATGCCGCTCAGGCTGCCGGTGGAGGCCAGCGCCGAGGCGACGTTGCCGGTGCTGAAGTCGGCTTCGATCTGCTTGCGGACACCCGCGTACTTCTTGGTGTTGATCATGTCGCGCAGGAAGTTTCCGGCGCTCAGCGAGGCCGGTTCGTTGAAGGCGAGTTTCCACTCGTCGGAGTACGCGCCCCCGAGGGTCCAGTTCGGCCCCTGGAAGGTCCACGCCAGATAGTCGGTGGCATTGCCCCAGCCGTGCGCGAGCTTGCCCTCGCCGACGACCTCCTGGATCTTCGGACCCCACTCGTCGAACTCCTGCCAGGTCTCCGGACCCCGGTCCGGCAACCCGGCCTGCGCCCAGACGTCCTTGTTGTAATAGAACAGCGGGGTCGAGCGGGCGTACGGCAGCGCCCAGTACTTGCCGTCGAACTTGTAGTCCTCGAGCAGCGAGGTGACGTAGTCGGAGGAGTCCACCCCGGCGTCGGCGAAGAGGTGGTCCAGCGGTTCGATGGTGCCGTTCAAGGCGTAGTTGAACCACCAGACATCGGAAAGCACCACGATATCGGGCAGTTCACCGCCGGACAGCGCCGCATTGAACTTCTGCGACACCTCCTCGTAGTTCTTGCCCGCGTCGACCAGGTTCACGGTGATCTCCGGGAACTGCTGCTGGAAGCGGCCGATCAGATCGGCCTCCAGATCCTTGGAGGTGCCCGGGTGGTTGGACCAGAAGGTGAGCTGGTTGGGGTCACCGCCCTGGGAACCGCCGCCTCCGGTGCCCGCACACGCGGTCAGGGCGAGACCGGCCGCGGTGGCACCGGCCAGGCCGAGGAAGCCGCGCCTCGACAGGGACGGCAAACGTGGATCGGACACGGGAATCTCCTTGTGGAACTCAGCCTTTGACCGCACCGGAGGTGAGGCCCTTGATCATGTGGCGTTGCAGGGCGAGGAAGATGACGAGGATCGGCAGCATGGTCATGACCGTTCCGGCCATGACCGGACCCCAGTTGGTGACGCTGGGGTTCTCGGTGTTCTGCAGCAGGGTGAGGCCCACCGGCAGCGTGGCCACCTCGGGACCGTCGGCCATGAGGAACGGCCACAGATATTCGTTCCACTCGTTGACCAGCGTGATCACCGCGAAGGCCACCATGGTCGGCCCCGACATGGGCAGCACCACCCGGGTCAGCAGCCGCCACCAGCCCGCCCCGTCCATGCGCGCCGCCTCGATGATCTCGCCGGGCAGCGACAGGAAGTGGTTGCGCATGAGAAAGGTGCCGAAGGCGACGCCGAACAGCGGAACCATGATGCCGGTCAACGTGTTTCGCCAACCCAGCTGGGAGACCAGCGCGTAGTTGGAGATGACCGTGATCTGGTTGGGCACCATGAGCGCCGCGATGATCACCAGGAAGACCACGTTCTTGCCCGGGAAGCGCAGGAACACCAGCCCGTACGCGCTGAAGACGCCGAGCGCGAACTTCACCGCCGACACCACGGCGGTCACGATGATCGAGTTCTTCAGGAAGGTCCAGAAGGGCAGCGTGGTGGTGGCGTAGGAGTAGTTCTCCGGATGCCAGGTGTTCGGCCAGTACACGGCGGGTTGCACATAGATGTCGCCGCGGTCCTTGAACGAGGTGATCAGAATCCACAGCAGCGGCACCCCGATGACGATCAGCACGCACGTCATGGCGCAGTAGCCGAAAATCGTTGCCCACCGGGCCCTGTCGATGGTCCGTCCGGTGCTGCCGAGCCGTTTCATCGCTCGTCCCGATCCATGATGCGCACCTGGACCAGCGTCACGATCAGCAGCACCACGAACATGATGGTGGCCACGGTCGCGCCGTATCCGGCACGGAAGTTGACGAAGGATTCGCGGTAGACCTGGACCACCATGGTGGTGGTGCCGGTGCCCAGTGGCCCGCCGCGGGTCATCGTGTAGATGATGTCGAACACCTGCAGCGAGTTGAGCAGCACGGTGATGGACAGGAAGAAGGTGGTGGGCCGCAGCTGCGGCATGAGCACGCGGGTGAAGGTGGTCCGGCGGCTCGCGCCGTCGATCTCGGCGGCCTCCATGAGATCCTGTCGAACCCCTTGCAGCGCCGCCAGATAGATGACGAAGGTGTAGCCCAGGTTCTTCCACAGGTAGGTGACGGTCACCATGAACAGGGCCCAGTTCGGGTCCTGGTAGAAGTCGGGCACCGGCAGCCCGACCTGGTGCAGTAGGTCCTGCACCAGGCCGAATCCCGGATCGAAGACGAACTGGAAGGCGACGCCGATGGCCGCGCCGGAGATGACGAACGGCGCGAACACCGCGGAACGGACCACATTGCGGCCGAACAGCTTCCGGTCCAGCAGCAGCGCCAGCGCGAGGCCGAGGGCCATGCTGCCGACCACCGCGGCGAGGGTGAAGATCACCGTATTGGTGACCACCTCCCACGAATCGGCGCGGCCCCACCACTCCCGGTAGTTGTCGAAACCGATGAAGATGGCGGTGGTGTCGGAGATGTTCCAGTCGAAGAAGGACAGCCGGATATTGTCCAGCAGCGGCCGATACACGAAGACCGACAGCAGGATCAGATTCGGCGCGACCAGCACGACGAACAGCGCGTAGTCCGACCACGGCCGACCCCGCCAGCCGCGGACCTTCGGTTGCGGCAGTACTCGCTCGGGCCTCGATCGCACCGGCGCAGCCTGACGGGTACGGGCAAACGCGCGGTTACCACTCGATGCCCGGAATCTGAAATGTACGGACCGCGAACAACACGGGTACCTGCCGGTCAGGGCGGGAAGACCGCGGCCCCGCCATGAAAGTGCCCCCTGCCCGATAGGGCAGGGGGCACGAAACTCTCAGCGCCGCAGTCGCTCCGGAACTAGTTCCAGTCGCCGTAGCCGTCGCCCGGGTTGAGGGTGCCGCCGTTGGTGTTCACCACGACCACCGGGTCGCCCTTCTTCACGTTCTCGAAGAACCACTGGGCATCGGCGGGGCTGACGTTCAGGCATCCGTGCGAGGCGTTCGATACGCCCTGCTGCGCCACCGACCACGGGGCGGAGTGCACGAAGATGCCGCTGTTGGACATGCGCACCGCGTACTCGACCTCGAGCTTGTAGCCCTCCGGATCGGTGACCGGCACCCCGTAGGTGGAGGAATCCATAATCATCTTGCGATTGCGCTCGCTGGTGATGTAGGTCCCGTTCGGGGTCTCGTGACCCGGCTTGCCCATCGAGGTCGGCATCACCCGCACCACCTCGCCATTGCGGGTCACGGTGATCTCGTGGGTGCTGTCGTCGGCGGTGGCGATGAACTCGTCACCGATCTCGTAGGCGACGTGCGTGCCGCCCGCCTCCACGGTGATCTGGGAACCGGCGGGCCAGAACGACTCGGGCCGCCACCGCACCTGCTTGTCGCCGAACCAGTAGAAGTGGCCGCTCACCTTGTTGGTGGAGGTGATGCGGATGGCCTTCTCGGCGGTCTCGTGATCGGTGACCGGTTCCTTGAAGTTGATGATGATCGGCTGGGCGACGCCCACCACCTCACCGTCGCCGGGGCTGATGTTCGGCGCGGCGAAGTTGGCCGGCGGCACCGGAGCCTTGGCATTGGGTGAGTTCGGGGTGTCACCGGGTTCCGGCTGCGGCATGACGGCCGAGGGAACGCCCGGGATGTCGGGTCCGCCCGGCCACAGCGGGGCGGCCTGTGCGGGGGCGGCGAGCACCAGTCCGGCGGCCGCGGTGGCGGCGAGGGAAAGCAGTCCCGTTCTCCGGTACGTGGTCGTGCGCAAGGCGGTGTCCTCTCCGGTCTTTCGGTTCGCGCGCGGATGTGCGCCACGCGCGCAGAGCGCGAGCAGGTATCTCGCGGCAGGCCCCAACCCCGCATTCATTCCTACCGTGCGATCACCGGCATTCCAATCACGTTCTGGCGGTTATACATACCGACCAACTGGTGTGAATCGCGACACACTCACGGAGGTGGGTGACTCACCGTGAGGCGACACGCTGTTCGCCCCGGCGATTCGCCGTCACGTCCCGAGTGGCGGGCCTGAACCCCACCGATGTGATCTCAAACCTGTGTGTGATCGAAATCACCGTTAGCGCCGTCGGATTCGAGCACATCGAAGGTGATGGCCGCCCGCGGGCCGGTGGCGATATTGTGCGGCACCGAGATGGGGACGCGGCCCGTGTCGAACCGCGGCGACAGCCGCAGCCGCACCCGGCTCAGCAGTGTCGCGAGCACGATGCGCAGTTCGTAATCCGCCAGCGCGGCACCGATGCAGCGTCGATGCCCGCCCCCGAACGGCGCGAACTCGAACGGACCGTACCGCCGTTCCAGGAACCGCTCGGGCCGGAACCGCTCCGGTCGCTCCCACACCCGAGGATCGGAGTGCAGCAGCGGCACCGCGAGGCCCATGGTGTCGCCCGCCGCCAATTCCCGGCCGCGCAGCGTGTACCCCGTCCGCAATCGACGCAGCACGATCGGCACCGGGGGATGCAGTCGCAGCGTCTCCTGGCACACCGCGTCCAGGTACGGCAGCCGCGCCAACTCGGCGGGTTCGGCTCCCGCATGTGCCGCCAGTTCGGCCCGCAGCCGCGCCAGGACGGGCGGATGCCGATGCAGTCGGTACAGCGCCCACACCAGGACGGTCGCCGTGGTCTCGTGTCCGGCCACCAGCAGGGTGCGCACCTGATCACGCACCTCGGCCGCACCGAGGCGGCCGCCGTCCGCGCACCGGGCGGCGAGAATCGTGCCGAGCACGTCCGCACCCGGTGCGTCGACGGGGCGAGCGGCGATATCGGTGTCGATCAGGGCGTCGAGCCGCTCGCGCGCGGCGATGAACCGATCCCAGGGCGACAGACCGAACGCGCCGCGCCGCAGTGCGGGCAGCAGCATCAGCGGCCCGCCGTAGGCGTGCAGGAATTCCGTTGTCGCGCTCGTATATTCACCGCGCGCGCGAGCATCGTGCACGCCAAGGGCGGCGGCCAGCACCACCCGCAGGGTGATGGCGCGCGCGGCCGCCCGCGCATCCACCCGGGCGCCTGCCCGCCATGGCGCACCGGTGCGCTCGCCGGTCAGCTCCGCCACCGTCGCATCCTGGATGACGGTGCCCCAGGCGCGAATTCGGCTGCCGTGGAAGGCCGGCGCGAGCATGGTGCGATCCCGCCGGTGGCGCGCTCCCGCCGTCAATATCAGGGAGCCCGTCCCCACCATCGGCTCGATCGGATTCGGCAGCGGCGGTTCGACCGAGTCCGCGGGGGCACGGAACAGCTCCCGCGCCCCCGCCGCCGTCCCGGTGAACAGTGCCGTCCCGAAGCCGGGAAACCCCACCGCGAACGGATCTCCGTCGCGGCCGCGCCGCCACCGGAAGTACCCCTCGAAATCCACACCGGCCCGCAGCGCGTGCCACAGCACCGGCCGCGGCCCCCGCAACGGTGCGACCGACGGGGTCCCTCGGGTCCCGGCTCCAGCGCTCATGTCCTCCACTACGTTGTGGGCCCCGCGCGGGTTCGAATCCGGACCACGCCGGGCACGTTCTCCGCCGCGGTGTTCACATCCGCCCGGCCGCGCCCGATTACCGAGTGGTCCGCGGTTCTCGATCGAGAACCGCGGGTCCGCCACCGGTCGCGGGATGTTCGCCTGCCCCGAGATTCTCGGGGTGACGGTTCCCCGGCAAGTGGTGTATGCATTCCAGGAAGCAGAACCTTGACGTTACTAAGGAAATACAGGACTCATCGTGTCGCGACAGTCGTTCTCTCTCCGGGTCGCCGTTTCCGCGTTCGCAGCAGCGGCCGCCCTGGTCCTCGCGGGCTGTGGGTCCACCGTGACCGGCACTCCGCTGGCGGCCGACAACGCCGGACCCGCCAGCACCGCGCCCACCACCTCGGCCGGTTCTCCGACCACCACCGGTGCCGCGCCCACCACCGGTGTGAACAAGGGCGGGTCCACCGACTTCCAGGCCAATATCGGTGATTGCGTGCAGTTGGGCGGCACCACCGACAACGCCACCATCGAGCGGGCGTCCTGCGGTTCGCAGAGCTCCAACTACAAGGTGGTCGGCAAGGCCCGCACCAACGACCAGTGCCCCACCGACGTCGACCAGGCGTACTACGAGACGCTGAACGGCATCGAGACCGGCGCGCTGTGCCTGGACATCGACTGGGTCATCGGCGGCTGCCTGGAACTCGGCGGCGAGGATCCCGAGCGCATCGACTGCTCCTCGACCACCGCCATCGAGGGCGTGCAGGTGCTGGCCATCGAGCGCAACACCACCAGCGTCGACGACTGCACCCAGGGCGACCAGGGCTACGTCTACGACGAGCGGCGCTTCGTCGTCTGCGTGACGCCGCTCTGAGACAGGGCTTGCGTCGGGCCGGGTGGGTCGACACAGCAGCGGGGCGGTGATCCGGATGGATCACCGCCCCGCTCGGCTTTCGTCGGTGCTGCCGCCCGCCGCTCAGATCGGGTGGTAGCCGGCGCCCGCGCCGCCGCGGGCATTGATATCCGCCATGATGGCGTCCATATTGGTGCCCACCTCGGGGCCGAAGCAGGCGATGGCCAGGTAGGCGTTCACCATGCCCACGAGGGTGCTGCCCACCACGACGGGCGCACCGGAATCGCCCTCGACCACGCACATCTGGGTCCAGGTCTCGTAGTTGGTGGCGAAGACGTCGCCCCAGGCGACACCGCAGGTGTTGCCGGTGGTCCGGCCCTCCTTGCAGACGATCATCGGGAACTGCGGCGGTGCGCCGAGATCGGTGATGGTCACGTTGCCGATCCGGTTGACCGGGATGACCCGACCGGGCTGGAATTCGATGACGGCGTAGTCGAGCGCGTGATCGGAGTACACGAACTTCCCGATCACGCCGTAGCCGCGGGCCGCCTCGGCGTACACCTGCGCGCCGGGGTCACCGCAGTGTCCGGCGGTCAGTCCGACCAGTCGGCCGGCGGCGTCGTGCCCGATCGTCGTGAGGGTGCATTCGTACTCGTTGTCGATGACGATTCCGGAGCCGCCGCCCAACACGGGGGGTGCGGGGTCTGCTAGTGCGGTCCCGGCTCCCGACCCGAGCAGCGCCGCGCTCATGGCGACGGCGAAGGTGGCCTGGGCCACCTTGGCGAGTTTCCTGATCATGTCCCTCCAGACGTCGGATGCCGATCTGTCAACGGTGTCAGCACATCCTGTCAGTATTCGTCCCCGATCGCCGCTTGTACTGCCACATGTTGCGTAGCCGTGTCCGGACTCATCGCTGCGGACCGGTCGGATGTTGCCGACTCGACATCAACGCGCGGAATCATTACGCACACCGGGTGGATTTCAGATAAATTCTTTCCGATTAATTGCAGGGCGGGGTTCGTGATTGTGTTGAGATCGGTGAACAATTATTCAGAAACTAGAACCGGTTCCAGACTGCTGCCTGGTTCTTTGTGATATTTCCCAACCATGTTGTCGCTGTTCACATCAGTTCACGGAAAGTGATCCGGCTCTATGACGGACGGCACAAGAGCGTGATGTGTTTTTCCTAACTCCGTAGTAAGGTGCGTCAAGCAACAGTCGCCGGAGGCAGGTCACCGGCGTCGAGAGGGGTAGCCAGTGGTGCAGTTGACCAAGAGTCCGGGCGGGGCGGGGTCATCAACGGAATCACGTCTGAACACAGCGGTTGACTGGACCAAGAGGTACTGGGAAGACCATCCGAAGCGGTCCCTGGAGACCGGCGGCCGCATGATGGCCATGGGGGTCTCGGCCGTTGCCGAACTCTTCATCGCCATCTTCCGCAAACGTTTTCCGTTCGGTGAGTTCGTCCGGCAGTGCGCCTTCATGGCCAATGTCGCCGCGGCGCCCACCCTGCTGGTCGCCATTCCCATCGGCGTCATCGTGTCGATCCAGGTCGGTTCGGTGGCCGGACAGGTCGGTGCGACCTCGTTCATCGGCGCGGCCAACGGCCTCGGCATCATTCAACAGGGCGCGCCACTGGTCACCTCGCTCATGATCGCGGGCGCGGTCGGCTCGGCCATCACCGCCGATCTCGGTTCGCGCACCATCCGTGAGGAGATCGACGCCATGAAGGTGATGGGCGTCGACCCCATGCGCCGCCTGGTCGCCCCGCGCCTGGGCGCGGCCATGCTGGTGTCGGTGCTGCTGTGCGGTTTCGTGGTCTTCGTCGGCTTCCTCACCGGCTACGTGTTCAACATCTTCGCCCAGGGCGGTACGCCGGGTTCCTACGTCGGCACCTTCTCATCCTTCGCGGTGACCCTGGATCTGCTTGTCGCGCTGATCAAGTCGCTCATCTTCGGCCTGCTCGCAGCTATCATCGCCTGCGACACCGGCCTGAACACCCGGGGCGGCCCGGGCGGTGTCGCGAACTCGGTGAACACCGCGGTCGTCATGTCCGCGGTGATGCTCTTCGGCGTGAACCTGATCCTCACCCAGGTCTACAACACCCTCTTCCCCCCACAGATGGTCTGAGTCGTGTCAGCAACGTATGTTCCGCCGCTGCTGCGGCCGTTCCAGAAGATCAGGAGCACCGGGCGGGCCCCGGTCGACTTCATCGCGCGGGTGGGCCACCAGGTCTTCTTCTTCCTGCGCTCGCTCGCCTCCATCCCGTTGGCCTTCAAGCAGTACCCCAAGGAGGTTTGGCGGCTGCTGTCCGACGTCACCTGGGGCAACGGCAATCTCGTCGTGGGCGGCGGCACCATCGGCGTGGTGATCATCCTGTCGGCCTTCGGCGGTATGACCGTCGGCATCCAGGGGCACACCTCCCTGAACCTGCTGGGCCTGAGCCCGATCACGGGCGCGATCTCGGCCTTCGCCACCACCCGCGAACTGGGCCCGCTGCTGGCGGCGCTGGCCTTCGCGGCCCAGGCGGGCTGCCGCTTCACCGCGCAACTGGGCGCCATGCGCATCTCCGAGGAGATCGACGCACTGGAGTCGGTCGCCATTCGGCCGCTGCCGTATCTGGTGAGCACCCGCATGATCGCGGCCATGATCGCCATCGTGCCGTTGTACTGCCTGGCGCTGCCGGTGGCCTACATCTCCTGTTCGATCACCGTGCAGCTGATCGGCGGCACCGCCGCGGGCACGTTCCAGCACTACTTCTACCAGTTCCTGGTACCGCAGGACGTACTGTATTCGATGCTGAAGGCGATCCTGTTCGTCGCCATCACCACCTTCATCCAGTGCTACTACGGCTTCTTCGCCTCCGGCGGTCCCGAGGGCGTGGGCGTGGCGGCCGGTCGCGCGATCAAGCTCTGCATCATCGCGGTGGTGTTCGCCGACCTGTTCATGACATTGGCCATCTGGGGCGTCGACCCCGGCATTCGGATCTCGGGATAGGGGGCGAGCATGATCATCGATCCGAGCGGGCGTGGTCCGACCATGCGCCAGCTGCTCATCGCGGGCATCTGCGGGCTGGCCGTCTTCGCCTTGATCCTGGGCTTCCTGATGGCGCGCTATCAGGGCTATTTCGTCGAGAAGGTCAATGTCACGGCCAATCTCACCACCACCGGTGACGGCCTGCCGCAGAACGCCGACGTGAAGTTCCGCGGTGTGCTGGTCGGCGTGGTCGACGAGGTGTCGGTGGCCGCCAAGGGCGAGCTGCAGAAGGTGCACATCGAGATGAAGCCGGAGTACGTCTCCGGCATCCCGGCCAATGTCACCGCCCGGGTGGTGCCCTCCAACCTGTTCGCCGTGACCTCGGTCGAATTGGTCTACAACGGACCCGATCCCGCCGATGCGCACCTGAAGGAGGGTTCGGAGATCCCGGAGGATCGCTCCAAGGGCACCATCGCGCTGCAGGACACCCTCACCACGGTGCGCGACATTCTCAGCAAGATCGATCCGATCCAGTTCGGCCGAGTGCTGGGCACCCTGTCCTACGCCCTGGACGGCAGCGGGCGCGTGCCCGGCTCCACCGTCGAGCGGGTGGACCGCTGGCTGCTGGCGGTGGACGAGTCCATTCCGGACCTCGGCATCATGCTGGACGACTTCTCGCAGTCGTTCCGGGCGCTGAACCAGTCGGCGCCCGAACTCATGAACGTGCTGGCGGACTCGGTGCAGACCGCGCAGACCATCTCCGACCGGCGCAGCGAACTGGCCGCGCTCATCACGGGCACGGGCGGCACCGTCGACAAGGTCAACGACCTGTTCGCCCGCAACCCCGATGTGGGCAAGGAGGTCACCGTCGGCACCAGTGCGCTGTTCGGCGCGATGTCCGACGATCCCGGCGCCATTCCGCAGGCCATCGAGAATCTGAACAACTCGGTGCGCGCGCTGGCCAGCACCTTCCACTGGGGTCCGCAGCGGCAGATGGTGTGGAACATGGGCCTCACCTTCACGCCGTACAAGCCCTACACCCAGGCCGACTGCCCGCGCTACGGCGAGCTGGCCGCGCCCAGCTGCGCCACCGCGCCGGTGGAGTCGAGTCCGGGCGAGCTGCCGGAGTCGTTGCGGCCCAGGGCCCTGGAGTCGGCGGCCGGACTGCCGCCGGTGCAGCTGCCGGAGGGTTTCCCGGGCATTCCGGGGCTGACCACCGCCGAGACCACCGAGCCGGGCGTGCCCGGTGCACCGGGCACGCAGCCGGGCAACCCGCTGAGTGGCACGCCGCTGGAAGGGCTGTTCCCGAACCTGTTCGGCGCCGCACCGGCCCCCGCGCCCGCGCCCGCGCCGGATCCCGCAGCGCAGCCGCAGACGACGCCGGCCGCGGCCGGGCCGATCTCCTACGCCGGTGACGACGCCATCGTGGCCCTGCTGGGTCGCAAGCCGACCATCGCCGAGTACCTGCTGTTGAGCTCGATCCTGAGGGGTGGAACCTTGCAAGTGACCGAAACCGGAGGCGGCCGATGAGCATTCGCAAACCGCTGATCGGGTTCAGTCTCTTCGCGGTCGTCGCGATCCTGGTGACCACGGTCATCTGGAACACCCTCGCGCGCACCGTGGAAGGCTCCACCAACACCTACAACGCCACCTTCTCCGATGTCCTCGGGCTGCGCGAAGGGGACGACGTGCGCATGGCGGGCGTGCGGGTCGGCAAGGTCGAGTCGATCGAGCTGGACTCCGACAACAACGCCCGGGTGAGCTTCATCGTGCAGCGCGACCAGTCGCTGTTCAACAACACCAAGGCGCTGGTGCGCTACCAGAACCTGATCGGCCAGCGCTACATCGCGCTGGCACCGGGCGAGGGCGGCGACACCTCGCAGCTGAAGAACAACGGGTCCATCCCGATCGAGCGCACCGAGCCGTCCTTCGACATCTCGGGTCTGCTCAACGGCTTCCAGCCGCTGTTCCAGGTGCTGTCCCCGGAGCAGGTGAACAACCTGTCGGAGACCTTCATCCTGGCGCTGCAGGGTGACGGAGTCTCGTTGAGCGCCTTCATCACCCAGGCCGCGGCCCTGGCCACCGACTTCCAGCGCCGCGACGCCATCCTGTCGGACGTGATCACGAATCTGTCCGGCGTGATGTCCGGCCTGGCCCGGCGCGGCGGCGAACTGGAGACCCTGGTCGCCCAGACCCGGGCGCTGATCGGCGGGCTGTACGCGCAGGGTCAGTCGCTGCAGGCGTCCACCGTGCAGATCGCCGACGCCACCGGCTCGCTGGTGAACATGCTCGGCGTGATCCAGCCGAAACTGGCGCTGGCGCAGAGCTCCACGCGCGACGCCCTGACCCTGCTGCTCGCCAATGGCGCGAAGTTGGACCAGGCCGCGATCGATCTGCCCGCCATCCTGTCCAACGTCGGCAAGTTCACCCAGAACGGCACCTACGCCAACGCGTACGTGTGCTCCCTGGACGTATCCCTGTACGGCGTCCTCTTCCCGCGCGGTCTGTTCAACCAGATCGGTGGCAACTCCCACTCGGCGGTGTGCCGGCCATGATCGAGACAATCAAGAACCGTTTCAACAGCAATCGCAATTTCTGGCTCGGCCTGATCGGTGCACTGGTCATCGTGGCGCTGCTGCTGGCCTCCAATGCCTTTCGCCTGATCGGCGTGGGTGAGCAGTCCATCGAGGCCGAGTTCGCCCAGACCGCCGGTGTGAAGGTCGGCGACAAGGTGGATGTCTCCGGCGTTCCGGTGGGCCGGGTGGCCGGTATGGAACTCGAGGGCAGTCACGTGCTGATCACCCTCCAGATCAGCAATGACGTGAAGCTCGGACCCGACGCGCGCGCGGCCGTCAAGATGGCCACCCTGCTGGGCGCGCGCTACATCGATCTCGATCCGGGTGACGGCTCCGGGCTGCCGGACGACCGAATCCCCCTGAACAACACCGATGTCCCCTACAACCTGGCCGATGTGGTGCAGGAGGGCACGCCCAAGTTCGCGGCCCTCGACACCCAGAAGCTGGCCGAATCGCTGAACCTGATCAACCAGCAGCTCGGCGACACCCCGCAGCTCACGGTGCAGGCCCTGGACGCGGTCGGCGCGCTGGCCAAGACCATGAACGACCGCAAGAACGACGTCGACCAGCTGCTGAAGGATCTGGACAAGGTCACCAGGATTCTGGCCGACAACCGCAACAGCGTGCTGCTGGTGATCACCCAGGGTGAGGCCATCGCCAATCGGGTGATGGAACGCCAGGGCCTGCTGCGCTCGCTGCTGGACAACATCGCCACCCTCAGCCGCCAGCTGCAGGAGATCGGCGCGCAGAACGACAACCAGTTCGGCCCGACACTCCAGCAGCTCAACACCATGGCCGAGGGTCTGCAGAAGAACAAGGACAACCTGGACCGGCTGCTGTCGATCATGCCGCCGTCGGTTCGGCAGTTCAACAATGTGTTCGGCAACGGCAATTACGGCGAGGTCGGTCTGCCGTGGCTGTTCCCGGACAACTGGCTGTGCTTCGCGCATGTGGCAGAGGGGTGCCAGTAATGACCAAGTTCACGCGAATCGCCAAGGCCGTCATGATCGGCGCGGCCGCCCTGGCCGTCGGCAGCTGTTCCGTCGTGCCGATCGGGGTGAAGGACGCCGTCGGACAGACCCAACACTTCACCGCCGACTTCCTCAATATCGCGGGCATGTTCGAGGGCAACCCGATCACCGTGCTCGGCCTCGAGGTCGGCAAGGTCGACAAGATCGTGCCCAAGGGTGAGTACGTCGAGGTCCACATGACCGTGGACAAGGGCATCAAGATCCCGAAGGACGTGACGGCGGCGCTCATCTCACCCTCCATCGTCACCGACCGGCACATCGAGCTGACCCCGGTGTACACCGGCGGTGAGACCTTGCCCGAGGACGCGCACCTGACCACCCAGCAGACCCGGACGCCGGTCGAGCTGGACCAGATGATCAAGACCATCGACGCCTTCGCCGAGGCGCTCAAACCGCAGGAGGGACAGGAGGGCATCGGCCCGCTGTCCGGTCGGGTGCTCTACCCGATGCTCAACGGCCAGGGCGAGAAGATGCGCGACACCCTCAACGCCCTCTCCGGTGCGCTGAAGGTGGGCGTGGACAACAAGGACGCGGTCTCCAGCATCATCATCAAGCTCAATGAGCTGACCACCATGCTGGCCGAGAACGACCAGGCGGTCCGGGATTTCAGCGACAAGATGACCCAGATGTCCACGCTGCTGGCCGAGCAGGCGCCCGGCCTGCAGGCCACGCTGGATCAGCTCAATGCCTTTCTGGCCAATACCAGCGGTGCGTTCGCGGAGTACCAGAACGAACTCAACGGCACTCTCACCGGTCTCACCAATGTCACCCAGCAGTTGCGCGACAACGCGGCCGGCGTGGTCGAGATCGTGGACGTGGCACCGCTGCTCATGCAGAACCTGGACCGCTCGGTCAACCGTCAGGGCCGGTTCATCCGCCTGCACGCCGTGCTCGGCACCGCGCTCTCCGGTGAGATCGTCAGCCTGTTCTGCGAGCGCATCCAGATGCGGGCAGACGGCTGCCGCACCGGCAAGATTGAAGATTTCGGACCCGATCTCGGGCTCACCGCGGCAATGTTGGGACTGACACGATGAGCAACCGACTGACGGTGTTTTCTGCCTCCGCTCCGCTCCGGCGGTTCGCGGCCCTCGTGACCCCGGTTCTTCCCTCCCTCCGCTCCTCCGCTTCGCTCCCCCGCTCCACTCAGTCCAGAACCGGGGCGGGCCGCGAACATAGGAGAGGCCGCCATTCGGTCGTGGCGCTGGCGGCCGCTGTCTCGACGCTGGCGGTCTCCGGCTGCGGCGTCACGGTCGAGAACCTGCCGCTGCCGAAACCCGGCGCTGGGCGCGACACCTACACGATCCACGCGGTCTTCGACAACGCGCTGAATCTGCCGGACCAGGCCAAGGTCAAGATCGGCGGCTCCGACGTCGGCGTGGTCACCAAGATCGAGACCAAGAACTTCGAAGCGCATGTGGATCTGGCGATCCGCACCGATATCGAACTTCCGGCCAACAGCACCGCCGAACTTCGCCAGGCCACTCCGCTCGGCGATGTGTTCGTGGCGGTGTCCAAGCCCAAGGACGAACCGGGGCAGCAGGTCCTGGAGGACGGCGACACCCTCAGCCGCGAGCAGACCTCGGCGGGCGCGACGGTCGAGGAACTGCTGCTGTCGGTCTCGCTGCTGTTCAACGGCGGCGGCATCGCCAGCCTGACCAAGATCACCAACGAGCTGGAATCCATTGTGGGCGGGCGGGGCCCGCAGCTGGCCCACCTCATCACCCAGATGACCGGCATCACCGCCAGCCTCAACGACAACAGCGCCCGGGTGGACCAGACCCTCGCGGGATTCAGCGCGCTGGCCACCACCCTCGAGGCCAATCACAACGAACTGGGCCAGGTGGCCGACAGCCTGCCGAACATGATCGGCGCCATCGCCGAGAACAACCAGGCCCTCGGCGAACTGCTCACCAAGGTCTCGACAACCAGTGCGGCCCTGGGCGACTACGCCGACACCACCTCCGCCGAACTGGCCAGCCTGCTCGACAACGTGCAGCAGCTCATGGACGCACTGGCGCAGACGGAACCGAATCTCGGACCGGCGCTCGACGCCCTGCGCGAGATCCGGCCCATGGCCGACGCGTCCTTCAAGGGCAACACCCTCGCCGTGGCCGCCACCCTGACCATGCTCGACATCGGCCTGCTCACCGATCCGGCCAACAGCAAGTTCCCGGATCTGAAGGACTTCAGCGATTTCGCGGGCAGCCTCATCCAGGTGTTGCAGATCGTCCAGGGCCGGATCTCGGGGGGCCACCGATGAGTTGGGTGAAGGCGCACAAGAATCTGGTGTCGAACGCCGCGCTGGTGCTCATTCTGCTGGTGGGCGCGTCCTACCTGGCGGTGAGCGTCATGCGGGTGAACCCGCTGCGCGATACCTACCGGGTGACGGTCAACCTGGACCGCTCCGGTGGTCTGCAACCGGGCAACGACGTGACCCTGCGTGGCTACCGCGTCGGCAAGGTCGCCGAGATCTCGCTGGTCGACAATGGCGCGGGGATCGCCGCCATCGCGGAGATCGACACCAAGTACAAGATCTCCTCCGACACCCGGATCGCCGTGCAGGCGCTCTCGGGCGCCGGTGAGCAGTACATCGACTTCCGGCCGAATACCGATCAGGGCCCGTACCTGCGCGACGGTTCGGTGGTGGCCTTCGATCCGGAGGCCGTGCGGACCCCCACGCCCGTGTGGGCGGTGCTGGACAATTCCAGCGAGCTGATCGCCCAGGTCGATCCGGACAAGTTCAGCGTCATCCTCAACGAGCTGGATATCGCCCTGTCCGGTGGCCAGGACCAGCTGCGCGCCATGATCAACGGCATCAGCCTGGCCGCCGCCGGCCTGGACGGACTGCTGCCGCAGACCACGAATCTCATCGCGAATCTGCGCACCATCACCCAGACCACGTCGCTCGCCCAGCCGGATCTGGGTACGCTGACCGCGAATTCGAGTGTGCTGTTCCAGCAGTTCAACGATGCCAACGCCGAACTCCAGCGGATCCTGGAGCAGGCGCCGGGCCAGATGGAGACCCTCGGTGCGGTGCTCGACAAGACCGCCGATCCGATGACCAGCCTGGCCCAGAACTTCGCGGCCATCACCAAGGCCGCGCAGTTGCGGGTTCCCGCGTTGCGGGCGCTGTTCCCCTCGCTCGTGGTGGGCACCTCGGCCATGGGCGTACCCGCGCACGACGGCGAGTTCTATACCATCGTGGATATCTGGCCGCGCCCGTACTGCCAGTACCCGGCCAAGACGGTGCGGCCCGAGGTCGCCACCGAGAACACCTTCCCCCGGTGGACGGGCACCTGCCTGAACCCCCCGGCGGATCAGCAGATTCGCGGTTCCGCCAACGCACCGCGGCCGGATGTGCCGAACAACGGCGCCAATCCGCCCACGGATGTCGACCTGAACGAGCGCACCCTGCCGCCTGTGAAGTGAGCGCGCGTATCCCGGTACGGTGGTGTGGGTCACCGGGCCGGGCTTACTCGCCGAGCAGAACCTAGACGGTGCGTCCGCAGCGCACCGGGAAAAGTGAGAGCAATTTCCATGTCGGATGACGCTGCCCAGAAGAAGACAAACGAAGACGATTCGACGGCCGGGGCCGATGCCGTGGGCAGCGCCGACACTGCTGCTACGGAGAAGATCGAGGCCGCCGCCGAGCCCGCCGCCGAGTCGAAGGCCGATCCGAGCAAGGCCGATGCGGGCGAGCCCAAGACCCCCGAGGCGAAGGTCTCGACAGCCAAGAGCGCCCAGCCGACTCCGCCGCGGACTCCGCAGGCCCCCGTCGCCGCCGGTGCCGGATCGGGTGGTGGATCGCTACCGCTCATCGCCGCGTTCACCGCGGGTGTGCTGCTGGTCGCCGCCATCGCCACCGGCGTGTGGTTCTTCCTGCAGAACCGCACGCACGAGAACGAACTCGCCGCCCGCGACGAGGCCACCGCGGCCGCCTGCGAATTCGGCAAGGCGGTCTCCAGCTATGACGCCGCGAATCTGGGCGACTACTTCGACAATGTGAAGTCGCGGTCCACCGGACAGTGGGGCCAGTTCTTCAGCGGTGCGGCCGACACCCTCGAAACGGCCATGAAGAGCGTCAACGCCCGCTCCACCCTGGACGAGATCCACTGCGCCTACGAGTCCGGCGACGAGAACAAGGCGTCCATCGTGCTGATCATCACCCAGGTCCGCTCCAATTCGGTGGTGCCGCAGCCGGACATGCTGACCGTGCCCGGTGTGGCGGAGATGGAGAAGAAGGACGGCAAGTGGCTGGTGGCCAACTTCGACTCCCCCACGCTCAAGGGCCTGAACCCGGTCGCCCCCACCGGCCCGCAGCCCGACCAGACCGAGCCCGAGCAGCCCGCCCCCGACGCCGAGACCCCGGCACCCGGTAACTGACCACACCTGAAAGCGGACGCCCCACTCGCAACCAGGCGGGTGGGGCGTCCGTCGTCCGGGGGCGGTCGCCTCAGAACAGCGTCAGGGCGTCCGGGTCGGGTGCCGCGGTGGCCGGTCGGCGGCGCATCGGCGGCGGGGCGGGAATGGTGTCCTGCAATGCCGCCGGATCGGCCACGGTCGCGGCCGTGGCCGCCGCATGGGCGGGCACCACCGGAATCGGGGTGGTCGGCGGGGTGGCGTCGGCGGCGCGGGTCTGGGGCGGTCTCGCGGACTCCGCCGCGGCGGGTTCGGTGAGGTCCGGTTCGGGAAGATCCGGATCGGGCAGCGCGCCCGCGGCGACCTTGCGCGCGGCCTGGCCCGCCAGCGTGTCGGCCTGTTCGTTGAAGTAGTTGCCCACATGTCCGCGTACCCAGCGGAAGCGCACGGGCCCGGGGCGAGTGGAGATGGCCTCGTCGATCAGGCGGATGAGTTCGACATTCTTGACCGCGCCACCGGTGGAGGTGCGCCAGCCATTGCGTCGCCAGCCGTTGATCCACTCCGAGGCGCATTTGATGGCGTAGAGGGAATCGCTCTCGATGAGCAGGGGTTCGGATCCGTGATGGGCGCGTACCGCCTCGAGTAGCGCGCGTAGCTCGGCGATCTGATTGGTGCCGGTGGGAGCCCCGCCACTGGCCGATCCGCCCGCGTGATTGACCCAGGCCCACCCGATGGCGCCACCCGGGTTACGCAGGCACGATCCGTCGGTGCTCACGATGATCATGCTTGGCACCCTACGCAATCCGGCCGACAAGATCCGTTCCGTGGAATCCCTCTATCTCCCTTCGCAATTGCGATTCGGTCCGTCGCACCGCCGATTGTACGGCCGGATGCAGCATTCGCGAGCACAGGCGGCCTAGAAGACCTGGCGGTTTGAAATACTCCGCCTCGGAGGTGATCACCGAACGACCGTAGCCCAGCGGATCGAATCGCAGGCTGATCACCGCGAGCGGGGAGTCCGCAGGCGCCGCCTTCCCCGGTCGGCGCCTGCGGAGTGTGTACTCGATGACCGCGTTGCGGCGGTACTCGGTGATCTCACACTCGACCGTCGGATGCCACGGGCCCACCCGGAGGGTGCACGCGAACGTCGCCCCCGCACCGTGGTCGGTCTCCCCGACGGGTTCGAAGGCGGCGACGGCGAAGGCCCAGTCCGGCACGAACTGATGGTTGTCCGTGTATCTGAACGCGACCTCCACGGGCGCTCCGACGTCGCTCGCGAGTTTGATATGGCCCATAGGTGCTCCCTGTCCCACGGCTGCGGTTAAAAGTACTACATCCGTCCTCTTTATTGTCAGGGTTACCGAGCCTTTGCCGCATTCCCGATATGTGATCAACCGTCCAATTCTTTGACGATGTGAGCCGCGATGGGCAGCGCCGATGTCGCGGCGGGCGAGGGGGCGTTCAGGACGTGAACCGACCGCTCCGTTCTCTCGAGCAGGAAATCGTGGACGAGCGTGCCGTCGCGCAGCACCGCCTGCGCCCGGATGCCTGCCTCGCGCGGCAGCAGGTCGTCGAGAGTGAGCTCCGGGCAGTAGCGCCGACATTCGGCCAGGTAGCCGCGCTTGAACAGCGAATTGCGCAGCTCCCGAACGCCGGTCCGCACATTGGCCGCCGCCACCCGGTGAAAACCCCGGAATCCCAGGATCTCCCGCACATCACGCAGATCGACGCTGCCCTTGCGGTAGCCCTCGCGGGCCAGGCCCAGTACCGCGTTCGGCCCGACGGTCAGGTTGCCGTCGATGGTGGGGCTCAAATGCACACCCAGGAAGGGCAATTCGGGGTCCGGGATGGGATAGATGAGGGTGCGCACCAGATCTTTGCGGGCCGGCGGCAGCTGGTAGTACTCGCCCCGGAACGGCACGATGCGCAGCTGGGTCCGCAGGCCCGCCAGCCGTGCCAGCCGATCTGCCTGCAGACCCGCGCACACCACCAGCCGCCGGGCCCGCCAACTTCCGGCCGGGCCGGAAACGGTGACCGCGTCGCCGGTTTCGTCGATGGCGGTGATCTCCGCGCCGAGTACCACGGTGCCGCCCGCGGCCCGCACCTGCGCCGCCAGCGCGGCCGTCACCCGGGAGTAGTCGATGATCCCGGTGTCGGGGACGAACAGCGCGCCCACCCCGGTCACCCGGGGCTCGCGCCGCCGCAGTTCGGCGGCGTCGAGTAGTTCCACGTCCACGCCGTTGGTGACCGACCGCTCGTACAGCGCCAGCATCCGGGCATGCTCGGCGGAATCGGTCGCCACCAGCATTTTTCCGCATACCTGGAACGGAATGTCGTGTGCCGCCGCGAATTCCTTGGTGCGCCGCGCCCCCTCTCGGCACAGCCGCGCCTTCAGGCTGCCCGGCGCGTAGTAGATGCCGGAGTGGATGACGCCGCTGTTGTGCCCGGTCTGATGGGTGCCCAGCGCGGCAGCCTTCTCCACCAGTAGCAGACTCGCCCCGGGGTGGCGGGACAGCAGCCGGTGGGCCGTGGCCACGCCGACGATGCCGCCACCGATCACGCAGTAGTCGTACACGCAGCAAGTGTCACACAGTGGTGAGGTCGCCGACCTCCGGTGCGACAGGGGTGCGCGGCCGCTCGGCCTGGGTTTCCACGGGCGCGACCGGTCGCGGAGCGGGAGCCTCGGCCGTGACGGGTTGCTGGGGTGCGCCGGTGCGCCCGAGCGCGGTGTCCGGCTCGTCCGATGTCGATGTGTTCGCCGTGCCCGGGGATATCTCGGCCGGTTCCGGCGCGGTCGCCGCGGCGGGTGCGGGATAGCGGGTGAGCCGCACGCCGACCTCGCCGAGTTCGGTGTCGGAGAGCGTGAGGGTGAGCTCACCGCTCCTGGTGTCGAGCTCGGTGTGCAGTCGGGTGGTACCGGCCGGTCCGAGGTCGATCCCGTCGCCGCGGGTGGCGGGCAGCACCAGATCGGCGACGGTGCCGAAGACATTGGTGTCCACCGTGATGGCGACCGAATTACGTGGGTCCGGGACGACCTGCGCACCCACGAAGGTGTCGCCCACGCGAATGCGTCCGGCCAGGCCGGGCCCATCCGCGGGCTGCTGGCCGGAGGTCAGGATGCTGGGGCGCGCGGCCGTCACGGCCGACTGGGTCGGCGAGTCGGTCAGCGGACCGAAAAGCGAAGTGAGTTCGATCTTTTCGGCAATGGGTGTGACGACCGGGCGTTCCGGCAGTCCCGGGACGTTCCCGGTGCCCCCGCGCGGGTGCGGCGGTGCGGGCGGTGCGGCGATGACGGGGTCGGGACGCTGTGCCCCGGGTAGCTCGTTGGCGATATAGGTGCCCGCGGCGACGGTGAGGCCGATGCTGGCCATGCCCGCGCCGACGACGGCGGTGTGGCGGAGGAACTGTGCGGCGCGCCGAGTGTTACTGGTAGCCGCGCCCCGCGTCGCCGGATCGTGCGACATCTGGTGCGGTCCTTTCCATCTCCCCTCGTCCCCCTGCTCCCCTGCGGCGTACGACCCGCACCGTTGAAAGTCGTACGCCCGTCCAGGTTACGGTGCCGTCGGGTTACACATGTCCCTCGTGAGAGTAGGATCACAGCTCGACAACCGAACGCATTAGTGCGTTTCCGCCGTCTGACGGCGGGGTAAATATTCGGGTAGCTGGCGAGCGTCATCTCGACTGCCACGAAGACCCCCGGCCAACGGCGTCCGGTCGGCACCAGGCACGGCGCATCTACAGTGACGCTCGCCCGCTCTCGTCTACGCCGAGGTCGGAGGTCGAAACGTAGGGCGGGTCAGGCGAACTGGCCCGCCGTACGACCGGCTCCGGGGGGACCGGCGAAAGCCTGTGCGAGGCTCAGCCATTCGGCCGCATCGTCACCGACCACCGCGAGATCCAGATCGTCGAGGTGGCGGCGTTGGGTCACCAGCTGGCAGAAGTCCAGAGCCGAACCGCTGATGCGCTGCCTAGCGTCCGCCGGACCCCAGGTCCACGGGCTGCCGTCGGGGGCGGTGAGTTCCACCCGGAATTCCTCGGCGGGTGCGGTGCGGCCGTGTACCAGATACGCGTAATTCCGGGTGCGCACGCCGAGATGGGCGATATGCCGCAGCCGGGCGGTGGGTGTGCGCACCACACCGAGCGCATCGGCCACATCCTGCCCGTGTGCCCAGGTCTCCATGAGGCGCGCGGTCACCATGGACGCCGGACTCATGGGCGGCCCGAACCAGGGCAGCTTGGTCCCGGCGGGCACCTGTCGCAGCGCGTCGATCAGTGCCGTTCGGCGCGAACGCCATTCGGCCAGCAGTTCCGGCGCCGGAGTGCGGGCCTTCGCCGCCGCCGCCTCGTCCACGAAGGTCAGCGCGCGCGGTCCGGCCTCCTCGACCAGCTTCCCGAACCGCTCGGGGTCGGTGGCGGCGACTGCTGCCACCTCGTCGGTCCAGGTCAGATGCGCGATCTGATGCGCGATACTCCACCCGGGCGCGGGCGTGTCCCGCCCCCACTCGGCGGGATCGAGATCCGCCACCAGTGCATCCAGCTCCGCGCACTCGGCGGCGAAATCGTCGAGCAGCGCCTCCACGTCGGCCATGTCGGTCAGCATCGCAGTGCGGCGAGAAAAATGCAAGCACGCGTGCTTGTATTTGTGCGGCCGTCCCTACCAGCCGAACAGAATCAGGTGGATCGCGCCGACGCCCAGGCCGAGGACTGCGCCGTGCAGGTACAGCAGCCAGGCGTCCTGTTCCACCGAGGCGTAGAACATCTCCATGAACTCGCCGGGGGTGAGCTGCTGGAGTTTGCGGGCCGCGAACTCGTCGATCTTCTCGGCCTGTTCGGCCGCGAAGGCTTCGTCCTCGACCAGGCTCGGGGCCAGCCCCACCGCCGCGCCGACCGCCCCGACCTTCAGATTGTCGAACTGCCGCCGCCCGAAGGCCGCCCGCACCACCGACCGGGTGGGTCCCAGCTGTCGATGGATGGAATCGGAGATGAGCCGCTCCAGCAGCCGCCGGGTCTTGTCCCCATTGGGTCCGTCCAGCAGCTCCTTCGCCAGATTCGGCAGGGTCAGCACCTGGTAGGCCAGGATCTTGGCCAGATCCTGCGCCGCCTCGGGCTGCCGCTTGGCCAGCAGCGCCTGTTTCCACAGGTACTTGTATCGCGGCTGCGGATCGCCGGGTTCGAAGACCATTTTCACCGCGATCACATTGACGATCACGCCGATGGCCGCCGTGGCGACCAGCACCACGAACCAGCTGGGCAGCCAGCCGACGACCGGAATGTCGTGGTGCACATGCAGGTACAGCGCCAGCAGCAGGCCGAAGGGCGCGCCGAGCAGGCCGATCCGCACCATGAAGCGCAGTTCCGGCGCGGCGATGGTGGTGGTCAGATCCTTGAGGATGGTCGGATTGTCCCGCAGGTAGCGGATGACGAAATCCTTGATGTCGATGAGCTGTTCGACATTGTCACCGAGGTGATCGAAGGCCCGCCGGGACAGCAGCGGCAGCTCGCGTTCCACCCGCTGATAGATGATCTGCTTCACCGCGCGCGGCACGGTGGCCCACAGATCCGGGTTCTCCCGCACCATGATCTCGTCCACGATGGGCTGCACCTGTTTGCGGGCGATCTCGGCGATGTAGTCGGCGATGCCGTCCAGATCGAGTTCGTGGATGAAGTCGCGTGGACTGCCGATCCGCATGAGCGCCTTGTCCACGCAGATACTGGCCATCTTCTCGGCGCGGGCGGGAATGAAGCCCTGGAAGCCGAGCTGTCTGCCGTCACCGGAGAAGGTGGGCAGCACCTGCACCCGGCGCGGGAAGTAGGGGTAGAGCACATCCAGGCCCGGCACCCGGAAGCCGCGGAAGTAGACCGGCCAGAAGAGCATGAGCACGCCGGTCCAGTTGGTGAGCCAGCCGGCCACGGCGCTGAACAGGGGGAAACTCACCAGATCGACCACGAGCTTGGACTGGCCGGTGAGGTGCTCCCAATCGATGAAGAGCCCCGAGGCCAGTATGGTCATCGCAGCGTCCCCCTACGGTGCCGGTGGGTGAGAAATAGTGCGCATAACACTCTCACCGGGCCGGGGTGGTGTCAAAGCTATGAGAGGTAGGGGTGAACAGGATGAGTCTGGACCGCCGCGGCTTCCTCACCGGAGCTACCGCAGCCGCCGGAATCGCCACATTGGCCGGAACCGCGACCGCGCAGGCCGCACCGGTTCCCGTGGTGACCAAGGCCGCCTTCCCCACCGGCGATTCGCTGCGCGTTCTGGTCACCGGCGATGCGGGAACGGGTGCCCGCCCGCAATGGCAGGTCGCCGACGCCGCTCGCGCCCTGCACGCCCGCACTCCGTTCTCGCTGGCCCTGGCGCTCGGCGACAATGTGTACGAGAACGGCCCCTGGTCGGACGAGGACGCCCAGTTCGCCGCCAAATTCGAGGATCCCAATCACGGGCTCGACTTCCCCTGGCTCATGGTGCAGGGCAATCACGACAACAGTTCGATTCTGCCCGGCGACGGCGGCTGGCTGCTGCGCGGCGACCACGAGGTGGCCTATCACGCGCGATCGGCCCGCTGGTACATGCCCGCCCGCTACTACTCGGTGCGCGTCCCCGAAGAGAATCCGGTCGTCGAATTCTTCGTGCTGGACCTGAATCCCATCGCGGCCTACCTGCCGCCGCTGTTCGCGCCCTACTGGGCGGCCGACGGCCAGTTCATGACCGAACAGGCCGCGTGGCTGGACAGCGCCCTCGCCGCCTCACCGGCCACGTGGAAGATCGCCTGCACCCACCACCCGTACCTGAACAACGGCCCGCACGGGAACGCCGGGAACTACGAGGGCCTGAATATCGATCCCATCAACGGAATCCACGTTCAGCGCTTCTTCGAGAACCATGTGCTGGGCCGCTGCCAGTTCATCCTGTCCGGCCACGATCATTCGCTCCAGGTCCTCGACCCGACCACGGCCTCGAAGGGCACCCGCCAGCTCATCTCCGGCGCGGCCGCCAAATCCGTGCACGGCGACCGCGCGCGTGGACAGCAGCCGACGCCCGCGCTCTACGAGAACTACGACGACCTGGGCTTCATGGTGCTGGACCTGAACCGCGCCGCCGCCGACCTGAGCGTGGTGACGGTGGACCTCGCCACGGGTGCGGGCACCACCGCCTTCCGGCGCCGCCTGTCCTAGCCCGATCACGGCTTCAGGACGAGCCGAATCGGATTGCCCTCCTTGGCCTCCAGCGCGTGCACGGCCTTCGGGGCGTCCGCGAGCGGCAGCACCGCGCTGACCGAGCGCGCGAAGTCGATCCGGTGCAGTCGCCGCAACCGCACCAGCTCGGTCACATGCTCCGGCCGGGAACCGTAATGCCCGCGCAACTGCTGTTGGAAGAAGCTGAACGCGGTGCCGCCCTTGATGGTGATCGGCTTGTCGGTGAGTCCGACCAGCACCAGCCGCCCCTGCGGCGCCAGGCAGGTCACGGCCTGTTCGCGAACCGCCGCGACCCCGGCGAAGTCGAAGGCGGCCGCCAGTCCGGTCTCGCTCGCCGCCCAGATCCGCTGCCGCAGTTCCGGATCGGCTGGGTCGAGAGCCAGGTCCGCGCCGAGTTCGAGCGCCCGTTCCCGCGCCGCGGGCAGCGGATCGACGGCGATGATGGGCGCGGCACCGATCATGCGCAGCAGTTGCACCCCGTGCACGCCCAGCCCGCCCACGCCCCAGACACCCACCGGCTCGGCCGGTTTCACCTCGGCGGTGGCGGTGATGGCGGCCCACGGCGTGGAGACCGCATCGGGGATGAAGCATGCCTGCTCGAACGGCAGATCGTCCGGGATCGGCACCAGCGTGTCGATGCGGGCGAGGGTGTACTCGGCCCAGCCGCCGTCGTAGTCCACGCCCCGCGTGAAGGTGGCTCCGTCGCGAAGTTCCCCGGCCTGCAACACCACTCGGTCACCGACCCGGGCGGTGGTGACGCCGGGGCCGAGCGCGTGCACGGTGCCCGCGACCTCGTGCCCGAGGGTCACCACATCGCCCTGCAGGAACAGCGGGGTCAGCGTGCCGTCGATGAGATGCACGTCGGACAGGCATACGCCCGCGGCCTCCACCTTGATCAGCACGTGATCGGGGCCAGGCTCCGGAACCGGCACCTCGTCGAGTTCCAGTCGTCGCTGCGGTCCCAGGTGTAGTCGCGCGGCCAGCATGGTCATCGGCTCCTTCCGACGGTCGTCCCCCGCCGGGCCCAGCGTATGCGCGACGCGGTCAGGTGCGCGGTCGTTCCAGGATGCGGGACATGACGATGCTGCTGCGGGTGCGTCCGACGCGGGTGTTCTCCCGGATGCGTTCCACGGTCCGCTCGATCTCGGCCATATCGGTCGCCATGACGTGCACCAGCGCGTCGGCCTCGCCCGCGATGGTCCACACGCCCACCACCTGCGGGATGGGTTCGAGACTGCGTTTGAGTTCGGCCGGGGTGATGTTGTCGCGGTAGTAGACCTCGACGTACGCCTCGGTGCGCCAACCCAGAGCCGACGGGTTGACCAGGGCGGTGAATCCGGTGATCTGGCCGCCCGCCACCAGCTTGTCCACCCGCCGCTTCACCGCCGGGGCCGAAAGTCCGACGGTCGCGCCGATCTCCTGGAAGGACGCGCGGGCGTGCCGCAGCAGATGGGCGAGGATGCGGCGGTCGATCTCGTCCACGGGCGCCGTCCGTTTCGTCGGTGCGCAATGATTCGCTGTTCTTGTCCGAATCTGCGCAACAGATCAGTGTTTTCTACGCAACGATACGCCCAATACCGTCGTGATCACTGCTGTGTCACCGATTCGGACGGAGTGTCGATGACCTCGATAGCCACGCTGCGCGCCCCCGAACCCCCCGGCGCGCGTCGCCCGATCTCCCGGCACTACCTGATGTGCCGCCCCGAGCATTTCGACGTCACCTACGCCATCAACCCGTGGATGGACGTCTCCGCCCCCGTGGACCGGGCGCTGGCCCTGGCCCAGTGGGACGCCCTGCGCGCCGCCTACGAGCGGTGCGGCCATCGGGTGGACGTCATCGCCGCGGAACCGGGGCTGCCCGATATGGTCTTCGCCGCCAATGGCGGCCTGGTGGTCGGCGGCGCGGCGCTCTCGGCCCGCTTCGCCAATGCCGAACGGGTGCCCGAGGGCCCGGCCTATCACCGCTGGTTCAGCGCCCGCGGCCTGACCCGGGTGCGCGCCGCGACCGAAATCAACGAGGGCGAAGGCGATTTCGCGGTCGTCGGCGGGCGCATCCTGGCGGGCACGGGTTTCCGTACGGCACCGGCCGCGCACCGGGAGGCCGAGCGGTTCTTCGGTCGTCCGGTGATTTCGCTGGAGTTGGTGGATCCCCGCTTCTACCACCTGGATACGGCGCTCATGCCGCTCGGCGACACCATCGCCTTCCATCCCCCGGCCTTCTCGGCGGACAGTGCGCGCCTGCTGCACGCCATGTTCCCCGACGCCCTGATCGCCACCGAGGCCGACGCGGATGTGCTGGGGCTCAACGGAGTCTGCGACGGCTACCACGTATTCCTGACCGATCGCGCCACGACGCTGCCGGATCAGCTGCGCGAGCGCGGCTACCACCCGGTGGGCATCGACCTGTCGGAGCTGCTCAAGGCCGGGGGCAGCGTCAAATGCTGCACCTTGGAGCTGCACCGGGCCGCACCGGCCTGATCCGATCTGCTCGGCATCGGCGGACCGGCGAGCCTCAGGCGGCCCGGGCGGCGCGGGTCAGCGTGCGCAGGGTCGCCTCCGGATCCTCCACGTCCACGACCAGGCGGGTGAAGTCGGTGCCCGCCAGTTCGACGAGCACGGCGCGGCCGTCGAAGCGGGTGTCCCAGAATTCCTTGCGGCCCTTGCCCCGGAAGATGCCCGCGGCGATCACACCCGGGAAGAAGGTGCCGGGTGCGCGCAGCCACGGCGGCCGCATATCCACCGGCGCGGGTCCGATCCCGGTGACGTGGGCCAAGTCGAAGCGCACGTGTTCGCGCAGGGCCAGCACCCGGTGGGTACCGGTGACATGCACCGTCGCGGTGGTTCCCTCGATCTCCAGCTCGACCATTCGGCACCCCTAGCTCACATCGGCACGTTCCATCACTGCCCAGGGTGCCCGGCGCGTCTGGACATAGCCTGTGCGTTTCCTACGGTTTCTCTCAGGAAACGACGTGATTTGACCCTCACGCGACGTCAGGCCCGACGCTGTGGTCATGACAGACACCTACCCCGCCTTCGACGTCAGCCCCGTGCCCGTGCCCGGTCCGGACGCCCAGCCGCCGGAACTGTTCCGCGGTATCTACGGCATGCCCATGTTCGTCACCCTGCCGACCTCGGACCTGTCCGCGTCGGTGGATTTCTGGGAGCGTGGCCTCGGCTTCTTCGACCTGTTCACCGTGCCCGGGCAGGTCACTCACCTGCGGCGCTGGATGTTCCAGGACGTGCTTTTGGTTCCGGGCGAACCACCGGCCGCGGCACCGGTGCAGAGCGTCACGTTCTCCTGTGTGCTCGGGCAGCTCGACGGGATCGCCCAGGCGTGTGAGCGGCTGTCGCCCGGCTGCACCACGGGACCGCGCGTCATGCCCTGGAACTCGGTCGAACTCGAGATCGTCACCCCCGAGCGCGCCCGCGTCGTCATGACCGCCGCGCGCCCGTACGATCCGAACGGCGCATCCGCCGAATATCTGCGCTCCGTCGGAATCGAAGGGCCTTCCGAGTGACCGAACCCCCGCGGGCTCTCCCGGTCGGTGCCGTCGCCACCCTGGTCGGCGTCACCGTCCGCACCCTGCACCACTGGGATTCCATCGGCCTGGTCCGCCCCTCCGACCGCAGCGGTTCCGGCTATCGCCTCTACACGCCCGCCGATCTGGCCCGCCTGCACCGCGTGCTGGTCTACCGGGAGCTCGGCGTCCCCCTCACCGAGATCGCGGCGCTACTGGAGGCCGACGCCGACGACGCCCTGGAATCGCTCCTGCGCCAACGGGATCATCTGCGTGAGCGCATTGCCGAACTACAGCGCATGAGCACGGCCCTGGACCGGCTGATCGAAGCCCGCGAGTCCGGGCTGCTGCTCTCCCCCGAAGAGCAGGTGGCGATATTCGGCGGCGACTGGAAACCGGCCTGGGTGGGCGAGGCGCGGGAACGCTGGGGCGATACGCCGCAGTGGGCGCAGTACGCCGAACAGTCGGCGCAACGCTCGCCCGAACAGTGGCGAAACATAGTCGCGTCCGTGGAAGCGCTGCACGCCGAGTTGGTCGAAGCGTTCCGCGCGGGCGTCGCCCCCGGCAGCGCCGCGGCCGCCGAACTTGCCGAACGCCATCGCGATTCCCTGTGCGCGTACTTCCACTGCACCCACTCCATGCATGTGCTGCTGGCGCGCGGCTACACCGAGGATCCGGGCTTCGCGGCCTACTACGACGCCATGGCGCCCGGTCTGGCCGCCTGGCTGCGCGCCATCGTCGAGAGCAATGCCCGTGCGCACGGCATCGACCCGGAAACCGCCGTCTGGGAGTGAGATTCGCCCGGTCAGCGTTTCGAGATGGCGGTGATCAGGGCCCGCTCCCCGTCGGTGCGGGTGGTGACGATCTGCGCGAACCTCTGCGGGCTGGGATCGGTGGGGTACTGCTCGTGCAGTTCGACCTGCCAGGTGTTGCCGTCGGCGTCGGCGCGGGTGAGGAATACGCAGTAGCGGGTGCCGTCGGGCACCTCGTCGATTCCGGCCTGGATGGTGGCGGCGTCGGGCACGGTGGCGTCGGCGGCCACGTGTTCGCGGGCGCGGGCGGCATTGCGATCGACGTAGTACGCCCATTCGAAGGCCAGGATCGCGCCGGGCGCGGTGGCTGGGTCGCCGGGTCCCGCACCGACGACGGTGGTCTCGGTGCGGGTGGCGAAGCAGTTGGCGGTGGCGTGCGGATAGTTCTCCGGTACGGGCGCGACGCTGTCGGTGGTGGCGGGCACCAGCGTGACCGTGCTGGTGACGGCCGCGGTGTCGGCGGTGCCGCCGAGGTTCACGTTGACCGCCACGATGACACCGATCAGCAGGGCGGCGGCGCCCACCGTGGCGACGGCCACCAGGGTGCCGCGCGTCCGGGTGCCCTCGTAGTCGTCGTGGTCGCGGCGGGGGGTCAGTCGGCCGAGTACCGGTTTGATGCGGCCGGTCCGGTCGACGACGCTGCGGCGCGCGGTGGCGCTGTAACCGGAGTAGCCGGTGTCGTCGTCGGTGGTGTCCTGCTCGTCGTCGGCGCGCGCGGTGGTGTCACGCGGCAGGTGTTCCGCGCCGCGGCCCCGGGCGGGTCCGGCGAGCCATTCATCCCAATTGCCGGTGTGGGCGGCGACTTTGGCCGGTATCGGCGCGGGCGGATCCACGCCGGTGGTGTCGGCTCCGAGCACGGGATCGACGGCGCGGTTCGGTGCGCCGTAGACGAATTCCTCGTCCTCGGGGTCGGGTATGGCGTGCCGCCCGCGGCCGGTGGGCACGTTCCAGCTCTCACCCCGGTCGGTCACGCTCGCGGCGGGACCGTCCTCGTGGTCGTGGTCCGCGTAGTGGGCGTTGGTGGGTTGCCCCCAGCTGTCGCCGTTGTCGGTGACGCTGGCGGCAGGGCCGCCGTAATCCGGTTCCGGCTCCTCGGATTTCGCGGGCTCCGGTTCGGGTGCGGGAGCCGGTGCGAGGTCGGGCATTCCGGCGTAGGCGGGCAGGCCCGTCCCGCCGCCCAGGACGAATGGGTTCGGGGTCTGATCCTTGGTCACGTGATTCCCCCTGGGGTCCGCGGGCGGTTCAGCTGGTGCGGGCCGCCGGTGTCACGCCGAGCTGGCCGTCGCGCCGGGGTGGGCGTTCCTCCTGGGGTGCGGGTTGGGCGACGATCGGGGGCGGCAGCACCCCGCCGGGGCCGGGACCGGCGTCTTCCTCCGGCAGTCCCGCCGAGGGGGCCGAATCCTGCTGCGGCACACTGTTTCCGGTATCCGGCGCGGTCGGGTACGGGGCGAGTTCCACCGGTTCGTCGCCGAGGTTGAAGCTCAGATCCGGTGTATCGTCGGGTATCTCGGGCTCCGCGGGTGCCAGGCCGGGGAACAGTTCGCCGCCGGGCGTGGTGCCGGTGCCGTTGTTGTTCTGGTTGGCGGCGGCGGGGTTGACGGCCTGGGTGACGGCGGTGGTGCCGACCGTGGCGAGGGCGTCGATGCCGGTGGTCGCCACCTCCACGCCCTTGTCCATGGCGTGGGTGATCACGCCGGCCACGGTGTCGATCAGATGGGTGCCGACCGAGACGCCCGCGTCGATGAGGCTCGAGCCCAGGGTCACTCCGCCGTTGATCAGTGCCAGTTGCAGCGCGTGCTGCGCGGCCAGTACGGGATCGGAGGTCGTGGCGGTGTCGGGGCGGTAGGTCAGCGTCGGGGTTCCGTATGTCGGGGTGCCGTAGTAACCGCCGCCGGTGCCGCCGATGCCGTTCCAGGTGGGCGCGCCGGGATGAAAACCGGTGGGCACGCTGACCCGGGGTGCGTGCTCACCCAGCCCGAGCGCGTTGACGGTGGCGGTGTGCGAGTCCATCTCGCCGTTGGCGGTCTGCACCACCCGCACCCCGTCGCGGATGTAGTCGGTGGCGAGTTCCACGATCTGGTCGGCGTCGGCCTGCGAGCGCGCGTTGTTCGCCAACACGGTTGCCTTGGCCCGGAAGTCGGCGATGAGCTGATCGAGTTCGGCCGCGGCGGTGTCGCGGGTGGCGTAGGCGGCGGCCAGGGTCGCCCCCAGCCCCGTCGAGGTGTCCGCCAGCGCCGACACCTCGTCGCGCGTGCGGGTGATGGCGGGCACCGCCGCCACGGCCGTCCGCGCCGATTCCAGTCCGGTGGCCCCCACTCGATGCGGTTCGTCGGAATCCCGAATGGCGGCGGGCACGGCCCCGAGCGCCGCCAGGGTGACCGCGTCCGGCCGCGCCCCGTCACCGAGCGCCGCCCGTAGTCGCAGCAGCGGTCCGACCAGCGTGGAGACGATGGTGGGCTCGGTGACCACCGTGGTGGTATCCGCGTCGCTCCTGACCACGACTACACCTCTCGCACCGTCGTATCGGCCACCGCGCCCCCGATCGCTCCGGCATTGTGCGCGTCCGTGGCCGCCATGACCTCCCCCCAAGCCTTGACGGCCTGCCCGTAGGCATCGGTGAGCACCGCCGCCGTCCCCACGGTCTTCCCCAGATTCCCCCAGGCCGCCGCCCACGCCACGGCGAAATCCTCGCCGAGCGCCCCCAACCCGGACAGGTCGAACGCGGCAGCCCGCGCGGCCCCGCCCGACGCCGCGGTCAGCAGCTCGGCAGCCTGGGCGGCAGCAGCGGTATAGGCGGCCGAAGCGGTGTAATCGAACACCACTTCACCGGAAGTATTGGGACTGTTGCTCATAGTCGATCTCCCCGAACGGTGGAGGACGTGGATGCCAAGCCATGCTGCCACGAATCCCCCCATTTCGGCTGGGCGAACCAGACAATCGGTGCGGTGGACCAGGCGGATTCGACGGCCCCGGTGGCCGGAGCGATCGGGATCGGACTGCCCGGCTGCGGACCGGGCGCTCGGCGTCTGTCTCCTAGCTCGTCCCGTGTTCGCCAGGGGCGAACCGGTCGGTCGGAACAAGACCGGGAGGTGCCGGGTTGAGTAGGTAACGCTCAACCTTGGAAGGGGTCGAAGACGTGAGTACTGCACAGAACCTGCCGGTCCTGTTCCTGACCGATCCGATCGTGCTGCCCGGCATGGTCGTGCCGATCGAGCTGGACGAATCCGCGCAGGCCGCCATCGATGCCGCGCGGGCCGGCAAGGTCGAACAGGTGCTGCTCGCGCCTCGGCTGGAGGAGGGGTACGCCACCTACGGTGTGGTCGCGACCATCGAACAGGTCGGCCGGATGCGTGGGGGTGCGCCCGCCGCGGTGCTGAAGGCCGAGCGGCGCGCCAAGATCGGACACGGCGTGACCGGGCCGGGGGCGGCGCTGTGGGTGGAGGCCGAGGAGGTCGAGACGCCCGCCGTCGACGGTCGCACCACCGAACTGGCCGACGAGTACAAGAAGCTGGTCGTCGCCGTGCTGCAACGTCGTGAGGCGTGGCAGGTCATCGACGCGGTCAACCAGCTGACCGATCCGTCCGCCCTGGCCGACGCGGCCGGGTGGGCGTCGTGGCTGAGCAATGAGCAGAAACGCGAATTGCTCGAAACACCGGATACCGCAACCCGTCTGACCAGTCTGATCGCCTGGACCAAGGCGCATATCGCCGAAACCGAGGTCAGCGAGAAGATCAGCGAGGACGTGCGCGAGGGCGTCGAGAAGACCCAGCGCGAATTCCTGCTGCGCCAGCAGCTCAACGCCATTCGCAAGGAGCTGGGCGAGGACGAACCCGACGGCGCGGACGACTACCGCACCCGGGTGGAGAACGCCGACCTGCCCGAAGACGTGCGCGAGGCCGCTCTGCGTGAGGTGGGCCGCCTGGAGCGCGCCAGCGACCAGAGCCCCGAATCGGGCTGGATCCGCACCTGGCTGGACACCGTCCTGGAGCTGCCCTGGAACGAGAAGACCACCGACAGCACCGATGTGGCGGCCGCGCGGGCCGTACTGGACGCCGACCACCACGGCTTGGACGAGGTGAAGGACCGCATGGTCGAGTACCTGGCGGTGCGTGCCCGGCGGGCCGCGCGCGGCCTGGAGGTCGTGGGCGGTCGCGGTTCCGGCGCGGTGCTGGTGCTGGTCGGACCGCCCGGCGTGGGCAAAACCTCGCTGGGTGAGTCCGTGGCTCGGGCGCTGGGCCGCAAGTTCGTGCGCGTCGCCCTGGGCGGGGTGCGCGACGAGGCCGAGATCCGCGGTCACCGCCGCACCTATGTGGGCGCACTGCCCGGCCGGATCGTGCGCGCCATGAAGGAGGCGGGTTCGATGAACCCGGTCGTCCTGTTGGACGAGATCGACAAGGTCGGCTCCGACTTCCGCGGCGATCCGGCGGCGGCGCTGCTGGAGGTGCTGGATCCGGCGCAGAACCACACCTTCCGCGACCACTACCTGGATCTGGATCTGGACCTGTCCGACGTGCTGTTCATCGCGACCGCGAATGTCATGGAGACCATTCCCGGCCCGCTGCTGGACCGCATGGAGCTGATCACGGTCGACGGCTACACCGAGGACGACAAGGTGGCCATCGCCCGGGACTTCCTCATCCCGCGGCAGTTGGAGCGCAATGCCCTGACCCCGCACGAGGTCTCGATCACCGACGCGGCCCTGCGCGAGATCGCGGCGAACTACACCCGCGAAGCCGGTGTGCGGCAGATGGAACGGTTGATCGCGAAGGCACTGCGCAAGGCAGCGACCAAGCTGTCCCAGCACGGCTTCGTCGAAATCGTCAGTGCTGGACTGGGTTACGACCCATCGCTGGGCTACGAGGACGCCGACGGGGCATCGCTGACCATCGACCTGCCCAACCTGAAGGACTACCTGGGCCGTCCCCGCTTCACCCCGGATTCGGTGGAACGCACCGCGGTCCCCGGCGTGGCGACCGGGCTGGCCGTCACCGGCCTGGGCGGCGACGTGCTCTACATCGAGGCCAATGCCGCCGAGGGTGAGCGTTCGCTCACTCTCACCGGCCAGCTGGGTGACGTCATGAAGGAGTCGGCACAGATCGCCCTCACCTACGTGCGCTCCCACCTGGAGGAGATCGGTATCGAACCGTCGGTGCTGGATCGCAATATCCACATCCACTTCCCGGCGGGCGCGGTGCCGAAGGACGGCCCGTCGGCGGGCGTCACCATGGTCACGGCCCTGGTCTCGCTGGCCCTGGACCGCAAGGTGCGCGCCGATGTCGGTATGACCGGCGAGGTCACCCTCAACGGCCGGGTGCTGCCCATCGGCGGCGTCAAGCAGAAGCTGATGGCGGCCCAGCGCGCGGGCCTGAAGACCGTCTTCATTCCGGCCCGCAACGAGCCGGATCTGGACGAGGTTCCGGCCGAAGTGCTGGCGGCCCTGGACGTCCGGCCCGTCGCCGATGTGGCCGACATCCTGGCCTACGCCATCGAACCAGTAGCCGAACCGGCGCTGGACGACCGCAGGTTCGCCAGGACCGCCTGACGGCAACCATCCGGCGAACAATTCGGGCCGCGGCTGTTTCACATGAAACAGTCGCGGCCCGAATGCGTTTCGGCTATCGACGCCGCTCAGGCCCCCTCGTTGCCGTCGAGCTCTCGCACGGCCGCCGCTCAGTGCGGGCTACGCCCCTTGAACCAGGTCCCGAGGTACCGGTACGGATAGCGGGCCTTCACCACGCCGGACTCGACATGTCCGCTCACCCGCACCACGCGGGCCCCCGGGAACGGCTTGCGCTTGACCCGGTTCACCACGCGTCCGGCGTCGGTGCGCACCTCGTCGAGGTGTACCCGCCAACCGCGCGGCACCACCAGCACCACCGATCCGGAACCGACGTCGACTCGCATATCGATCTCGCGGTGTGGACAGAACGCGCGGGTGAAGTCCACTGTCACAGTGCCTTTCGGCGATTCCGCGCGAATATGGGTGGGAACGGCCCACTCGCCGTTTACTTTTCGCCTACTACCGGTCGAACTCAGCTCCAACTCGGAGGTTTTCACTGCCGACGCGTGCCGCTGCATATTGGAACCGCTCACCGATGCTCCTCCACGAAAAACTGCGCTCGAGCATACGACGGCCCGAACCCATCGGACACGAACTGTTATGCCCCCGATACCGAATGCGAAACGGGGCCTCGGCAGCACCTCCGGCAGCCGGATTTGCCATGCTGTCCGCAAGCGACGAAAGGGATCACCCATGAGCGAGCGCAGCGAGCGACTTGAGATCACGGCCGAGTTCGAGACGATCCGGTTCGAGCGGACCGGCGATATCGCCCGCATCACGCTGAATCGTCCCGAGGCCGCCAACGGCATCAACGCCGCTCTCGGCCGGGAGTTGGCCGCCGCGGCCGGACAGTGCGTCGACGATCCGACGCTGAAGGTCGTGATCCTCACCGGCGCGGGCCGCTTCTTCTCCGCCGGCGGCGATCTCAAGGGGATGGCCGCCGCCGAGGAGGGTCCGGGCGCGTACGTGAAATCCCTCGCCGAGGATCTGCATCAGGCCATGTCCTCGTTCGCCCGGATGGACGCCCTGCTCCTGGTGGCCGTCAACGGCACCGCGGCGGGCGCGGGTTTCAGCCTGGCCATTGCCGGTGACCTGGTGGTCGCGGCCGAATCGGCCGCCTTCACCATGGCCTACACCCGCGCGGGCCTGAGCCCCGACGGCGGTTCCTCCTATTACCTGCCCCGTCTGATCGGCCTGCGCCGCACCCAGGAACTCATGCTCACCAACCGCACCCTGCGGGCCGCCGAGGCGCTGGAGTGGGGCCTGCTGCACCGCGTGGTCCCCGACGCCGACCTCGCCGCCACCGTCGACGACCTGGCCGAACAGTTCGCCGCGGGCCCGAGGACCGCCAACGCCCACGTCAAGAAGCTGCTCCTGGTCACGCACGGCCACACCCTGGAGGAGCAGATGAACACCGAGGCGGATTTCATCTCCGCCGCCGCCGGTTCCGCGGACGGTCAGGAGGGCATCGCCGCCTTCCTGGGCAAGCGCGCCCCGAAGTTCTCCTGACCGCTCGGACCTCAGCCGCGTCGCCTGCGCAGCGCGATCAGCAGCGCGCCGCCGAGAATCACGGCCGCGCCGACCCCGCCGACCGCCGCCAGCACGAGGCCGCGCCGCGGCTCGGCTTCGGCGCCGGTCGCGGTCGGCGCGCTCGTCACCGGGGCCTTGCCCTCCCCGAGCACGCCGTTCCCGGTGTCGTCGGCATAGGTCGGTCCGCTCTCCGCGGTCCCGGCGACGGTCAGGTCGAGGTGGACCGGTACCGGCGTCTGTCCGTCCGCCGCGGCCGAACCCAGTTTGACCGCGATGTAATACCAGCCCGCCACCGACTGTTCGCGCACGTCGGCTTGGTCGGCGGCCCGGTTGTTGTATCGGATCGGCACCGTCGCGATGGCCGAATCGCCGGTGGGCAGCATCCCGGCGCTCCCGGTGTAGACGTGTGAGTCCGAGTCGATTTCCTCGGCCAGCGGCGAGTACAGGGTGGTGGTGATATTCGAGACGGCCGACAGACCACGGGCGTCGTTGGCCTCGAAGTTCACCCGATACGCCAGCCCCTGCCCCCAGCCCAGCCGCACCCGGTAGAAGACGTACTCACCCGGTCGGAGGATGTCGCTGTAGCCTCCCGAACCATCCAGCGTGGTAGCCGAATTGAAGGAGCCGCCGCCGGTCACCGGCTGCGTCGCGGTGGTCGGAGGCACGAAGGTGGTGGCGGGGAGCACCGCGACGGGTCCGGGATCGATCGCGGCGGGTTCGATTCCGACGAGGATCTCCAGTGGCAGCCGGGCGGGCACGCCCTCGGAGACGTTGTCCCATTCCACCGAGAAGTAGTACCGGCCCGCGCCCGCACACTGGTCGGTGGCGTCCCGGCCCTCCTCGGCGGCTCCGCGCCACGTCTCGCTGACGGTCAGCGTCACGCCATCGCTGGAGCGTCCGGCCTGTTCTCGCTCCCGTTCCCGGCAGTCGGTGCCGTCGTGCCCGTAGACCCGTGTTTCGAGGGTGTTGTAGTCGTCGACGATCGAGACGTCCGATACGCGGGGGTAGGACATGATGCCGCTGAAGTAGGCGGTCGCACCCTGCGGCACGTCGACGGCGTAGAACCGTTTCTCGTGCTGGCCCAGGGTATCGAGATGATGTCCCGGTCGCGCCACGGGCGCATCGGCGTAGTCGGCGGTGCCCGTGATGGGTGTGCCCGCCGCCTGATAGTCGCGCAGTGCGGCAGTGGTGACCTTCGGCAGCATCCGTTCCAGCGCGGCCCCGTCCGCGGCGTCGCTGTAGCTGCCGCCGGTGGCCTCGGCCATGCAGGTCAGTTGCGTGCGGGCGGCGTCGTCGACGGCGAAGCCGATGGTGTGCACCGTCAGATCGACGCCCTGCTGCTTCAATTCCCGTGCCACATCGCAGGGATCGGGTGGTGCACAGGTGTCCTCGCCGTCGGAGACGAGCACGATGGATCTCGGTTCGTCCGCCGGCAGCGCGGCGGCGGTCTCGCGCAGCGCGGTGCCCATGGGCGTCCAGCCGCGGGCTTCGATACCGTTCACCGCATCGGTGAGGGCCGCGCGGTCGAGCGTATCCGCCTGCCGCAGAATCTGGACGTCCCGGCATCCGGCCGCCTTCTCCGCCTCGTCGTTTCCGGTGCCGGTGCCGTAGGTGGCCAGCCCCACGTGGGCCGTGGCGGGTGCGCTGTCGACGAAGGTTCGTACGGCGTTTCTGGCGGCGTCCATCATGGTGCCCGCCGGGTCGGGACGCCGCATGGATCCCGAGGCGTCGAGAATGATCATGGTCGGTGCGTAGGGCGTTTCCGGTTCCGCGTGGGCGGGTGCCGTGCCGAGTCCGAGCCCGGCCAGCCCCACGGCGACCACCGTGATGAACTTTCTCGCAATGCGCATAACGGACCAGACGCTACCGCCGCGACCGCTCCGTCACGACTCGACGGACGGCCTATGCTCGGCTGCATGGCGTTCTCGGCGATGGTGGCACGCGAATCCGACGGCACCGTGGTTCTGGCCCGCGAGGAGGTCGGCGACGACTTCCTCGGCGCGGGCACGGTCACGATCAAGGTGCACTTCTCCAGTGCGAATTACAAGGACGGTCTGGCCATTACGCCGCGCGGCGGGGTGGTGCGCGAATACCCGATCATTCCGGGTATCGACCTGACCGGTGAGGTGGTGTCGTCCGAGGACCCGGCCTTCGCGCCCGGCGATCCGGTGCTGGCCCACGGCTACGAGATCGGTGTTTCACGCAATGGTGGATTCGCCGAGTACGCCCGCGTTCCGGCGGAGTGGGTGGTGCCGCTGGAGGGCCTCACACCCCGCGAGGCCGCCGCACTCGGCACCGCCGGCTTCACCGCCGCCCTGAGCGTGCAGGCCCTGCTGGACCGCGGACTCACCCCCGAGTCCGGGCCGGTGCTGGTCACCGGCGCGACCGGCGGGGTCGGCAGTGTCGCGGTGGACATCCTGGCCGGTCTCGGTTTCGAGGTGGTGGCCTCCACCGGCAAGACCGACGCCGGTGAGCTGCTCGGCACCCTCGGCGCCGCGTCGGTGATCGGCCGCCTGCCCGAGGATCCCGATGCCAAGATCCGGCCGCTGGGCAAGTCGCGGTGGGCCGGTGTGGTCGACAGCGTGGGCGGCCGCTCGCTCGCCCACATTCTCTCCACCGTGAACTACGGCGGCTCCGTGGCGGTGTCCGGACTGACCGGCGGTCCGGACCTGCCCACCACGGTGCTGCCCTTCATCCTGCGCGGTGTGTCCCTGCTGGGGGTGGACTCGGTGAACCTGCCCATCGAACCCCGGCGGGAACTCTGGGCGCGTCTGGCGAAAGACCTGAAACCGCGCCATCTTTCGCTGTTGGAGAACTACGCGCCGGTCACCGACGCCCCGCGGGTGCTGCGCTCGATCCTGGACGGCACCCACTCCGGGCGCACCGTCCTCGGGGTGGCCGGAGAGTTCTGAGCACGGCGCTCGCAACGGTCTGCGGTCGCTCGCGTCGAGTGCCGCCGGAGGTTCAGCCGCGGCGGCCCACGTGCACGGTGGCGGCGCTGAGCAGGAAGATGTCGTCGCGGCGACCGACATAGGTGTCGGCCGCCGGGTCGAGCAGCGCCCGCAGCGCGTCCCGATCCGTTTCGGACAGCTCCTCGTCCATGCGCTCGCTCATCATGCTCAGCCACTCCACCACGGCCTCGCGCACCGCCGGGGCGGCGGGCGCGGGATGGTCGGTGAGCACGCTGAACGAGGTCACCTCCGCCATACCGGCTTTCGCCAGCGCGACGCCCCACCCGTACGGCATGCGCACCGATCCGGGCATATCCGCGCGCATCCGCGCGAACCAGATATCGCGAGCGGCATTGAGGCGGTCCTGCAGGCCGGGCTCACCCAGACCCAGATCCCAGGGCAGATAGCGGGTGGCCAATCCGCCCTCGGCCAGCGCCAGGTAGCCGCCGTCGCGCACCAGCCGGGCGAGTCGGTGCACACCGGCCTGCTCGTCGGGGAGATGGTGGACCGCACGGGCCGCCCAAACCAGGTCGGCCACGGGTACGCGGTCCAGCAGTTCATCGGCGGCCGCGTCGGCGTGCACCTTGTCCACGTGCACCGATTCCGCCGCGACGCCTCCGCCCAGTGCGGTGTGCACGGCCTCCTCGGCGGCGGTCAGCAGCTCCGGGACGGCGTCCACCAGCACGACGCGCCCGCCGCCGCGGGCCGCGAGGGCGGTCGCGAAGGCCGCCGCCTGGCCGCCCGCGCCGGAGCCGATATCGACAATGGTGGCCCCGGCGGGCAGGCCGCCGACCAGGCGCGCCGCGATACCGGCACTGGCCTCGGCCGCCACCGCGTCCTCCCGCCGCAGGTGCCCGATGCGGGTCGACCAGTCGATGCCGTCGTGGGTCAGGTGGTCGTGGCCACCGCGTCCGTGGTCGTGGCCGCCGTGCGTGTGTTCGTGGGTATGTCCGTGTGTCTGTGCGCCCATGGCTACGACGCTAATCGCCTCCGCCGGTATGGCAATTTTCTTTGCTGTTTCGGCAACACGCGACTACCGTGCCGACGGCGCGACCGTGCCGCGCACCTCATCGGGTTGCAGATGCGCAAGTAGCAGCTTGATCAGCAGCACCGGTGTGAGCCAGAGCAGCACGGCCGGAATGTCGAGGGGTATCAGCAGCGCGAGCGTCACCCACGCGAAACCGAGCGGTCGGCGCGACTCGGCGGGTGCGGCCAGTACGGCCAGTGCGCCGCCCAGCGCCAGCAGATACACGAATGCCGCGCTGTACCAGGCGAAGTCGGGCACGACCAGGGCGAGCAGGAACGGCTGCACATGGATGGCCACGAACCCGAGGTGGTGTCGCGCGGTGCGACCGGGCCGGTGGAAATGCCGCTTGGCCGAGGCCGTGGCATTGACCACCGATCCGCCGAACAGGTCGAAGGCGATAACGGCGATGACTGCGACGGCCAGCGCGGACAGCTCCGCGTGCACCGCGAGTGCGGCGGCCCCGGCGGCGCCGAGCGTGGCCGCGCCGTAGCCGAGGACGCGCTCGGCGCGGGTGGCGTCGGGTGCGATGAGGTAGTCGGAGATGGAGCGGGAGGTCATGGGCGTTCTCGCAATCCGTCGAGCACGATATCCAGCATCGGCTGGGCCAGCTTTCCGATGGGCACGTCGGGATCGACGAGCCACTGCAACAGCACCCCCTCGATGACGCCGACGATCACCGTCGCATGCGCCTCCCCCAGGTCCGGCCGAATCTCGGCGAGCAGTCCGGCGATGACGCGCCGCTGCTCGCGGTACACGTCCTTCATGTAGTCGGTGGCCCACAGGTCGAAGAGGATGCGGGCATGGTCGGGTGCGCCCGCCAAGACCTCGAAGACGCCACGCACCAACTCGGCGAGCCGGTCCAGCGCCGGGGCGTCGCCGTCGACGGCGCGCTGGACGGAGGCCAGCGCCTCGGCGCTGTATTGCTCGAAGGCTGCCTCGAGTAGCGCGTCGCGACTGTCGAAGTACAGGTAGACGCTGCCCTTGGCGATGCCCGCCGCGGCGGCGACATCGTCGATTCGGGAGGCGGCGAACCCTTTTCGTGCGAAGACCCGCACGGCGGCGTCGAGTATCTCCTGTCGCCGCGCGGTCTTGTCGACCCGTTTGGGAGACATGGTCACTCCTATTATGACTGACTGTTCAGTCATAATAGATGCCGAGAAGGACGCCCGCAACCGCCGAACAGCACGGGCGCGGTGCCGAAAGGCACCGCGCCCGGAGGAGAAGTGGCGTCGCGCAGGCGAATTCAGGCCGCCGCCGGTTGGCTGTCGTCCGCGAACTGGGTCCGGTACAGCTCCGCGTACCGCCCCTGCTCCGCCAGCAACCGAGTGTGCGTGCCGCGCTCCACGATCCGCCCGTGCTCGAGCACCACGATCTGATCGGCATTGCGGATCGTCGACAGTCGGTGCGCGATGACCAGGGCCGTCCGCCCGTCGAGCGCCTCGGCCAGTGCCGCCTGCACCGCCGCCTCCGAGGTCGAGTCCAGCGAGGCGGTGGCCTCGTCCAGGATCACCACGCGCGGCTGCCGCAGCAGCAGCCGGGCAATGGTCAGCCGCTGCCGTTCACCGCCCGATAGCCGGTAGCCGCGCTCGCCGACCACGGTGTCCAGGCCGTCGGGCAGCGATGCGATCAGCTCGCTCAGGCGCGCCCGGCGCAGCGCGTCCCACAGCTCCTCGTCGTCGGCCTCGGGCCGGGCCAGCAGCAGATTGTTGCGAATGGTGTCGTGGAACAGGTGCCCGTCCTGGGTGACCAGTCCGACGGTGGCCTGGATGGAGCTGCCCTTCAGCTCCCGCACATCCACCCCGCCCAGCCGCACCGCTCCGGAGTCCACGTCGTAGAGCCGCGAAACCAGTTGCGCGATGGTGGATTTCCCGGCCCCCGAGGAGCCGACCAGCGCCACCATCTGTCCCGGCTCGGCGCGCAGCGACACCTCGTGCAGCACCTGTTCCCCGCCGCGGGTGTCCAGCGTCGCCACCTCCTCCAGCGAGGCCAACGACACCTTGTCCGCCGACGGATAGCCGAAGTCCACCGCGTCCAGTTCCACCGACACCGGTCCGTCCGGCACCGCCCGCGCATCGGGCGCGTCCTCGATGAGCGGCTTCAGATCCAGCACCTCGAAGACCCGCTCGAAGCTCACCAGCGCCGACATGATGTCCACCCGGGCGCTGGCCAGCGCCGTGAGCGGCGAGTACAGCCGGGTCAACAGCAGCGAAAGCGACACCACCGCACCGGCTTCCAGCTGTCCGCGCAGGGCGTAGAACCCGCCCAGGCCGTACACCAGCGCGATGGCCAGCGCCGACACCAGAGTCAGCGCGGTGATGAACACGGTTTGCAACATGGCCGTGCGCACGCCGATATCGCGCACTCGACCCGCCCGCAGCGCGAACTCCGAGGACTCCTGCGTCGGTCGCCCGAACAGCTTCACCAGGGTCGCACCGGGGGCGGAGAACCGCTCGGTCATCTGCGTGCTCATGGCGGCATTGAGTCCGGCCGCCTCCCGCTGGATTCCGGCCAGCCTGCGCCCCATGGCCCGCGCGGGCAGCACGAACACCGGCAGCAGCACCAGTGCGAGCAGCGTGATCTGCCAGGACAGCCGCAGCATGACGGCCAGCGTGAGCAGGAGCGTCACCAGATTGGTGACCACTCCGGACAGCGTGGAACTGAAGGCCCGCTGGGCGCCGATGACATCGTTGTTGAGGCGGCTCACCAGCGCGCCGGTGCGGGTGCGGGTGAAGAAGGCCACCGGCATGCGCTGCACATGGTCGAACACCGCGGTGCGCAGGTCGAAGATCAGCCCCTCGCCGATGCGCGCCGACAGCCACCGGATGACCAGTCCCAGTGCGGCATCCAGCACGGCCACCACGCCGATGACGATCGCCAGCGTCACCACCACACGCGGAGCGGATCCCTGCACGATGCCGTCCACGACCCGTCCGGCGAGAACCGGACCGGCCACCGCCAGCAGCGCCGAGATCACGCTGAAGCCGAGGAAGGCCAGCAGCCTGCGGTGATGCCGCTCGGCGAAGGCCAGAATCCGCCGTGCCGTCGCCAGTCGCAGCGGACGCTGCTCGTTGGGCGCGTGCACCTGCCGGTACAGCTGATCCCACGCCACGGATTCGATACTCATGCTCGCTCTCCTCACCGCTTCGGGTCTATGGAACCCGAGGGCACCGACAGTAAGACCTCAACAAAGGTTGAGAGCAAGCCCATCCGCCGGGCGACACGCCTTCGCTCTGGGCGAAACGCCGTGCCCGGCCCGCTGCGGTCTCCCCCGCGCTCCTGACCGCCAGTAGCATTTTCGGTGTGACCGAGAAGCTCAGCATCACCATGCCCGATCGGGTGGCCGCTGCGGCTCGGGCCGCCGCCGCGGCCGCCGGGAAACCCCTCTCCACCTGGATCGCCGAAACCATCGACCGCGTCACCTACGCCGATGCCCGGCGCAATGACGTGGCGCTGATGGAACAGCACAAACTGCTGGGCGGCGATTGGGCGCAGCAACAGGCCGCCGCCTTCCAGGCGGCCCGCGGAGTGCGTGGGTGATCGCCCAGCGGGGCCACATCATCCTCACCCAGGCGGCCACGGTCATGCCGGGCGGCACCATGTTCCTGGTCGTCTCCGGCGACAACTACAACAACGATCAGCCCGGCCTGCGGCTGGTGGTCCAGGTGGTCGGGCCGCAACTGCGCCCCGCCGCCGGGGCCTACCTCTACGACCTCGGCACCGTGGGCACCGCCGTCCTGGTCGCGCCGACCACCCTGCCCAGCGACTGGCTCACCGGCGAACCCATCGCGGTCATCGACCAGGACACCATGGACGACATCGCCACCCGCATCGCGCGGCTGTACCTGTGAAGACATGTCCGATCGCCCGGCACGACGGACGATCCGGCTGTGCCCAGCGCGGCGTCCGCCGCCGGATGTCCGGAGATCGGGATGTGCCGTCGGATGGTCGGCCACGAAGCCCGGATGGCCGTAGCGTTCGTATCCCCGGTCACGTGCCGACCGGACTCCCCACCGATATCTCGTGCGGCTCCCCGCCGGTGGACACCTTCGCTGCGGCCGGACGCCTAGGCTGACAGCGTGACCGATTCGCTGGAGCGGGCGCTGCGGGGCCGGATCGCGGGCGAGGTGGACGCCTCGCCGCGGCGGCGTGCCGAGTATTCCTCCGACGCCTCGAACTACCGGGTGCCGCCCCGAGCGGTCGTTTTCCCGCGCACCGTCGCGGATGTGGAATCCACCCTGGCCTTCGCACTGGTGGAGGGTTTGCCGGTGACCGCGCGCGGGGGCGGAACCTCGGTGGCGGGCAATGCGATCGGGCCCGGGATCGTGCTGGATTTCAGCAGGCATATGCACGCGATCCTGGAGGTGGACGCCGAACGCGCACTGGCCCGGGTGCAGCCGGGGGTGGTGCTGTCCACCCTGCAGCGCGCGGCGGCCGCGCACGGCCTGCGCTTCGGACCGGACCCGTCCACGCAGAACCGCTGCACGCTGGGCGGCATGATCGGCAACAATGCCTGCGGCCCGCGCGCCGTGGCCTGGGGGCGCACCTCGGATACGGTGCGAGAGCTTCGCATTCTCGACGGTACCGGCGTCGAGCGCACCCTCGCCGACGATCCGGCCGCGGTACCGGGGCTGCCCGAATTCACTCGCGCGAACCTGGCCCTCATCCGCACCGAACTGGGACGCTTCGATCGGCAGGCATCGGGCTATTCGCTGGAACACCTGCTCCCGGAACGCGGTTCGTCGATCGCCAAGGCTTTCGTCGGCACCGAGGGCACCTGTGGCCTGCTCCTGGAGGCGACCGTCGGTCTCGTGCCCATCCCGGCCGCCACCGTGCTGGTCGTGCTCGGCTATCCCGATATGCCCACCGCCGCGGACGATATCGCCGCCGTCATGGCGGATGCGCCCATCGCGGTGGAGGGTCTGGACGCTCGCCTGGTCGACACGGTGCGAGCGCATCGCGGCACGGTGCCGGAGCTCCCGCGCGGCGGCGGCTGGCTGTTCGTGGAGTTCGGCGGCGACAGCCCCGATCAGGTGCGGGCAACAGCCGAACGGCTGTGCCGCACCGCCCATGCGCTCGATTCCCGAATCGTCACCGATATCGCTGTGGCCCAGGCACTCTGGCGGATTCGCGCCGACGGTGCCGGGCTGGCCGGTCGCACCCCCGACGGCACTCCGGCCTGGCCCGGTTGGGAGGACGCCGCCGTCCCGCCCGAGCGTCTGGGCGCGTATCTGCGCGAATTCCAGGCCCTCACCCGCGATCACGGCCTGGACGGCCTACTCTACGGTCACTTCGGCGACGGCTGTATCCATGTGCGCCTGGATCTGCCGATCGCCGATGCACCGCAACGCTTCCGGTCCTTCCTGGAGGATGCCGCCGATCAGGTGGTGAAGTTCGGCGGTTCACTGTCGGGCGAGCACGGGGACGGTCGTGCCCGCTCGGAACTGTTGGCGCGCATGTACTCCCCCGCCGCCTTGGCCGCCTTCGCCGGATTCAAGGCGCTGTTCGATCCGGATGATGTGCTCAACCCCGGGGTGCTGGTCGATCCGCGCCCGATCGACACCGATCTTCGACTGGCCGGGTTGCGGCCGGTGTCCGCCGCCGGCGGCTTCGCCTATCCCGGTGACGGCGAGATCGGCACCGCGGTGCACCGCTGCGTGGGCGTCGGCAAATGCCGTGCCGATACCCGCGCAACCGGCGGCTTCATGTGCCCCTCCTATCTGGCCACCGCCGACGAGAAGGACAGCACCCGCGGCCGTGCCCGCGTACTCCAGGAGGTGGCGCGCGGCGCGCTCGACTGGCGCTCGGACGCGGTGGCGGAATCCCTCGATCTCTGCCTGTCCTGCAAGGCGTGTCATGCGGACTGCCCGGCCGGTGTGGATATCGCGACCTACAAGTCCGAGGCCCTGCACCGCCGCTATCGGGGGCGACGCCGCCCGCTCGACCACTACTCGCTCGGGCGGCTGCCGGGGTGGCTGGCGGCTGCCTCGCGTCTGGCCCGGCCGGTCAACGCCCTCGCGAAGATCGGCCCGCTGCGCCGAATCGGCTTGCGCGCGGCCGGAATGGATCCACGTCGACCGGTGCCCGCACTGGCGCACAAGAGTTTCCGTCGCGGTTGGACCGGCAGCACGGCCGTCGGCCCGGAGGTGATGCTGTGGGTGGACACCTTCACCGACGGCTTCGACCCCGATATCGCCTCGGCCGCAGTGGACCTCATCGAATCACTGGGCTACCGGGTGCGGATTCCCGAGCGCCGGGTGTGCTGCGGCCTGACCTGGATCAGCACCGGACAGCTGGACGGCGCGCGCACTCGGCTGCGCGCCACCGTGGACGCCCTCGCCGACCATGTGCGCGCCGGTGGCCTGGTGATCGGGCTGGAACCGTCCTGCACCGCCGCCCTGCGCGACGACCTGCCCCGCCTGCTGCCCGGCGACGAGCGCTCGGCCCGGGTGGCGGCGGCGGTGCGGACCCTGGCCGAATTCCTGCTGGAGCAGCCGCGGTGGCGGCCACCCGATCGCGCCGCCACCACGGTGGTGGTGCAGCCGCACTGCCACCAGCACGCGATCATGGGCTTCGCCGCCGACCGCGAGGTCCTCGCCCGCACCGGCGCGACGGTGGTCCCGATCGCCGGTTGCTGCGGCCTCGCCGGCAACTTCGGCATGCAGCGCGGCCACTACGACCTCTCGGTCGCGATCGCCGAGAACAACCTGCTGCCCGCCCTGCGCGCGGCGGGCCCCGACGCCGTCTTCCTGGCCGACGGCTTCTCCTGCCGCACCCAGGCCCACCAACTGGCCGGACGCCCGGCCCAACACCTCGCCCAATTCCTGCGGGACACCTGAGCCGCACCGTTCCACCGTGAGTTATCGCGGCTCCTGGGGCGCGGCCACGGTGTTGCTTCGGCTCGGTGATCAGATCGGTTGGCCTGCTCGTTCAGGGTGGCCATGTCCTACTTGTAGGGGGTGTGCTCGCTGTCGTGGTTGCGGACAGCGACGACCAGCTCGACACGCGAAGGTGCGGGGATAGAGTGGGCGACGCGGCGGCGCGTCTAGGATTCGGCGGAGGAGGAACCCGGACAGGAGCCGTATGACCCCTTTGGAGATCACCTCGCTCGGGCACTCGACGATCAGGCTGGAAACGAACGACGCGGCAATCGTTCTCGATCCCGGAACTCTCGCCCCAGCCATCGCGTTCGAGCGGGTCGCCGCGTTCCTGATCACGCACGACCATGACGATCACGTCGACGTCGAGCGCGTTGTCGCGGCGCTGGCGGCGAACCCGGCGAGTCGAGCCTGGGCACCCGAAGCGGCCGCACAACGACTGAGTCGAGCCGGCGCCCCCGCCGATCAGATCGCGATCGTATCCGACGAAACCCCCTTCGCGGCAGCAGAATTGACGATCCAGCCGATTGTCGGCGACCATGCGACGATTCACCACACACTGCCGGATTCCCCGAATGTCGCCTATCTGATCGATCACCGGATCCTCCATCCCGGCGACGCCTTCCCGCACCTCGTGAACAGCCCGGAGATCGACGTCCTCTTCCTGCCCATCAGCGGACCCTGGATGCGAATCGCCGACGCCATCGATTACGCCGCCGCCTTACAGCCGCGAGTCGTCATCCCGATCCACGACGGTGACCTCAACGAAGGCGGCCGTGCGCTGACCGACCGACTCGGCCCGCTCTTGGCAGGAGGCGGCCGTTACGAGCGCCTCCGGACCGACGAATCCGCCATGCTCTGAACATCGAACGTGCCTGTCTCGGGCACGACACTCGGCCGCGAGCCGACCCGCGCGAGAAACGGGACTGGCGGATTACCGGTGGATCCGACCTCGGTGGTTGCCGGTTTCCGGTCGGGGTGATCCGGCCGGGCCGCTGCTATCGCGGTTCGCCGCGATCGGTCTGGCCAGCATGGTGCTCTACGAGCGGCACATGCCGGTCTCCTCCGCATGCCGTGCCGTGGCCCGCAGCGGGTGTGTGCTGCCAGGTATACGCGTGGTGTCGGCGCAGCGGCGGTGGCGCGGCTCACCCGGTGGCGGGATACCGGTCCGTACCGTCCGCGCGATAGCGCAGAATGGCGCGGTGACCTCAGCGACGACGGAGACCGCGCGAACGCGGACCGTGCGTTCCGATCGTCCGATCGATCTGGCCGATACCGTCCTCCCGCTGCGGCGCGGTCCCGGTGACCCCTGCTACCGCATCACCCGCGACGGCGCGCACTGGCATGCCTCGCGGCTGCCCAGCGGGCCGGTGACGTATCGGCTGCGCCAGGCCGACCGGCACGGGGTCGACGCCGGTGCCTGGGGGCCGGGTGCGGAGGAGTTCCTGGAACGGCTGCCCGGGATGCTGTGCCTGGACGAGGACCTGAGCGGTTTCGCCCCGGCGCACCCCAAGATCGCCGAGGCGCTGCGGCGCAACCCCGGCCTGCGCATGCTGCGCACCGGCCGGGTGTTCGAGGCGCTGGTCCCGGCGGTGCTGGAGCAGAAGGTGCATACGGTCACCGCGCATCAGTCCTGGCGGAAGCTGGTGTGGCGCTACGGGACTCCCGCTCCGGGACCTGCCCCGGACGGTCTGCGCCTGATGCCGGACGCCGAGACCTGGCGTCATATCCCGTCCTGGGTCTACCACCGCGCCAACGTCGGACCACAGCGCTCGAAAACCATTGTGCTGGCGGCTCGAATGGCCGCGAAGCTGGAGCGGGCGGCGGACCTGGACCACGCGGCCGCCGCGCGACTGCTGTGCACCGTGCCGGGCATCGGCGTCTGGACCGCCGCCGAAATCGCCCAGCGCGCCTTCGGCGACGCGGACGCCCTGTCCGTGGGTGACTTCCACCTGGCCGCGACCGTGGGCTGGACCCTGCTCGGCCGCCCGATCGACGACGACGCCATGGTCGAGTACATGGAACCGCTGCGCCCCCACCGCTATCGCGCGGTGCGCCTCCTGGAGTTGGCGGGTTTCGCCCACAAGCCCAAATTCGGCCCCCGCACCCCGTACACCGACCACAGCCGCATCTGACTTCAAGGAGCACGTCTCGAACCGACGGCGCAGGCCGCCGCGCATGCCAGACCGCCCGCGCCACCGCCGACATCACGGCGAAGCGGTGGTGTCGCGACCGCGCTGTCGGTGCGGCGCTGAAAGTCGGGCCCGAGGCGGCCGTTCGGCGGTGTGACGGCCGCCCCGGACCCGACGCCGACCTTCGCGCGGGTGTGACCGGGGGTGATCAACGCCCGTCGCGATGTCGGAATCTCACCGGATCTACCGGCGGTGCCGGGCGCCTTCCCCAGACGTGCCCGGTCCGGCCTGCCACGTCCCGCGGGCGGGTCCGGGTGGCTGCCGGGTCGGTGCGGCGAGCAGGGCCCGCCGAATATCGACCAGCAACCACACCAGCCGGTGGGTGGCGCGGTCGAGCAGATCCGGTCCGCGCGCGGCGGTGCGGCTACGGCAGGGCGCGCTCATCGAGAACACACCGCCCCTCGTCGACGAGGGTGGCGCGGGCCCGCCGCCGCACCCGACAGGTGTCCACCGTGCAGTCCAGGTGCATCTGCATGGCCGCGTGCGCCTGGTCGACGGTCATGATGCCGGGGTCGGTCCGGCACCGCATGAGTCCGGCGACATGCATGTTCAAGGAGGTCAGCTGCATTACGCCACTCCCGCCGCGCACACCGTGCGGTGTGGCGTCGGAGGGTGACAATCCCAGGTTGTCCACCCGTTTGCCAGACGGGCGGTGTGGATACGACTGCGGATACGACGGGGGGTGACGCGTTCAGCCATAACTCCTCGTTCCTGCGTGTGAATCCTGTCCCTGCGTGCGAGTTGTGGAGCGTGCCCGGAGGTTTCAGTCAAGGTAGGGGCCGAGGTGCTGTCCGCCCCGGGCACATTCTCAGCACACCATGAGCAGACATTCGGCGTAGTGATTTCACAGATTCCCACGGAAAAACGCGCGAATTCCCAGCAGCGAATCCGCTCGGGAGAGCAGGATTGTCCATAGTGGACGAAGCCCCCCTGCCATGCTGTCGATGAACACCGATCTGCGTACCGGGCGGGAGCCGGTGTGCTGCAAGACTTTCAGCGTTTTGGTGACCGCCCGCGCGTGAATACTCGAGAACGGAGCGCGCTGTGTCAGTTGGTCCCGCGAATTCCCCGAGCACCGCCTCGACGCTGCCGCGCCGTCAGCTCGGCCGCTATCTGCGGGATTGGCGCACCCAGGCAGGATTGACCATCGCGGAGGCCGCCAAACTCATGGAGTGGGGCGCCAGCACCCTGCAGCGCCTCGAGAAGGGTAATGCCGATCGCATTCGCACCATCGATATCCAGGAGCTGTGCCGTATCTACGGCATCCCCGACGAGATCGCCGAGGGGCTCAAGGGTTTGGCCCAGCAGGCCGCGGTGAAAAGCTGGTGGCATTCCTACGGCGACCTCATCCCGGAGAATTTCGACGTCTACGTGGGTTTGGAGGCATCCGCGCAGCAGCTTTCCTGCTACCAGTCCGAACTGGTACCCGGACTGCTGCAAACCGCCGACTACGCGCGCGCCCTCAACCGGCTCGGATACCCGGACGACTCCGAGGCGGAGCTGGAGCGGCGCGTGCAGTTGCGGATGCAGCGCCAGGCCCTGATCACCCGCCGTCACCATCCGGCCAGCGTCGCAATGGTGTTGCACGAATCGGTATTGCACCGGTTGGTGGGAAGTGCCAAGGTGATGGCGGCGCAGGTGCGGCACCTGGCGGAGCTGAGCACCCGTGACAATGTCGCGCTGCGCATCCTGCCCTTCAGCGCCGGTGTCCCGCTGGGACTTTCCACCGGCCCGTTCGTGATTCTCGAGTTCGGAACCGACGGCAGAGGGCAGCCGGTGGAGCCGCCGGTGGTCTATGTCGAGGGCTTCACCGGGGATCTGTATCTGGAACGACAAGGCGACGTGCAGCGCTACAGCAGGGCACTGGATTGTCTGGAGCGCTGCGCGTCGGACATCCAAACCAGTAGGAACCTGCTGCGGCAGGTGGCGAAGGAGTTTTCGGCATGACTATGGATCTGGCCGGGGCGCACTGGTTCAAGAGCAGTCGCAGCGGCGCGGGCAAGGAATGCGTGGAGGTGGCGTTCCTGCCGGACGACCGGGTCGGCGTCCGCGACAGTAAGAATCCGGACGGCCCCGCCCTGATCTTCGCGGGCGGCGACTGGTCGAGCTTCACCACGGAGATCACCGAGGGCGCGTTCGACGCCTGACGACCCCGGCGGCGGGCGTACCCCACCTGCCCGCCGCCGGGCGTTCCCTCCCATCCCCGGGAAGATCACGATTGTGCACCCGTTCGGCAACGGCAGTATGTTTGCCCGCGCTAAGTACGGGTAATCCAATATGCGTGGACCGAGGGCTCAGGAATTCTCATCCGCCCCGGTACCGCAAATTGCTCCCGGACGATTGGGTCGAACGTCTGATCGTTGGAATGCTCTTCGCGGTATCGGCGGTAGGCATATTCGTACTGACCGGCGCATTGGTACCCGCGCTGGCGGTCGGTGTATTGGTGGCGGCGGTCGCCGTCGGCGTGGTGGAGATGCTGTGACCACCCCGATGCCGTTCCGACGTGGTTTTGGCTGGAATCACGGGTGGATTCCAGCCAAAAGCGGGCCGGAGGCGGCGTCTACTTGCGGCGAAAGAGCTTGTTGCCCAGCCAGACCAGTGGATCGTACTTGTGGTCCACCACCCGCTCCTTCAGCGGGATCAAAGCGTTGTCCGTGATCTTGATGTGCTCCGGGCACACCTCGGTGCAGCACTTGGTGATATTGCAGTAACCGAGCCCGGCCTCGTCCTGGGCGAGTTCCCGGCGATCCGCCACGTCCAGCGGATGCATTTCCAGTTCGGCGATGCGCATCAGATACCGCGGGCCGGCGAAGGAGACCTTGTTCTCCTCGTGATCGCGCACCACGTGGCAGGTGTTCTGGCAGAGGAAGCATTCGATGCACTTGCGGAATTCCTGCGACCGCTCCACATCCTGCTGCCGCATCCGATACTCACCCGGTTTCAGATCCGCGGGCGGCGTGAAGGACGGGATTTCGCGCGCCTTCGTGTAGTTGTACGACACATCGGTGACCAGGTCCCGGATCACGGGGAAGGTGCGCATGGGCGTCACCGTCACCACCTCGTCCTGGGTGAACGTCGACATGCGGGTCATGCACAGCAGCCGCGGCCGCCCGTTCACCTCGGCCGAGCAGGAACCGCACTTGCCCGCCTTGCAGTTCCACCGCACCGCCAGATCGGGAGCCTGGGTGGCCTGCAGGCGGTGGATGATGTCGAGCACCACCTCGCCCTCGTTCACCTCCACGGTGAAATCCTGCAGTTCACCGCCCTCGGTGTCGCCGCGCCAGACCTTGAATTTCGCCTCGTACCCCATGGCTAGGCATCCCCTTTCCCGGACGCGGGATGAGCCGCGAGTTCGGTTGGGCTGTAGTACTTCTCGAGTTCCTGCAGGTCGAACAGCGCGAGCAGGTCGGCGCGCATGGGCGGCTGTTCCTCCGGCGTCACCGTCACCGACGGCACCGTGAAGCCCACCTCGTCCGGATCGACCCGGCACACCAGCAGCTTGTTGCGCCACACCGGATCCATGCCGGGGTGATCGTCGCGGGTGTGCCCGCCCCGGCTCTCGGTGCGCAGCAGCGCCGCCTGCGCCACACATTCGCTGACCAGCAACATATTTCGCAGATCGATGGCCAGGTGCCAGCCCGGATTGAACTGCCGGTGCCCCTCCACGGTCACGTCGTCGAAGCGGTCCCGCAGTTCGGAGAGCTTCTCGACGGCCTGCTTCAGCTCATGCTCCTTGCGGATGATGCCGACCAGATCGTTCATGGTCTGCTGCATATCGGTGTGCAGCGTGTACGGGTTCTCCCCCGGCCCGGTGGTCGGCGGATCGAACGGCTGCAGTGCGGCTTTCGCGGCCGCGGCGATATCGGCGTCCGCGATGGCGGGACGCTCGCTCAGCCCCTCCACGTAGGTGGCCGCGCCCAGGCCCGCGCGGCGACCGAAGACCAGCAGATCCGACAGCGAGTTGCCGCCGAGCCGGTTGGAGCCGTGCATCCCGCCGGAACACTCACCGGCCGCGAACAATCCGGGGACGGTCGCCGCGCCGGTATCCGGATTCACCTCGATGCCGCCCATGACGTAGTGGCAGGTCGGCCCGACCTCCATCGGCTCCTTCGTGATGTCCACATCCGCCAGCTCCTTGAACTGGTGGTGCATGGACGGCAGCCGCTTCACGATCTCGGCGGCGGGCAGGCGCGAGGCGATATCCAGGTACACACCGCCGTGCGGGGTACCCCGGCCCGCCTTCACCTCCTCGTTGATGGCGCGCGCCACCTCGTCACGCGGCAGCAGATCCGGTGTGCGCCGGGCGGAGTCGTTGTCCTTCAGCCACTGGTCGGCCTCCTCCTCCGACTCCGCGTACTGCCCCTTGAACACCGAGGGGATGTACTCGAACATGAACCGCTTGCCCTCGGAGTTCTTGAGCACGCCGCCGTCACCGCGCACGCCCTCGGTGACGAGGATGCCCTTCACACTGGGCGGCCAGACCATGCCGGTCGGATGGAACTGCAGGAACTCCATATTGATGAGCGTGGCCCCGGCGCGCAGCGCGAGCGCGTGGCCGTCGCCGGTGTACTCCCAGGAGTTCGAGGTCACCTTGTACGACTTGCCGATACCGCCGGTGGCCAGCACCACCGCCGGGGTTTCGAAGAGGATGAACCGGCCCGACTCGCGCCAGTAGCCGAACGCGCCGGAGATGCGGTCGCCGTCCTTGAGCAGTTCGGTGACCGTGCACTCCTGGAAGATCTTGATACGCGCCTCGTAGTCGCCGGTCTCCGCGAAATCCTCCTGTTGCAGCGAGACGATCTTCTGCTGCATGGTGCGGATGAGCTCGAGCCCGGTGCGGTCGCCGACGTGCGCGAGCCGGGGGTAGGTGTGCCCACCGAAGTTGCGTTGCGAGATCCGGCCGTCCTTGGTGCGGTCGAACAGCGCGCCGTAGGTCTCCAGTTCCCACACCCGGTCCGGGGCCTCCTGCGCGTGCAGTTCGGCCATCCGCCAGTTGTTGAGGAACTTGCCGCCGCGCATGGTGTCCTTGAAATGGGTCTGCCAACTGTCCTTCTCATTGGCATTGCCCATGGCGGCGGCGCATCCGCCCTCGGCCATGACGGTGTGCGCCTTGCCGAACAGCGATTTGCACACCACCGCCACCGAGAGTCCGTGTTCGCGCGCCTCGATGACCGCGCGCAGTCCGGCGCCACCGGCACCGATCACGACGACGTCGTATTTGTGCCGTTCGACTTCAGGCATAGGACCGAATACTCCTGACGATGGGGATGATCAGTTGATGAACCGGAGGTCGCTGATGGTCCCGCTCGCGACCAACATGACGTAGAAATCGGTCAGCATCAGCGTGCCGAGCGTGATCCAGGCGAACTGCATGTGCCGGGTGTTGAGCCGGGAGACCTGGGTCCACAGCCGGTACCGCACCGGATTGCTGGAGAAGTTCTTGAGCCGTCCGCCGGTGGCGTGGCGGCAGGAGTGGCACGACAGTGTGTACGCCCACAGCATCACCACATTGACCAGCAGGACCAGATTGCCCAGACCCAGCCCGAAGCTGCCATCGGAGTTCGTCAGCGCGTAGAGCGCGTCATAGGTGTTGATGAGGGTCACCACCAGCGCCGCGTAGAAGAAGTAGCGGTGCGAGTTCTGGATGATGAGCGGCAGCCGGGTCTCGCCGGTGTACTTGGCGTGCGGTTCGGCGACGGCGCAGGCGGGCGGCGACAGCCACACCGACCGGTAATAGGCCTTGCGGTAGTAGTAGCAGGTGAGCCGGAAGCCCAGCAGCAGCGGCAGCACCAGGAAGCCGAGCGGAATCCACATCGGCAGCTCGCCCACCGGCGTCCCGAAGTGCGCGGAGCCCGCGACACAGGAATCGCTCACGCACGGTGAGTAGAACGGTGTCAGATAGCGGTACTCGTCGACCCAGTACGCCTCGCGCACAAACGACCTGATGGTCGCGTAGACGACGAATGTGCCCAGGCCGAGCACCGTGATCAGTGGCGGTAGCCACCAACGGTCGGTGCGGAGGGTGCGGCTCGCAATAGCTGCACGGCTCTTGCTGAATACTCCGGTGGCGCCCGACTCCGGGGCGCTCGTCGGTGCGGCGCTCACTGCTGGATGCCTCGCTGCTCTACCCCGTGGAACGTCATCGTTACCTCCGGCATCGAATGTGATGCCCAGCACCTTACGACAGGTGCGCTATCACTCGAGCACTGTCCCGGGAATTCGGACCCGCCCGCAAACCCGTGATTTGCGCCACATTTCCCCGGCGAGTCGGGGGTGAGCTGCGGCGGTGAACAGACCGCAACCCTCACGAACCAGGCACGAGCCCAGTGAGATTCACCGAATCGTGCACTGAAACAAAACTTGATTCTGGAAATTCGGTCCACTGGGCGTCACACGGCAGCAACAAGTCTGTGATGCCCTGTCCTGCGAGATCGACATCCGGGGGAAGGAGCCGGACCATGAGGAGAGCCGCCATCGTCATGCCCATGCGCACACCGGTCGGCCTGCCCGGCGGAGCGCTGGGCGCCGTGGCTCCGCACCGCCTGATCGCGACGGCGCTGTCCGCGGTCCTGGGCCGCTCCGGCATCGAACCCGAGCGCATCGAGCACCTGGTCACCGCCATCCCCACTCCCGAACCCGCCCGCCTGGCCGCCGACCTGGCTGGAATCCCGCCCGCCATCGGACATTTCCCGATCGGCGCGGGACCGGGCGGTGGGCTGCACGCCCTCATCACCGCCGCCATGATGGTGCAGACCGGCACTGCCGACGTGGTCCTCGCAGTCGGGGCGGAGTATCCCCGAACGGGGACCGTTCCCGGCGGGTCGGATCCGGGACAACCCCCGGCGTACCCGGCGGGCTTCGTGCGTCGCGGCAACGGCGAATCCGGTGTGCCGCCACGGATCTCCGTGCGGTCCGGCGCTGACGGTCCGTCGGCGGCTCGGGCCGAGGGCGCGGCCCGGGCGGCCCTGGAGCGGGTCGAGCGTCTCGCGGCGCATTACGGGTTCACCCGGGTGCAGGCCGACGAGGTGGCGGCGGCGAGCCATCGGCGGGCGGCGAAGGCACGCCGCCAGGGCGTGTTCGGGACCGAGACCGCGCCGGTGGTGGTGTGCGCCGATCCCGACGACATGAATTCGGACGTGGTCCAGTTGATGGACCGGGACGAGGGGTTGCGCGACGACGTGTCGCCACGTGCCTTCTCCACTCTGCTGCCGCTGCTGCCCGGCGGGATCACCACCACCGCCAACAGCAGTGCCCGCACCTTCGCCGCTGCCGCCTGTCTGGTGGTGGCCGAGGAGCGGCTGGCCGATCTCGACCTGGAACCCCTGGGCTATCTGGTCGGCTGGGTGAACGCCGCCGTGGATCCGGCCGATCCGCTTCCCGCTTCCGCCGCGGCCGCCGCGAAGGTGCTGTCCCGCAACGGTTTCGAACTCGGCGATCTGGACCTGGTCGAGGCGGACGAATCCGATGCCGTCGAAATCCTGGCTCTCGAACACCTGTGGGGCGACTGGGATCCCGAGGACACCCGCCTCAATGTCCACGGCGGCGCCATCGCCCTCGGTGATCCGGGCGGCGCGGCTGGACTGCGCATGGTCACCACCCTGCTCCACGAGCTGTCCCGCCGCCAGGGCGGCCGTGGTCTTGCCGTAACCGCTTCCGGCACTTCGCAATCCCTGGCCGTGCTGTTCGAAACCCCGCACTCCCGTCCCATCGCACCCACCCCGCGTGGCGCGCGCTTCCACGGTTCCCGCTCCCGCCGCTCCGGCCGCCACCGCGCCTGACCGGCCCCGCACCCCCGTTGACCCCGGTGTCGCGGTGCCCCATGATGTGGGGGCTGACCGGCGCGGTGTCGCGCGACTACCGTGCTGTTGACACCGGCCGGAAGGCCATGCGGCGCAACAAGATCGTGTGCCGTTCAGCTTGGGAACACGGAGGCTTTGCCGTGCGTCGAACCGCTCGTCTCATCATGATCGGGGCGGTGTCGGTCGCCGCCCTCACCACCGCGACCGCTCCCGCGTCTGCGGATATCACCGGCTCGGCCAGTGGTTCGGCCTCCGGCTCGGCCACCGGCAGCGCCGATCTGGCGACGGTGATCAGCCAGCTGTTCATCACCATGTCCGCCAATACCGCCCCGAACTGCGCCTACGGCAACATCTTCTGCTTCGTGCGTTGATCGGCCGTTCACGCTGTCCGGCGTGGCGCACGAATGCGGCGGCCGTGCGCCGTGTTCGCGGTGGCGTGGTCGGCCGGTTCGTACCGCCCCGCGTAAGCGGTCCCGCACCCCGCTGCGGTGCGGGACCGCGCACGGCCCCGGGGATCGCACCCGCGCCTGGCGGGTGCGGAGGTCGATCCCCCTACTTGGTGCGGGGACGGGAGTGGAAGCCCAGCCCCTCGTCCTGCGCGCCCATCCAGGCGGCCTCGTCGGACTTGGAGTCCGGGACGTAGATGACGTCCTGGTCGCGGCGGGCGGCGACCTCGGGCGGCGGTGCCTGCTCGAAGTCGTCGGCGTCGATGGCGAGCCGCTCGAGGTCGTTCTCCAGGCGGCGGACCGGGCCCGCGTCCCCATAGTGCGAGCGCAGTGCGGTCACGCACTGCCGGAGCTGGCCGACCGCGTAGCGGAGTTCCGCAATCTCGCTGCGTGTCATCGAAACCTCCTCGAGCCGTGTGACAGACCACACATCGTGATCTACAACACAGTACGGCATGGATCGGGATATGGCTCGTCCGAGCGATGTAAGCGCAGGTCAGCCGGGTGGCTGACCGTCGACCCCACCCACGATAGCCTGAAATTTGCCCGTTCGGCAGGGGGTGGTGAGCGCATCCCGCGCTATCCCGCGACCGCGAATTCCGGACCCAGTTCCGGCCCGCGACCGCGCAGTGCGGCCAGCGCCCGGTCGACGAGGGCGACGATGGCCGCGGCCACCTCCTCGGCCCGTTCCAGGATCACGCTGTGCCCGGCCCCGTCGATGCGGACCAGCTCGCTGTCGTCGAGTTGGGAGGCGAGTACGACCGAGTGGGCGAAGGGGATGACGATATCCGCCGATCCCGCGAGCACCAGGGTGGGAATCGCGCCCAGCCGGTGCAGGGTGGCGGTCTCGTCGAAGCGGATCAGCGAGTCCAGGAAGGCCGACATGGTCAGCAGCGGCGTCTCGTTGAGGATGGTGGTCGCCACCGCGAGCACCCGCGGGCTGACCTGGCGGGTGCCCAGCGCCGCCTCCCGCATGATCGGCTCGAAGAAGCGGCGACTCAGATGCTTCGACGCCTGCATGAACCGCGGTGCGCGGCGCACGGCCAGGTTCAGCGAGCTGACGGCCGGACCGGAGAGGAAGCGCCCGAGCCCCACCCGGGTGACCCCGTTGGCGGCCCCGGCGATCAGGCCGACGCCCGCCACCCGGCTGCCGATGGTCTCCGGGTACAGCCGCGCGTAGGCGAGCGTCACCATTGCCCCCATCGAATGTCCCACCAGCACGACGGGCCCGGTGGGCACCACCGTGCGCAGCACCGCGTCCAGATCCTGGGCGAGTTGGTCGACGGTGTAGGTGCGCGGATCGGCCACCCCGGAATCCCCGTGCCCGCGATGGTCGTAGAACACCATGCGGATATCCGCGCCCCAGTGTCGCTGCAGATGTTCGCGCAGGAAGGTCCAGGATTCGGTGCGCAGGCAGTGCCCGTGGACGAACACCACCGTGACGGGCGCGGCGGCCGGACCGAAGTCGCGCACCGCGATGGGGGTGCCGTCGGCGGTCGTGACGGTGGTGTGGTGGCCGTCGAAATCGGCGGCGCGGCGGCTGAGCAGGGACATGACGCCTCCTCGAAGAGATCGCCTTTAGCCCGGTTGTCGATAGTCATTGCCGCGGCGTTAGCCGCCCACACCTGGCGTTATGCACAAGTTGCCTAACTGACGCCGCCGATCGATCCGAGCCGATCGGCGAATCTTCGAATATCTGGCCAACGGCCTAGAACCCGCTGGAAAACACTGCCAAGGTGAACACGTTGGGTATTCTAGATAAATCTAGCGATGTCGCTAGAAATGTGTAGATAATGCTGACGACCATGCTGCGCACAAAAATCTGCCCCTATCTAGCGCGATGGCTAGATAGGGGCAGATTGGTCTGAGCACCGAGGCACCCAGACCCTTTCCGGTCCGGCGTCCGGAGTATCAGGTCGACGCGGAGGCGCGCGTCGACGGCAGGAACGGCCGCAGCAGATTCGGTTCCGTGGACGGTCCCATCTGCCAATCCGAGATCCACGGCCCGGTGCCCTCGCTCGGGTCCAGCGCCCCCGCTTCGAGCCAGCGGTACCGGCCGTCCAGCAGCCCGCGCGCGATCTCGGTGTCGGCGTCGTCGGTGTTGTCCCACAGCGCGTCGAACAGGCGCTGCACCCGCAGTCGCGACTGACGGCAGAACACATCGGCCAGTTCCTGTGCCGCCGCGCCCTCGGGCCCGCCCTTCAGCACCTCGGCCTGCGCCCGCACGCACGACGCCGCCATGGCGAACAGCTCCGCGCCGATATCCACGATGCGTCCCAGGAAGCCCTGCTTGTACTCGAGCTTGGCCTGCCACCGCGCCATGCCGTACATGAGCGCCCGCGCCTGCTTGCGCGACATCCGTTCCACGAAGCGCATATGCCGTGCCAGCGGCCCGAATTCGCCGAAGCTGGCGGGTACCGTGCCCGAACCGACGGCCAGCTGCGGGAACCACTTGGCGTAGAAGCCGCTCGCCCCCACCGCCGCCTTGGCCTTGTCCTTCAACTCGGCATTGCGGTCGACCAGCGCTCCGGCCGCGGCCATGTGCGCGTCGGCCATCTCGCGGGCGATGAGCAGGCGCATGATCTCGCTGGAGCCCTCGAAGATGCGGTTGATGCGCAGATCCCGCACCAGCTGCTCGGCGGCCACCGCCCGTTCACCGCGCGCCCGCAGCGAGGCCGACGACTCGTAGCCGCGTCCGCCGCGAATCTGCACCAGTTCGTCGGCGATGGCGCAGCTCATCTCCGAGGCCCAGAGTTTGGCCAGGGCCGCCTCGATGCGGATGTCGTTGCGGTCCTCGTCGCACATGGTGGCCGAGAGGTCCAGCACCGCTTCCAGCGCGAAGGTGGTGGCGGTGATGAAGGACAGCTTCTGGCCGACCGCGGCGTGCTCGCCGACCGGCCGCCCCCACTGCACGCGGGTCGCCGACCACTCCCGTCCGATCTTGGTAGCCCATTTGGCGGCGGCGGTACACATGGCCGGAATGGCGAGTCGGCCCGCATTGAGGGTGGTGAGCGCGATCTTCAGCCCGTCCCCCTCGCGCCCGACCAGATTCCGCTTGGGCACCCGCACCTCGTGCAGCCGCGTGACACCGTTCTCGATACCGCGCAGCCCCATGAACGAATTGCGGCGCTCCACGGTGATGCCCGGGCTGTCGGCCTCCACGATGAAGGCCGAGATCCCGCCCCGATGCCCGTCGCTGCGGGGCACGCGCGCCATGACCACCAGCAGTTCCGCGACCACGCCATTGGTGGTCCACAGCTTCACGCCGTTGAGCTCGTAGGCTTCCCCGTCCGCGGTTGGCGTGGCGGTGGAGGCCATGCGCGCCGGATCGGAGCCGACATCGGGTTCGGTGAGCAGGAACGCCGATACGGCCCCTTTGGCGCAGCGCGGCAGGAACTCCCGCTTCTGATCGTCCGTGCCCGCGAGCTTGAGCGGTTCCGGTACGCCGATGGACTGGTGCGCCGAGAGCAGCACACCCAGGCTGGGGTGGGCGGAGCCGACCAGCATGAGCGCCTTGTTGTAGCCGACCTGCGAAAGCCCCTGTCCGCCGTACTCTTCGGGGATCTTGAGGCCGAAGCAGCCGAGCGCCGCCAGTCCTTCCACGTATTCGGTGGGGATGCGGCCCTCGGCCTCGATCCGGTCGCCGTCGATGGTTTCGCAGAAGGCCCGCAGCCGGGTCAGGTACGCCTCGTACTTCGCCGTGTCCTCGGCGCTGGGCCGCGGGTAGGGATGGATCAGGTCCAGCCGGAAGCGCCCCAGAAACATCTCTTTGGCGAAAGAGGGTTTGGCCCAGGTGGTTTCGCGGGATTCCTCGACGAGTTGTCGGGCTTGCTCCTCGGTGGCGTCGACTTTGGCGGCAGTCGCCATGATGTCCTCCCTCGGACGTGATCGGAATCACATTCGAGTGTAGGAGTGTTTGTTACCCGCCGGTAGATCCGTTGTCAGTCTGAAATATGCTGCGGTTCAATGATCTTGAATGGACGGGCAATTACTCGGCTAACACATTCAGGTCGTACTTCATGAACACATCGGCGCGGTCGTAAGGGCTCGGCGGCAGCTCCTCCGGTGGCACGTGCACGAACCCCATCGACTCGTACAGGTGCACCGCATTGACGAGCTTCCGATTGCTCGCCAGAACCAGGGTGGTCGCACCGAGTTCGCGGGCCGCGTCCATGGCCGCCGCGAGGACGACCCGTCCGATTCCCTGCCCCCGATACCGCGGCGACACCGCCATTTTCGAGATCTCGTAGACCCCGTGGCCCTCCGGCACCACCGCACCGCAGCCCACGATCTCGTCACCGACGCGGGCGATCAGCACCCGGCCGCCCTTGGCGACGATCTCTCGTTCCGGATTGTCGAGCAGGGCCGAATCGGCGGGTTCGAGGGTGAAGTAGGCGTGAATCCACTCCTCGTTGAGTTCCTTGAACGCCCGAGCGTGGGCGGGCGTGCTCATGGTTTCGATAGTCGGTTGCTGCACCTGATCAGCATGCCCGGCCTGGAACAATAAGGTCCAATACTTGATAGCTGCGATTGATACGCTCGTCTTATGATTGACGGTGTGGAGCTGCGGCACCTGCGGTATTTCCTGGCGGTCGCCGACGAACTGCACTTCGGACGGGCCGCCGCCCGGCTGCACATCGCCCAGCCCGCGCTGACCCAGCAGATTCGGCGGCTCGAAACCCTGCTCGGCACCAAGCTGTTCGACCGCACCTCGCGCAGCGTCGCGCTCACCGACGCCGGTGCGGTGCTGCGCGAGCGGGCCGCCGCCATTCTCGGGCACGCCGCCCGGGACCTGGACGAGGTGAGCCGGGTGGGGCGCGGCAGCCAGGGGCGGCTGTACCTCGGTTTCGTTCCCTCGGTGCTGCCGCTGGAGCCGTTGCGCGGAGTGCGTCGCTTTCGCGAGCTGTACCCGCTGGTCCGGGTGGATCTGGTGGAGGGTTACACCTCGCGCATGATGGAGCAGCTCGGCCACGGCGCGCTCGATACGGTCATCGTGCGCGATCCCGACGAACTGCCGAATGTCCGGACCGCGCCGCTGATCACCGAGCCCTATGTCGCGGTGCTGCCCGCCGACCATCCCGACGCCGGGCGTGCGGCCATCACCGGCGCCGAACTCGCCGACCATCCACTGGTCTTCTTCCCCAGGGCCGCGGGACGGCTGGCGCACGAGAAGAATCTCGCGCCGCTGCTGCGCTCGGGACGGCAGCCGCAGGTGGTCCAGGAGGGCAATACCTGGACGACCATCATGTATCTGGTGGCCGAAGGGCTGGGGGTCACCATCGCGCCGCGCAGCGCGACCTTCACCGCGCCCGCCTCCGTCCGAATCCTCCCGCTCGCCGAAACCGATGCGGAGACCACCGTCTACGTCGCCCATCGCCGCGATGACGACCGCGCGCTGATCCACAATTTCCTCGCGCTGCTGCCGAATCACGGGAATACGGGCAAACTTCCGGCATAGCCTCCGGTCCTACGGCACGCCGCGCAGATATCGGCCGAAATGCGGAACCGTGAATCCGATGGAACCGCGCTCCGCCGAATAGATGAGACCTTTCTTGATCAAACCGTCGCGGGCCGGTGACAGCGACGCGGGTTTGCGTTCCAGATGTTTGGCCACCGCGGCGGTCGGCACCGGGCCCTCGTCACCGGCGAGATCGGCCATGGCGCGCATGTACTCCCGCTCGGCCGGGGTGGCGCGCTCGTACCGGGAACCGAAGAATCCCACCGCCAACTCCTCCTCGGCGTGCGGTGCGGCCACCTCGACATCCTCGGCGGTGATGGGGCTCTGGGCGGCCACGTCCCAGGTCGCCTTCCCGTACGCCTGCACGAAATACGGGTAGCCGTCGGCCTTCCGGTAGAGCGTGTCGAGGGCCTGTTCGGTGTACTTCACGTTCTCCCGCTCGGCCGGCGCGATCAGCGCCTGATCGGCGGAGTCGCGGTCGAGGCGGTCGATGCGGTGATAGGAGAACAAGCGCTCGGAGTACGACTTGGAGGCCGAGAGCACGGCGGGCAGGTGCGGCAAGCCCGCGCCGACCACGATCAAAGGCGCGGCGTCCTGGCTCAATTCGTGGCACGCACCGCAGATGGCGGAGACGTCGGCCGGGCCGAGATCCTGCATCTCGTCGATGAACACGGCGATGCCGACCCCGCGGTCGCGCACCAGCTGCGCCGCCTCCAGCAGTAGTTCCACCAGGTCGATCTCGATATCGCCGGAATCGGCGCGGCCGGTGACGGCGGGGACGTCGATACCCGGATTCCAGCGCTCCCGCATGCCCTTGTCGGCGGTGGCACGCAGGGCGAAAGCCTTGAGAATGCCGAGGAAGTCGTCCATCTGCTCGGGATTGCGATGCGTGGCCGCGATCGAGCGCACCGCCATGTGCAGTGCCGACGACAGCGGTCGCCGCAACCCCTGATCGGGCCGCGCCTCCAGCTTGCCGGTACCCCAGCCGCGCGCCCGTGCCGCCGAGCGCAGCTGATTCAACAGCACCGTCTTGCCGACGCCGCGCAGCCCGGTGAGCATGACGCTGCGTTCGGGGCGGCCGCGTGCCACCCGCTCCAGCACGACATCGAAGGCGTCGAGCTGACGGCCACGGCCCGCGAGTTCGGGCGGACGCTGGCCCGCTCCGGGGGCGTACGGGTTGCGCACGGGATCCATGCCGCCCAACCGTAGCGTGAAATCGGCGGAGTATCGGGGTATCTACGGAGTCCCCTAGAGACGGCTATCGATTGGCATATCGGCCGCCCGGGTACCGCACGTCTCTACGCTTATGTCTGATTCGCGAAGTAGCCCAGCGCAGGGAGGGACCATGTCGGAGGAAGCTGCACCTGTTCCCACCGTCGCGGAGGTGGTCGAATCGTGGAACGTGCCCGAAGAGGCGCCCGTGGCGGCCCGTATCCGCAACAACATCCTGGTGGCCATCGAGCGCGGATACGACGATCCGCAACTGGTCGCCGACCTCGCGGTGGGTCCGCTGGTCATGGCGCTGGGAAAGCTCGAGGTGGAGTTGGCCGACGCCCGGCGGCGGATCGAGCACCTGGAGCGCACGGTGACTCCGGGCGAGTGAGGCGCTCGCCGTCCGGTTTCCGTTTCGGTAACGGGGGTAACGCCTCCCGTGACCCGGTTGTGACTCGGCGTGTGTGCGTTGAATCGTCCGCTCAGCGGGCGCTTTTGCGCCACGCCGCAACACACCCGCGTGTGGGGTGGACAACATCGGCCCCGAGCCGTAATCTTCTCGTGACTTAGCGGAGTCTGTCGCTTCATCGGAGAGGCGGCCCGCGACGTTACCGCCTAATCGGAAGTCGGGAGAAGGTGCCGACACCGAACCGGGGACCCAGAGTTCGTGGGGTGAATCCTCATCGGCCACAAGGCCGCCGAGGTAGGGCCGATCTTCCCGGCCCGAACCCGTCAGCTAACTCGGTCGGCGGTCAGAGCAAGGAAGATCGGAGATGTAGCTCGGTGGGTAAGCACAGCTTGCAACGGGAATCTCGGTTGCCGAATTCCGTGAAAGGCGCTCTAGTCATGGGCGCGTTCGCCACGGGTGCGTTCCCGGCGATCAACGCCAACGCGGCTCCGATCGAGATCCCCGGAATCGGTACCTTCGACACTCCGCTGTCGGAACAGGATGCCTCGGCGGTCAATACACAGGTTCAGGCATTCACCTCCGGGGTGCTCAACCCGGAGACCAACCACTTCGGTGGTGGCCTGGGTGTCGGTGGCGGCGCGCAGCTGCCCGGCATCGCCCCGCCGCAATTCGACCTCCCCGGCTTCGGTCAGCAGCAGGGCCCCGGCAATATCGCCCTGGAGGCCGCCAGGACCAAGGTCGGCGCCCAGTACTCCTGGGGCGCGTCCGGCCCGTACAGCTTCGACTGCTCCGGTCTGGTGCAGTGGGCGTACAAGCAGGCCGGAATCGACCTGCCCCGCACCAGCTTCGAGCAGTCCCACGTCGGCGCTCCGATCGCCTTCGAGAACCTGGCTCCCGGCGATATCGTCATCACCAACGGCGGCGGCCACGTCGGCATCTACGCCGGTGACGGCAAGCTGCTGAACGCGGTTCAGTCCGGCACCCCGGTCTCCTACACCCAGCTGAGCGAGGATCAGGTCGTCACCGCACGCCGTATCGTCTAGGACGTGGCGTCCGACCGAACCAGTGCACCGGCTCAGGCCCGCGTCGATTCGTGGATCTGGGCCGTTCGCCTTTTCAAGACCCGCTCGGCGGCGGCGACGGCCTGCCGCGGCGGACATGTGCGCGTCAACGGCACGGCGGTGAAGCCCGCCCACCAGATCAAGCCCGGTGACGAGATCCGTGTCCGGGTGGGCGGTCTGGAGCGCATCGTGATCGTCGAGCGCGTCATCACCAAACGCGTCGGCGCACCGATCGCCGCCCAGTGCATGATCGACCGCAGTCCACCCCCGCCCGACCCGCAGCTCGCCGCCCTCATGCCGCGCCGTGACCGTGGCTCCGGTCGTCCCACCAAGCGCGAGCGCCGCGAGACCGATCGACTGCTCCGCCTGCCCGGAACGTCGGAGCGCGACTGAGCCGACGCCCGTGCCCGTGGACCGGTGGGTCACGTCGGCCCGCTGGCCGACGGTCAGCCGCCGCACGGACGAGCATGCCGGTGTTTCAAGGCAGGGCGGCGATCTTCAGCGGGATGGCGATGTTCTCGTCCGCGTAGTGCACGGCGCACACCCGGTGGTAGCCGTCGGCGATCTGGAGCGGCACGCCGGTGCGGAAGTCGCCGCGCACCAGCAGGATCGGCGAGAGCGCCTTTCCGGTCACGATCTTCTCCAGGTCCCGCCGCACGTACGGATTCATGGCGGGCGCGAGGTCGAGCCGGGCCGCCCGCAGAATGTCCTTGGCCTTCTTGTGTACGACCGGTGCGGCCCGCAGCTCCCGCACCACCGTCTCGATCACGTCCGGTTCGGCCAGCAGTTCCAGGAAATCGGCTGCCGCCGGATAGTCGTGCTCCTCCGGCTCCTTCTTCCACTTCACCTCGACCACGGGCTGCGCCATGCGGTCATCATCCCCGCGTGCCCTACGCGTGGTCGTCCGACACGCGGTGGTCGGCATCCTCCCAATCGACCCGAACCACCCGCCGATACCCGTGGGCGGCGGCCAGCCGATCCAATTCCCCCCGCGCCCCGTCCGCCACGGCCACCAGCACCGTGAAGTCGGGAGCATCGGCGGCCGTCAGCTCCAGCACATTCGCGGCCGCCCCGGTCCGCCCCGCCCCGGTGTGCACCACCCCGCGAATCGGCGGCCCACACTCCCGCAGATCGTGCAGTACCTGCGCGAGGTCGTCGCGGTCCGCGATATCGCAGCGCACCAGCACGATTCGATCCTCCCACCCGTCCAACGGCGGCGGCAGCGCGCGCGGCTCCCGCGTCAACAGCACCACATCGCTCGCCCCCGCCGCCAACAGCCAGCACACCGCCCGCACCCCCGCCGCCCCGAGCCCCCCGGTCACCACATACGTACTCTCCGACCGCACCTCGGCATCGCACACCGGACCATCCACCACACCGGGCCTGTCGCAGTCCCCCCACCGGACCGGGTGATACGAAGAGCCTTCCCCTGCCGCACCCGCCCCGCTACCGACGACCCGTCGCTCGTCACCTGGCGCGGAGGGGTTCGGACGCAGCCGGTTGCCCGGCGTTGTGGTCGGCTGGGTTCGCGTATCGGCGAATGGCTCGCCATCCGGAGTGGTGGCCGGGGTCCGTGGTGCGGCAGTGCATGAGCCTCGCCGGTCGTCCGATGTGGTGGAGACGGCGTGCGGACCGGTGTCGTGGGTGGTGGGCGGATGTGGCGTGGGGTGGGGGTGTCGCCAGTGGCGGGGTGGGGGTGGGGCGGTGAAGGGGCCGAGGGCGGTCCAGTCGAGGGGGCGGCCTTCCAGGTGCAGGTGGGCGAGGGCGCGCAGGAAGGCGGCGGGTTCGTCGGCGCGGGCGGCGACCGGGTGGGTGGAGTCGCGGAAAGCGGCGTGTTCGCGGACGGTGGGGGTCAGCGTGGGGTGCGGTGCGATCTCGAGGATCGTCGACATGCCCGCGGCCGCGGCCTGTTCCAGGGCGGCGGTGAGGTTGACGGGGCCGCGGGCGTGCTCGCCCCAGTAGTCGGCGTCCATCTCGGCGGACAGCGCGGCACCGGCGCGGGTGGTCGAATAGAGCGCGACGGTGGGCACCCGGGGCGTTATTCCGGCGAGTTCGTCGACCAGCTGCGGGGCCAGTTCCCGGCTGCGCGGGCTCGGCACCGCCGGATGCCAGACGCCGTTGTGGTCGGTCAGGCGCTGCGCGGATATGGTGCGGCGGTGGGCGCGGCGCACCAGTGCGTCGATATAGCGCGCCTCCCCGGATACGGTGACCGACCGGGGACTGTCGATGGCCGCCACCGCGACGGCGGCCCGCATGGGTTCCACCAGCCGCATGGCCTCGACGGCGGTGGCCTCCAGGACGGCCGTGGCGGCATAGTCGGCCCGCGCGGCCATCCGACTGTGCGCCACCACCACACGCGCCGCGTCCGCGAGCGACAGCGCTCCGCCGACGGCGGCCGCCGCCATCTCGCCCGTGCCGTAGCCGACCACCGCATCGGGCCGAACTCCCCACCGGGCCAGCAGTTCCGCCATGGCCACCTGATAGACGAAGGTCGCCGCCTGCGCGAATTCTCCGCCGCCCGTGCCGTTTCCGAAACCGAACCGCGGCGTCCACACCCGCGGCCCGCCCGCCGCCACCACGGCGTCGGTGGCCGTCATGAGCGCCCGCGCGAACACGGGATACCGGGCCGCCATGCCGCGCCCCATACCCGGATACGGTTCGCGCGCACCGGAACACAGAAGCAGTAACCCCCCACCGGCCCCTACCGTGGTCGGCCCGAATACCTCGATTACCGTCGCCGGGGTCGCCTCCGTCCGACAACCCGGCCCGGTCCGGCACTCGCCCTGCGGTGCGTGCCTGAACGCCTGGATGCACTCGTCGGGACGGGGGTGCGGCACGTGTGCGGGCTGCCGAGCAGGCCGATGGTGCCCGGCCGGTTGTGGAGGAGCCGATTGCCGGGGCTGCCCCGCCGATCCGGGGAAACCAGTCCGTTCACCGGGTCCGGGCTGCCCGGTCCGCAAGGGATATCCGACCTGTCCGCCGCGCTCCTGCTGACCGTGCGCCGCCTGCTCGGTCCGCGCTGCCTGTCGGACCCGCTCGGCCTGCCCGATTCGTTCCGCCTGTCGGGCGCGTTCCGCCGCCGAGACCGGCTGCCGGGTCGCCGCGATCCGGTGGGCGAGCGAGCGCAATTGCGCGGCGGCATCATCGGTGTCCCGCCCGAGGATCGCCGCCCGCACCGGTCCCGGCAGCAATCGCCCGGTGGCGGCGGCGAATTCCCGCAGCGAGCGGTGTGTACCGAGCTGTTCCGCCCAGTACAGCGCCGTCTCGTGCACCTCCAGGGCATCACGGCCACTCAGTGCGATCAACACCGGCGGTTCGTCGCCGCGGTCCGACCGCGCCAACCGATCGTTGTGCGCATGCGCGCTGTTCGGATCGAGCGGAATACGCGCCTCACCCGCGCCGTCGGAGAATCCGGCGATGCCGGCGATCTCGGCGTGCATCCGAATGCCGCCGAGCGTGGCGTCGGCCACCCGCTGCACGACGACGACGGTGAATTCGCCGCCATTCCGTTGGGTTTCGTCGTGTGTACGCGAAATATCCAGTGCCAGCGGTAGACCCATGCCGCCAGCGATGACGAAGGGCACAGCCGGGTCGGCCAGCAGCCGTGCCGCGGTATCCACGGCGGCGGCGGCCGAAGAGGGTTCGCTGTCCAATATCAGGCTGGGGCCGCGCAACCCGAGTGCCCGCGACAGTCGATTGGCGAGATTGTCCGTGCCGCGCGGTCCGCATTCCGCCGCCCCGAACACCACCGCCGCGTTCGATCCCCGCGCCGCGTAACCCAGACCGGAGTCGTCCAATGCCGCGACGGCCAACTCGAGCCCGGCCAACTGCCACGCAGCCAACCTCGCGGCATCCGCTGCGGTCAACCCGAACCACGTGTAATCGAACCGGGCAGGAGAACCGCATTCCAGCGCCGCGTGGCCGATGTCCCCTCCCGCATGGCCGGGTTCCAGTGCCGAATGGCCGGGTTCCGCTGTCGGGCCGCTGGGTTCCGTTGTCGCGTTGCTGGGTTCCGTTGTCGGGCTGCTGGGTTCCACTGGCTGGCGACCGAGTTCCAGTGCCGGGCGGCCAAGTCCAACCGCCGGTACACCGACCACGGCTGTCGGGCTGCCGCCTCTCAACTGCGCGTCTCCGCAGTCCGCCCAGCTCACCGAGCCGCGGGCGAGGCCAACCACGCAGACCGCCGGAAGGGTCGCGGACGCTGGTCGATCCGGTACCGGCGCTGGGTGATCCGGCGCACCACCCCCATTCATGGCGCGCCGCGCCGTGGTCGTGCGGGTCCGGCGCGCCCGGAGTTGTGTAGGGCTGACTCGCGCATGGCTGTGTCGCGCACGGCTGACTCGTGTACCGCCGAGCCGTGCACGGCTGACTCGTGCATGGCTGTGTCGTGTTCGGCTGTGTCGCGCACGGCTGCGTCGTGTACCGCCGAGTCGTGCTCGGCTGACTCGCACACGGCCGAGTCGTATGCGGTTGTGTCGCGTTCGGCCCTGTCGCGCACGGCCGAGTCGTGTACAGCTGTGTCGCGCACGGCTGTGCCGCGTGCGTGCCGGTGCCGCACGGTGGTTCCGGCCGATGCTGTCGTACTCTCCCGCACAGGAATTCCCTCCCGCGTCCGGCGGTCCCGGCCGCCGAGGTACCTCCGCGATTATGCCGAGCACACACCTCGCTCCGAAAGTCCCGTCGGCGTGCCGACCCGACCGGTCGGCACTAAATGTCCCTCGCGCAGCGAGCCTTCCCCGCCGAAGTCGGGATCGCATAGCCTGACGCGGTGAGCCTCGACGTCACCGCCGGTCGCCCGTCCACTCTCGGCACCCTGGCGCGCTGCTGCACCGCGCTCGCCGCCACCCCGGCGCGTCTGCTGCGGCCCCGCCGACCGGACGCCGACTTCCTGGCAGGACTCGAGGTGGCCGATCCGGCCACCCCGCGCGCCACGGTCACGCTGCGCGCGCTCATCCAGGGTCGGATGGCGGCCCCGGAGATCATCGTGGCGGAGGGGGTGCGCAGCCTGCGCGAGCTGCCCATGGCCATGGGCGCGTTCCTGATCGAGCATCCGCGCGCCAGATTCCTGGTCGATCCCGCCCTGTGCGCGAATGTGCACGAGCGCGTCATTCCCGGTCTGCCGTTCCCGGTGCCGCTGCTGGTCGCCCCGGAGAAGCCGGTGCTCGGCCTGCGCGACGCCCTGGCCGCCCGCGATCTCTCCGGTGCCGATATCGATTTCGTGCTGGCCACCCACCTGCACTGGGATCACGTGTCGGGTCTGCTGGAACTGCCCGACTCGGTCGAATTACGGCTGCCCGCCGTCGAATACGACTGGGCCATGCACGGCGAGCACGCCCCGATCGGCGTGGTGCGCGCACCCCTGCGCGACCGCGCCGTCGGCGGCCTGGAACTGGACGGCCCCCCGGTGCTGACCTTCCCGCGCAGCCACGACCTGTTCGGCGACGGCGCGGTCGTCCTGGTCGACCTCGCGGGCCACACCCCGGGCAGTGTCGGCGTCCTGCTGGCCGTGGCCGACGGCACCCGCGTCCTGCTCGCGGGCGACGCCGTGTGGAATCGGGTGCAGGTGCGCCTGATTCGCGAGAAGGCCCCCATGCCCGGCCAACTCTTCGATGCCGACCGCGACGCCGCCTTCCGCACCATCCAACGCCTACACGCCCTCCCCGACGGCATCGAGATCATCGCCTCCCACGACTACGACGCCTGCACCGCCCGCGTGTGACAGCTCAGGCGAGCATGTCGGCCAGGCGCGACTTGATGATCGACTCCGCCTCGGTGACCATGCGCGACACCAGTTCCGCGCAGGTCGGGATGTCATTGATCAGACCCTGCACCTGACCGGCCGACCAGATGCCCGCGTCCAGGTCGCCCTCTTCGAAGACGCGCCGTCCGCGCGCACCGGCGACGAGATCGCGCACATCCTCGAACTTGCCGCCGGACTTCTCGATCTCGACGACCTTGCGGCTGATCTCGTTGTTCGCCACGCGCGCGGTGTTGTGCATGGTGCGGAAGATGAGCTGGGTGTCGCGCTCGCTGTGCGCCACGATCTGCTCCTTCACCGTCTGGTGAATGGCCGACTCCTGGGTGCACATGAAGCGGGTGCCCATATTCACGCCGTCCGCGCCCAGCGCCAGCGCGGCCACCAGGCCACGGGCGTCGGCGATACCGCCGGAGGCGATGACCGGAATGTCCAGCACCTGGGTGGCGGCCGGGATCAGGATCAGGCCGGGCACATCGTCCTCACCCGGGTGACCGGCGCATTCGAAGCCGTCGATGCTCACGCCGTCGACGCCGATCTTCTGCGCCTTGAGGGCGTGCCGCACGCTGGTGCACTTGTGCAGCACCTTGATTCCGGCTTCCTTGTAGTAGGGCAGGAAGGGTTCCGGGTTGCTGCCCGCGGTCTCGACGATCTTCACGCCGGACTCGATGATGGCCTTCACGTAGTCCTGGTACGGCGGCGGGTTGATGGACGGCAGGATGGTGACGTTGACGCCGAAGGGCTTGTCGGTCAGCGACCGCGCCTTCTCGATCTCGGCCAGCAGATCGTCCGGGGTGGGCTGGGTGAGCGCGGTGATGATGCCGAGACCACCGGCTTCCGACACCGCGGCGGCGAGTTCGGCGCGGCCGACCCACATCATGCCGCCCTGCACGATCGGGTGCTCGACCCCGAACTCCTCGGTGAACCTGGTACGCAGCGTCACGCTGTCCTCCTAGCCTCTCGCGGGTCGCACGCACGCCCGGACTGGCCCGATAGTCGCATAGTTGCATATGGGTGGACAACCCTCATGTGAGCGATCGTTTGCACTCTGCAACAGCAATCTGCGGCCAGGCTGTGGATAAGCGATCAGCCCGATATGGCCTGTTCGAGCGAAAACTATGACCCTGAGCTGGTAAATGATCGAATGAGAAAATTTCGGCAGAACCTTCTCTGTAACCCTTGTCACGCCAAAAAGTTAGTTGCTATTCTCTCGACTGTTCACTCCCCGTGTGAGAGGAAGCAGCATGACCGCCGGTAACCAGCCGCTCGACGAGCCCCTTCGGTCGCGGCGCAACCACTGGGTCAACCAGATCGCGACCCATGCGGCCATGCGGCCCGACCGGGTGGCATTCCGTTTCCAGGGCGTGGACACCACGTGGCGGCAGTTGCACGAGCGTTCGGAGAAGTTCGCCGACGCGCTCGCCCGTCGAGGGGTCGGGTTCGGCGATCGCGTGCTCATCCTGGCGCTCAACTACACCGAGTACATCGAGGCCGTGATGGGTATCAACGCCCTCGGGGCCATCGCGGTGCCGGTGAACTTCCGCCTCACCCCGCCCGAAGTGGCCTACATCGTGGGCGATTCCGGCGCGAAGGCCATCGTCACCGACGCGCCGCTGCAACCGCTCGCCACCGCCATGGTCGGCCAGGCGCCCGCGCTGGAGACCTGCGTGGTCATCAACGGGCGGACCGGCGACGGCGTGATCGGCTACGACGACTTCATCGCCGAGCCGGGCGAACCGCATGCGCCGCTGGACATTCCGGAAGACACGCCCTGCCTCATCATGTACACCTCGGGCACCACCGGCAGCCCCAAGGGTGCGGTGCTCACCCACGCGAACATGACCGCTCAGGGGCTCACCTGCATCCGGGCCATGGAGATCACCGAGGACTCCATCGGCTTCTGCACCTCCCCGCTGTTCCACATCGCCGGCCTGGGATCGCTGACCCCGTATTTCCTGTTGGGCGGCAAGACGATCCTGCACCCGCTGGGCGCCTTCGACGCCGGTCAGTGGCTCGACGCCGTGGAGGCCGAGCAGGCCACCACCGCCTTCTGCGTCCCCGCCCAGTGGCAGATGATCTGCGAGGATCCGACGATCGAGCAGCGCAAGCTCGCGCTGCGCTCGCTGTGCTGGGGCGCGGCCCCGGCCTCCGACACGGTGCTGCGGGCCATGGCGGACCGCTTCCCGGAGGCGTTCAACGTGGCGGTGTTCGGCCAGACCGAGATGTCACCCATCACCTGCGTGCTGGAGGGCAGGGACGCGCTGCGCAAACTCGGATCGGTCGGCAAGCCCATCCCCACCATCCAGGCCCGCGTGGTCGACGACGAGATGAACGATGTGGCTCCCGGCGAGGTCGGTGAGATCGTCTATCGCGGACCGACTCTCATGCAGGGCTACTGGAACAAGCCCGAAGCCACCGCGGAGGCGTTCGCGGGCGGCTGGTTCCACTCCGGCGACCTGGTGAAGCAGGACGAGGAGGGCTTCGTCTGGGTGGTGGACCGCAAGAAGGACATGATCATCTCCGGCGGTGAGAACATCTACTGCGCGGAGGTGGAGAACGTGCTGTTCGCCCACCCCAAGGTCCGCGAGGCGGCGGTGATCGGCCGCCCGCACGAGAAGTGGGGCGAGGTGCCGGTGGCGGTGGTCGCGCTGCTGCCGGACACCGACCTGACCCTGGCGGAGCTCGAGCCCTTCCTCAACGAGAACCTGGCCCGCTACAAGCATCCCAAGGATCTGGTGATCGTGCCGGAGCTGCCCCGCAACGCCAGCGGCAAGGTCGTCAAAGTCGCACTGCGCAAGGACTTCTCAGGTACCGATCACTCGGGTAGCTGAGTGCCGCCGCGGCGCGCTGTACCGCCATTCCGGCGCGCCGCGGCCCCTGCATGGCGCACCATGGGGTCATGATGCTCGAACCTGAGCGCACCGCGGTGCTCGCTCTGCATTGGCAGGTGAATGTGATTCGGCCCGAAGGGTTCTTCGGTCCGATGCTGGCGGAACCGGTCGCGGAGAGCGGGGTGGTGGACCGGGCGGTCGAGTTCCACGGTGCGGTCGCCGCGGCGGGACTTCCGGTCGTGTTCACCCGCTTCACCATTCCGGTCGGCGAGGGCGCGTTGGTGCGCAATACCGGATTCATGCGTTCGGTCGCCGCCGCGCAGACCGAGTTCCGCCCGAATTCACCGGGGACACAGATCATCCCGGAGATGTCCGAGCAGGCGCGCCAGGGTGCGGTCTTCGACAATCAGAAGCTCTCCGGCCTGGCGGGCAGTGCCCTGCCGGACTGGCTCGCCGCCCGCGGCGTCGACACCCTGCTCGTCACCGGCGTCGCCACCAACCTCACGGTCGAGCAGACCGCCAGGCACGGCACGGATCTCGGCTTCTACGTGCATCCCGTGGCCGACTGCGTCACCGCCGCGACGGCCGAGGCCCACGCCGCCTCGCTGTCCGATCTCGAATTGACCACGGCCGGTTGTCTTCCCAGCGAGCAGGTGCTCGAGAACCTGCACGCCACCCGCCGCTGAGCCGCGCTCAGATCATGTCGTTCGCGGTGAGCCACCGCATGATCGGCCAGCCGACGAACACCGGCAGCCAGCAGGTGAGCACCCGGTAGAGCAGCACCGACGGCACCGCGATGCTCGCGGGCACGCCGAACGCCGCCAGACCGCCGATGAGCGCCGCCTCCACCGCGCCCACACCGCCGGGTGTCGGCGCGGCCGAGGCGAGCGTGCCGCCGATCATGGTCACCACCGTGACCGTCACGAAAGTCGTACTGCCGCCGAAGGCTTCGATACTCGTCCACAGCGCCAGCGCCGCGCCCAGTGTGGTCGCCGCGCACCCGCCCACGATCATCACCAGCCGCAGCGGGCTGCGCGCCAGCTCGCGCAGCGAATTCACCACCTCGGCCAGCTGCGGTCGCACTTCGGTGCGCAGCCACCGCCGCACGGTGGGCAGGAAGATGGACACGCCCAGCAGGCCGAGCAGCACACCGCCCACCAGATACAGCACCGTGGCATTGGGGAAGATGTGCGACAGATCCGCCGAAACGCCCGCCGCCACACTGAAGAAGATGAGCAGCACGATGTGCGTGACCACCTGCACCGACTGCTGCATGGCCACCGCGGCCGTGGCCCGCACCGCGCCCAACCCGCTCTTCTGCAGGAACCGCACGCTCAGCGCCAGACCACCCACACCCGCCGGGGTCGTGGTGGCGGCGAAGGTGTTCGCCACCTGCATGAGCATGAGATTGCGGAGGTTCACCGCGGCTCCGGCACACGCCCACAGCGCCATGGCCGCGCCGATGTACTTGAGCACCGAGACGAGCAGGCCGAGCAGCGCCCACCACCAGTTGGCGTTGCTGAGTTCGGAGGTGAAGGTCGGCACCGCGCTGATATACGGGTAGGCCACGTACACCAGGCCGATGAGCAGCACCAGCTGGATGATCTGATTGCGGGAGAACCGGGTGATCTGCGCGGCCTCGATGCGGTCCTGCCCGGTCTGGTGCGCCACCTGATCGCGGGTGGCCTTCAGCACCTCCTTGAAGTCCGGCACCGACTTGCGCACCTGCACCGGAATGGCGACCTTGGTGAGCCGCCGCGACGCGGTCAGCACCCGCTGCGTGCCCAGCACCTCGAGGGCCGTCCGCACGGCCGTCTCCGCGCCGAACACATCGGCCGTGGTGACCAGCAGCTGCGCCACATCCGACTGGAACCGCGCCTCGTACGCCCCGAACTCGGATTGGGTGAAGCCGCCGAACAACACGTCGCCGCCCGCCACCCGCACATCCTCGGCGCGCAGTTCACCGTGCGAGATCTGCGCCTTGTGCATGGTGTCCAGCGCCCGCCACACATCGGCCAGCTGTTCGCCGTGCGTGTCGGCCAGCGGCTCCCCGGCGGCCACGGTGTGCGCGTACAGCATCCAGCCGCGATCCAGCGCCGCCACGGTGAGCGGTTTGTTGCTGCCCAGGCCGAGATCTCCGATGGCGATGCCCATGAGCGCCCGGTGCTCCACCGCCCGCCGCATGGAGGCGAACAGCGCCGGGTACTCGCCGCTGCGGATGGTCAGCCACCGCCGCAGCGCCTGCAATGCGCTGCGGCTGCGCTGATTGGCCCCGTAGAGCTCCACGATCAGCTCGTCCTCGGCGGGCGTGTGCCGCATGGCATCGAGCGCGGCGGCACCGGAGTCCGTCTGGTCCCGCGCGGCGGCGAGTCCGTCCGGTGTGGATGTCGTCTCCGCGGCCGTCTGGTTCGCGGTGGCGACGGCCGTGGTGGCACCGCCGCCGGCGGCGCGCGCCGTCTTGTGTGTCGAACCGCGCACCGATACCGACCCGGAGGCGATGACCGCCGCCATCCCGGGCGTGGCCGCCGGGCTGGTTCCCGCTCGCGGCGTGGTGCTGGCCGAGAGCACCAGCGGTCCCCGTCCGCCCGGCCGCAGCACCTTGAAGGCGTTCACCTGGTATCCGCGCCGGGCGAGCACCCGCACCGCGGCGTCCAGCGGCACCTCCAGCGCGGGCGTGCCGACCACGAGCACGATCACCGCGCCCACGAACCAGCCGATGGCCAGGCCGAGCAGGGCGCGCGCGGGCACCACCAGACTCACCACCAGGTGAATCGGCACGAAGGCCAGCAGCAGCGTCCACCACCACCGGCGGGCGCGGACCGGCAGCCATGGGCTGGCGACCGTCAGTGTTGCGGCCAGCATGGCGATCCAGCGCGGATCGTCGAGGAACTGCGACAGGAAGGTATTGACCTGCTGCGGTTCCGACAGATGCCAGGTGGGGGCGGCGAATCCGGTACCGGTGAAGGAGAAGGCCAGCAGGGCGATCAGGCCCGCGGACAGATACCCGCCCAGCAGTTTCCACTGCCGCCGCCAGATCAGGCGCAGGAAGATGGCGAACGGCAGCGCCAGGATCGCGAAGCCGTACACGATGTAGACCGCGTTGGACTGCTCCGGCGTCAGGAAGCCGATGATCTCGGACAGCGAGCGCTCCAGCGCCTCCCACTGCGGCCGGGTGATGAGCGAGCCCACGATGACGACGGCGACCAGCAGCGTCGACAGCACCACCCGCAGGATGTCGCTGGTACGCCGGAGCCGTGGCTGCAGCAGGCTGCCGGCGACGGGGATCTCCCGTCCGTCGACTCGCATGTCCTATCGGCGCTTTCGGATCGTGGGAACTGCCTCGGTCCCATGGTCGGCTCGGTGTCTGGCGGGCAGGTGAACGGACGAACCCGCACACCTACTCGCCGGTTACGGTAACCCGTCGCGCCGGTCCGGCGGGACGAGCCCATCTCCCAGTGTGTCCGGCGTGTCCGCCCCGATGCTTCCGATACGCCCGAGCAACCTCCAGGCGCACCTGGAAGTATCGTCGGCGTGCTCGAGGATCTTCGCGTGTGTTTCGTCGGTGAATCGTTTGTCGCGGGGGTCGGTGATCAACGCTGCCTGGGCTGGGCGGGCCGCCTGGCGGTGCGGGCCATTGCGGCCGGGCAACCGCTCACCTACTACAACCTCGGCGTGCGCCGGGAGACCTCCACCCAGTTGCGCGCCCGCTGGCTCACCGAATGCGAACTGCGGCTACCGACGGGCTGCGATGGCCGCCTGGTGCTGTCGACCGGTGTGAACGACACCATGCACGAACACGGGCGGCCACGTGTCCCGCTCGACGAATCGGTGGCGAATCTGGCGGCCGTGCTCGAGGTCGCGCGCGCCCGGGAGTGGCCCGTCCTGGTGGTCGCGCCGCCGCCCATCGCCGATGCCGCGCACACCGATCGCATCGCCGCCCTGGACGAGCGCTTCGCGGCGCACTGCGACGCGGTCGGCGTCCCGTACGTGCGGGCGCATCGACCCCTGCGGGACAACCGGGTGTGGATGGCGGAGGTCGCCGCCGGGGACGGCGCGCATCCGGGTGCGGCCGGATACGACGAATTCGCCGAACTGCTGACCCCGCACTGGCTGCGGTGGCTCACCGACCCGGGTTCCTAGCCCGCGGGCGAATGTCCGGCGGCGGGCACCGATGAGTTTTCGCGGGCCTTTCCGTCTGCATGTTCGAGCCCGCTCGGCCATGCTGAGGCGGAAGAACCCACACCGAGAGTGAGAAAAATCATGGGCAAGATCGTTGTCGCCGAATTCGTTTCGCTGGACGGCGTTATCGAGAATCCGGCCTGGACCGTGCCGTTCTGGAACGACGACATCGCCGACTACAAGAGCGCCGAAATGCGGGAGGCCGACGCGCTGCTGCTCGGGCGCGTCACGCACGAGGCGTTCGCCGCGGCCTGGCCGAACCACCCGGAGGAGGGTGAGTACAAGGACAAGATGAACGCGATGCCCAAGCATGTGGCGAGCTCCCGGTCCGACCTGGAATGGAACGGGCATCGCATCGAGGGCGATCTGGCCGACTCCATCGCCAAGCTGCGCGCCGAGCAGAATCTGCTGGTCTTCGGTAGCTCCAAGCTGGTCCACTTCCTCGAGGCGAACGGTCTGGTGGACGAATACCGCCTGGTCGTCTACCCCGTGCTGCTCGGCAAGGGCGACCGACTGTGGGCCGATGTCGATGCCGAGGCCACCCTGGAGGCGGTCGACACCACCGCGCTCGACAACGGCGTCATCCTGTCCACCTACCGGGTCGGCGCTCCCACCGTCACCCGCCCCAGTTTCGGGTGAATCGGGCACCGCGAGAGCGCCGGAATCGCGAATAGCATCACGAACTCCGGCCGCTGCGGCGGACGCCGGGATATGCCTACGGGTACATGCGTTCGTAACCTTGTGGCGTGGACATCGATACGCGACTGCTGCGTTACTTCATGGCGGTCGCGGAAACCGAGAATTTGGCGCGGGCCGCGCAGCGACTGCATGTCGCGCAGCCCGCGCTGGCCACACAGATAAAACAGCTGGAAAACCAGCTGGGAGTGGAACTGTTCATCCGGTCCCGGGCGGGGATGACGCTCACCGCGCCGGGCAAGGTGCTGGCAAAACAGGTGCCGGGATTACTGGCCGGGTGGGACCGCATTCTGCGCGAGACCAAGAGCGACGCCAGCCGCACCGCCTGCGTGCTGCGCCTCGGCGCGGTGCCCAGCGCCGCCGACGGGCATATTCCCGAGATCATCCGGGTCTTCCACCGGCTGCATCCGGACTGGGAGGTCGATCTGCGGCAGGGCGGGTGGACCGATCCGACCGCCGGACTCGACGACGGCGACGTCGACGTCGCCATCCTGCGGCTGCCGTTCCCGGGGCAGGACGAGTACCACGTCCGGGAACTGTTCACCGAACCCCGCTGGATCGCGCTGCCGGAGGACCATCCGCTGGCCGAGCGCGAGGACATCGCCTTCCGGGAGCTGTGGGACGAGCCCTACGTGGCCTCACCCGCGGATACCGGGTGGTGGCGTGACTACTGGATGGGGTTGGACGCCCGGCCCCGCGATACCGCCATCGTCGGGGCCATCGCCCGCAATACCGACGAGTGGCTGACCGCCATCGCGAGTGGCTATGGGGTCAGCTTCACCCCCGCGTCCACCTCGCACACCCACGCCCGGCCCGGGGTGGTGTTCCGGCCGGTGCACGGCATCGGGCCGACTCGGGTCGCGGTGGTGTGGCCGGACGCCTCCGAAACCGATCCCGTGGTGCGGTATTTCATCCGCTGCTGCTCCGATGTGATCGGCCAGTCCGCCGACGGCTATCGCCGTCCGTCGTAGCCGAAGCGGTATTGCGGCCGAAGCGGTATTGCGGCCGAAGCGGTGTGTCGCGGGCCGAATCACCGGCGTCGCGGTCAGCGATCGTCGAGTACCGCCATGGCCGCGTTGTGGCCGCCGATACCGCTGACCCCGCCACCGCGCACCGCGCCCGCACCGCACAGGTGGATATTGCGGTACTCGGTGGCCACACCCCAGCGCGTCGCCGGGCTGTCGTCGGAATCGTCGGCGCGATAGGGGAATTCCAGATCACCGTGGAAGATGTGCCCGCCGGGCATGCCGATCTCGTGCTCCAGGTCGAGCGGTGACTTGGCTTCCAGACAGGGGCGGCCGTCCGCGTCCAGGGCCAGACAGTCGCGAATGGGTTCCGCCAGCACCGAATCCAGTCGCGCGAGGGTGGCGTCCACCAGCTCGGACTTGGCGCCCTCCGGATCCTTGTCGAAAAGCCGTGCGGGCGTGTGCAATCCGAACAGGGTCAGAGTGTGCATCCCCTGCGCGGCCAGATCGGGTGACAGGATCGACGGATCGGTGAGCGTATGGCAGTAGATCTCCGACGGCGGCTCGGCGGGCAGCCGCCCGGCCGCCGCCTCCCGATGGGCGCGTTCCAGTTGCGTGGCCGCCTCCCCCACATGGAATGTGCCCGCGAAGGCGTCGCGTGGATCGACTGCCGCATCCCGCAGCGTCGGTAGCCGCAGCAGCAGCATATTGATCTTCAGCTGCGCGCCTTCGGGTTTGGCGCGCGGCTCGCCCAGCAGTCGCCCCAGCTCGTACGGTGCGGCATTGACCAGCACGCGGTCGGCTCCCACCGCACCGCCGTCGAATCGCACCTCGGCGGTGCGGCCGTCGGTATCGATCCCGGTCACGGCGCGGCCGGTGAGGATTTCCGCACCCGCCGTCCGTGCGACCGTGTCGAGCGCGTCGGTCAACGCGCCCATGCCGCCGACCGGTACATCCCAATCCCCGGTCCCGCCACCGATCACGTGGTACAGGAAGCACCGGTTCTGCGCCAGCGACCGGTCGTGCGCGTGGCTGAACGTCCCGATCAGCGCATCGGTGAGCACCACCCCGCGCACCGTATCGTCGGTGAAGGTTCGCTCCACGAGTTCGCCGAGCGGCCGCTCGAAGAGCGCCTCCCACATCGCGTCGTCGGCCACGATGCCGCGTAGCTCCGTCCGCGTCGGCAATTGTTCGGTGAACGTCGGGAACACCCGCCGCGCCAACTCCCCGGTCTCCGCGTAGAACCGCTGCCAGGCGTCGAACTCCCGTTCCGATCCGGTGACCCGGGCGAAACTCGCCCGCGTGGCCGCCGCCGATCCCCCGTCCACGAGCAGCCCGCCGTCCCCCACCGGCGTATACGACGAGATCCGCCGCTTGCGCGTCTCGAACCGCAGGCCGAGATCTCGAACGATCTTCGCGGGCAACAGGCTCACCAGATACGAGAACCGTGACAGCCGCGCGTCCACCCCGGCGAACACCCGCTCCGACACCGCCGCGCCACCGGTGTGCGCCTGCCGCTCCAGCACCAGCACCGACCGCCCCGCCCGCGCCAGATAGCCCGCCGCGACGAGGCCGTTGTGGCCGCCCCCGACGATGACGACGTCGTACCGACCCCGGACCGGAGAGCTGCTGTCGTTCATGCGTCGACTCTAGAAGCGCGCACCGACAATCACCGGTAGGCCACGGTCAGCGCCGCACCGCCAGCAGGCAGCCCTGTGCGCCGCGTTCGTTCTCCTGGGGTTCGCGGACCATCCGGAAGACGGTGTGCAGGCCGTGCGGGACCAGTAGCTCGGCGAGGGCGTCCGGGGCCCAGCGATAGGCGGTGGTGACCCTGTGGTCGTATGCCTCGTATCCGCGTTCGGTGGCCTGAAACCCCAGGAGCACAACACCATCCGGGCGGAGCACCCGCGCGATCTCGGCGAATGCGAGTGGCAGCCGCCGCGGGTGGGTGTGAATGGTCGAGTACCAGGCGAGAATGCCGCCCAGGGACGCGTCGGGTAGGTCGAGGGCCTCCATGGAGCCCGCCTCGAAGCGGAGGTCGGGGTGGGCGGTGCGGGCCAGCCGGATCATCTCCGGCGAGAGGTCGACACCGGAGACGTCCAGGCCGAGATCGCACAGATGGCCGGTGAGCCGCCCGGGGCCGCAGCCCAGATCGAGGACCGGATCCGATGCCAGTTCCGCGAACACGCCCAGCAGGGCGCGGTCGAAGGGCATATCCCGCAGCGCGTGTTCGAACGTGGCCGCGTACAGTTCCGCGACCCGGTCGTACGCCGTCCCGACCACCAGCATCTCGTCATCCGCCATGGACCCGACTGTAGCCAGTGCCGGACCCGCGAACGCCCCGCCGGGAACCTGTCGGTGGCATGGCATAGCTTCATGCCCATCGCGACCAAGTGGGAGGCAAAGTGATGGTCTCGAATTCTAATGATGAAGCCGCACAAGAAAATTCGGCAAGAATGTCGATTGTGCGAGTGCTGCCCGCCGTCGCGCCGCGCAAGCTGGCGAAGGTGCCGTTCGTCGAACTGGCGGAGGGGCGGCTACAGGGTGTGGTGTCCAGCGGTTCCGATATCGCCCGGGTATACGTGGCCTCGGTGACGGCCGGGACGCACGGATTCAGTTGCAGCACCAACAACAATCGGCCCTGCGGCGGTCTGTCCGGGAACTGGACCTGCAAACACCTGGACGCGCTCATCGCCGAGGCGGTGCTCCAGTACGGACAGCAGCGCGTCGCCCGCTACCTGCGGGTGGAGGTGCCCGAGGGAGCACGGCTGGCCGACGCGCTCCACGGGACTCGCGATCCGGCCCCGGCGGCCACGGTCTTCAGCCGGTTCCTGCGGCATCTGTCGTATCTGGAACTGCCGGGCAGCAATTCACCGATTCCCGAACTCCAGTGGTTTCCCGCTGCGGGGGTGAGCCGCTGATGTCGATGCGCTGGGAAGAACTGCTGGATACCTCGCCTGAGGACGTAGCGGCCGCGCAGGACGTGGTGGCCGGATTCGACACCGCACTGGTGAACGGTTTCGCCCGCGTGGACGAACGGCAGGCCACGGCGCTCCAGGCATTGGCGGGCGCGGTGGCCGGATCGCCACTGGCGGTCCCGGTGGCGGAAGCCGTCGCCACGACGAGCACCGGATCGATCGGCCAGAATCAGCTGTCCGCCCTGGCGGCGGCGCGCGCCGCGCTGCTCGGTGCCGTGCACGACGCCCTGCTGGACCGGCTCGATACCGCCCTGGGACGCACCCGGGCCGACTGGGTGCAGCCCGCGGTACCCGCCGCCGATCCGCATCCCCTGGCCGTCGGCTGCCGCTCCTGGCTGGGCGAGGTCGCCATCGCGGGCTGGCGCGGCGTGGACCACGACCTGGTGTCGGCGGCCGATCGCATGGTGGAGGGCCTGCTCGCCGAACCGAGCCAGCGCCGCCTGGCCGTCCTGCTCGACGGGCTCACCGCCGAACTGAGCGCCTCGGCCCCCGTCGCGGCCATGGACGTCCTGCCCGCGCGGCGCTGGGCCGACCTGTGGACCCGCGCCCTGCTACTGACCTGGCGCACCGGGGAAACCACGGTGCCGGAGCCGGTTTCAGGCCGACTGCTGCCGCTCGGCGTGGATGTGCACGAGCACGGCACCGCCGTGCAGGTGCAGCTCCACGCCATCCTGGAGACCCCGGGCGCACCGTCGCGCACGGTACGGGCGAGTGTGGCGGCCGCCAAGGTGGACACCATTGTGGGACCGGCGGTCTGGCAACTGCTGGGCGCTCATCCGCACCTGCTCACCGCGCTGGCCGAACACCGCGCGCTCGAGCTCACCGATATGCCGCTCGGCGCGAGCGGCGACCTGGTGTGGCACGACGACCGGGCCACCGTCGGCGATCCGGCCGATCCCTTCGCCACCGCGTCCGTGCGGCTGGCCGACGCGGTGGGCGCCATCGCCGCTCCGCTGGACCGTGATCCGGTGCACATCGCCGAACCGGTTCTGCTCGAGGGCTACCGAATCAAGGACGGCGCACTGGAATTGGACGGCCTGCGGCTGTCGCTCGAACTGGATCGGCTGCCGTCGAGCGGACCGCTCACCCCGGCCGCGGTATCGGGCTCCTTCGCCTGCATCGGCCTGCTGCGCTGGGATGCCGGATGCTGGACCCTGCGTCCGCTGGCGGTGCGGCGCAAGATCAAGTCCACCGTCGTCGCCCTGCACAACGGGGACTGGGCCTGCGGCCCCACCGACCCCAAGGTGGCCAAGGCGCAGGCGAAATCGGGTGACGCGGTGCTGGTGCTGCGCGAGCGGGCGGGACGGTTGCTGCGGAAATGACCGATCATGAGACCCGCCGCCAGATCCTGTACTGGCGGCTGCTGTCGGGCGTCTTCGGGAGCGATCCCCAGCCCACCCTGGAATCCGCGAGCGCGAGCATCGTCGAGGATATCGGGCTGCCACTGGCGGTCCTCGACCCCGGCGTCTCCATAGACACTGTTGTCCAACGCTTTCCGGAACTCGCCGCGGAATTCGCGGCACTCGATCTCACGACCGAGCGCGCCGCCGCCGAAACCGTCACCGAAACCGAGGCCGATACCGAGGAGCCGGCGGCGATCGGCGGCACCGATGTGCGCACCGCCGCGCTGGTATCCAAGCTCCTGCTGAACATCTTCGCCACCGGCTGCGGTGCGGTGAGCGCCGATCAGCTGTCCGGCTGGCAGAGCGACGCCAACTGGCTGCGCCGCGGCCTCGGCGAACAGCGCGCCGGGGAGGTGCGCGGCGTGCTCGCCGAACTGGAGGGCGATCTGGTCTCCCGGATGCGGCTGCGCGAGGTGCTGGCCGACCCGAAGCTGGCCGCCCAGCTCACCCCGAGCATGTCGCTGGTCGAACAGCTGTTGCGGGACAAGCACAATCTGTCCGGTGTCGCGCTGGCCAATGCCAAGGCCCTGATCCGGCGCTACGTGGACGAGGTCGCGGAGGTGCTGCGCACCCAGGTGCGGCAGAGCAGCGCGGGCACCGTCGACCGGTCGGTGCCGCCCAAGCGCATCCTGCGCAATCTGGATATCGACCGCACCATCTGGAAGAACCTGCCCAACTGGAACCCGCGCGACGAGCGCCTCTACGTGGACCGGCTGTTCTACCGGCAGACGGCCAAACGCACCGTGCCCGCCCGCATGATCGTGGTGGTCGACCAGTCGGGCTCGATGACCGATTCCATGGTCAACTGCACCATTCTGGCGTCCATCTTCGCGGGTCTGCCCAAGGTGGACGTGCACCTGATCGCCTACGACACCCGGGCGCTGGATCTCACGCCGTGGGTGCACGACCCGTTCGAGGTGCTGCTGCGCACCAACCTCGGCGGCGGCAACGACGGCCCGGTCGCCATGGCCATGGCGCAGCCCAAGATCACCGATCCGAAGAACACGGTGCTGGTGTGGATTTCGGATTTCTACGAGTTCGACCGGTCGCAACCGCTGTTCGATGCCATGGCGGCGGTGCACCGCTCCGGGGTGAAGCTCATCCCGGTGGGTTCGGTCAACAGTTCCGGCCAGCAGAGCGTCAACCCGTGGTTCCGCGAACGATTCAAAGCCCTCGGTACCCCGGTGATTTCGGGACGCATTCAAAAACTCGTCAACGAACTCAAGAACTTTCTCGACTAGGAGACCATCATGTCCGACGTCCTGCGCGCTCCCGCCGAAGTCAAGTACGCCGAGGAGCTCGATTGGCTGGAGTCCATCGACGACGGTCCCAAGCCCTTCGCCTGGCGGCTGAGCCCGAAAATGGTGCGGCTGTTCATTCTCGGCTCCGAACGCGCCGACGGCCTGGATCGCACGGTCGAGCAGAAGTGGTTCGGCGACCGCAGTTTCGTCGAACGCAGCATCGTCACCCTGGCCTCCGATCGTGGCCTGCTGCTCATCGGCGATCCGGGTACCGGCAAGAGCTGGCTGGCCGAACTGCTGTCCGCGGCCATCAGCCGCAACTCCACCCTGGTGGTGCAGGGCACCGCGGGCACCACCGAGGACCACATCAAATACTCGTGGAATATCTCCATGGTCATCGCCAAGGGCCAGTCGCGGGAATCCATGATCCCCTCGCCGATCATGACCGCCATGGAGCAGGGCGTGATCGGCCGGTTCGAGGAGCTGACCCGTTCCACCAGCGATGTGCAGGACGCGCTCATCTCCATCCTGTCGGAGAAGTACGTCTCCATTCCCGAACTCGACGACGACAATGTGGTGTTCGCCCAGCCCGGGTTCTCCATCATCGCCACCGCCAACAGCCGTGACCGCGGTGTGAACGATCTGTCCTCGGCGCTCAAGCGGCGCTTCAATTTCGTGCGCATCCCGGTGGTGTCGAACAAGCGCAGCGAGGCCGAGATCGTGCGGTTCCGCACCCAGGAACTGCTGCGCCGCCACCGGATCGAGCTGGAACTGCCGCCGACGCTGCTGGATATCCTGCTGGAGAGCTTCGCCGATCTGCGTGCCGCCGCCGCGGCGGCCACCAGCGATGACGACAAGCTGGAATCGGCGCTGTCGACCGCCGAGCAGATCGGCGTACTCGAGGACGCGATTCTGCACAGCCAGTTCTTCGGCGAGCGGGAACTGCGCGCCGAAACCCTCGCCGGTTCCCTGGTCGGTTCGCTGGCGCGGCGCGCGCCGGAGGATCTCGCCATTCTGAACAAGTACCTGCACGGCGTGGTCGAGCCGCGCAGCAAGGATCAGGGCGGCACGGGTGAGGGCGCAGCCTGGGGCGAGTTCCTCGAGGGCGGCCGGGCGGCGATCGCGAGGCTGTCGTGACCATCTCCGAAACCCGTTCGGCGACTTCGGTGTTCGGTGCGCTGCGGGAGCAGCTGGCGGACGCGGCCGCCGCGTTCGCCGGTGATCCCGGTGCGGCGGGCGACATTCTGGCGGGCATGGTCGACGATGTCGATCGGGCGCTGTCGGAGCGGCTGGAGATCTTCCCGGTCTGCCACCATTCGCCCGCCTCCGGGCTGGCCATGGTGCGCCGCTTGCGTGAGAAGCAGCCCACCGTCATCTACATGGAGCTGTGCGAGGATCTGCGGCCGCTGCTGGACGAGCTGCGCAACTGTCGGCTGCCGGTGGCATTGCAGGCGTTCGCCAGTGCGGTCGATGGCTTCCCAGCCTCCTGGGCTCCGCTATCGATCGTCGCCCCCATCACCGAATCGTCGGCCGAATATCAGGCCATCGCGTACGCGCTCGACACTCCGGGCGTCGAACTGGTGCTGGTGGACCGCTCCACCGATCACGTTTTCCAGTGGTCGCCGACCGAGGACGAGGCCACGGCGGACGCCGACACCCCGGAGTCCGACAACGGCCTGCACGGCGAAGCCGTCGGCATCGACATCGGCGATATGCGGCCGCGTTTCGCCGAGCTGGAGCAGTACCTGCTGCACCACGGCAAGGTGCGGCACTGGTCGGAGTGGTGGGACCAGTACGTCGAACAGCCTCTCGCCGACGCCGACTACGACACCTACCGGCAGGTCATGGTGATGATCGGCAGCCTGTTCCGGCGCTTGCGGCGCGGCAGTACCGAGGTGGACGAGAACCGCGAGCGGTACATGTGGACGCGCATGCGCGAACACCTCGCCGCCACCGGTGCCGATCCTGAACGCGCCCTGTACATCTGCGGCGCGGCCCATGCCGCCAGCCGGGTGGAGCAGTTCGGATCGGATTCCACCGCGCCGTACGAGATCTCCCCGCGCACGGCCACCACCTGGCATTACGGGCTCATCCCCTCCAGCCACTCCGCCATCGAGGAGCAGTTCGGGCTGGCCGGCGGCGCGGTCTCCATCGCCGCCGCCACCTGGGCGAAGGGTTTGCGGCGCGCCAAGACGCAGGCGTTTCGGCTGACGGGGCAACCGGGGTCGCGGCGTCGCGCCGCGAAGAAGGCGCTGCCCGTCGCGACACCGGCCGCGGCCGTGGCGGATCACTTGTCCGGCTTCCTGACCAGCGCACCGGCCCTGGACCCGCTGGACGAATCCGAACTGCTGGAGTGGTCGGTCGATATCGTCCGGCTGGCTCGCCGCAATGGTTACCTGGCCAGCACCGCCGACGCCATCGCCATCTTCGAACACGCCATTCTCCTGGCGGGCCTGCGCAATCGGACGCGTCCGACGCCGTACGACTTCCAGGACGCCGCCATCACCTGTATCGAGAAGGACACCGTACCGGGCCGCCGCGATGTGCGGCGGCTGTGCGAGATCCTGCTCGGCGGGGATCGGATCGGGCAGGTCGGCTATTCGGCGCTGCCGCCGCTGGCCCGCGACGTGCTCGATCGGCTGGCGCCCCTGGGGCTGGACCTGTCCAAGCGCACCCTGCAACGGGCACTGCTGGACCTGCGCGCCGACCCGCACCTGCGGCCGTGCTCGGATCTGCTGTGGCTGCTGCGCAAGCTGATTCCCGCCGACGCCGTCCGGCCCATCATGGGCTCGCGCGGTCTGGGCGAGCAGGCTGTGCAGGAGAGCTGGGATCTGGGGCTCGGCAAGTATCAGCGCTCCCTGGTGGAACTCGGCTACGAGGGCGTCACCGTCGAGCAGGTCTTCGAACAGCGCCTGCGCCGGGCGGTCGACGACCCGGACGCCACGGCGGCGGCCGCCTTGGCCGCTGTCGAGGACGCCCTGGTGTATCTGGGCTCGGCGCGGTTGGCCGACGAGATCGGCTCGCGCGCGGTGGAACTGCTCGCCGCCGAACGCACGGTGGACGACGCGCCCGCCGTGCTGCGCCGAATCCGCCTGCTGCTCAATCACTTCCGCTCCTCCGGAGCGGGGATGCCGGAGTGGTGCGAGCGTTTCGTGACTGCGGGTTACGCACACTACTGCACGCTGTTGCCGACGGCCTTCGCCGCTGACGACACCGGTGCGGGCCAGGTGGCGGCCATGCTCGGCTTCCTGTTCGGGATGGAAAGTCTCGCCCTGTCGCTGGGTTGTGACCACACCCAGCTGGAACTGGCCGTACTGCAATCCCATCCGGAGGCCCCCGACAAGGTGGCGCTGCTGTGGGCGGCGCGGTTCCAACTCGGGCTGCTCCCGCTGGCCGAACTGCGCGAACGCTGCGACGACATGCTGGTCAATCCCCTGGTGCTGCCGTCGTTCCCGCGCTACCTCACCGGTTTCGTGCACGCCATCGATCCGGCCCCGGCGCTGCAACCCTTCGTGGTGGAACTGCTGTCGAAAGCCTTCGGTCGACTGCCCGATCGGGTGCTGCTGCCGTGGCTGCCCACACTCATCACCACGCTGCGCAAACAGGTGGGCGAGGTGATGCCGGCGCTGGTCCGGGAGGCGGGCCGCACCTTCCCGGGCACGCTGTCCGCGGTGGACGGCTGGGTGCCGCCGTGGTCCGAGACGGCGGCCGCACCGACCGCGCCGCTGACCTCGGCACCGCGCGGTCCCGCCACCGACCTGCTCGCCGCGCATCCGGCCGCGTGCGACGCGTTGGCGGTGCTGTTCGGCCACGATCCGGTCTGGCAGGAGCCACCCGCGGTCGCCGACACCGCGGTCGCCGCCCTGCTCGACCGGTATCCGGCGACGGCGACGGCACTGGCCGCGAACCTCGGCATCGGCTGATCCGTCCGGGGTCCGGTCCACCGACCGGGCCCCGGCGAATCCTCGCCGATTGCTTGACGAATCGCCGCCGCCCCTGTAAATATTGAAATGGGAAGACGCCGATAATTCGGATGTCTATTTGTTCGTGCCCTCGACATAAGTCGTTTTCGGGTGTAATTTTGGACTTCGTTTCCGGGGAAGAACCGTCCAGATCTCGAAATCCGAACGACTGTGGGGATGTAATGTCGAGTCGAGTATCGTTCGCCGAAATCCGTGAGCCGCTGGCGGTTCCGGACCTGTTGGGTATCCAGACCGATTCGTTCGAGTGGCTGGTCACGAGTGGTTTAGCGGAGGTGCTCGAGGAGATCAGCCCGATCGAGGACTTCGCCGCGACAATGTCGCTGACGCTCTCCGAGCCGCGCTTCGAGGAGACCAAGACCTCCGTCGAGGAATGCAAAGACAAGGATATGACCTACGCGGCGCCGCTGTTCGTGACCGCGGAGTTCATGAACAACAGCACCGGGGAGATCAAGTCCCAGACGGTGTTCATGGGCGATTTCCCGTTGATGACCGACCAGGGCACGTTCGTCATCAACGGCACCGAGCGCGTCGTCATCTCACAGCTGGTCCGCTCACCCGGCGTCTACTTCGACGAGACCATCGACAAGGCCAGCGAGAAGACGCTGCACAGCGTCCGGGTCATCCCGTCGCGCGGTGCGTGGCTGGAGTTCGACGTGGACAAGCGCGACACCGTCGGCGTGCGCATCGACCGCAAGCGGCGGCAGCCGGTGACCGTGCTGCTCAAGGCGCTCGGATGGACCGGCGAGCGGATCGAGGAGCGGTTCGGCTTCTCCGAGATCATGATGACCTCGCTGGCCAAGGACGGCACACCGGGTACGGATGAGGCACTGCTCGACATCCACCGCAAGCTGCGTCCGGGCGAGCCGCCGACCAAGGAGTCCGCGCAGAACCTGCTGGAGAACCTCTTCTTCCGGGAGAAGCGCTACGACCTGGCTCGCGTCGGCCGCTACAAGGTGGACAAGAAGCTCGGCATCGGCACCGGCGCCGACGCGGCCGAGCGTCCGGGAGTGCTCACCGAGGCCGATATCGCCGCGATCATCGAATATCTACTGCGCCTGCACCGGGGCGAGCAGGTCATGACCGGACCGGGCGGTGTGGAGGTGCCGGTCGAGGTCGACGATATCGACCACTTCGGCAACCGTCGCCTGCGCACGGTCGGCGAGCTGATCCAGAACCAGTTCCGTGTCGGCCTCTCCCGCATGGAACGTGTGGTGCGCGAGCGCATGACCACCCAGGACGTCGAGGCCATCACACCGCAGTCGCTGATCAATATCCGACCCGTCGTGGCCGGGCTCCGGGAATTCTTCGGCACCTCGCAGATGTCGCAGTTCCTGGATCACCGCAACCCGCTCGCCAGCCTGACCCACAAGCGTCGGCTCTCCGCGCTGGGACCGGGTGGCCTGTCCCGCGACCGCGCCAGCCTCGAGGTCCGCGACGTGCACTACAGCCACTACGGCCGCATGTGCCCGATCGAGACGCCCGAGGGCCCCAATATCGGTCTGATGGGTTATCTCTCGGTGTACGCGCGGATCAATCCGTTCGGATTCGTCGAGACGCCGTACCGCAAGGTCGTCGACGGCATCGTCACCGACGAGGTCGACTATCTGACCGCCGACCAGGAGGATCTGCACGTCGTCGCGCAGGCCAATGAACGGCTCGACGCGTCCGGGCGCTTCCTCGCCGGTCGAGTCGCGGTGCGGCGCAAGAACTCCGAGGTCGAACTCGTCGATACCGCCGAGGTCGACTACATGGATGTCTCGCCGCGCCAGATGGTGTCGGTGGCGACCGCCATGATCCCGTTCCTCGAGCACGACGACGCCAACCGCGCCCTCATGGGCGCGAACATGCAGAAGCAGGCGGTGCCGCTGCTGCGGTCCGAGGCCCCGCTCGTGGGCACCGGGATGGAGGCGCGGGCGGCGGTCGATTCCGGAGATGTCATCCTCGCCGAGAAAACCGGTGTGGTGGAGGAGGTTTCCGCCGATTTCATCACCGTCATGCACGATGACGGCACCCGGCGCAGCTACCGGCTGCGCAAGTTCGAGCGTTCCAACCAGGGCACCTGCGCGAATCAGCGTCCGATCGTGGACGAGGGGCAGCGGGTGGAGGCCGGGCATGTGCTCGCCGACGGTCCGTGCACCGAGAACGGTGAGATGGCCCTGGGTAAGAACCTGCTG
>NZ_BAGD01000020.1 GCF_000308635.1 Nocardia otitidiscaviarum NBRC 14405 | reverse complement strand
CCACCGTTTTCGCACTCGCCACCGCGGCCACGAAATACTGCTCCATCGTCTGGGGCTGACAGCCGTTGAGCCGCGGGCGCTTACCCGCGGCCTACCGGTAGGCGTCTGCGGCTTCGCGGCCTACAGAACCTTCTCGCCCGCGGCCGCGTAGGCGCTTTCGGTGGCGGCTTTCTGCGGCCGCCACCAGGATTCATTGGCGCGATACCAGTCGATGGTGGCGGCCAGTCCCGCGCGGAAGTCGCGGTATTCCGGCTTCCAGCCGAGTTCGGTGCGCAGCAGCGTGGAATCGATGGCATAGCGCTGGTCGTGGCCGGGGCGGTCGGTGACGTGGTCGAAGTCGTCCGGATCGCGGCCGAATGCCTCCAGAATGAGCCGCACCACCGATTTGTTGTCGCGTTCGCCGTCGGCGCCGATGAGGTACGTCTGTCCGATGCGCCCGCGCTCCAGGATTTCCCATACCGCGCTGTTGTGGTCGTCCACGTGGATCCAGTCGCGCACCTGATGTCCGGCGCCGTAGAGGCGGGGGCGGATACCGTCGATGAGATTGGTGATCTGCCGCGGAATGAATTTCTCGACGTGCTGGTAGGGGCCGAAGTTGTTGCTGCAGTTGGACAGTGTTGCCCGGATGCCGAACGAGCGCACCCAGGCGCGCACCAGCATGTCACTGGACGCCTTGCTGGCCGAATAGGGACTGGACGGGTTGTATGGCGTGTTCTCGGTGAACGCGGTCGGATCGTCGAGTTCCAGATCGCCGTACACCTCGTCGGTGGAGATGTGGTGGTAGCGCACCTGATGTTTGCGCACCGCCTGAAGCAGCGCGAAGGTGCCGACGATATTGGTCTGGACGAACGGCCACGGATCGGCGAGGGATTTGTCGTTGTGTGATTCGGCGGCGAAATGCACCACCGCGTCCACGCCCCCGACCAGCCGGTCCACCAGCGCGGCATCGGCGACGTCACCGTGCACGAACTCGAGGCGGTCGGCCACCGGGTCCAATGAGGCCCGGTTTCCGGCATAGGTGAGTTTGTCCAGCACGGTGACATGGACGCCAGGCCGTCGGTTCACGGTCTGATGAACGAAGTTCGCGCCGATGAAGCCGGCGCCACCGGTTACGAGCAGTCGCACAGCAGAACCCTACCGAGTTTCGCGGCGGGCCGGGGCGGTCAGGTAACCCGACGAGCACAGCGGCGGCGTTCCGGCTGCGCGCATTCGGATACGCGGTGGAAACACCGAATACCGCCGTAGGCTGGAATCCGCGCCGAAATGTCGCAATTTCGCCGCCAACTCGCGACATTCGCCCGATTCGGTCACGAATATACCTCGACTATTTGTGATCTCGAACACAAACTCGCCGGTCCGGATTGTCGATTCCGTCCGGAAGGTTCGAGAAAGCCGGTCGCGACCTGCGTGTTTCCAGGAGCCGACCAACGCGTACGGCGCTGTGGTGAACAAGAATTGAATGAACGGTCACAGTAGGTTCACCGATCGTTAGCTGACCTCGATTTGTATTCCCGTGTCCCCCCGAGCTCTTCGTATCGAGGTTTCAAAGAATGCTGATGAGGAAATTTGCCGCGACGTCGGCCATGGTTATCGCTGCCCTGGGCGTCACCGCGGGCACCGTGCACGCCGACCCGGCTCCGGCCCCCGCCCAGGGTGTCGAGGTCTCCTACGAGGTCAAGGAGAAGGCTCTCCAGATCTCGGCCGCCGGCGGCTCGGTCGCCGTCGAGGACGGTCTGTTCAAGATCAAGGATGCCACTGGCACCGTGATGGCCGGTGGCCCGCTCATGGTCCAGGTGGACGACTTCCTGTTCCCGGTCGCCGCGGAGATCAGTGGCAACACCGCCACCCTGACCCCCGAGATCGAGATGGACAAGGCCGTCTACAAGCCGGTCGCCCTGCCGTTCCAGGACCAGGCCGGTTTCAAGAACGAGTACGAGCGTGAGAAGGCCGCCTACTCGCGCATGAAGGACAACATCAGCATGGCCGCCACCCTGGCGGGCCTGACCACCACCGTGCTCGGCGGCATCGTCGGCTGTGTGCTGGGTGCTGCCGTCGGCCTCGCCGCCAGCCTGCCGATCGCGACCATGTTCGGCGCGGGCCCGGTCATCGGCTGCCTCGTCGGCGCCGCCGCCACCGCCAGCTTCGTCGGCATCGTCGGCACCATCCTGATCACCGCCCCGGTGGCCGTGGTCGAGATCATCAACTACTTCAACATCATCAACTCGCCCTTCGTGCCGCCGGCCAAGTAATCGGCAAGCGCCACAAGCGAACCCGCCCGGTCTGAGACCGGGCGGGTTCGCGGTGTTCGGGGCGCTCAGGCGGTGCGCATCAGCTGCTCGGCTTCGAGGCGGGCGCGGACGAAGCGGGCCACCGACGCCAGCGCCGCCCGGCTCTCCGGCATACCCGGGAAGATGGCCATGAAGGCGTGCACCTGACCGCGCCAGACCTCCAGGGTGGCCGGGACGCCCGCGGCGGCCAGGCGCTGGGCCATGAGTTCGCTGTCGCGGCGCAGCACCTCGTCCTCGGCCACGATGAGCAGGGCCGGGGGCATCCCGGCGAGCACGCCGTTGACCGGTGACAGCCGCGGGTCCAGGCAGCCGTCGACCGTCGCTCCGATGCGCACCACCGATTCCAGTGCGGACAGCGGAATGAGCGGGTCCCGGCGCATATTCGGGTGGGCGCGCTTCTCGGTGCAGTCCAGGTCCAGGGCGGGGCACAGGCCGACCAGTCCGGCAGGCACCGGATGCCCCTGGTCGCGGGCGCGCAGGGCGGTCGCGAAAGTCATGTAGCCACCGGCGGAATCACCGGCGAAGACGATGCGCGAGGCGTCCGCGCCCCGGCTGAGCAGCCAGCGGTAGGCGGTCAGGCAGTCGTCGACCGAACCGGAGATGTCGGTATCGGGCAGCTGCCGATACTCCACGCTCACCACCGGCAGCCCGGTGCGCCGGGCCAGCGCGGCCACGACGGGGCGGTGCGTGTCCAGCCCGCACAGGAAGAAGCCGCCGCCGTGCATGTACATGATCGCGCCGTCGCGCAGCGAACTGCGGGCTCCGGCGGGACGCACGATCTCCATACGGAAGTCCCTGAGCCGCACCTGCTCCCGCTCCACCCCGCGCGGCTGCGGCCGGAATTTCGACAGCCCGTTGATCACCGTCGCCGCCACCGGGATGGTGCGCGTGTTGACGGGCACCAGGCCACCGAGCGGCCGGACCACGGTGCGGCAGGCCGCCGCCAGGGCGTGTGCGTACACGCTGATGCCGTGCGGGTTGGCCACCGGGACGCTGTCACTTGTCGCTGTCATCGCGCACCTACCTCGTTGTTGGCGCGCCGAGCCGTTCGTCCAGGGACCGAACAGGGCTCGGGCACCCGGCGCGCGAGAGTCGGCGCTGACATCTCACATAGCGTCGTTTCAGAACACCATGAGAACGTGACGTACGCAACACTTAATGGCCACAAGGGCATTGCGGTAAACCGGCCGTGATCGATTCGCGGTCGAGTCGGAACCTCCCCGCCCCCGCCCGCGACCCAACTGGCAGACTGCTGTGACATGCGCGGAATCATCCTGGCGGGCGGCACGGGCTCACGGCTGCACCCGATCACGCGCGGGGTGAGCAAACAGCTGGTCCCGGTGTACGACAAGCCGATGGTGTACTACCCCCTGTCCACGCTCATGCTGGCGGGGATCCGGGACATCCTGGTCATCACCACCCCGGAGGACAGCGACGCCTTCGCGCGCCTGCTCGGCGACGGCAGCCGGTTCGGGCTGTCGATCTCCTATGTGGTGCAACCGGAACCCGACGGGCTCGCCCGCGCCTTCGTCCTGGGGGCCGACCACATCGGCACCGACTGCGCGGCACTGGTGCTGGGCGACAACATCTTCCACGGACCCGGACTCGGCACCACGCTGCACCGCTTCGACGGGCTCGACGGCGGCGCGGTGTTCGCCTACCGGGTCTCCGACCCCACCGCCTACGGCGTGGTGGAATTCGCCGAGGGCAAGGCCATCTCCATCGAGGAGAAGCCGAAGCGGCCGCGCTCCAACTACGCCATTCCGGGGCTGTACTTCTACGACAACGACGTCGTCGAGATCGCCCGCGGGCTGCGGCCCTCGGCGCGCGGCGAATACGAGATCACCGATATCAACCGCACCTATCTCGAACAGGGCAGACTGCGGGTGGAGGTGCTCGCCCGCGGCACCGCCTGGCTCGACACCGGCACCTTCGACTCACTGTTGGACGCCGCGAATTACGTGCGCACCATCGAGGAGCGGCAGGGCCTCAAGATCGGGGTACCCGAAGAGGTGGCCTGGCGGATGAACTTCATCGACGACGAACAGCTGCGCGCCATCGCCGAACCGCTCGAACGCTCGGGCTACGGCACCTACCTGCTGAATCTGCTGGAGCACGGCCGGGAGTGGGAGCAGGGCGCACTGGGACGGGAGCACTGACGGTGGAGATACGGGAACTGTCGGTGCCCGGCGCGTGGGAGTTCACACCGCGGCTGCACGGTGACGCGCGCGGGGTGTTCCTCGAGCAGTTCAAGGCGTCGGAATTCGAGAAGGCGGTGGGGCGTCCCTTCGATCTCCAGCAGGTGAACGTCTCCACCTCGGCCGCCGGGGTGCTGCGCGGCATCCACTACACCGCGAATCCGCCGGGGCAGGCCAAGTACGTGACCTGTGTGCGGGGCGCGTTCCTGGATGTGGTGGTGGATCTGCGGCCCGACTCGCCGACCTTCGGGCGGTGGGACGCCGTGGTGATCGACGATGTGACGCGCCGGTCGGTATTCCTGGCCGAGGGGCTGGGGCACGCACTGCTGTCGCTGGCGGACGACTCCACCGTGACGTACCTGTGCTCCCTGGAGTACACCCCCGAAGTAGACGGTGAGGTGGACGCGTTCGATCCGGCCATCGGCATCGAATGGCCGACGGTGGGTCGAGACGGGCAGCCGCTCACGGTCATCCGCTCGGCCAAGGACGCCGCCGCACCCCCACTGTCGGACGCACGGCTGCTGTACTGACGACCCCGGTGCCGGGATCCGGGTGCTTCGTCGTGCCACCGGACGGTCGCGGCACCCACCATTTCACGAGGCGTCGCCGCCCGTCGCTCGTGACACTCCGGTCAGGACGCTGACCCGTTCGCCGCGGGCCGAGGACCGACGCCGAGCCAGAGTCGCGGCCGCTGCCATGACCGCGTGTCCCGGTATCAGCCGGTGGTCGCGCTCGGGGTGTCGAAGGCGCGGCGGGCCGCGGCCGCCAGTTCGGCGTTGAAACGGTTCGTGGCTTCGATATTCGCGGCGTGTCCGGTGGGCAGGATGTGGAAGTCCACCAGGCTGCCGACCCGGGCCAGGGCGTCGGCGAGGGCGCGTGACATGGCCAGGGGGAGCAGGCGGTCGCGGTCTCCGGCGATCACGGTGGTCGGGACGGTGAGGTGTTCGGCGGCCGGGCCCAGATCGAATTCGGCGAGCATCCGCTCCACGCGGGCGCGGCCACGCGGCGGGCAGGAGCGCACGATGTTCAGAACGAAGGCCACCTCGTCCGGGGTGGCGTTGCGGGACATGATGCGCCAGCGGATCAGCCACTTCACCAGTGGGCCGCCCGGAATCGGCAGCGGCAGACCGAGCAGCGACACCAGCAGCCGGGCCGAGAGTTGGACGCGGCGGCCGAGAATCCGCAGCGGCACATTGAAACCGGGCAGCAGTTCGGTGCCGGTGGCGATGCGGCCCGAGGTGGTGTTGGCCAGGATCGCGCCCGCCGCGTGGGAGTCGAACTGGTCGCGGTGGCGGGCGGCCCACGCCTGCACGGTGATTCCGCCCATGCTGTGCCCGACCAGCATCGCCGGTTCGCCCGGACGCAGGGTGGCGGCCAGCACGGTGGCCAGGTCGTCGCCGAGCTGATCGATACTCGGGCCGTCCGCGCCGAGACCGCTCTCGCCGTGCCCGCGCTGGTCGTAGCAGATCATGCGGTATTCCTCGGCGAAGGCGTTGACCTGCGGATTCCAGTATTCGAGGCAGCAGCCCCAGCCGTGGACGAGCACGATCGGCCGCCCCTCGGCCGGACCGTAGACGCGCACCCGCAAGCGCGCCCCGTCCGGGGTGGTCACGGGCACGGTCGCGCCGGGCGCGGTGGGCGGATTCAGCGCCGCGGTGGCGTAGCGCCGCGACCGCAGCCGCGCCCGACGACGTGCGAACACCGCAGCCAGCCTGTCGCGACTCACGCTGACATCGTGACAACCCGACCACGGCAACGACGGTAGGACGCGCCGCACGGACACAGGAGTCACGGTGGCGATATCGCCGGTGACGCTGAAAGCGCTGGGGCGCATCGCGTGTGCGATGCGCCCCAGCGATCCGGCCCGGCGGGCGACGAGGGAGAGCCGTTGCCGAGCCGGAGATCGGGTCAGCCGACGAGTTGCAGTTCGGCCTCCGTCTGCTCGACCGCACGGTTCTTGCGCCGCTTGGGCAGGTAGACCGTGAGGGCGACCAGGGCTCCGACGATCGCCACGCCCGCGGCGAACTCCAGGCCGGGACGGTAGGTGTCCAGCATGGCGGCCGGGCTGGGGTCGGTGTGCGCGCCCGAGGTGACGATGGCGGTGGTCACCGCCAGCACGATGGCCGCGCCGACCTGCATGGCGGTTTGCAGCACGCCGGCGGCGAGCCCCTGCTCGTCATTGTCGATACCGCTGGTGGCCTGGATATTGATGGCCGGGAAGCCGACCCAGCCGATGCCGATCAGCAGGATGGCGGGCAGCAGGACCGTCAGATAGTTCGGGGCGGTGTCGACGCGCAGGAACATCAGGTAGCCGACGGCCATGACCGCCATGGTGACGGCGATGATCGGCCCGGTGCCGAAGCGATCGACCAGCTTGTCGGAGACGAAGGCCGAGGTGACCACCAGCAGACCCACCGGCAGCAGGGCGAGCGCCAGGTGCAGCGGCGACCAGCCGAGGGTGTCCTGGAAGTACAGTGTGGTGATGAACTGCCAGCTGAAGTACGAACCGCCCACCGCGATGATGGCGAGGCTGGCGCGGACCAGGGTGGCCTTGCGCAGGATGCCCAGGCGGACCAGCGGATACCGCACCCGCTTCTCGACCGCGATGAATCCGGCGAACAGCGCGGCGGCCAGCACGAACGAGCCGATGGTGCGCGCCGACGCCCAACCCACCTCGGGGGCGGTGACCACGGTGTAGACCAGCAGCAGCATGGCGGCGGTGGACAGCACAGCGCCCAGGATGTCGTGGCCGCCCTCATCGGCGGGCTTGTCCTTGGGCACCAGGAAGATGGCCGCGACCAGGGCCGCCAGGGCGATCGGCACCGGCAGCAGGAAGGTCCAGCGCCAGCCGATGCCGGTCATGAGGCCGCCGAACAGCAGGCCCATGGAATAGCCGCCCGCGCCGAACACGGTGTAGATGGACAGCGCCTTGTTGCGGGCCGGGCCCTCGGCGAAGTTGGTGGTGATGATGGACAGGCCGGTCGGCGCGGTGAATGCGGCGGCCAGGCCCTTGATGAAGCGGGTGAGGATCAGCAGCGGGCCGGAGCTGACCAGCGCGCCCGCCAGCGAGGCGAGGGCGAAGACGGCCAGCGCGATCAGGAAGACCTTGCGGCGGCCGAGCAGGTCGGCGGTGCGTCCGCCCAGCAGCAGCAGGCCGCCGTAGCCGAGGACGTAGCCGCTGACCAGCCATTGCAGGGTGGAGGTGGGGAGGTCGAGTTCGGTTCCGATGGACGGCAGTGCGACGCCGATCATCGACACGTCCAGACCGTCGAGGAACAGCACGATGCACAGGGTGATCAGCATGCCCCAGAGGCGCAGGGGCCAGCTGTTCGTATCGGCGGATGCGGCAGCCGATTTCAGAGCCGTTGTGGTCATGAGCCGAAACAGTACATGCACACGCATTAAATGTGCAAGCATTAAATGCGGTTGCATGATTCCGCGCCGACCACTAGGATGGCCCCATGCCGAAGCCGACAGCGCCTGTCGACCGGCCCGAAGCCACCGGGCTGGTAGCCGAATGGCGCGAGCTGCTGAGCCGGCACGCGACCGCCTCCTGCGCCCTCGAGAAGGAGTTGCAGGGCCGCCACCACATCGGGCTCAGCGAATTCGAAACCCTCGACCGGCTCATGGAGGCCGGCGGCGAGAGCTACAAGATGAGCGACCTCGCCGGTGACATCCACCTCAGCCAGAGCGCACTCTCCCGCGCGGTGGCCCGCCTGGAACGCGACGGCCTGGTCAACCGCACGCTGTGCACCGAAGACCGCCGCGCCATCTTCGTCTGCCTCACCGACAAGGGCCGCGAACTGCACCGTGCGGCCGCGCCCACACATCGCGAAGTCCTGGAACAGTCGCTGCGCTGAGCCGTATGCTGCGGGCATGCCCTCCTACGCGGTCGATCCGCGGGTCGACGCCTACATCGACGCGCTACCGGAATGGCAGCAGGCCGTATGCCGCGAGGTGCGGGAGCTGGTGCACGAGGCCGATACCGAGGTCGTCGAGACCATCAAACGCACGGTGCGGCCCTACTTCGTGCTGGACGGCAATATCTGCGCGCTGCTCGCCGCCAAGGACCATGTGAACGTATTCCTCTACGACGGGGCCATCGTGCCCGATCCGGAGGGGATCATCACCGGCGGGCACGACAACAAGACGGCCCGCACCGTCGCCGTGCGCGAAGGCGAGACCCTGAACGCCCCGGCGCTGCTCGCCATGTTCCGGCAGATCATCGCCAACAACCGCGCCGGGGGCTGGCGAAAGCTGAAGGGCGGGAACTGAATCCGGAGGCGCGGCAACACCGTGCCGAGAGCCGGACTCAGGCGGCGACCGCCGCGCCCTCGCCGCGCGCCACCCGAGCGGCCCGCTGCGTCAAGGCCGCCAGCATCGGCAGCCGGGCATCGCCCAGGGTCATGGCCGAATAACCGAGCTGGTTGGTGACGAATCCGATGCCCAGGCCGCGGCCGGGGATCGCCATGCCGCCGGAGCCGCCGATGCCGAAGTGCCCGAACGCCTTGCGGGTCAGCGTCGCTCCGACGATGGCGCGGTGGTAGCCGAGCGCGAATTGCGGTGGTGCGCCGAGGACGTAGTCGAAGCGGCTGTTCACCGGCATCTCGGCGAGTGTCCGCGCACCCTGGGCGCTGAGCAGCCGGCGGTGACCGACCACGCCGTCATTGGCGATGGCGCCGTACATGCGTGCCAGCGACCGCGCGGTGAAAGTCCCGTTCCAGCCGGGCATCATGGCGTCGTAGGGGCGCTCCCCCACCGACATGTCGGCCCAGCCGTCGTACACCGCCCCGCGCGCCGAATGCAGCGCCCGCACCCGCGCGGGCAGCCCGACCAGCCGGTCGAACGGCACCTTGCCGACGCTGAGCCGGGGCGACAGGTGGGCGATGCGATGCCGCTGCTGCCGAGGCACCCCGAACCAGAAGTCGTTGTCGCCCAGCGGCTCCACGAGTTCGCTGCGCACCAGGTCGGCGAAGGGCCGCCCGCTCGCCCGCTGCGCGATCTCCGCGACCAGCGTGCCGAAGTTCAGCCCGTGATACCCGGAAGCCCGGTGCCGCAGCGGGTCCGGCGCGCTCGCCGCCATGGCCGCGGCCACCTTGTCGTGGTCGAGCAGATCCTCGGGATCGTCGAGCAGTCCGCGCATGCGCTGCACTCCGGCGCGATGGGCGAGCGCCTGCCGCACGGTGATGTCGCCCTTGCCCGCCGCCGCGAATTCGGGCCAGTACTCGGCGACGGGAGCGTCGTAGTCGATGACCCCGCGATCGGCGAGACGGTTGATGACGGTGGCCGCCACACCCTTGCCGGTGGAATACGACAGCGCCATGGTGTCGGCGCCCCAGCGGCGTCCGGGTTCGGCCCAACCCGCCCAGATGTCGAGCACCGGCTCGCCGTCGAGGAAAACCGCGAAGGCGCCGCCACCCGCACGCGAGCGGCGGAAGATCTGGAAGAACTTGGCGGCGACCGCTGTGAAGCGGTCGTCGACGAGCATCTGTCGGCCGCGCGTGGGGCCGGCCGCGGATAGTTCCCCGGAGGATCTGTCGGTGCTCTCACCTGGCATGGTCAGACTCCTTTGTCTGGCTCACTCCACAGGGTTCGCGCTCGCAGTTGCAAGCACCCTGCTAGCACCGACTGTAACCGCCGTCACGCGCGGGGACAATGGGTGCGCGCGAGTTCTGTGAAACAGCACAATGGGCGGACAGCTCAGACCGAGGCACGCGCGGACTCGATCACGGGCGCGGCGTCCGCCGCCACCGCCGCGACGGCCCGGAATGCCTCGCGATAGCGCTCCACATCGTGGTCTTTGTCCAGATAGGAGGAGCCGGTGAGGGATTCCACGTACACCACCGGCGGTTCGGGCACCTCGCCCGCGGGTGCGGGGAATTCGAGCAGGACGAATCGGCCCGCATCCATTCCGTGGTGGTATCCGCAGTCCGCGGGCACCAGCCGCAGCCGCACATTCGGCAGTTCGCTCAGATCGCGCAGGCGGTCCAGCTGACCGGCGGTGACCCCCTCGCCCCCGATCCGATGCCACAGCACCGCCTCCGAGATCACCACATCCAGTTGCAGCGGGGAATCCGAGCGCGTCAGCAACTGCTGGCGGGTGGTGCGGACCCGCACCCGGCGGTCCATCTGCTCGGCGGTGATGCCCGGATACGCGCCCGCGAGCACCGCGCGCATGTAGTCCTCGGTCTGCAACAGCCCGGGCACCAGCTCGTTCTCATAGGTGGTGAGGCGGGCGGCGGCCTCCTCGAGGCCGATGTACACCTCGTAACCCTCGTCGATGACGTCGCTGTACTCGGTCCACCAGCCGCGCGCCTTGGTCTCCCGGGCCAGCGCGGCCAGCGGCTGGATGGCGTCCTCGGGCGCACCGTAGATTCGGCACATGGCCTCGACGTCGAGGCTGCGCAGCGATGTCTGACCGGTCTCGATGCGCCAGATCTTGGCCTCGGACCATTCCAGCCGCTGCGCGGCCACCCGGGTCGTCATCCGCGCGCGATTGCGCAGGTCGCGAAGCTGACGACCGAGTTGTCGACGCGGCATGGTCGATCCGGTGATCCCCTGCGGTAGAGCCATCCGTCCCCCTAACAAGTTGCGATCGCATTGTGACACAGGAAATCTCGCCGATCCATGGACGCGGGGAACGCCGGGGCCGCCACGAACGACCGTTCGGAGACGAGACTACTTGCGGGAGTTACGCTTTCGGAAGCGCCAGAACTGCACGGCACGCATATCCTCCGACAGCTGATTGACCGGTTCGGCCACATCCGACAGGGCCTGGAACAGATCGTCGGCCAGTTCGGCGATATGTTCCACCTTGCCCGCCAGCCGCGAGGCGTTCACCAGGAATTCCAGCAGTAGGCGCACGGTGGCGGCGATGGTGAGACCCAACGGTATCGCGAACACCACCGCGAACACCACCCCCACCCACATCGAGGACCTCAGCAGTAACACCGTCGTGGCGATGGGAATGGCCACCGCGCCCGCCAGACCCAGCAGATAGGCCAGCGGCAGCAGGGTGCGCGTGGCGGTCCGGCGAAATTGCAGGTCCACCAGGGCGCGCGCGGCCTCGACGCTCCAGGAGCCGAATGCGCTTGGGCTGGTGAAGGGTTCGACGGGCAGCTGCTCGTCCGCATCCGCCTCGGCGGCGTGCCGGGACATGCGCTTGACCGCCGACTCCTTGAACGCCAGCCAGCGCGATTCCGCCTCGAACTCGTCCAGTTCGGACTGATCCCCACCCGATCGATCGGTCATGGACGAAAACGCTCCTCTCCCACCGGCCTTCCGGCACGCCAAGTCTGATCGCAATCACATCCGCGCTACAGTCCGACGCAGTGTGTTCTCCGACACTTCCCATTTCCGGGCGCATCACGCTCGGAAACGCGTGGGCGCGAGCAGCTTCGGCGTTATCGCAGGTAGTGGGTACCGCCCCCGAAATGTCACTGCTGTGACAACGGCGTAGTAGCGCCACCTACAACGCGAAGCTGTCTCTTTTGTAGCCGCGAACGAAGACGCGTGAAAAAGAGCCTGTAACGCCTCGGACACCGGGCGGCGATACCACGCACAGAGCAGGACCTAGATCTACCGGGGAATGGAGAATCCAGTGCGTACGACGTTTTCGTCTTCCGTCACGGCCGCAGTGTTGGCCGCATCTGCGCAGGAATACACCCAGCGTGGCTGGACGGTCGCCGAAACGGCCAACGGCATCTGCCTGATCACCGACGACAACCTGGCGGGTATCGAGGTATCCGGGGAGACCGCCGCTTATGTCCGTCGCTTCCTGCGTGCCAACAACCTCTCGGGGCCGGTCATCGAGATCCCGGGCACCGAGCGCCGCGAAATCCACCTGGTCACCGGCGTACAGAAGGCCGCCATGGCGCTCGAGGCGCTGCGGGCCGCCGGTGCCATCGTGCACTCCGACGGCGCGGGCATCCCGCTGCCGCCGACGCAGCTGTCCGCCGCCGGGTCGGCGTGCTGGGGAGTCGCTCCGCAGGAGGCACGCTGGGTGCCGCCGGTGGTGGCGATCTCCGCCGCCGTGCGGGCGGCCGTGAGCGGGCGCAAGCCGCAGGTGGCGCGTATCGCTTCCTGAAGTACGTCGTTCTAGGACTCCGCTGACCGCGGGTGCTCCCCGGCACCCGCGGTTTTCGCGTGCGCGGAGCAGGATGACGGCGTGGTCGATCGCCGCGCGTGGACGCGCGACAGCCCCCTCCCGCACGGGAGGGGGCTGTACTCGGTAGCCGCAGGATCTCACCTGGCCCCCGCCCAGCAATTGAGGCGGCCGGGCGAAGCCTCACGGGCCAGACGGTCAGGCCGCGCGGCGCGGCCGGTCAGGCGGTATGGGACAGGTGGGTCACTGCCGCCGGGGTGCTGCGGTGGCGGCGCGTGTGCGCGGCGCGGCGGCGGGCGTGCGGGGCGGTGGCCTGGTGGTGGAGGGCGGCGGCGCGGGCGGCGCGGCGGTTGGGGACGCCGAGTTTGGCGAGGATGGACGAGACGTGGTGGTCGACCGTGCGGACCGACAGGTAGAGGCGGTCGGCGATCTCCGGGTTGGTGAGGCCCGCACAGACCAGTTCCAGGACGTCCTGCTGCCTCGGGGTGAGGCGGGCGGGGTGGTTGCGCAGGGTGGAGCGGCAGAGCGGGCCGGGCTGGGGTGAGGTGCGCACGAACAGGCCGGTTTCACCCGCGATGGTCACCTCGACCACCGTGGCGGTGCCCGCGGCGATGTCCGCGCAGGCGGCGTGCAGTGCTTCGAGGGCTTGTGTTCGTTCGAGAAACCGCATGTGCCCAGCCTGGCCGCGAACGGGCGGCGGGTCTGTCCGCGCGCGGACGTTCGTTGTGTCGGCGTCCCGACACAAATCGTCCGCTTCCGGTTTCGCCTGTCGGGGTGGCGGGCGATGATGAGGTATGACCCCCGTCACGGACAGCCCCCGGACGCTGCTGCGCACCTGCCCGCTCTGCGAGGCGGTGTGCGGTCTCGAACTCACTCTCGACGCCCACGACCACGTAACAGCCGTACGCGGCGACCATGCCGACCCGTTCAGTCACGGCTTCATCTGCCCCAAGGGGGCCAGCCTCGGAGCTCTCGACGAGGACCCGGATCGGCTGACCGAACCCATGATCCGCGACCGCGACACCGACGAATGGCGGACCGCGACCTGGGCGGAGGCCTTCGCGCTCATCGGTGAGCGGCTGCCCGCCATCGCGCACGCGCACGGCAACCAGGCCGTGGGCGTGTACGTGGGAAACCCCAACGCGCACACCGTGGCCGGGGCCCTGTACCTGCCGTTGGTGCTGCGCGCACTGGGCACCAGGAACATCTACTCCGCCAGCACCGCCGATCAGATGCCGAAGCAGGTCGCGAGCGGGCTCATGTTCGGCGATCCGCTCACGGTCGCGGTACCGGATCTGGATCGCACCGACTACCTGCTCATGCTCGGGGCGAATCCGCTGGAGTCGAACGGATCGCTCTGCACCGCACCGGATTTCCCGGGACGGCTGAAGGCGCTGCGCAAACGCGGCGGACGCCTCACGGTGGTGGACCCGCGGCGCACCCGCACGGCCAAGCTCGCGGACGAGCATCTGTTCATCCGGCCGGGCAGTGATGCGTACCTGCTGTTCGGGATCGTGCACACGCTGTTCGCCGAGCAGCTCACCGACGTCCGCGTCGAGGTCGAGGGGCTGGACGAGATCCGCGCGGCCGCCGCCGATTTCACCCCTGAGGTGGTGTCGGCCCGCACCGGCGTGCCCGCCGCGACGGTGACCCGGATCGCCCGCGAGCTGGCTGCCGCGCCGACAGCCGCCGTCTACGCCCGGATCGGCACCTGCACAGCCGAATTCGGCACCGTCACGCAGTGGCTGGTGGATGTGGTGAATGTGCTCACCGGAAATCTCGACACCCCCGGCGGTGCCATGTTCGCCACCGGGGCGGCGCTGGGCATCGTGCGGTCCCGCCCCTTCCGCACCGGACGGTGGACCAGCCGGGTGCGCGAGCTGCCGGAGGCCATGGGCGAGCTGCCCGTCGCCACCCTCGCCGACGAGATCGGCACGCCGGGCGATGGACAGATCCGGGCCATGGTGACAGTGGCGGGCAATCCGGTGCTCTCCGCGCCCAGCGGACCGCGACTGGACGCCGCCTTCGCCGGACTGGAATTCATGGTGTGCGTGGACCGGTACCTCAACGAGACCACCCGCCACGCCGATGTGATCCTGCCGCCGCCGCGCATCGTGCAGGCCCCGCACTACGATTTCGCGCTGCTGAACTTCGCGGTGCGCAACTATGCCCGCTATTCGCGCCCCCTGGTACCGCTCGGCGACCACCCCTCGGAGGCGGAGATCCTCGCCCGGCTGGCCATGGCGGTGAGCGGACAGCGGCCGCCGGAGGGCGTCACCCCGCTCGAGGCGGTGGACGAGATGGTCATCGCGGGCACCCTGCAGAAGGCCGGGCTGCTCGAACGCCGCCCGGAACTGCTCGGCGAGAACACGACCGAACAGCGCATCGACATGATGCTGCGGCTGGGGCCCTACGGCGAGTGGAACGAGGCCGCGCGCGCCACCGCCGAGCAGGGTGGGGGCGCGCGGAACCAGAACGCCGACGCCGCGACGCGCCCGCGGAACCAGGCCGGTCCCGGGTCGCAGGAAGCGACGGTCGTCCCACATGCAGCCGGTACGGGATCTCACACCGGCACCCGCACGGAGCCCCCCGCCGGGACCACGGTACGGGACGCAGCCGACGGCGGGGTGCTGCGCGGCGGCGGCGCAGCCCTCTCCCGGTGGCACGGCGCGCTGAATCTGCGGGTGCTGCTCGAGCATCCGCACGGCATCGACCTCGGTCCGTTGCGGCCGCGACTGCCCGGGGTGCTGCGTACCGCGTCACGGAAGGTGGAGCTCGCGCCGCCGCAGTTGCTCGCGGATGTGCGTCGGTTGCGGGCGCGGCTGCGCGACGACGCGCCGGAGATGGTGCTCATCGGGCGGCGGCAACTGCGGTCCAACAACAGCTGGCTGCACAATGTCTCGTCGCTGGTGGGCGGATCCAACCGGTGCACCCTGCACATCCACCCCGACGACGTGGCGCGGCTGGGTCTGAACGGGCAGGCCGTGGTGAAGTCCGCGGCGGGCACCGTGATCGTCACCGTCGAACCGACCGAGGAGATCATGCCCGGCGTGGTGAGCCTGCCGCACGGGTGGGGGCACGCGGACAGCTCGCAGGCCGTGGCGCGCGAGCACGCCGGGGTGAATGCCAATGTGCTGACCGATGATTCGCTCGTCGACGCCCCCTCCGGCAATGCCGTGTTCAACGGCGTGCCGGTAACGCTCACCCCGGCCTGAGGTCGGTGCCCGCATGTCACCCGTCCGGATACTGCTGTGGCTGGTGCATGTCAGCCTGCCCGCCCTCGGCCTGTGGGTGCTGGTGGCGCGGCCGCACCTGGATCACGAATTCCAGCACCACGGTGTGCATTTCTGGCTGATCCTGGGCGCGGCCGTGGTGGCGCTGGTCCTCGGTGTGCTGCTGCTGCGGGCCGCGCGGGCGCATCGGGATATGCGGCTGATCCTGGTGTCGCTGGTATTCCAGCTGAACGCCGGATTCCTGGGGCTGCACGCACTGGCGACGCCCGGGATCATTCTGTCCGCGCCGAATGTCGGGTTCACCACCGCGGTGCCGGTCGGCATGGTGCTGGGCGGCTTCGCGGCCCTGGCCTCGGCGGTGGAGTATCCGCCGGACGCGCGGGTGCACCGGTACACGGATCTGCTCGCGGCGCTGCCCATCACGCTCATGGTGGTGTGGGCGCTGCTGTCGCTGACCCGGGTGCCGCCCTTCGACGCCGTCCCCGATCCGTCGGAGGCGCAGGGCCCGCTGGTGGCGGCGGTGTTCGTGGGCGCGGCCTGCTATCTGGTGGCGGCGGTGCGCTACGCCTACCTGTACTACCGCAATCGCGGCACGGTGGTGCTGAGCGTGCTCACCGCGTTCGTGCTGTTGGCGGAGGCGCTGTTCGCGGTGGGGTTCGGGCGCAGCTGGCGGGTGTCGTGGTGGGAGTGGCATGTGCTGCTGGGGGTGGCGTTCGCGCTCATCGCGCTCAGCACCCACCTGACCTTCCTGCGGGAGGGGTCGGCGCGGGGCCTGTTCGACAGCGTGACGCTGCGCAGCACCCTGGACGCCATCCACCGCGACTACGCCCGCGCGCTCGAGGAGATGGTCGCCGCCCTGGACCAGCGCGCCAGCGGCGGCGTCGCCGCGGCCGAACCACTCGGTGCGGTCGGCCAGGAGCTCGCCCGCCGTTTCGGCCTCACCGAACGCCAGGTGGCGGTGCTCCAGCAGAGCGCCCGCGCGGTCGGCAGCGAACGCGAACAGGTACGCCGCCTGGGTGCACTGGTCGCCGTCGGCGAACGCTCCTCGGTGATCCGCGGCGAGCAGCAGTTGCTCGCCGAGATCCAGCGTCTGGCGACCTATGCCTTCGAGGGCGACACCGTGCGCATCGGTGTGCTGCGCCGGGGCCGCCTGCACTTCGAGGACGGTGGGCCACCCAACCCCGGCGCGCATGCGTTTCCCCTGATGGTCAAGGGGTTTCGTGCCGGAGTGCTGGAACTGGCACGCACCACCGCCCCCGCGAAGGCGGCAGCCGAGCCCGAGGTCTCGTCGGGCGCGGTGACGCGGGCGCTCAACGCGACCGGGCTCCGGCGCGGCACAGCGGGTTTCGCCCTGCCCGGGGCCGCCGGCCGGGCCGGTGCGCAGGCTCCCGTGCCGCTGGGTGCGGCGGAGCAGGCGGTGGCGCGGTCGTTCGCGGCGCAGGCGTCGGTGGTGTTGGAGAACGCGCGGCTGTATCAGCAATTGGACGGGCTGTTCCGGTCGTACATGTCGCCCGCGGTGGCCACGGCGTTGATCGCGGATCCGTCGCAGGCGGGGTTGGGCGGTGAGATCCACGAGGTGAGCGTGTTGATGGCGGATCTGCGGGGGTTCACGCCGTTCGCGGAGCGGGTGGGGCCGGAGCAGGTGATGCGGATGCTGAACACCTACTACACCGCGATCGTTCCGGAGATCCTGACCGAGGGCGGAACGGTGGTGCAGTTCGTGGGCGACGCGGTGATGGCGATCTTCAACGCGCCGGTACGGCAACCCGATCACGCGCTGCGGGCGGCGCGGGCCGGGCTGGCGTTGCAGCGGGCCGTGGCGGGGGTGCGGGAACGGGTGGATGTTGCGCATCGGGACGACTGGCCGATGTTTCGAGTGGGAGTCAATACGGGTCCGGCCGTGGTCGGCAATGTGGGAGCGCCGCAGATGCGGAACTTCACGGCCATCGGCGACACCACCAATCTGGCGGCGCGGCTGGAGTCGCTGGCCGAACCGGGAACGGTGGTGGTCGGCCCGCTGACCAGAACGCGGCTCGGTGACCGGGCCGTGGTCCGGGATCGGGGGGCCTTCGACATCAAGGGCAAACGCGACCCGGTGACGGTGTACGAACTCGAGGCACTGCGGTGAGGGTGAGATGGAATTCGAACTGTTCGACGGGCTGTCCCCCGCGGAACGACGGGAGCTGGTCGCCGCGTGCACGCCGCGCAAATTCCGGCGGCGCGACATCGTCTGTCACGAGGGTGATCCCGGGGACTGCCTGCACCTGATCACCAGTGGGAAACTCATCGTCCGGGTGACGACGCCGCTGGGCCACACCGCCACGCTGACCATTCTCGGCCAGGGTGAGATGTTCGGCGAGCAGGCGATTCTGAGCCCGGACGCGCGCCGCACCGCCACCATCGTGGCGGTCACCGACGCCGAGACACTCACGCTCAGCCGGGATCGGCTGGAGCGGCTGCGCACCGATCATCCGCAGGTGGAGCGGTTTCTCACCGTCTCGCTGGCCGCGCAGGTGCGCAGGCTGTCCGCGGCGGTGCTGGAGGCGCTGTACCTGCCGGTGGAGACGCGGGTGCTGCGGCGGCTGTCGCATCTGGCGCGGGTGTACGGCGATCCGGGCCGGGCGCCGCAGATTCGGCTCACCCAGGAGGATCTGGCGTCCATGGCGGGCACGACGCGGGCAACCGCCAACAAGGTGCTCCGCGAACTCGAGGACGCGGGGGTGGTGCGGTTGAGCCGGGGGTCGGTGACGGTGCTGGATCGAATGGCGTTGGAACGCAAAGCAAACTGACCTCTCGGTCCTTTTCCAGGGGGGCTAACGCTCGGCCAACCCGGACAAAACTATGCAAAATGGACAATTCAGGATTGCGAAATACTCGCGCGCACAGCCGAACTCGCAGACGTACGTCCAGCCGAGTGATCAGCACACCCGCAGCTAAGCCGTTCCGAACCCTTGTGAGAACCCGCATCCCGGGGGACCCTCGCACGGGAAGGTCTGACCGGCAGCAGTCGAGCGAGCCCTACCAGGGAAAATGCGTCGTTTCAGCCATTCGCCACACCAAAATAGTTAAACCGTATAGCATTTCGGATGGCCGAAGTTCGCGGCCGAGCCTCTCCCATCCGGACTCCAGCTACCAGAGGGGGCGCACAATGCCCGGTATCAGAAGCGGCAGCGATGGCGAACGCGAACTACAGGAACGCTACGGGACACAGGATCGCGCCGAGCGTTTCTACGAAGATCAAGTGCGGGACCGGCTCAATACCCACATGATCGATTTCATCCGCCGGATGGATATGGCCTTCATCGCCACCGCCGACAAGCACGGCGAGTGCGACACCAGCTTCCGGGCGGGCAAGCCCGGCTTCCTCCACGTTATCGACGAGCACACCGTCGCCTACCCCGAATTCCGCGGCAACGGGGTGATGGCCAGCCTCGGCAACATCCTCGAGAACCCGCACGTGGGCATCCTGCTCATCGACTTCGTGCACGACCTCATCGGCCTGCACATCAACGGCTCCGCCCGCATCGTCGACGACGCGCTCATGCGGCGCTACATCGACGGACTACCCGAGGGCGAGCGCGGGCGCGTCATCGAACGCTGGGTGGTGGTGGACGTCGAGGAGGCGTACATCCACTGCCGCAAGCACATACCGCACCTCGTGCCCGCCTCCCGCGAACCCCGCCAGTGGGGCACCGACAACGTCCGCGCCAAGGGCGGCGACTACTTCCGGACCAAGGAGGAGGCGCGGGCGCTCGTCGAGTACTGATCGGAACACGGCTCGGTGGTCTCAGCTCAGTGGATCTTGAAGATCACCGCGCGCTGCACGATGAAGTTGATCACCGTGGCCGTGCCCTGCGCGATCACGAACGCCACCAGCACGGCACCGGTGAATGTGTGACCGGCCACATCGACCTTCATCTCCGGCAGCACGATGTTCAGCAGCGCGTTGATGCCGACCTGCGCCGCGAAGGTCACCGCGTACAGCGCCACCACCGCGATGAAGCGTTTGCGGCTCGGCGGCGCCTGGAAGGTCCAGCGGCGATTGATCAGGTAGGCGGTGGTGGTGCCCGCGATGAAGCTGACCGCCTTGGCGATATCACGCGGCACCCCGACCACGCTCATGAGCAGCACGTACAGCCCGAAGTCCACCACCGCGGAGAAGCCGCCGGTCAGCGTGAAGCGGACGATCTGGGTCTTCAGATCGACATCGGTACCGCCCGGCTCGTCGACCAGGGGCAGCTCGGGCGGCAGGGGCAGGTGAGGTTCCGCGGTCACAGAGCAGAAGGGTAATGCCGCGCACAGGTAACGGCACCAGCCGATGGGCGGTTATGCCTGTAGCCTCTATCCCGATGTCCACGAAAGCTCAGACCACCACCGCCGGTGCCGCCGAGACGAGCTCGGCCTCCGAGGGAGCGTACGCACTGCCGACGCAGACCCGGAAGCTCACCGGATGGGGTCGCACCGCACCGACAACATCCGAAGTCCTCTCCACGTCCGATCCCGAGGTGATCGCCAAGGCGGTCGCCATGGTCGCGGAGGACAACGAGGCCAAGCCCGCACATCTGCGCCGCGGCGTCATCGCGCGCGGGCTCGGACGTTCGTACGGCGACAACGCGCAGAACGCGGGCGGACTCGTGGTCGACATGACCGCGCTGAACAAGATCCACAAGATCGACGCCGCCACCCGCCTGGTCGATGTCGACGGCGGCGTGAACCTGGATCAGCTCATGAAGGCCGCGCTACCGTTCGGCCTCTGGGTGCCGGTGCTGCCGGGCACCCGGCAGGTCACCGTGGGCGGGGCCATCGGCTCGGATATCCACGGCAAGAACCATCACAGCGCGGGCAGCTTCGGCAACCACGTGCGATCCATGGAGCTGCTCACCGCCGACGGCACCGTGCACCACATCACGCCCAAGAAGAACGCGAAGCTGTTCTGGGCCACGGTCGGTGGGTGCGGTCTGACCGGCATCATCCTGCGGGCCACCATCGAGATGACGCCCACCGAGACGGCTTATTTCATTGCCGACGGTGATGTCACGCCGACGCTGGACGACACCATCGCCTTCCACAGCGACGGGTCCGAGGATCGCTACGAGTACAGCTCGGCCTGGTTCGACGCCATCAGCCCGATGCCGAAGCTGGGTCGCGCCGCGATCTCGCGCGGCAATCTGGCCAAGCTGGATCAGCTGCCGAAGAAGCTGCAGAAGGACCCGCTGAAGTTCAACGGCAAGACCTTCTTCACGCTGCCGGACGTGTTCCCGAACGGGCTGGCCAACAAGTACACCTTCACGCCGATCGGCGAGCTCTGGTACCGCAAGTCGGGTACCTACCGGGGCAAGGTGCAGAATCTGACGCAGTTCTACCACCCGCTGGACATGCTGGGTGAGTGGAACCGCGGTTACGGCTCGAACGGCTTCCTGCAGTACCAGTTCGTGGTGCCACCGGAGTCGGTGGACGAGTTCAAGCGCATCATCGTCGACATCCAGCGCTCCGGGTTCTACTCGTTCCTGAACGTTTTCAAACTGTTCGGTCCGGGTAACCAGGCCCCGCTGAGCTTCCCCATGCCGGGCTGGAACATCTGCGTGGACTTCCCGATCAAGGCGGGGCTCAACGAGTTCGTCAACGACCTCGACCGGCGGGTACTGGAATTCGGCGGGCGGCTCTACACCGGCAAGGACTCCCGCACCACCGCGGAGACCTTCCACAAGATGTACCCCCGGATCGACGAGTGGATCAAGGTCCGCCGAACCGTCGACCCCACAGGCGTTTTCATGTCCGATATGGCGAGAAGGCTGGAGCTTCAGTGATCAATGCGGTCGGGAATCCGCAGACCATTCTGCTGCTGGGCGGTACCTCCGAGATCGGTCTGGCGATCTGCTCGGAGTACCTGAAGAAGGCCCCCGCGCGCATCGTCCTCGCGGCGCTGCCCAATGATCCGCTGCGCGAGCAGGCGGTGGCGCAGATGAAGGACGCGGGTGCGTCCGACGTCGAGCTCATCGACTTCGACGCGCTCGATATGGACGGCCACCCCGAGGTGATCGAGCAGGCGTGGGCGCATGGCGACGTGGATGTCGCCATCGTGGCCTTCGGCATGCTCGGCGATGCCGAGGAGCTGTGGCAGGACCAGCGCAAGGCCGTCATCGCCGCCGAACTCAACTACACCGCCGCCGTCTCGGTCGGCGTGCTGGTCGGCGAGAAGATGAAGGCGCAGGGCTACGGCCGCATCATCGCCATGTCGTCGGTGGCCGGTGAGCGGGTGCGCCGCTCCAACTTCGTGTACGGCTCCACCAAGGCCGGGCTCGACGGCTTCTACCTGGGCCTCGGCGAGGCGCTGCGCCCGCACGGGCCGCGCGTCACCGTCATCCGCCCCGGCCAGGTACGGACCCGGATGTCGGCGCACGTCAAGGAAGCCCCGCTCACCGTGGACAAGGAGCAGGTGGCCGCGCTCGCGGTCAACGGTTCCGCCAAGGGCAAGGAAATCGTCTGGGCCCCGGGCACTTTCCGCTACGTGATGATGATCCTGCGGCACATCCCGCGCGCGGTGTTCCGCAAGCTGCCGGTGTAGGAGCCTTCGGCGCGCAGGTGGGACCGCCGCCCGCCTGCCGTGGCTGGACTGCCGCATCTTCGTCTGGAGATGCGGCAGTTCTCGTTCCGGGGGCCGAACTCGAGCGATTGGTGCAATACCCGTTGCACGCCGCGCGTGGAGGTGCCATGGTCGATTCCGGGCTTGTTCGCTGGGAGGGGACACATGGAGGAACTGAACTCGTCTACCGTTCGCCGGGGCGACTGGGTGGTGCTGACCCATCCCAGTTGGCAGGACAGCACGCCGGAGGTGATGCCACCGCCTGAGATGATCCTCGGTGGCTGGCTGATCGGCGAGGACGGCACTCCCGGTCCGTTCGAACCCAATCCGAACTACGTCCCTACGGACGACACATTGCCGACCGACCCCGTCGATGCCGTGCTGCGGCGGATCAGCAACGGAGACAACGTCGGAGGCGACGAGATCATCGCGGCACTGCGGGACGCGGTGGTGGAGATCGGGTGCGACGACAGCGATGACCCCCTGGTGGGACCGGCTCCGGACGGAGTAGCCTGCGTCGCTGTCGCCACCGCTGCGATACACAAGCAGCGGGTCGAAGCGGACCGATGGTGGCCGGTGCAGGGCACCGTACTGCCCGATATCGTACCGGCTGGCGTCGATATCCTGATCAATCCAGGTAGTCCGGCACAGTTCCGGCTGCTGACCCGCGGTTTGCTTCCGCGCGAATGAAGTTCGCCGCGCAACTGGCGCACATGACCGCCCGGATTCGCACGGCCGTCGCCGACGCTGGCGAAGTAGTGCGAAAATCTATGAACGGACTCTCCCACGATCTTCGAAAGGTCGCCGACCACCTCGTCACCATCGACGTGCAGAACGGCCGGGCAATCAGCCGAGCAAACTCCGACATGCCACTCCTCGCCGGAAGTAGCACCGGCCTCGGGCTTCCTCATGTCTTCAGGGCCGACCAAGTCCACAGTCTGCCGATCCTGGATCCGCATGGGTCGGTCATCGGAACGCATTTCCCATCACAGCTCAGGGATTCGCAGAAGCCGATGAGTTTCACTCACGATGGACTCGAATCCGTTCGCAACTATTACTACCAATACAGAAAGACGGGAAGGCGTCGGAAGCCGAAGTGGTCCTATGAAAGAACGTCCCCGGCCCCCTGGGGGGAGGATACCGTTTTCGCGATGGCACACGGCTATGGTGAAGGGTACGGCGTCCAGGTCAAGAAGAGGATTCCGTTCACGAAATGGAGCCGGTTGGTGCCGACACTGGTCGACGGAGAGACCTACGGGCTGATCCTCGCCGCCAACAAACATTTCAAGCAGGCCGTGAGGGGCGAACCCACGGCCGAATTGATTCAGATGTCGTGTTCACCCGCTGCGGGCTCGGCCGCGCGAACGTCGGCCGAATCCCTGCGCTCGGTAGGAATCGGCTTGGACGTATGGGCCACCGAGAAGACGTATTTGTACAACGAGAGTAGTGCCGAGCCGATGCAGGGCTTCTTGAAGAAGGATGGCGAGATCATCGTCGGACACGGCTCCGAAACCGAATTCGACGAGTCCGATAACTCCGCGAAGTCGCCCTGGAGAAAGTACAGCGCGTCCGATCGACAACCGGACACAGGAGGCTGACGCTCGCTCGAAACCGGCCTGCCGCACAGCACGCCGAGTAGCGGCGGCTGGGATTAGTAGCGGCAGCTTCGACTCGGATGTCGGCACCGGCAAGATATCGACGTGCCCGAGCTTTCGCCGCTGGATAGCGGTACTCGTTCGCGGCAACGCGGGGCAGGCGGGGCGGGCGGATAGGCTGTCGCGCGGTGACCATAGGCACGGACCGAGCATCCGGAGGCAGAGTGCACGACACGACTACGGAACGAACCGGGGGGCGCGGGGGGCTGCTAGCGCGGCAGGCCGGTGGTGCGCTCGGTGCGGCGGTGCTCGCGGCCGTGGTCGCCGCGGTGGTGGCCGGGGTCGGGCTGGTGGCGTTCGCGAGTGTGGAGTGGCCCGCGTTCAACTCCTCCAATGTGACTCGGGCGCTGACGACGGTGGGGCAGGTGGTCGCGGTCGCCATGCTGGTGGCGGCGATCTGGCTGGTGCGGGCGCGGAAGTGGCCGTGGGTGGCGAAAGTGCTGTCGTGGGGCGGTATTTCGGCGTTCGTGACGGTGACGCTGGGGATGCCGCTGGGGGCTACCAAGCTGTATCTGTTCGGACTGTCGGTGGATCAGGAGTTCCGGACGCAGTATCTGACGCGGTTGACCGACAGTGCGGCGCTGCGGGATATGAACTACGTGGATCTGCCGCCGTTCTATCCGGCCGGATGGTTCTGGGCCGGTGGGCGATTCGCGAATCTGTTCGGACTGGACGGGTGGGAGGCGTTCAAGCCGTGGGCCATCATCGCGTTGGCCGTGGCGGCGGCGCTGGCGCTCGTGCTGTGGTCCGAGCTGATCCGGGCGGACTGGGCCATTGCCGTTGCCGCCGCCACGACGGCGGTGACGGTGGCGTATGCCGCGCCGGAGGCGTACAGCGCGGTGCTCGTCGTGCTGCTGCCGCCGGTGTTGGTGCTGGCCTGGGGTGCGCTGCACCGGCCTGCTGAATACGGGGCTGCGGCGTACCGCGCCACAGGTTCGCCAGGCACGGGTTCTGAGACTGCGGGTTCCGCGACTGCGGGCGGCTGGGGGGCTGTGCTCGGGACCGGGCTGTTCCTCGGGTTGGCGGCCACGTTTTACACGCTGTATTTCGCCGCCGCCGTCTTCGCGGTCTGTCTGATGGCGGTGGCCGCTGCCGGAATCGCGCTGTGGCAGCGGCATTTCGCGCTGCGGGTGCATCGGCGCACCAAGCGGGAGGTGCCCGGGGTCTGGCCATTGCTGTGGCCGATTCTTTTGCGGCTGATCGTGATCGGGGCGGTCGCGGGGTTGCTGGCGCTGGTGGTGTGGCTGCCGTTCCTGCTGCGGGTGCTCAGCGAGGGGTTCCCCAGTTCGGGCACCGCCTTCCACTATCTGCCCGAGGGCGGGGCGCGGCTGCCGCTGCCCATGTTCGAATTCTCGCTGCTGGGCGGGCTCTGCCTGATCGGCGTGATCTGGCTGGTGCTGCGGGTGGGCAGTTCGCGGCGGGCGCAGGCGCTGGCGGTCGGCGTGGTGGCCGTGTACCTGTGGTGCCTGCTGTCCATGCTGGTGACGGCGGCCGGGACCACGCTGCTGTCGTTCCGGTTGGAGCCGGTGCTGATGGTGCTGCTGGCGGCGGCGGGAGCCTTCGGTTTCGTGGAGGGCGCGCGGGCGATCTACCAGGTGTTGAACGAGCCGGAGCGGTTCCGGGCGGTGGTGGCGGCCGTGGCCGTGCTGGGCGCGATCGGCTTCGGCCAGCAGATCCCGGAGATTCTCGCACCGGAGATCACCACGGCCTACACCGATACCGACGGCGACGGCGTGCGCGCGGACAAGCGGCCACCGTCGGCGGTCTCCTACTACGACGAGATCGACGCCGCCCTGCGCGAGCAGATCGGCCGCCCCCGCGACGAAACGGTGGTGCTCACCGCCGACCTGAGCTTCCTGTCCATCTACCCCTACTTCGGCTTCCAGGCCCTGACCTCCCACTACGCCAACCCCCTGGCGGACTTCCCGGCCCGCGCCGACGAGATCAAGCGCTGGTCCACCCTGGAAACCCCCGAGGAACTGCTCGAAGCCCTCCGTACCGCCCCCTGGCGCGCCCCCGACGCTTTCCTCTTCCGCCAGTCCGGCGACAACTACACCCTGCGCCTGGCCAAGGACGTCTACCCGAACCAGCCGAACGTGAAGCGCTACCAGGTGACCTTCCCGGCGACCCTGTTCGACGACCCCCGCTTCACCGTGACCGATATCGGCCCCTTCACGCTGGTGGTCGTGGAGCACTGACGACTCGCACCACGGCCAGGGTTGACCACAGACGGGGGTCAACCCTGGCCGGAGTTCATATCGGTGTCGCCTCGTCGGCCGGGTGGGGGCGGTTCGACCGAACACACCGCGTCATCGAGCCGAATCGGGCGTCGCGGTCGACATGCGATCGACCGGCCGGATGACGGCGGCCAAGCGCGAAACGAACTCGGCCGACCGGCGGGCGAGCGGACCGTCGGCAGGTTCGGCGGACACCGCGTCTTCGACCAGTGCGCGAACCTCCCCCAATTCCGCGTCGACTGCCGCGATCAGAGCCTCGACGGCCGGGCCTTTGTGCGGGCAGTCGGCCGCTCGGCAACCGAGATGGGCTCCGAGGACGTGGCGGGCGAGCTGGTAGGAGCCCCAGCTGGGATACGCCCGATCAGCACCCATGGTCGGCTGGAACTCGGACATCACCCGTTCCCCATCGCAGCGTCCACCACCGGCGCACGAAGCCCGAGCCCGCTGCCGCAGCGATGTCTGCCGCGCCCGCAACGGTGCACGCCGCCACGACGACGTGGGCGCGGAACCTCCACGCTGCCAGTGCCTTCGACGTACGGCAGGACGAAAGGGGGAAGATCACGCTCCCCCCGCCAGTCCTCGCCGATACCGTGCATCGCCCAGACGAAGACGAGCGCACCCAGCACAGCCAAGCCCACAATCCAGACTTCCCAATACATTCGCAGATCTCCTCGCGTGCGTACCGGCGGATTCCGACCACCGGGCGGCGGATTCGCGCTGTCGTCGCCGGGTGTGGAACCAGTAGACATCTCGGAATTCGCGCCGTGTGGACAGTCCACGGAATACGCTGGAGTGTCCATGGTGGACACTGTCCGCGCTGGACACTCGGACGATAGTGAGGCTGACGAAATGGCCGGAACGACGGTCGCCCGCATGGATTTCGGAGCATTCGTCCAGGCGATGCGCAAAGCCGCCGGAAAGGTGCCACTTGCCGCCGCCAAGCACATCGACACGTCGCGCCAGACGATCATGCGCCTCGAGGAAGGCTGGCCGACGCGGCTGAGCACCCCGCAGATCGAGCAATTGATCGAGTTCTACGGCGGAGATCGCGATCAGCGCGCGGAGGCCATTCGACTGTGGGAAGTACTGCGGTCGCACGAGAGGGCAGACCAGGCCCAGGGCAACTCGAAAAGTTATTGGCAACCGTACTCGGACCAGTTCGTCTCGCAGTTCCCGCACTACCTGCGGCTGGAATCGGCAGCGAACGCAATGGTCAGCCATCAACTCGTGCTCGTGCCGGGCCTGCTCCAGATCCCTGAGTACCGGCGAGCTGTGATTCTCATCGATGAGCCGAATCTCTCTCCGGTCGATACCGAACGGCGGCTCGAATTGATGGCCCACAGGCAGAGTCGGTTGAGCGAAGCCGAGTTCCGGGTGGAAGTCCTGCTGTCCGAGGCGGTCTTGCGTCACCAGCCCGCCAGCCCGGCCGTGATGGCGGATCAATTGCGCTGGCTGGTGGAGGTCGGTGAGCAGACCAATATCAGCGTCCGCGTGGTGCCCTTCGGGGTGGGACCACATCGAGGATTGATCGTGCAGAGCTTCACTCTGTTGGAGTTTCCGCGTGGCGCAAGCGGGCTGACGGTGCCGCCGGTGGTGTACCTGGACGTAGTGAACGCCCCCATGACCACCGAACGAGCGGATGTTGTCGATCAGTATCGGCAGGCGATTACGCAACTACGGGCGGTAGCGTTGACAGAGAAGGACACCAGAGATCTGGTGAATCGGGTGGCGAAGGAGTACGCGGGGTGAGGAAGCCGATCAAGGGGGAATGGTACAAGTCCAGTCGATCCGAGACCGGTAAGCAGTGCGTGGAGGTTTGTCACGCCGAAAACGCTGTCGGGGTGCGTGATTCCAAGCAGCCGGGCGGACCGGAGCTGTGGTTCACGCCGGAGCAGTGGAGCAGCTTCCTCGCCAGCGGCCTCTGGTAAGCCGTATAGCTGAGGAGTGCGCGGAATGACCGAGCCAACTCGTGATGCGTGGTACAAGTCGAGCAGATCCGATGCAGGGAAGCAGTGCGTGGAAGTTTGCCACGCCGAAAACGCTGTCGGGGTGCGTGATTCCAAGCAGCCGGGCGGACCGGAGCTGTGGTTCACCCCGGAGCAGTGGGAGAGCTTTATCGGCAGCGGTATCTGGCAGGGCTGATCGCACCCAGGAGGCATGGGCCACGAGGTGGGTTCAACGCTCGGGGTATTCAACTGCCGCGGCGCGGTCGTCGGATGCAGATGCGGGGGCCGTCGCGAGGTGGTGCGTCCGGGCCTGGTGTGTCGGCGGCCGCTGGGGTCTGCGAGCGGTTCGGCTCGGTGTCGGCAGCGGTCAACCAGTGCCGATGCTGCTCGGCGGCTTGGGTGTAGTCGGCCAGGAGCTGGCGGCGGGCGCGGGCGAGTAGTTCGTCGCCGTGGTGGCGGTGGTTGATGTGTGGGGTGCGGGTGGGGTCGACGTGGTGGGGTGCGATCCAGGTGGCGCGGCCGATGGCGGGTAGCCCGGTGGTGGTGGCACCGTCTATGCGTGGCGGGGCGGGGGTGGTCCAGCCTTGGTCGGTGTTGGTGATGCGGGCGTGGCAGGGGTCGCAGGCGAGGGTGAGGTTGTCGATGTCGGTGGGGCCGTCGGCGGCGTGTTCGCGTTTGTGGTGGACGGCGCAGTAGACGGCCGGGGCGTCGCAACCGGGGCGGGTGCAGCCGCGTTCGGCGGCAATCAGGGCGAGGCGCTGCCAGGGGGAGGCGAGTCGGCGGCTGCCGCCGAGATGCAGGGGCATTCCGGTGTGGTCGAACACCACCAGGGTCGGGATCGAGCGCTGCGCCATGCGCAGGGCCTCGGTGATCGACATACGGGTGCCGGATGCCGTGCGCGCGACCGCGTCACCGGGCTCGACGATCGAGTCGATACCCAGGGCACGTTCGACGTCGCCGAGATTCATGGTCAGGATGACCGATACCGGCAGGCCGCGATGGGTGCCCAGCCGCTCCGGGCCACCGCCGGCGGCGAGGAAGGCGGTGAGGGCATCGTGGTTGCGCTGGCCGGCCGATCGCCGGTCGCGACGGGCGGCGGCTTCGATCAGGGCGGGATCGACGGTGCCTCCGGTGGTGTGGGGGCTGTCGGGGTCGTCGGGGTTGTTCATGCCCGGTCGTCCCCATTTCGCGAAGACCATGTCCAGGAAGGCCCGCAGTGTCGGGTCGACCAGGCCGTGGAGCGGCGACATGCCGTCGGGGCGTTGGCGGCCGGGCAGCAGCTCGCGCTGTCGGGCGCGGTCGCGATCGTCGGACAGCGCGCCGTCGGGGTCGAGGTAGCCCAGGATCTCGTCGCCCACCCGAGGAAGATCGTCCGGGGTCACCTTGCGGGCGGTGTCGGCCAGCACTCGTTCGGCCGCTTCGCGATCGGTCCGTTCCACCGCGTGTGGAATCCGCTTCATCACCTTCATGATCTGGCGGGCGTGGTCGGCGGAGATCTCCCCATCGGATTGGGCACGTGCGGTATTCGGCAGTTCGACTTCACCGTCGAGTCCGGCGAGCAGGTGGAATCGACCCAGTTTCTCGGCCATGCGGTAGCGGGAATTGGCGTCGGCCCGGGAGATACGCAAGGACTCGATGAGGAATTCCCGGGTGCCCGCAACACCGGCCCGTTCGCCCAATGAGCGGTCGGAGGTTTCGATTACCAGCTTGTGGGACAAAGAATCCACCATTCTATCGCGAATTGCCTTGCGGGAGAACAGGAAAACTATTTGACCTGCGATAGCTTCGCATCCGATTCGCCCGGATCAACCGCCGCCGTTATTCCGCCGCCCCGACATTGTCGGCGTCCGAATGACAGTCAGCAGTTCGGCCAGCGCCGTCCGTGCCGGATGTCCGGACGCGCCCAGCGTTTCGGCCAGCTCGCCGCGCTCAGCGGACGGCATATCCGCCAGTTGCTCCAATACCGCTGCCGGGCCGCCGAGTTCGAGCAGTTGCAGCATGCTTTCCGTCATGGCGAGCAGACCCTCGTCATCGGTGACGTCGGCCATGCTCAATTCACCGTCGGAGACGAGCTGGGTGATCACCAGCGGAGTCAGCACCGGATCGCCGCGCAGGCCGCGCAGCAGGCGGGGGCCGTCGGGAAGCGCCAGCATCAGGATGCGCAGCATGGCGGCCGCGCGGCCACGGAAGGGGCAGTCGCGAATCGCCTGGAGCAGCGGCTCGCGGTCGCCGTGGTGGGCGTCCAGCCAGCCCTGGATCTCCAACCGGCCGGTCTCGGCGGTGTAGTGGTCGGCGATCACGCCGAGTAGTCCGGCGGCGTCGGCGTCGCGCAGGTCGCCGACGGCTCCGGCCTCGCGGCCCTCGGCGAGCATGCGGTCTCGCACGGCGGCCGTCCCCAGGCCGGTCAGCGTCAGGAGGGTGCCCGGTTTGCGCAGGTCGGTCCGTAATGCTTTGCGTGCCTTGGCATCGAGCCAGGGCACCGGATCGAATTCGGGGTCGTCGAGATCCGAGAGGTACATCGGATCGGGAATGCCCCGGGTCAGCTCGACGGCACCGAGATGGTGCAGCACCTGGAAAGCGGTCAGCAGATCCGCGCCGATCCGCTGCCGCTCGTCCCGCAGCAGCGCCGGGGCCGTGAAATCCGCGAACGTTTCCGACCACTGCGCCCACACCGGCTCCTCCAGTCGGCGCAGCGGCATCGGATGCGGCATGCCGTACAGGGTGTTGAGCATGTCCGGCAGCACCAGGTCGTGCAGTTCCGACAGCAGGGGCGGCTCATCGGAGCGCGCCGCGCCATAGGTGATCTCCGCCGATTCCAGCACGGCGTCGAAGGCGCGCGACCACAGCGCCAGCGGATCGCGCAGCAGGGGGCGCGTCTCGGCCACCGGCCGCAGTTCGCCCTGTGCGGCGCGCACCAGGCGCAGGTGTTTCGCCCACGCGAGCAACCGGGTCAGCTCCCGCAGCCGCGTCGCGTCGCGGACACCCTCGAGCTCGTCGCCGGTATCGAGCAGGGTGACCAGTTCGCGGGCGTCGGCAATGCGCAGCCGACGGTGCGCCGTGAGCGCGCGGCCGGTGCCGACCCAGTCCAGCAGCAGCCGCAGCTGCCGCACCACCGGCGCCGACTCGGCCGCTGCGACCAGGTCCGCGTGGTCCGGTAGCAGGACCGGGGGCTGGGCGAAGGTCCGCACGGGGGCTTCGTCGCCGACGAGCAGGTCCGGGCCGTCGGAGATCAGCCCGGATTCCAACAGCGCCACCAGATCGTCCACCTCGGCCGGATCCAGGTCGGCCGAGTCCAGGTCGGCCGCGTCCAGATCGCCGGTCAGCACACGCAACAGTGCTTCGGGGATATCCGCGTCGGCGCTGTGTGCGTCGAGAGCTTTGTGCGCACCGAAAGACCTGTCCGCACCTCGAGCACCGCCCGCCCGGTCCGCCTGACCCGCGCTACGAGGACCGCCCGCCCGATCCACCGGATCCGCGCCCGGCGCGTCGCCTACTTCGGGAGGTTCGGCGGCGCCGTCCAGTGCGAGGGCATCCTGTAGCTCCGCGCGGAATTCCGGCTCGGTCTCGGTGATCACCGTCAGCAGCTCGTCGAGCCCGCTGCCCCGGGGGTCCAGCAACCCGTTGGCGGCCAGATAGGCGAGCAGTGCGCGGAGCGTGTCGGGGGCGTGGGCGAGTCGGTCGATCTCGGCCGCGGCGTCGGGAATCCAGTCCAGCAGCACGTCGCAGACCGCATCCGGGGTCCAGTGCGCGAGCCGACCGTCGCTACTCAGGTGCCGTGCCTCCAGCGCGATGCCCGCGATCGGCTCCACGATCGGCGTCCCCTGCCGCCGCGCCCACTCCGCGCAGCGCCGCACCAGCAACTCGGCGGCGGCGGTGAACTCCTCGTCCTCCTCGAGGTCGAAATGCAATCGCATACCGAAACGGTAGGCGCTTGCGGTCCACCCCGGGCAGCGCTCGTCCCATCTGGGGATAAACCGCCTGAAATCTGTGGATTGGTGATGTTATCTGTGGATAACTCCTGGACTTGCCAGCGGAATCTCAGCCGCAGCCGGTAGCGTGGCGAGCTGTTGTGCCGGTAAGAGGAGTCAGCTTGTGAATTCGGGGCGGGAAACCGACTGGACGGACAAATCCGGGTCGGCCGTGGCAGTGCTGGAGCGGACAGTCCCGGAGACCAGCCCGCGCCTATCCCGATCCCGGCGCATCGCACACCGCCTCCGGCTCGCCCGCACCGACATCCTGATCGCGGGCGGCTATCTGGCGCTGGCCGTGCTGGTGCTCTCCGGGCAGTGGCGGCATCCCGAGGACGGATACCTGATCAAGAGCGGTCAGGACCAGACCATGTGGGAGTGGTTCTTCGCGGTCACCGCGCACAAGGTCGCCAACCTGCAGAATCCGCTCGGAACCGTACTGCAGAACTATCCCGACGGCGTGAACATGATGGCGAATACCGCCATGTTCGGCGTCGGCGTGCCGTTCACCCCGATTACCCTGCTGTTCGGGCCGACCGTCACCTTCGTGCTGGTACTCACCCTCGGGCTGGCCGGTACCGCCTTCGCCTGGTACTGGCTGTTCTCGCGGTACCTGGTCGACGCCCGGGGCGCGGCGGCCGTGGGCGGTCTGTTCTGCGGGTTCGCGCCCGGCATGATCTCGCACGGCAACGCCCACCCGAACTTCGTGGTGCTCGCGCTGCTGCCGATCATCACCGCGCAGTTCATCCGCCTGGCGAAACGCGCGGAAGCGGACGCCGGGGCTACGGCGCTCGGAGCGCGCAGCCGCGACGCGGTGGTGCTGGGCCTGCTGGTCGCCCTGCAGATCGCGCTCGGCGAGGAACCGCTGCTCATCTACGCCATGGCGTTCGGGGTGTTCGCGCTCGTCTACTACCTGCACCGGCCGCGACGGGGCTGGCGGGTGCTGCGCGGCATCACCCCCACGGTCGCCCTGGCCGCACTGATCACGGTGGCGCTCACCGAGATCCCGCTGTGGTGGCAGTTCTTCGGTCCGCAGTCGTACCGGTCCATCGACCACGGGCCGATGGGCAACGACCTCGAGGCGCTGTTCCAGTTTCCCTCCGAATCGCTGGGCGGCATGCTCTCCCCCGGCACCAACGTGGCCATCAACCCCACCGAGGAGAACTCCTACTTCGGCTGGCCGCTGCTGCTGCTCGTCACCGTCAGCGCGATCCTGCTGTGGCGCAACCGGGTGGTGCGGGCGGCGAGCGTCGTGATCGTGGCGTTCACGCTGCTGTCGCTGGGATCCAGCCTCACGATCGGCCGCGACGACACCGGCATCACGCTGCCCTGGCACTGGTTCGAGCAACTGCCGCTGGTGAATTCGGTGCTGGAATCGCGCTTCACCTTCGCCGCCATACCGGCCATCGCCGCCATCCTGGCGCTGGCGACACAGCGCGCGGTGCAGCAGTGGCGGGAGTCGGCCACCGATTGGCGGCCGCTGGCCTGGTTCGCGGCGCTGACGCTGGCGCTGGTGCCGCTCACCCCGACCGTTCTTCCGGTGGTGCAGCGCACGCCCACCCCGGCCTTCTTCGCCGACGGCACCGTGGACCGGTATGTCACCGACGGTTCCGTGGTGATCGTGCCGCCGCCGACCCCGCCGGATGCCCGCGCCCTGCGCTGGCAGACCGCCGCCGATTTCAGCTTCCCGCTGGCGGGCGGCTATTTCGTCGGCCCCACGGGTTCCGACACCAAAGGCCGCTACGGCCCGGACGACCGGCCCACCGCCACCCTGCTCATGAAAGCCCAGCGCGCCAACCGGGTTCCGATCGTCGACGACGCGTCGCGCGCCCAGGCGCTGGCGGATCTGCGGTACTGGCAGGCCGATGTGCTGGTGCTGCCGCCCACCGAACACGGCGAGGTGCTGCGCCTCACCGTGGACCAGCTGCTCGGCTTCCACGGGCAGCGCGTCAACGGCGTCTGGGTGTGGGACGTGCGCGGACTCGTCTGAGCCACCGAGACCACGGCATTTCGCTCCGGGGTGGTGCTGTTGCGGTATCGGACGAGCAAGGGTCGATAGCATCGACGTCCGTGCGCGCAGACACCCGAGCGTTACCCCGACTCCGCCTGATCGCCCTGATCTCCGGTCTGCTGGCCGTCGTGCTGGCAGTGCTGATGCCCGTCCTGCCGATCGAGCAGGACCGGCCGACGCTGCACTGGCCGCAGGGCGAGACCGCGAATCTCGAGGCGCCGCTGGTGTCGTACACGCCGCTGGAGCTCACGGTCGCACTGCCGTGCGAGGTGGTGCGCGACGGCGTGCTGACCGGCACGCTGTTCTCGACCGTCCCGGCGGCATCGGGGCAGGCGGTGGACAAGGGCCTGGTGGTCCGGGTGGAGGACGAACCCGAGACCGGCCGCACCGTACAGGTGCTGGTGCGCAATATTCCGCTGCTGTCCGCCCCGCTGGCCGAACTCGCCGACTGCGGGGCGCTGACGGTGACCTCGTCCGCCGCCGAGACGCGCACCGAGATCACCGGTGCGACACGGCAGGACGGCACGCCGTTCGCCGGGCAGGTCGGCGGCGACGCGCGACCGCAGGTGGTGGGCATCTTCACCGATGTGCCACGGGACCGGCTGGGTGCGGCCACGGCCGCGGTCGATATCGACGCGCGTTTCACCTCCAGCCCCAGCCTGCTCAAGCGGCTGGCCATGATCGGCGCGGTGGTGTTCACCATCATCGCGCTCATCGCCCTGCATCTGATGGACACCACCGACGGACGGCGGCACCGGCGCTTCCTGCCCGCGCACTGGTGGAAGTTCTCGTTCGCCGACGTGACCGTGCTGGGCACGCTGGTGCTGTGGCACGTCATCGGGGCCAATACCTCCGACGACGGCTACATCCTGAATATGGCGCGCGCCTCGCGCGAGTCGGGGTACATGGCCAACTACTACCGGTGGTTCGGGGTGGCCGAGGCACCGTTCGGATGGCCGTACGAACTGCTGGCCTGGATGACGCGCATCAGCGACGCCAGTCCGTGGATGCGGCTGCCGTCGCTGCTCGCGGGCATCGTGTGCTGGCTGGTGATCAGCCGAGAAGTGCTGCCGCGCCTGGGCGCTCGCGTGCGGCGCGACCGGGTGGCGCTGTGGACGGCCGGACTGGTGTTCCTGGCCGCCTGGCTGCCCTACGACAACGGGCTGCGGCCCGAACCGCTCATCGCGGCGGGCGCGCTGCTCACCTGGTGCTCCATGGAACGCGCCATCGCCACCGGACGGCTGCTGCCTGCCGCCGTCGCCGTGCTCATCGCCGCGTTCTCGCTGGCCGCGGGGCCGACCGGACTGATCTGCATCGCCGCGCTCATCGCGGGTTCGCGGCCGGTGCTCCAGCACATCATCAAGCGGGCACGGCCGGACGCCCCGGCGGGCGGCAGGTCGGGCCGGGGCGCGGCGGTGCTGCGGTATGCCGCGCTGCTGTCTCCCGGGATCGCGGCCGGAACCCTGGTGCTGGTGGTGGTTTTCGCCGACCAGACGCTGGCCACCGTCATGGAGGCGACGCGGGTGCGCACGCTGGTCGGGCCGAATGTGGCCTGGTTCGACGAGCGCACACGGTGGGATTCACTGCTCATGCTCTCCCCCGACGGATCGCTGTCCCGGCGCTTCGGGGTGCTGATCATGCTGCTCTGTCTCGGGGTGTGCGTGCTGGTGATGCTGCGCAAGAACGAGCGGATTCCGGGCACCTCGCGCGGGCCGTCGGCGCGGATTCTCGGCATCGTGTTCATGTCGCTGTTCCTCATGATGTTCACCCCCACCAAGTGGACCCACCACTTCGGCGTGTACGCGGGGCTGGCGGGCTCGCTGGCCGCGCTCACCGCGGTCGCGGTGGGCGTCAACGGGATTCGGTCGCCGCGCAATCGCTCGCTGTTCACGGCGGCGGTGTTCTTCCTGCTCGCCATCACCTTCACCGGGTCCAACGGCTGGTGGTACGTGTCCAGCTACGGTGTCCCGTGGTGGGACAAGGCGCCATCCATCGCCGGCAAGGGTTTCTCGACGCTGTTCCTCGGGCTCGCGGTGGTGTTCCTGCTCGTCGCGCTGATCCAGCACTACCGGCAGCCGTACGCGAAAACCCCACGCGGGGTACGGCGTTTCGACAGGTTCGCCACCATGCCGCTGACCGTCGCGGCGGCCGCGCTGGTGGTGTTCGAGGTGGCGTCGCTGGCCAAGGCGGCCGTCACCCAGTACCCGGCCTACTCCATCGCCGAGTCGAATGTGCGTGCGCTGGGCGGGGATTCGTGCGCGCTGGCCAATGAGGTGCTGGTGGAGACCGATACCGCCGATTCGCTGCTGCAACCCTTCGACGGGTCGCCCGCCGACGGATTGAACGCCGAGAACACCGGTTTCACCCCCGACGGAGTGGCCGCCGACCTCACCGCCGACGAAGAGGAGACGGTCACCGGCAGCGCCAATTCCGTCGGCACCGAGGACAACAAGACCAGCAACACCACCGGCGCGGGCACCGGCGGCGGCAGCCGCCAGCAGGCCGGGATCAACGGCTCGAATGTGGCGCTGCCCTTCGGACTCGATCCGGCGCGCACCCCGGTCCTGGGCAGCTACACCCAGGACGAGCAGCGGGTCGCCGACCTCACCACCGGCTGGTATCGACTCGACCTGACCGACAGCATGCGCGCCGACCCGGCCTACCGGGTGCTCGTGGTCACCGCCGCCGGTCGCATCCGCTACATCGACGCCGACGGCGTCGAAACCTACGGCCAGGACCTGTGGGTGGAATACGGCACCCGCGCCGACGACGGCACCGTGACGGACGTCGGTCGCATCCGCCCCATCGATATCGGCCCCGCCCCCTCCTGGCGCAATCTGCGCGTGCCGCTGCGCGACATCCCCGCCTCGGCCAACGCCGTTCGCCTGGTCGCCCACGACGCCGACATCACCCAGAAGCAGTGGCTGGCGGTCACCCCGCCGCGCCTGCCCCGGCTGGCCACCCTCGACGCGGTCGTCGGCCGCACCGCCCCGGTACTGGAGGACTGGCACGTCGGCCTCGCCTTCCCGTGCCAGCGCCCCTTCGACCACCACGACGGCGTCGCCGAGGTCCCGCAGTGGCGCATCCTGCCCGACCGCGTCGGCTCCGACGCCTCCAACGCGTGGCAGGACGATATCGGCGGCGGCCCCCTGGGCTGGACCGAGCTGCTCCTGAAAGCCCAGGCCGTGCCCACCTACCTCGACGACGACTGGGGACGCGACTGGGGTTCGCTGGAGAAGTTCACGCCGTACGTGAGCGACGCCGAACCGGCCGAGCTGGACGTCACCGTGGAGACCCGCTCCGGGCTGGCGGACGATGCCCCGATCCGGGCCAGGTGATCGGTTGAATCGGCATACGCGGCGCAACCGCCGAGTGAACGCGGTCACTCACAGCGTTGCCAGATACCATCACTCACCGTGCCCGACGCCACCGCCGCTGTTCTGACCAAACCGACGCCGCCCGAAGCGCCCGCCGCGACGCCGCGTGATTTTCGTACCGCGAAGATCATCGCGATCGTCGCGGGTGTGCTGGGGGCGCTGCTCGCGCTGGCCACGCCGTTCCTGCCCGTCAAGCAGACGACGGCGGTGATCGACTGGCCACAGAACGGGACGCTGGGCAATATCCAAGCCCCGCTCATGTCGCAGGTGCCGATCGACCTGGATGTGAGCATCCCCTGCGCGGCGGTGACGCAACTGGCCGACCCGCGGGGTGGGATCCTGCTGTCGACCGCGCCGCCGCAGGGGCGGGAGGCCGACCTGCAGGCGCTGTTCGTACGGGTCTCGGGCGAGACGGTGGACGTGGTGGACCGCAATGCGGTGGTGGCATCCGCGCAGCGGTCCGAGATGAGCGACTGCTCGCAGATCCTCATCACCTCCGACAGCACGCGCACCTACGCCAAGTTCGAGGGCCTGACCCGGACCATCGAGCGGCCGCTGCCCGGCGGGGGCACGGAGACCGTGGTGGTGCCGCTGGAAGGGCAGCTGTTCGGGGATCTGCGGCCGCAGGTGGTCGGGGTGTTCACCGATATGGTCGGCGAGGTTCCGGCCGGGCTGTCGTTCCACATGACCGTCGATTCCCGGTTCTCCTCCACACCGACCGTGGTGAAACTGGTCGCGCTCATCGGCGCGGTGCTGCTCACCCTGATCGCCATGGGAGCGCTGGGTGTCCTCGACACCGCCGACGGGCGCGGGCACCGGCGCATCTTCCCGCGGCACTGGCTGAAACCCACCTGGGCGGACGGCGCGGTGATCGGCACCCTCACGCTGTGGCATTTCGTCGGCGCGAACACCTCCGACGACGGCTACATCCTCACCATGACCCGGGTCGCGCCGCACGCGGGCTACATGGCCAACTACTTCCGCTGGTACGGCGTGCCGGAAGCGCCGTTCGGCTGGTACTACTACGTCATCCAGGCGTTCGCCGAAATCTCCACCGCCAGTGCGTGGGTGCGGATTCCGGCGCTGCTGTGCGGCATCCTCTGCTGGCTGGTGATCAGCCGCGAGGTGGTGCCGCGGCTGGGGCGCGGGGTGCGCAACTCCAAGGTGGCGTTGTGGACCGGCGGACTGGTGTTCCTGGCGTTCTGGCTCCCCTACGACAACGGCCTGCGCTCGGAGCCCATCGTGGCCCTGGGCGCGCTGCTGACCTGGGTGTCCATCGAGCGGGCCATCGCCACCTCGCGGCTGCTGCCCGCGGCCGTCGCGGTACTGATCGCGGCGTTCACACTGGCCGCCGCGCCCACCGGACTCATGTGCGTGGCGGCGCTGCTGGTCGCCATCCGGCCGCTGGTGCGGATCGTGGTGCGCAAACACCGGGAACTCGGCACCACCGCACTGCTCGCGCCCATCGCCGCGGCCGGTTTCCTGGTGCTCGTCGTGGTCTTCGGCGACCAGACCTTCGCCGGGATCATGGAGGCCAACCGGGTGCGCCAGGCCACCGGCCCCAACCTGGCCTGGTACGAGGACTACCTGCGCTACTACTACCTGTTCGTGGAGACCGTGGACGGTTCGCTGTCGCGGCGGTTCGCGTTCCTGATCATGATCCTGTGTCTGATCACCACCCTGCTGGTGCTGCTGCGGCGGCGGCAGATCCCAGGTATCGCCAGCGCACCGACCTGGCGGCTCATGGGCGTGGTGTTCGGAACCATCTTCTTCATGATGTTCAACCCGACCAAGTGGACGCACCACTTCGGCGCGTACGCGGGTATCGCGGGCTCGCTGGCGGCGGTGACCGCGGTCGCGGTGTCGGCCACGGCGCTGCGGTCGCGCAAGAATCGGTCGGTGTTCCTGGCGGGGCTGCTGTTCACCCTCGCCGTCGCCTTCTCCGGCATCAACGGGTACTGGTACGTGTCCAGCTTCGGGGTGCCGTGGTTCGACAAGCGGGTCTCCCTCCAGGGCTACCAGTCCAACACCTTCATGCTCATGCTGTTCGGGCTGGCGCTGGCGCTGGTGGCCTGGCAGTCGCTGCGCGAGGGCTACGCCAAACCGCCCGCCGACGCACGCACCAAGCGCGGCAGGCGGATTCGCAAGTTTGCCGCCATCCCGCTCACCGTGGTGGCCGCGTTCATGGTGCTGTTCGAGGTGCTGTCGCTGGTGAAGGGCGCGTACTCGCAGTACCCGGCGTACTCGCTGGCCCGGTCGAATATCGACGCGCTGGGCGGCAATTCGTGCGGACTCGCCAATGACGTACTGGTGGAAGCCGATCCGAACAGCGGCAACCTGCAACCCGTCATCGATCCGGAACGGCCGCCCCTGAACGGCGATCCGCTCGCCGGGGAGAAGCCGGTCGGGTTCTCCCCCAACGGCATTCCCGAACAGTTGGAAGCCGACAGCGTCGAGGTGAAGCCGGGCACCGGCAATACCTCCACCCAGACCATCGGTCCCGCCTTCGCCGAGGGCGAGAACGCCGGAACCGGTGGCGGACTGGGCGCGGAGGGTGTCAACGGCTCCATCGCCGCACTGCCCTACGGACTCGACCCGGCCACCACGCCGGTCATGGGCAGCTGGCAGGACGGGGTGCAGCAGCCCGCCGAGCTGTACTCCAGCTGGTACGAACTGCCCGCCCGCTCCGCGGATTCGCCGCTGGTGGTCATGTCGGTGGCCGGACGCGTCATGTCCTTCGACGACACCGGACGTATGACCTACGGCCAGGATCTGTTCCTGGACTACGGGCGGCGGCTGCCCGACGGCAGCGTCGAGCAGCTCGGCTCGTACCGGCCGCGCGATATCGGTCCGGCCCCGTCCTGGCGGAACGTGCGGGTGCCGCTGGACGAACTGCCCGGCGATGTCGACGTGGTGCGCATCCACGCCAAGGACCCGATCCTCATCGGCGACCAGTGGCTGGCGTTCACTCCGCCGCGCGTGCCGAAACTGCAGTCGCTCAACAGCTTCATCGGCGGCACCCAGCCGGTGCTGCTGGACTGGGCCGTCGGTCTGCAGTTCCCCTGCCAACAGCCGTTCAACCACCGCTACGGCGTGGCGGAGGTGCCGAACTACCGCATCCTGCCGGACCGGCCGCTCGCGGTCAGCTCCACCAATACCTGGCAGGCCGAGGAATTCGGTGGGCCGCTGGGCTTCTCGCAGATGATCGCGGGATCTGTCACCATTCCGACCTATCTGAAGGACGACTGGGCCCGCGACTGGGGTTCGCTGGAACGCTACGACCAGTTCTACCCGGCAACCCCGGCCGAGATCACCACCGGCACCGAAACCCGTTCCGGCTGGTGGAGTCCCGGCAAGATGCGAGTCTGAGGCAGGACGCCCCGCACCCGCGCCCCCTTCCGGCACCCGCTGGAAGGGGGCGCTGCCGTGTTCGGTGCGGAACCCGTGCGGCCCGTCAACGCTGCCCCGTGGCCGCCACTTCCCGGATCGCCGCCGCGACCGCGCGAAAGTCCTTGCGCAGCACGTGGGAATGGTTGCTCGGCACCTTCGCACTGATACGGATGTGCGGGTTGCGGGCGCACACCGCATCGAGGCCGGCGCGGAGGCGTTCCTGCTCGTCGCCGCGGCTACCGAAGGACGAGCCGGAGGCCACCACATAGCGGGTCGGGACGCTGATACTGTCCAGGACCGGCCCCAGCTCGCGCTCGCGGGAGAGCCTACCGAGTTCGATATTGCTCTCGGCCTGCTGTGCCGCGGACATGCGCGGCGTCAGCCCTGTCGGCCGCAGCAGCGGCATGACCAGGTTCAAACGCTTGAACAGCTTGCGGATCCGCTGCTCCATGGCGTCGTCCAGCCAGTCGTACGGGAACGCCCCGTCGACCAGCACCGCGCCCACGGCACGATCGGGATTCCGGGCGGCCCAGTGCGCCCCGACGACCGCCCCGTAGGACCAGCCCACCACCAGCGCCCGATCCACGCCCCGGGCCGCCAGCACGGCATCCACATCGCGGACGGCGGCCTCGAAGGAGTAGTCCGCCGAACGCTTCGACTTGCCGCGCGCCCGCTCGTCATAGGTGATGTGCCGGAACTCGGAACCGAGTTCGGGCAGAACCCGCTTCCAGTAGCCCTGGGTGGCGAACTGGCCATTGAGGTAGAGCACGGGGATTCCGGCACCGCCGGTGTCGGTGACGGCCAGGGCCGTGTCCTCGACCGGCACCATGCCGGTCCAGATCGAGGTGGTCGAGGTGGCCGCGGAGGTGTTGTTCTTCGTCATGCCGTTCACTGTCGGCGTCCGGGCTGACGCCGACCTGACACCGACCTGACACGCGTGCTGACGTGGCGGAGCGCGCCCCTGGCGCTACCGCGGCGCGCACCCGCCCGCATCACCGACGCCGGGCATCACCGGGCGATATGGGCGACCCACTCGTACACCGGCAGGCTGCCCTCCGGCGTATCGGCCCAGCGCGGCGTCACCTTGAACCGCTCGTAGCCGTCCTCGAAGGCCACCCGCAGTTCCACGCCCGGCGGGGTGATGGGGACGATCCGCGTCTTCAGGCCGTCGGGCCCGCCTTCGAGTACGGCCTTCGGTTTGCTACTCATAGCTGAAGGCTCTCATATGCGGGGCTATCGACTGACCGATTCCCGGTAATCCGGGGTGTCGTGCGGGGATCGCGCCCGCCGGTTACAGCGGCAGCAGGTGATGTTTGCGGGGATTGCGGGCGACGGTTTTGTCGCGGAGCAGGTGCAGGGCCCGGCGAATTTCCAGGCGGGTGGTGGCGGGTTCGATGACGGCGTCGATGTAGCCGCGTTCGGCCGCCACCCAAGGGGTGGCGACGGTGGCGTTGTAGAAGTCGATCATCTGCTGGCGGATGGCGGCACGCTGCTCCTCGGGGGCCGCGTCGATGGTCTTCGCGCCGATCAGACTGACCGCGCTCTCCGCGCCCATGACCGCGATGCGGGCGGTCGGCCAGGCCAGATTGACATCCGCGCCGAGCTGCTTTGATCCCATGACGGCGTAACCGCCGCCGTACGACTTGCGGATCACCACGGTCACCTTGGGGACGGTGGCTTCGACGAAGGCGAACAGGAATCGGCCGCCGCGCTTGATGACGCCGATCTTCTCCTGTTCGACCCCGGGTAGGAAGCCCGGTGTGTCCACCACGAACACCAGCGGGATCTCGAAGGCGTCGCAGAGCCGGATGAAATGCGCGGCCTTGTCGGACGCGCGGGCGTCCAGCGCACCCGCGTACACCATCGGCTGATTCGCGACCACGCCCACACTGCGGCCGTCCACCCGGGCGAAACCGCAGATCATGTTCTTGCCCGCCGACTCACCGAACTCGTGGAAATCACCGTCGTCGAAGATGCGCAACAGGATCTCGTGCATGTCGTACCCGGCATTGTCGGCGTCGGGCACGATCGAGTTCAGTTCCAGATCGGTTTCGGTGATCTCCGGCTCCAGACCGGGATTCACGATCGGCGCCAACTCCTGGCAGCTCGACGGCAGATACGACAGATACTCGCGCACCCACTGGAACGCCGCCGCCTCATCCTTGGCGACATGGTGGATATTGCCGTACTGCGCCTGACTGTGCGCGCCGCCGAGCTCCTCGAGACTCACATCCTCACCGGTGACCTCGCGAATCACCTTGGGGCCGGTGACGAACATGTAGGCGGCCTCGGTCGCCACCACCACATCGGTATTGATCGGCGCGTACACCGCACCGCCGGCACAGCTGCCCAGAATCATGGAGATCTGCGGCACCAGACCCGACAGCGGCTCCTGGCGGCGACCCAGCTCGGCATACCAGGCCAGCGACGTCACCGCCTCCTGCACGCGCGCGCCGCCGGAATCATTGATGCCCACCACCGGGCAGCCGACCTTGGCGGCGAACTCCATGATGCCCGCGACCTTGCGGCCGAACATCTCACCGACCGAACCGCCGTAGACGGTCTGGTCGTGGGAGAACACCGCCACCGGGCGGCCGTCCACCAGACCGTGCCCGGTGACGACGCCGTCGCCGTACAGCGCCTTCTTGTCACCGGGGTTGCGAACCAGCGCACCGATTTCCACGAAGGAGCCCGGATCGAGCAGCATATTGATCCGGTCACGGGCGGAAGGGATGCCCTTGCGCGCCCGCTTCGCGACTCCCGCTTCACCCGCCGGTTCCCTCGCGACGTCCAGCTTCTGTCGCAGGTCGGCGAGTTTCTCGGCGGTAGTGCTCACTGGTCTCCTTTCGCGAAACCTAGTTCGCGGAATCGATCTCGGTCAGCTTCTTCGTCAGGTCGGCACCGATGGTGGCGATGCGGGGTTCGTCGATGATCTGGAGGTGGTCACCCGGGATGTGGATGATCTCCAGATTCGGGATGTGCTCATCCCAGCCGCCATTCGGTTTACGGTCGCCGAATCGCGGTTCCAGTTCGATGATTCCGTCGTGGTAGCGGTCGGCCAGGTAAAGAACCACGTGACCTTCGTAACGCGACGGCGTGACCTGCTGGAGTTCGCGATTCTCGATCCAGGAATGTTTCTGGTGCTCGAGCACACCGCCCGGGATATCGACGCCCGCGAACTTCACCAGTTCGAGGATGATCTGGTACTGCTCCTCGTCGCTGGCGGCGGCCAGTTCTTCGATCTGCTCGTCGTCCAGTTCGCCCTGGAAGCCGTAGGTCTTCTGGGCGAACGCCTGGAAGCGCTTGATTCGAGCCACCCGGGCCTCGGGCGAATTGTCCTCAGGCTCGGTCGGAATCGCGAGGTCGATCAGACCCACCAGGCGCACGTCCGCGCCCTCGGCACGCATGATCTGGGCGACCGTCAGCGCGAAGACCGCGCCCAGTGACCAGCCGTAGAAGACGTAGGGCCCCTCCGGCTGGATCTTGCGGATCTCCGGAATGTACTGGCGGGCACGCTCTTCGATCGAGCCTTCGGCCCGCTCGAAGCCGTACATGGGAGTACCGGCCGGGAGGCGCTTCAGCAGCGGCTCGTAGACCAGGGTGTTGCCGCCGGACGGGTGGAAGACGAAGATCGGCAACGCATCCGAGCCGGGCTCCTTCGCGCGCAGGGTGCGCACGAAGCCGTCCACGTCGGCCTTGTCCTGGAAGCCGCGCACGATATCGGCCATCTTCTCGATGGTTTCGGCGTCGCGCAGTTCCTCGATGTCGATCTGGGCCTTGACGCGTTCCGACAGGCGGGCTGCCAGCTTGGTCATGGTGTCGTCGTCCAGGATCGGCAGGGCGTTGAAGATGCCGCCTGCCGACTTGCCGGTCACCACGGCCCAGGTGGCGTAGGTGAGGCGTTCGGCTGCGTCGCGCGGGGGGACGTTGTCCTTGTCGGTTTCCGCTGCCGGTGGGGCGGCCTCGAAGGTTTCCGGTTGGGAATCGCTCTCGCTCGGAGTGTGCTGCGCTTGCCCACCCTGCGCCCCTGGCGCAGACTGCCCAAGCGCAGCGGTGTCGGCGGATGTGCCGAGGGCGGCGGCCAGGGGGTCCGCGCCGGTGGACATGGCGGCGCGGGCGGCGGAGACGAAGTCGGCGTCCACGGCGAGTTCGCCTTCGCCGGAGGCTTGGCGGGCGGCCAGGGCCGCTACCTCGTCGCGGTGTTCGATGGCGTAGCGCAGCACCTTGCCGACTTCGAGGAGGTTGGCGTCGCGGACCGCTTGGACCTGGAGTTGCGGGATGTCGAATTCGTATTCGACGCGGTTCTTGATGCGCATCGCCATCAGCGAGTCGAGGCCGAGTTCCATGAGGGGGATCTCCATGGGGAGGTCCTCCACGGCGTAACCCATGGATTCGGCGACGATGATGGCCAGGCGGTCCTCGATGGTCTGCGAACCGTTCGGATCCCAGCGCTCACCCGCGGCCTCGACCACCGCGACCTCGGCGGGAGCGGATTCCTCGGCCTGCTGGACCGGCTGCGCGGCAACGGGTTCCGGCAGCGGGGCGCCGGAGGTCACCACGCCGTCGAAGAGCAGCGTGAAGGCGTTGCCCTGCTTGGCGTGCACCTGCGCCGCCGCGCCACCCGGGTAGGGGGTGAGTGTGGTGGTGAGGGTGCCCGACGCCGGAATGGGGCCGTAGGCGTAGGACGCGCCGGTCCGCACCTGCGAGAGCACCTGCGCGGCAGCGGCTTCCACGAGTGCGCCCAGGTCGGTGACCACACCGGCCTGCACCTCCCACACGTGGCGACCGTCGGGCAGCGACACGTGCGCGCCCGGCACCCGGCCATTGCCGGAGCCACCGGCCAGGCTCACCTTGGGCCAGTACTCCTTGCGCACGAACGCCGTTCGCGGAATATCCGCGTAGCCGCCCGCGGGCAGCAGCGACGGCAGGTTCACCCGGTGGCCGTTGACGTAGAGCTGGGCGAGCGCGGCGATGACGGCCGCCGACTCGTCCTCCTTGCGCTTGAGGGTCGGGATGAGCGCGGCATTGTGCACGCCCGCCGCGTACGTGGTGCCCAGCACCTGCATGAGCGCGACGGAGTTCGGGGCCAGCTCCAGGAAGGTGGTGATACCGGTGTCCACGGCCTGGCGCACGGCATTGGTGAAGTACACCGAGCCGCGCATATTGGTGACCCAGTAGTCCACATCGTGCACGGGGGCGTGGCCCGCGCGGTACACGGCGTCCTTGTGCGCGGTCGAGTACAGGTCCACCTTCAGCTTGGTCGGCTCGATACCGGCCAGCTCGGCGGCGAGTTCGCCCAGCAGCACATCCATCTGGGAGGTGTGGCCCGCACCGCGGGTCTGGAGCACGCGGGCGAACTTGCCCTGCTCCTCCACCTTGGCCACGATGGCGTGCACCTGATCCGGCGGGCCGCCGATCACGGTGTTGGTCGGCGCGGCGTACACCGCCACCTCCACATCCGGATACTCCGGCAGCATGGCCTCGATATCGGCGGCGCTCAGCTCGACCAGCGCCATATTGCGCACCTGGTCGTCGGTGATCATGGCCTCGCCCTCGCCCATGAGGCGACCGCGCGAGCAGATCACCCGGACGGCGTCCTCCAGGTTCATGCCGCCGGAGATGTAGGCACCGGCGACCTCACCCTGCGAATGGCCGACCACGCCCGCGGGTTCCGCGCCGTGCGCGCGCAGCACGGCCGCCAGACCCACCTGAATGGTGAAGGTGCCGACCTGACCGGTGCCGATATCCCAGTCCTGGGCGTCGTCGAGGATCATCTCCTTGACCGAGTACCCGGCCTCGTCCACCACGAGTTCGTCGACCTGGTCGACGGTCTCGCGGAAGATGCGGTTCTCCTGGTAGAGCTGCTTGCCCATCTTCCGGTGCTGCGCACCGAACCCGGCCATCACCCACAGCGGGCCCTCGGCCGCGGGGGAATCGGCGGTGAAGACGCCCGGACCGGGCTTACCGGCGGCGATGGCGCGCAGGCCCGCGACGGCCTCCTCGTGGTTCTCGGCGATGACCACGCCGCGCGAGCGCTGATGGCTGCGCTTGGCCAGCGCCCGCGCCACATCCTCGAGCGGAGTGTCGCGACCCGCGTCGCTTTCCAGCCAGTCGGCCAGGTCGGCGGCGGCGCGCTTGCGGCGCGACGGCAGGTAGGCCGACACCGGCAGGATCACCGGCAGCGGCTCCTCGCGCGGAGCCCATTCCGGCTCGGGCGCGGCGGCTTCCACCAGCTTCTCGGCCTCGGCCAGCACGTCGGTGGCCTCAGCGTCGAGACCAGAACTGTCGAGTCCGGAGCTGTCGCGATCGGCGGTGTCGGCGCTGTCCGGAACGGCCGGGGTGGGCACGTACTCCTGGATGACCACGTGGGCGTTGGTGCCGCCGAAGCCGAAGCCGGAGACGCCGATGGTGGCCTTGCCGCTGTAGCGCGGGAATTCGGTCGGCTGCTCGACGACCTTCAGGTGCGCCTGGTCGAACGGGATGTACGGGTTCGGGCCGGCGAAGTTGATATTCGGCGGAATGACATTGTGCTGCAACGCCATAATGATCTTGGCGAGGCTGGCCGCACCCGCTCCCGATTCCAGGTGGCCGAAGTTGGTCTTGGCCGAACCGAGCAGGGCGGGCTTGTCGGCCTCGCGACCGCGACCCACCACCCGGCCCAGGGCGTCGGCCTCGATGGGATCGCCGATCAGGGTGCCGGTGCCGTGCGCCTCGATGTAATCGACGGTGGAGGGCGCGATACCGGCATCGCGGTAGGCACGGCGCAGCACGTCGGCCTGCGCGTCCGGGTTCGGCGCGAAGATGCCGTTGGAGCGGCCGTCATTGTTGACGGCCGAGCCCTTGATGACCGCGTAGATCTTGTCGCCGTCGCGTTCGGCGTCGGCCAGGCGCTTGAGCACCACCAGGCCCGCGCCCTCGGAGCGCACCATGCCGTCGGCATCGGAGGAGAACGCCTTGATGTGGCCGTCCTTGGCGACCGCGCCGTTGATATCGAAACCGAGGCTGGCCATCGGGGCGAGAATCATGTTCACGCCACCGGCCAGCGCTACATCGGAATCGCCGTTGCGCAGCGACCGCACCGCGTCGTGCACCGCCACCAGCGTGGACGAGCACGCGGTGTCGATGGTCACCGACGGGCCGCGGAAGTCGAAGAAATAGGAGACGCGGTTGGCGATGATGCCCGTGGACGCGCCCAGCAGGGCGTACGCCTCGGCCGACAGGGGCACGTTCGGATCGGGTTCCTTACCCAGACCCAGCGCCGTGACCAGCATGAAGTCGCTGGTCGAGGAGCCGATGAAGACACCGACCGGGCCGCCCTTGAGATCGCTCGCGGGAATCCGCGCGTGCTCCAGGGCTTCCCAGGTCAGCTCCATCATGAGCCGCTGCTGCGGATCGACGCGCTCCACCTCGATGGGCGACATGGCGAAGAACTCCGCGTCGAAGCCCTTCACCACGTCCTGATCGAGGTAGCCGCCCTTGGTATTGCCGTTCTCGATGGCGGCCAGGGCCTGCGGGTCGGATTTGAACTCGTCCCAGCGGCCCTCGGGTAGGTCGCGAATGGCGTCGCCGCCATTGAGAATGAACTCCCAGGTCGACTCGGGTGTATCCCCCGCACCCGGCAGTCGGGTCGACAGGCCGACGATGGCGATGTCGTGCGCCTCGCCCGGCTGATATCCGGCGGTATAGAAGGAATCGTCCGGCGTGTCCTCCGGCGCGTCCGGCTCACCGTTGATGATCCGCTCGGCCAGCGAGGCGATGGTCGGATGCTGGTAGACGATGGTCGCGTTCAGCACCACCCCGGTGAGGTCCTCGATATCGCCGCCGAGGGCGAGCGCGTCGCGGGAGGCGAGGCCGAATTCCTCCATCGGCCGGTCCACCGTGATGTTCTCGATGGGCTGACCGGTGGCGTCGGCCACCCAGCGCCGCAACCATTCTCGCAGCTCAGCCACCGACATGTCGGTGCCGGCGGCACGCTCGACACCCGCGGCCGACTCGGTTGCTGCGGTTTCGGTCGTCTCGGTGGGCACGCTGCCCTCGTTCTCAGCCATCAATTCCTCAAGCTACCTGTCTGCGTCGGGTGCACGGCACTGAATGCAGTGAATGGCGCGGGCCGCACCGACCCGCGCCATTGCGTATGAGGCTTACGCCTCACTCCTCGTCTGGTGCATCGGGGAAAGCCTGCTGCGTGTAACCACCACGCAGTGTGCCCTCCAGATATGCCGCCTTGCACGCGCGGCGCGCGATCTTGCCGCTGGAGGTGCGCGGAATCGAGCCCGCCGGAACGAGCAGGATGTCACGGGCGGTGACGCCGTGCCGCTGCGAGACCGCCGCGCGCACCGCGTCGGCGATCGGCTGCGGATCGGCCTTGCCCGCACCCGGACCGCGCTCGGCCACGATGACCAACTGCTCGGACGCGTCGTCGGCGTCGAAGGACAGGCCCGAATGGCTGTCGGCGGCAAAGACTTCGGCGGGCAGCTGATTCGCCGGGACGGCGAAGGCGGCCACGAAGCCGGGACGCAGTGCGGTGGACGCCTCCTGCGCGGAAAACTCCAGGTCCTGCGGGTAGTGGTTGCGGCCGTCCACGATCACCAGGTCCTTGACGCGGCCGGTGATGTAGAGCTCGCCGTCGATGTACACGCCGTAGTCGCCGGTGCGCATCCAGTGCGCGTCGGCCGGGGTGCCCTCGGCGTGGCTGCCCTCGGACAGGCGGCGCACCAGGCGGTTGCGGAAGGTCTTCTGGGTCTCGTCCTCGCGACCCCAGTAACCGATGCCGATGTTGTTGCCGTGCAGCCAGATCTCGCCGACGCGGCCCTCGGGCAGCTCCAGCGCGCCCTCGGGGTCGTCGATGGTCTCGGCGTCGACAATGGTGGCCCACTGCGAATGCGCGACGTAACCGCAGCTCACCTGGGCGATGGAGTTGGGCGTGCCCTGCTCCACCTTCTTGACACGGCCCGCGTTGAGCTCGTCGCGGTCGACGTAGATGACCTTGGCCTCGTCCTCGTGGCGGGTGGCCGACACGAACAGGGTGGCCTCGGCCATGCCGTAGCAGGGCTTGATGGCCGTCTTGGGCAGGCCGTACGGGGCGAACGCCTCGTTGAACTTCTTCATCGAGGAGACCGTCACCGGCTCGGAGCCGTTGATCAGGCCGATGACATTCGACAGGTCCAGCGTCTCGCCGTTCTTCGGGCGACCGCGCGCGGCGGCGTGCTCGAAGGCGAAATTCGGTGCCGCGGCGAATGTTCCGGCCCCGTCGGCGACGGCCGCGAGCTCGTTGATCCAGCGCGAGGGACGGCGCACGAACGCCGACGGCGACATGATGGTGATGTACTTGCCGCCCACGGCGGGCAGGATCACCGTCAGCAGACCCATGTCGTGGAACAGCGGCAGCCAGGTGACGCCGCGGGAATTCCAGTTCAGGTCCAGGGCGTGCACCATCTGCAGCAGGTTGGTGCCGACGGCGCGGTGGGTGATCTCCACACCGGCCGGGACGCGGGTGGAACCCGAGGTGTACTGCAGGTACGCGATGTCGTCCACGGTGATGTCCGGACGCACCCAGGTCTCACCGACGCTGTCGGGGATGGCGTCGACGGCGATGATGCGCGGACGCTGGGCGGCGGGCAGGGCGCGGAAGAACTGGCGAACACCGGCGGCGGAGGAGCTGGCCGTCAGGATCGCGGAGGGCGTGCAGTCGCCGAGCACGGCGTGCAGGCGGTCGGTGTGGCCCGGCTCGTCCGGATCGAACAGCGGCACCGAGATGCAGCCCGCGTAGATGGCGGCGAAGAAGGAGATGACGTAATCCAGCCCCTGGGGGGCGAGGATCGCGACCCGATCGCCCTCCTTGGTCACCTGCTGCAGTCGGGCGGCCACCGCGCGCAGCCGCGTGCCGAACTGGCTCCAGGTCAGGTCCTGGTACTCGCCGTCGCGCTCCCGCGAGTAGTCGATGTAGCGGTACGCCAGATCATTGGCGTCGTTACCGATCGTGTGCTTCTCGACGTAATCGACCAGGGTCCGGCCCTCGGGAATCGTGATCTTCCCGGTTTCGTCCAGGTAGTCGTCGAAAGTCTCGTCCATTCCTTCTCCTCCGAGGCACACGAAGCAGGGGCGGCGATACGGCCGCTGTTACCTGTGAGGCCCCGACTCTCTTTCGCCCGCCGGTGCTCTAACGTGCAAGAGCCAACCTGCAGAATTCTGTTGCGGTCTGCGCGGTGACCGCCTATTGGCTAGATGTACTCAAACCAGGGACATGTTACAGAGCAGGCGCCGGACCAGTGTCCGGAGCGATCCGATCTGCCTGCTCACTCATGTCGCAACAAGGGGATCACCGGTGCGAATGCCTCCATCTGAGTGGGAAATACGCCCACGTAGGACATGGATGTGAGTTGCCGCACCCGGCGGATGTGGTCGGCGATCTGCTCGTGGGTGCCGATCGCCACATACGGTGACTCGAGGATCTGCTCCACCGACAGCCGTACGTCCACATCCAGGTTCGGATGCAGGCCCTTGTCGATCGCGTCGAGCGCCATGGCGGCGGCGCGCTCCCGATCGTCGGTGACGATCACCGCGGTGATCGCCCAGTTCAATTCGATCTCCGGGAAGCGCGGCCCGGCCGCCTCCCGGATGATCCGCACCCGCTCGACGGTTCGGTCGAGCGTGATACCGGACAGCAGCATCCGTCCTGCGGGCGTGGTGGGTGGCACCACCGAGATGATGTCGGCGTGCCGGGCCGCCAGTCGCAGCAGACGCGGTCCGCCGCCACCGGTGGCCAGCGGCGGACGCGGGCCCTGCCGCGGCCGCGGCGCACCCTTGATCCCCCGCACCCGGTAGTGCTTGCCCTCGAAGTGACATTCCTGGCCGCGCAGCAGCACGTCCAGGATCGTCAGGGTCTCGTCCAGGCGCTCCAGCCGCACCGCGGGTGCGTCGAAGTCGATGCCCGCCGCGTCGAAGTCGTCGGCCAGCCAGCCCGCGCCCACACCCAGCTCCAACCGGCCCCGGGACAGCACGTCCAGGGTGGCGGCCTCCTTGGCCAGCACCACCGGATGCCGAAAACCGTTCGCCAGCATCGAGGTTCCGAGCCGGATGCGGTCCGTGGCCACCGCCAGGGCACCGAGGGCCGCGATCGGACCCACCTGCGGACCCAGGGCATCGGGCACGGCGAACGCGTCGTACCCGAAATCCTCGGCCCGCTGCGCGAGCTTGATGAACTTGCGCGCCCCGCCTTCGGACGGGTTACCCTCGCCGGCCGCCGCGAAGCGGAATGCCCGCGGCGGTGTACTCGGCACGGTCTCGCGACCGGCCGGTACGGCGACTCCTGTCATTGAACTGATGCTCCTGGCTGAGATCGATTGCTCTGCGCCGCCGGGCCTCATCGACCGGCGTCACAATCTCGGAGCACTTTACAGGTTGTGCGCCAAACCACGGGGTCGGTCGACGGGCACAAGCCCCCAATGCGGGGGGTTGTTCGCCACAACGCCCCGACCAGGTGGTTCCGGTCACGAATGCGGTGGGTGCGGAGCGCCCTCGATGAGCCCGGCCGCCCAGTTCACCGTCCACTGGGTGGCGGTGGTGCCGCTGTCGTCCACCACGTACCCGTTGTAGAGGCTGTGCACCGGATTCCCGGCCGCGCGCACCAGGGTGCCGACGCTGCTGAGGAAGTTGACCGGGTTCAGCGCCTGATCCGGGGAATCGCAGATGAGATCGCCCGGGGCGCAGATGGTGTAGGTGCGGTCGGCCAGCTTGCCGAAGCCGGGCCGCGGTCCGGTCATGGTGATGCCCGGGACGTTCAGGCCCTTGAGCGCGACCTCCGCGCCCACCCCGGGCGGGGCATTACCGATCTCGATGGCCTGTCCCGGCCCGTCGACCCGGCGGCCGTCGGCGAGCACGGTCACGCCGAGCACCTTGTCGGCGGGCACCGGGCCCTTGCCCGCGCCGATATCCGCGGCCACGTCACCGGCGATCACGGCACCCTGCGAGAAGCCCGCGATCACGTAGGTGGTGAGCGGACAGTCCCGATGGGTCTGCGCCAGCTTGTCGGTGGCGCGGGCGATGCCCTCGGAGCGGCTCTTGTTGTAGGACTGCTGACCGTCCGGCGGAATGGCGATGGGATTGGAGAACTGCGCCACGTACGGGACGGTGTAGACCTCCACCCGCTCGTTCGGGAACCGCTCCCGGATCGGGTTGGAGATGTTCAGCATGAGCGAGATCGGATTGGCCGACGGGTTGTAGGGGTCGTCGTTGCTCGACGACTCCCAGGTGCCCGGCACCGACAGCATCAGCACATCCGGGCAGGACGCGGGCTGGGAGGTCGGCTCCTTCGGCCCGGGCGGGGTCGGGCCGGGCAGGCGCAGCCGCCCCGCCAGCAGGTACCACAGCAGGATCACCACGACGATGATCAGCGCGACCACCGCCAGGAACAGCAGGCATCCCGCCGGTGCGGACCGGCGTGCGGAGCGGCGGCGCGGGGTCACCGGCAGTAACTCGCGGAGGCGACTTCGTAGTAGATCTTCCCGGCCTCCTCGACCGGCATCTTGCTCGGGTCGAAGGTGGGATCGGAGCCCGCGATGGCGGTCACGTAGGTGATGATCTGGTCCTCCGGCGCGCCTTCGGACTTGCCCTGGCAGACCAGGTTGCCCGCGCTGAGCGCGATATCCGGGGAGGACGGAGTCACGCCGCGCTTCTTCAGTTCCTCGATGTAGGTCCTGTCCTTGTCGCTCAGCGCGGGCGCGTCGCTCTGCGGCGTGACGAATTCGGTCGGCACCGGCTGCGGACGCTCGGTGTTCTCCTCCGCCGGGGGTGCGGCCGATTCGGTCGACTGCGGCGATTCGGGGGCGGCCGACTCGGTGGTCGAGGGCGCCGCCGACGAGCTCGCCTGCGTGGTCGAGGACAGCGTGGGCGTGCTGGTCGCGGTCGAATCGTTATCGCCGCAGGCGGCCAGCAATCCGGCGGCGGCGCACGCCGCCACCACGCCGATCACTTTTCCACGGGTCCGTTGCATGAATTCGCTTCCTCGGATCTATCAGGGCACAGATGTCCAGGGCACAAGGTCGCCACCAGGCTAGCGGCAAGCTACCGAGAAGTGGTGCCCAGCAAAACGAACCTCATGCAGTTCTTAGCGCCGCCACACGTGGTGACCTGCGTCATTCCGCCGACCGGCCGGATATGACGGGGGACGCGTGTCTTCGCGCCGCGCACCGGCTGTCCGGGCGCAGGGTTGATCAGGGGCGCTGCGGCGGAGCCGCCGGGGGGATGTCGAGCACCACGGCCGGACCGCCCGGTGTCGCGGGCGGAATGTCGAGTACGACGGCGGGCGCGGGTCCCGGCTCGGGCATGGCGTTCGGGGGTGCGGCGGCCGGAGCCGGGGTGAGAGGTTGCGGGGCGGCGGACGGCACCTCCGGCGGGGGTGACTGCGGCACCGCGGCAGGCGGCTGCGGCACGATCACCTCGGGTGGGGCGGGCGTGGCAGCCGAGGGCTCGGCCGAGGTGGTATCGGGGGCGGGGCGCGGCCGCCGAAGGCTGCGGCACAACGGCTTCGGACACCGCCGCACCGGATCCGGCGACTTCGGGCGCGGCTACCTCGGACGCGGCGGGTGCGGCGGCCGGAGCAGTCGCCACGCCGGGCTGCGTGGCGGCCGGAGCGGCCGGGTTCTCGTGGCCGGGTGACGGGGGAGCCGGGGCGGCCGGGTCCGGCTGTCGCTGGTCGTTCGGCGCGGGCGGGGGGCCGGGGAGGGCGATGGGGCGGCCGTCGAGGGCGACCACCTGGGCCCTGTCGTCCTTGACGACGATCGTGCCGAATTGGAACGTCTGCTGGCTGCCGCCGGGGATCTGGGTTTCGTCGCCGGTCGGGAAGCCGAGCTGGCCGTTCTCGAAACCCAGTGCGCCCCAGGCGTCCATGACCGCGCCGTTGCGCACGCCCCACGCGCCCGACAGCGGGCTCCAGTAGATATTGCCGCCTTCGAACCGGCTCATCCGGCCGAAGTCCTTCAGGCCGACCTCCCCGGCGGTCGGGAAGCCGAAGACGCTGTTCTCGAAACCGAGCTGGGCGTACTTGCCCAGGATCAGCCCCTGCACCAGATGCGCGCCGGTCGCGGGACTGAAGTACATCGGTCCGTGCTCGAAGCCCTGCACCACGCCGTCCTTGTGCGGGGTCGCCTGCTCGGCCCCGGTCGGATAACCGGCCGCGCCGCCCTCGTAGCCCAGCCGCGCCCACTCGTCGAGGATCGCGCCGCGCACCGGATGCGCCCCCGTCGCCGGGGTCCAGTAGATGAAGCCGTGCTGGAAGGGCTGGAAGCGGCCGCGGCCGTCGGGTAGCGCCGCCTCACCGCCGGTCGGCATGCCCAGCCCCGAACCCGGTCCGGCCACGCCCTGGTAGCTGCCGCCGATCATGCCGCCGGTCGGGATCGCGCCGGTGGCCTGCGAGTAGAACACCTGTCCGCCGGTGAAGTCCTGGGCGATACCGCCGGGCACCTGGTATTCGCCGGTCAGGCAGCCGCCCAGCCAATTGTTGGCCTGCACCGCCCCGGCGATCGCGCCGCCCACCGAACAGTTGGCGGGTGTCGCGTCCACGCCGAGCGCCGCCGCGGCCTGCGGCCAGGACTGCCGCATCTCGAAATCCCAGTACGGCCAGGTGTGGGTGCCGGAGGCCCGGTAATTCACCTGCACCGGAATGCTGATCTTGTTGAGTTTGGCGACGAAATTCTGGGTCGTCAGCCGCGACAGCACCTCCAGGCCCATCCCGGCGTAATTGGTGGTGATGCCCGGAATATCGGAGAGCGGGTCGGTCGCGCCCGCGGTACCGCTGCCGCTGGAAACGTACAGGCTGATGTTCTTCAGCTGGTCCGCCAGCTGATACGGATCGTGCTCGGCCCACAGCGGACTCGTGGGCGGCCCGAACATGGCCTCGGAATCGAATCCGCCCGCGTCATGCATGGCGAAATTGACCGCCTGCGGCATACCGAGCGTGGTGAGGGTCAGGAATCCGGAGTAGGAGGCGGCGTGGCGCACCCAGCCGGGATTGCGCGCGGCCAGGAACATGGCCGCCGTTCCGCCCATCGAAAGACCCTCCACGCCACGCACATTCGTAGCGCGCCACTGCCCCTCCAGCAGCGGCGGGAGTTCCTTGGTCAGGAAGGTTTCCCACTTGTAGTTGTGGCCGTTGTTCGGTTGCAGCCAGTCGGCGTAGAAGCTGGACTGACCGCCGACCGGCAGCACCACGGTGACGTTCTTGTCGGCGAAGAACTCGTCGGCGCTCGCGTCTTTGGTCCAGCCGTTCTCGTCGTCCTGGGCGCGCAACCCGTCGAGCATGTACAGCACCGGGAACTTGGCGTCCGGGCGGGTGTTCCAGTCCCGCGCCAGCAGCAGCTGTATCTGGACCGCCTCGTTCATGGCGGGCGAGTGCACCCACAGCGCTACGCGCCGGTCGGTCAGCCATACCGCCCGCTGCACGGTCGCCGGAGCCGATACGGCGGTCTCGGGGGCGGCCACGACCGGACCCGCGACGGCGATCCCCACCGCCAACGGCAGCAGAGCGACGGCGCAGGCGACCCAGCGCCGCGCCATTCTCGCCTCACGAACAACACCAGTCACAGGAGTGTTTGTACCTCTAAAAAGAGGAAAGACCGGGAAGACGCGCGGTAATCGGTCCCGGTTGGCGGAAGATGTCCGGCACGGAATGCGCTTTCGGCGCAATTGTGACGCCGCAGGCCCGCCGGTCGGCTACGAAAAACGGCGGCCGACCTCGATTCCGAGGTCGGCCGCCGCTGTGCCGTACGGTCTGGGTCGTACGGTATGGCTGTCAGACTCCGAGCGCGCGCAGGATATCCGGGCGGGCGTTCGCCAGCTGATCGTGCCAGTACAGCCAGGTGTGGGTACCGGTCGCCGGGAAGTCGTAGCGGGCGCCGATGCCCAGCTGGCCCAGGCGAGCCTGGAAGGCGCGGGTGTTCACCAGCGACAGCGCCTCGAGCACCATGGCGTTACCGGTGTTGAACACGCCGACCGCCGAGGCCGGGCGGTCGTACTGACCCGGCAGCGCGGAACCGGCCGAGATGTACATGGGCAGGTTCTTCAGCTGCGGCGCGAAGACGAAGGGGTCCATGCGCAGCCACTGCGGGCTCCACGGCGCGGCCATCGAGTCCACGTTGAAGCGACCCGCGTCCAGCATGGCGATGCGGATGGCCTCCCGCATGCCCGGTGCGGAGATGTTCAGGTAGCCCGAGAACGAGGAGGCGTGCTTGAACTGCTCGCGGTGGTAGGCGGCCATCATGAGAGCGGCCGAACCGCCCATGGACAGACCGGCGATGGCGTTGTTGGTGCGAGAGACGCCGTAGCCCTCCAGGAACTGCGGCAGTTCCTTGGTCAGGAAGGTCTCCCACTTGTAGGTGTACTTCTGGCCGTTGGTGTTCGACGGCGAGTACCAGTCGGTGTAGAAGCTGGACTGCCCGCCGACCGGCATCACGATGGTGACGTTGTCATTGGCGAACAGCTGCGGCGCACCGCCCTCGTCCGCATTGGCCCAGGCATTGCGGTCGTCGCGGGCGCGCATACCGTCCAGGAGGTACAGCGCGGCGCTGCCGCCCTGGCTGGCCCATTGCACCTGGACCTTGATCGGGCCCATGCTGGACGGGACCATCAGTTCTTCGAAACCGCCCGCCGGGGCGCGCAATACCGGTCCGTGGACGGGTGCGGCGGTTGCGAGCGTCGGGGCCGCCACTCCGGCGGCGAGCGGCAGTGCCAGCGCGGCCGCACCGGCGGCCAGCATCCGCTTGCTCCAACCGCGGGTCGCGCCCCGCCGTCCCGACTCCACCCGCGCGGCGGTCCTGCCGAAACGCATGAATACTGCTCTCTTTCTGCTGTTGTGGCCGGTGCGCTCGAGCCGCTCGCACGGATCCCGACTCTCCATGCCAACGACGGCGCTACCACGATGTGGTCACACTTGCGCTCGCTGGACGATATTCGACCGTGATTGCCTTAGCAAGACCGAGCCAATCACGTGGCCGAAATCCGCCCACTCGATGACCGTTATCGTGCGGTGACCTTATCGTGGTTCGCACCAACTGTCGCGGCAAACGGAAAAACGTTAGGGCTAACCGATGTTCGCACTCAGGTCCGGCAGCATCTTCAGGACCTGATCCTGCCAGTAGAACCAGTTGTGGATGCCGTCCGAGGTGTAGTCGAAGTGGGCGTTGTGCGGACCGAGGCTGTCGAGTCGAGCCTGGAACGCTCGGGTATTCGCCAGCGCGACGGTCTCCAGGCCCATGGCATTGCCGATGTGGTAGGCATCGATGGGCTGACGCACCTGATCCCGAGCACCGGGCAGTCCGTTTCCACACGATATCCACAGGCGGGTTCCATTGGCGCGCAGGCGTTCCGCGAAAACGAACGGATCGTTGCGCAGCCACAATTCACTCCACGGCGGGCCCCACATGGCGTCGATGTTGTAGCCGCCCGCGTCCAGCATGGCCGCCCGCAACCCCTCCTTCATACCCGGCGCGGAAATATTGAGATAACCGGAATATGATGCGGCATAACGGAACTGGTCCGGGTGGTAGGCAGCCAGCACCAGCGCCGCGCTGCCGCCCATGGACAGGCCGAACACCCCGTTGCCGCGCGGGTTGAAGCCCAGCCGCGCGGCGAGGGCATTGCGCAGATCCCGGGTCAGGAAGGTCTCCCAGGCGTAGGTGGTCTGCTGGCCGTTGGTGTTGCTGGGCGCCACCCAGTCGGAATAGAAGCTGGACTGACCGCCCACCGGCATCACCACATTGATGTTCCACGCGGTCAGCACCCGCGAGACCTCGGTGTCGATCTCCCAGCCGGACAGATCGTTGCGGGCCCGCAGGCCGTCGAGGGCGTACACCACCCGCTGGGTGTTGCCGTCGGCCGCGCGGAAGATGCGCGACTTGATCGGCCCCATGCTGGAATCGACCCAGAAATCGAAGCCGGCCGGATTGAAGGCAGCCGAGGCGGGCGCACCCACCCCGCCCACCGCCGCCGCCAGCGGGACCGCCAGCGCGGCGACCGCCGCCGCCACCGTGGCACGTATGGAACCAAGACCGAACCGCATCACACTTCGCCCTCCGCCGATCATCGTTGACCGCAACCCGAAACGCACACGTCTTGCCGCTCAGCTAAGGCGCAGCGACCGTCCCGACCGGCGACGAAACGCCTCCGGTTGCCGAATCGTGATAGTGCGCAAGGGGGCTGAACGAGAAAGAATTCAGCCGATATTCGCCGACAGGTCCGGAATCATGCGATACGCCTCGTCCTGCCAATTGGTCCAGGCGTGCAGGCCCACATTGGGGAACGAATAGACCACGTTCTGCGCACCCAGCGACATCATGCGCACCTGGAACGCCCGGGTGTTCGCCAGCGCGAGCGCCTCCAGCGGCGCGCCGCGCACCACGCGATCGGCGGCCACGCCGAAAGGTTGCTGGAGATCCTGCTGCATGGGCACGCCGCTGCCCGCCGCGATCCACAAGCGGGTGTTGTTGGCGATCAGGGTGGGCGCGAAGACGAACGGGTCCATGCGCAGCCACTGCGGGCCCCACGGCGGGGCCATGGAGTCGACGTTGTAGCCGCCCGCGTCGATCATGGCGGCGCGGATGGCCTCCCGCATACCGGGCGCGGAAATGTTCAGGTAGCCGGAGAACGAGCCCGCGAAGCTGAACTGGTCGGGATGGTAGGCGGCCAGCGTCAGTGCCGCCGAGCCGCCCATGGACAGGCCGAACGCGCCATTGCGGTACGGGTTGAAGCCCAGGCGGTCGCGCAGCGCCCAGCGCAGCTGGTTGGTCAGGAAGGTCTCCCACTCGTACCGGTAGCTCTTGCCCGGCCCGGCCATGAACGCCTCGGTCGCGCCCGAACCGGTGACCGAGCCCGCCGCACCGGGCGGCACCCCGAAGAAGTTGCTGGGGGCGTTCCAGTCGGCGTAGAAGCTGGACTGGCCGCCCACCGGCATGACCACATTGATATTCCAGCTGGTCAACACCTGGGCGACATTGGTCTCGATCTCCCAGCCATTGAGCGTTTCCGGGGCGCGCATGCCGTCGAGGGCGTAGACGACGCGGTTGGTGTTGCCGTCGGCCGCACGGAAGATGCGGGATTTGATCGGACCCATGGCCGGGGAGTCCACCCAGAAGTCGAAGCCCGACGGGTCGAAGGCGGCGACCGCCTGCGGTGCCAGCGGCACGGAGATCCCCAGCGGCAGCAATAGCGCCGCCGCGATCCCCAATACCGATTTCCGCAACCTCGTACCACGCATCGACCTCGTCCTCCGTCCGAGCAGTCACCCGGCGGTAGCCACCCCGGGCGTCGTTTTCGAGCAGTTCTTCGAGCAGTGCAGATCATTCGAGCGCTCATGACGCGCTCACTTGATCTTCGATACGAATCGAGTATCGGACGCCTGACCGATGTTGTTCCGCGTGTCGCCCCCGGCGAGTCTGGAACGAGACCGAATGCGAAACGGCCCCGTCATCGCCGGAATGCGATGCGGGGCCGTTCGAAATACCTGGTCTTGCCTCAGCCGATATTGGCGGACAGGTCCGGGATCATGCGGTTGACCTGGTCTTCCCAGTTGCGCCAGTTGTGGATACCGAACGCCGGGAAGTCGTAGTGCACGTTGTTCGCGCCCAGGGTGGCCATGCGCACCTGGAAGGCGCGGGTATTGGCCAGGGCCAGGGCCTCCAGGCCCATGCCGTTCAGGGTGGAGAAGGCGACCGGGTCGCCGTTGGGCAGGCCGCTGGCGGCCGAGATCCACAGTCGGGTGTTGTTGCCGACCAGGCGCGGCGCGAAGACGAACGGGTCCATGCGCAGCCACTGCGGCCCCCACGGCGGAGCCATGGCGTCCACGTTGTAGCCGCCCGCGTCGACCATGGCGATGCGGATGGCCTCGCGCATGCCCGGCGCGGAGATGTTCAGGTAGCCGGAGTACGAGCCCGCGAAGCTGAACTGGTCCGGGTGGTAGGCGGCCAGGGTCAGCGCGCCGGAACCGCCCATGGACAGACCGAACACGCCATTGCGGTACGGACTGAAGCCGAGGCGGTCACGCAGGGCGTTGCGCAGGTTCTGGGTGATGAACGTTTCCCACTTGTAGGTGTAGCTCTTGCCCGGACCGCCCGCGGCGAGCTGCAGCGCGCCCGAACCCGAGGAGGAGCCCGACGCCGAGCCCGAGGAACCCGAGGAGGAACCGGCGGGCAGGCCGAAGATGGTGCTGGGCGCGTTCCAGTCGGCGTAGAAGCTGGACTGGCCGCCGACCGGCATGACCACGTTGATATTGGCGGCGGTGAGGGACCGGGCGACCTCGGTGTCGATCTCCCAGCCGTTCAGGTCCTCACGGGCGCGCATGCCGTCCAGGGCGTACACGACACGGTTGGTGTTGCCATCGGCCGCGCGGAAGACGCGCGACTTGATGGGCCCCATGCTGGAGTCGACCCAGAAGTCGAATCCGTCCGGGTTGAACGCGGCGGAGGCGGTACCCGCGCCTGCCACCGACACCCCGAACGGCAGCAACATCGCCAGAGCCACGCCCACTACCGACTTCTTGAACCAGCCGCGGGAACTCCGACGTCTATCCACGCCTCGCATATGTGTGTCCGGCCTTTCGGTCTGTGCCGCCGGACCTTCCCCTGCCGAAAAGAACTCGGCGGCATCTTGCGCTAACGGCCACGGCGCATGCGGGCATGCGACCGCGGCGGGCGTTCATCTCGATGAGCGTATCGCGCCCGGCATCACGGAGCGTTACCAAAACGAGATAAAGGTGAGACAACGCACGGTTTGCCCGAAAGTTCGCGTGTCGCGGGCGGCGACACGGAAGCGATCGGACGGCGGACCGTCTATCGAACCTTACCGAGGTCATGCCCCTGACCGTGGGGATGCGGTGAATCACACAATTGTCGTTTTTCGAGCCCGTCGCTTCGAGGGTCGATGCGGAGGTCGAACCTCCTCATTCGGTTCGGCTATCGCCGATCGTCCGGCCGGAAACGTGCCGCGCCCCCTTCGTCGCTCGAAGGGGGCGCGGCACGTCGCTGCTAGCGCGGCGCGGGCGGCTCCTGCGTCGGATCCACCAGTCCGCAGCGCTGGATCTCGTACTTCGGCACCCGCTCGATGCGGTAGGACGCGAAGTCGAGGGCGTGCTTGAGGTTGTGCCGGAACCGCTCGAAGGTGAGCGGTTCCCGGGACGAGATGAGCAGCGCGACGGTATCCGGGCAGGACATCGCCGTGCGGGCCTGGGTCACCCACTTCTCGTCCAGGTACCAGGGCATCCACGGCTTCTTGTCCACCATGCCGGCGTCCACGATCACCCAGTCCGGGTACAGGTTCTTGTCGTGGCCGATGCGGCCGTCGACCAGCCGCTCGGTGTGCGCGGCCAGTGGGTAGGCCAGCCCCATCTGGTCGATGACGCGCACGTCCAGCGGAACGTTCATGCTGGTCATGCCGAGATTCAGGAAGAAGACGGTATGTCCGGCACCGCCTTCGGGGATCGGCTGCGGCGGCGGCGCGATGTACCAGAACATGAACGACGGCGAGTTCAGCAGCAGGCCGCCGTTCGGGCTGTTGGCGATGTCGTTGACCATCGCCCGCATGCGCGGGTAGTCGAGGTAGTCCTCGGCCCGGATCGGGTGGTCGTGCCCGGTGTTGAGCACGTAGTAGACCCGCTCGTCCACGATGCCCGACGAGTCGATCTTGGTGCCGCTCTTGATGGCGGTGGTGTTGCAGGCGAACAGCGCCCAGCCCACCGTGCCGATCCAGGCGGCCACGATGACCACGAACGCCCAGTCGACCCGGCGCAGCGCGGTCTCCCCCGCCGGATTCCACCGCGGCGCGCGCACCGGGATCACCATGACCGGCAGCAGCAGCAGGAACAGCTGGGGCAGCAGCACCCGGCCGTGCATGAAGTCGCCGCCGACCCGAATCTGGTACAGCGCGAGCAGGATTCCGCTCACCAGCACCAGCGCCACCACCGCACCGGGCGTGCGCAGCCGGACGCTGAGACGGTGCAGGCGGGCGCGTACGCCGGTCGCCGAGCCCGCATCCGGAACAGCGGGCGCGTACCGCGACGGCGCGACGGTCCGCCAGGCGACCACCCCGAGGATCAGCAGCAGCGCCAGCGGCAGCAACAGCCAGTACGGCCCGAGCAGATTCCACAGGTACACGAAGCCCTGCCCCCACTTGGCCCCGCCCGCGTCCTTGGCGACCGCGGTATTCGGGTAGGGCAGGCCGTAGTAGCCCATGCGCCAGATCTGGTAGCCCACCGGCAGCAGGCCCGCGACCGCGACGATCAGACCGCGGAACACGATGGGCCGCAACCGGGTCCGCGGCAGCGGCGCGCAGAAGATCATGAGCAGGGCCAGCGCGCCGACCAGCGTCATCTCCGGTCGGATGAGCGGGGCCAGACCGGCGGTGAACACCAGTCCGAAGAAGTTCGCCAGGCGCACCCGTTCGGCCTGCGACCAGCGGATCATCCACCACCACAGCAGCGCCAGCCAGAAGATGACCAGGCTGGACTCCAGACCGGAGGTGGCGTAGTCGCGGGCGGGCGGCACCGCGATGTAGACGAACGCGCCCGCGGGCAGCAGCAGAACGGAACCGGGGCCGCCCCACAGCCGGGCCGCGCCCAGCATGGCGAACACGATCGCGCCCACCGACAGCGTCAGCGCGATCGCGAGCACCACGTACTCCAGCCGGATCTGGGTGAGCCAGCTGAAGAACCAGACGATGTAGGTCCAGGCCGTACTCGTATTGGTCTCGACGCGCTCGCCCGCATTGAACACGGGCCCGTTGCCCGCGAGCAGGTTGCGCACCGTACGCAGCACGATCAGGCCGTCGTCGGCGATCCAGCGCCGCTGCCAGCCGCCGACCGCGAACAGCGTGGCGGCCAGCACGATCCCACCGGCGAATGTGGCGCGGGATAGTCGCGTGAAGCGGCGTGCCGACGGATCGGCACGCCGAGACCGCCCGACGGGCAATGCCCGCGTCGGGTTGTCCCCGTCTTCTTCCCGCACTTGTCCCGCTACCACATCAGGTGAGATAGACAGCGACACCTACCGCTCCGATCCAGGCGATTGCGAGGAACTGGAGGACTCTGTCCCCCAGGGCGATCTCTTCGGGCTCACCGGCTTCACCGCCGTCGACGTCTACCGCGTACCGCATGATCGCGACGGTGAACGGGATCATCGAGATGGCGAACCACTCGGTGTCCTTGGCACGACCCTGTTCGAACGCCCACAGACCGTAGAACACGACCACGGCGGTGGCGGCGAGGGTCCACACGAAACGCAGGTAGGTCGGCGTGTAGTACTGCAGCGACTTGCGGATCTTGGCTCCGGTGTCGAGCGCGATCTTCAGTTCGGCATAGCGCTTGCCCGCCGCCATGAACAGCGAACCGAACGCCATGATCAGCAGGAACCACTGCGACAGCGCGATATTCGCCGCCGCGCCACCGGCCACCGCGCGCAGCAGGAAGCCGGAGGACACGATGCAGATGTCGAGCACGGCCTGATGCTTGAGGCCGAAGCAGTAGGCCAGCTGGATGCCGATGTAGACGGCCATCACCACGGCCAGGTTCCAGGAGGCCACGAACGACAGCAGGATCGAGCCGACGAGCAGCACCGCCGAGAGCGCGTAGGCCAGATTGACCGGCACCACGCCGGCGGCGATCGGGCGGTAGCGCTTGGTCGGATGCGCCCGGTCGGCCTCCACGTCGAGGGCGTCGTTGACCAGGTAGATGCCCGACGCCGCGAGGCAGAACACCGCGAAGGCGATGCCGACGTGCCAGATGACCGTCCAGTCGCCGATCACCAGATCACCGGCGGCGGTCTTGCCCGCGGCCAGCGGCGCTGCCAGGACCAGCACGTTCTTCACCCACTGGCGCGGGCGCGCGGCCTTGATCAGACCGCCGACCAAGGTCTTCGGCGGACCCTTGACGACCGCCTCGGCCAGGTCGGTGCTGGTCGGCTCTTCGCTCATATCAACGTCGGCTCTTTCCTGTGTCGTCACTTGGCGAGTCTCTTTTCGGCGGCTAGCACTGCGGCGGCTGATGCGGCGCCCAGCGCGGAACCGGCGAGCACGTCGGATGGGTAGTGCACTCCGAGAACGACTCGGGAGAGCAGCATCGGCGGGACGAGCACCGCAGGCAAGGGTAGCCCGGTGAGCCTGCCGAGCAACACAGCCGCCGCCGTCGTGGATGTCGCGTGCGAGGACGGGAAGCTCAGCTTGCTGGGCGTCGACACGTTGACCTGCACCGACGGATCGTTGGGCCGCGGGCGGCGCACGATCCGCTTGATCACCACCGAGGCCGCGTGCGAACCGAACGCGCCGACGGCGACCCCGGCCCACTGGCGGCGGCGCTTCCGGTCGACCAGCGCGCCGGCCGCACCGATGGCCATCCAGCCCAGCGCGTGCTCACCGAAATGCGACATGCCGCGCGCCGCCCGGATCACCTGCGGGGTACCGATCCGGCTCTGCACCGCGTTGATGATCGCGACCTCGGCGGGCGGCTGCGGCTGATCGCAGCAGCCACCGCCGCAGCAGCCGTCCGGCTCGGCCACCGCGAGTGCGGCGCGCTCGGCCTCCACGGCGGAGATGGGCAGCTCCCGGTCGGGGCCGGGCGGCTGGGGGGCGGCGGTCACGGGCGCTCTCCTGAGTTCTTCGTGGTCCCTGCGTTCTTCGTGGTGCCAGCGTTCTTCGTGGTGTCGATGCCGAAGACGTTCTCCCATGCGGCCTTGCTGGTCAACCACGGATGCGCGCGACGATACTGCTCGCGCACCTCGGGGAAGCGTTCGGCCAGCTCCTTGCGCAACCGCATGGCATCTTTGAGGAGCTCCAGGGCCAGGCGCGGATCGCGCTTGCGGTACACCACGCCGCGACCGTCGGCGGTGGTGACGGTGACGCCGTCGACCTGCGAGAGCAGGAACCAGCGGGCGTCCAGGGTGGGTACGTTCAGCTGCGGGGTCTCGTGGTGCTGCGGCTTGGCCTTGCGGAAGTTGTGCAGCACGCCCTTGCCGAGCCGGGCCACCTTGGCGATCGGGTTGGCCGGTTCGCCGACCGCGCCGACATCGGCGTGGCTGGCCAGCGGCAGTTCGGTGGAGGACGGCAGGATCACCGCGTCCGAGTACTGCTTGCGCATGGCGTGCACCTTGCCCAGCGCCGTCGGCAGCAGATCGAACAGCCGCTCCGGACCGGCCAGGTAGTCGCGGATCGCCTCGTTCTGGATGGCGACCGTCGAATATTCCAGGCACAGCAGGTGTTTCAGGGTGGCCTTGACGGTGTTGACCACCATGGGACGGCCGTCGTTCGGCAGGTGCAGCGAGGCCACCACGAGGCGGTTGCGCAGGTGGAAGTACGCCTGCCAGTCGATGGCGTCGTCCTTGTCGCTCCACGCCATATGCCACACCGCCGCACCCGGGAGGGTGATGGTCGGATATCCGGCCTGGCGGGCCCGCAGGCCGTATTCGACGTCGTCCCACTTGAGGAACAGCGGCAGCGGCTGCCCGATCTCCTCGGCCACCTGGCGCGGGATGACGCAGGTCCACCAGCCGTTGAAGTCCACGTCGATGCGGCGGTGCAGCAGTTTGGAGTTGTCGCGGTCGCGCAGCGGGTTCTTGGCGAAATCGTGGTCGTATTCGACATGGGGGGCCGCGGTCCACATGAAGATGGAGCGGTCCACCACCTCACCCATGACATGCAGGTGTGAGCGCTCCTGCAGGTTGAGCATCTGCCCGCCGGTGAGGATGGGAGACTTGGCGAAGCGCGAGAAGGCCAGTGCGCGCAGGATGCAGTCCGGCTCGATCTCGATGTCGTCGTCCATGTAGACGATGTACTCGGCGTCGGTGGTCTTCAGCGCCTCGTACATGACCCGGCTGTAGCCGCCGGAGCCGCCCAGGTTGGGCTGATCGTGGAAGGTCAGCCGGTCGCCGAGAGCGGTTGCGGCCTCGGCGAATCCGGGCTCGTCCACCACTTTGCGGGTGCCCTGGTCGGGAATGATGACGGCCCGGATCTTCTCCAGCACCAGTGGGTCGGAGCCGAGGGCCGCGATGGTCTTCACCGCGTCGCCGGGCCGGTTGAAGGTGGGCATGCCGATGGCGATGCTGCCCTGCCCCGGGGCCTCGACCGGTGCGTACCAGCCGCCGCCGCGCAGGTCCACGGCGGTGTCGGTGGTGATGTCGAACCAGATCCAGCCGCCGTCCTCGAACGGGGCCAGCTCCACCTCGAACTCCACGGTGGTGGATTCGGTACCGCTGGAACTGAATTCGTCACCGCGCACGTGGATGCGGGAGCCGTCCGCCTTGGAGCGGTAGACGTCCACGCGGCCGTGGCCGGAGAGGTCCAGGCGCAGCACCATCGACGTCAGCACCGACCAGCGCCGCCAGTAGCTGGCGGGCACGGCATTGAAGTAGGTGCAGAACGACACCTCGGACTCCGCGCCGATGGACAGCGAGGTGCGGGTCGGCGCGTGCGCGCGCCGGGCGTTGGTGTCGGACTCCTCGAGGTAGAGCTTGCGCACGTCGAGGGGCTCACCCGGCCGAGGCAGGATGATGCGCTGGAGCAGCGATATCGCGCGGGTGTCGGTGGTCATCTCTTCCAACATCACGTGGGCGGTCATTCGGCGGTGTCCACCAGCGGCGCGCCGGACTCCAGGTGCGGGCGCAGCACATTGTCGAACATGTTGAGCGCGCTGCCGATGGCCATGTGCATGTCCAGGTACTGGTAGGTGCCCAGGCGGCCGCCGAAGAGCACCTTCGCGGCGGCGGTCTCGGTCTTGGCGCGCTCGCGGTAGGCCAGCAGCTTGGCCCGGTCGTCCGGGGTGTTGATGGGGTAGTACGGTTCGTCGCCGGTCTGGGCGAAGCGCGAGTACTCCCGCATGATGACCGTCTTGTCGGTCGGGTAGTCGCGCTCGGGGTGGAAGTGGCGCGGCTCGATGATGCGGGTGTAGGGCACGTCCGCGTCGTTGTAGTTCATCACCGAGGTGCCCTGGAAGTCACCGGTTTCCAGGTGCTCGGTCTCGAAATCGATGGTGCGCCAGCCCAGTTCGCCTTCGGCGTAGTCGAAGTAGCGGTCCAGCGGGCCGGTGTAGACGACCGGGGCGTCCGGGTTCTGGGCGCGGATCTCGTCGCGCACCTCGAACCAGTCGGTGTCCAGGCGCACCTCGATGAGATCGGATTCGGCCATCTTGGCCAGCCACGCCGTGTAGCCGTGCTTGGGCAGGCCCTCGTAGGTGTCGTTGAAGTAGCGGTTGTCGAAGGTGTAGCGCACCGGCAGGCGGGTGATATTGCCCGGGGGCAGTTCCTTGGGGTCGGTCTGCCACTGCTTGGCAGTGTAATCGCGGATGAATGCCTCGTAGAGCGGGCGGCCGATCAGGGAGATGGCCTTTTCCTCGAGGTTCGCCGCGTCTTTGGTGTCGATTTCGGCGGACTGCTCGGCGATGAGCTTGCGCGCCTCGTCCGGGGTGAAATAGCGGCCGAAGAACTGCGACAGCAGTCCGAGGCCCATGGGGAATTGGTACGCCTGGCCCTTGTGCATGGCGAAGACGCGATGCTGGTATCCGGTGAACTCGGTGAACTGGTTCACGTAATCCCACACCCGCTTGTTGGAGGTGTGGAAGAGGTGGGCGCCGTACTTGTGGATTTCGATGCCGGTTTCCGGGTCCGCCTCCGAGTACGCGTTGCCGCCGAGGTGGTAGCGACGTTCCACCACCAGCACCCGCTTTCCGAGCAGGTTGGCGGTGCGTTCTGCGATGGTCAACCCGAAGAAGCCGGAGCCGACGACGATGAGATCGAAGGGGGATGCGACGGTCAC
>NZ_BAGD01000021.1 GCF_000308635.1 Nocardia otitidiscaviarum NBRC 14405 | reverse complement strand
GGCCGCCGGGTCCTTCCGCGACGGCACCCGGGTGGCCGCCACCGCGCCCGCCCTGGTCCGCGCCATCTGCGAACCCAATGCCGACGCGCTGCTCGAGGTGCTCGACGACACCCTGCGGGTGCTCACCGCCGCCCGGGACAGCCTGCGCGACACCGATTCCCTGGCCCAGCTCACCGAGGCCGGACACGACGCGCGCAACGACTACGACACCTTCCGGCGGTGGGCGATCGAGGGCATTCGGCCCGGCGACCACGACTGGCTGGCGAAGCTGGCCGAGGCCGGACGCCGCGGCGGCGTCATCGAAGCCCTGGAGTAGCCCTAGATGCGCTCGGCCAGCCCCGGGTAGTCGAGCAGGAAGCCGTCGGCGTCGACGGTGACCGTGGCGCTGGAGACCGGGGACAGCACGTGGATGCCGTCCGGGCCGGAGCTGTAGGTGAGACTGGCCTCCTGCACCAGCAGGTCCGGCAGCCGCACGTAGACCACCGGGACCTGGATGTCCTCGGAGGTGTGCGCCAGGCCGTGGCGGCGAATCGGCAGCGTATTGAAGAACGGGCTCAGCACCATGTCGACATCGAGCGCGCCGCCGAAGGTGGAGCGCACGTGCGTGGCGCCCGCGTCGATGAGCCAGTAGTTCTCCTCGTCGCGGGCGATGGAGGCGTGCCGCTCCCCCGCCGCGACCGTGCTGCGCAGGGACAGGCGCTTGGTCACCCCGTTCTCGTCGGTGACGAGGTCGTAGGACGCGCTGAACGCCTCGCTCTCCTCGGTCGCACCGGCGATGATGCGGCCCGCCGCGCGAATCCGGTTGCCGTTCAGCACCACCCGCACCGACTCCATCCGGGACCCGTTGTGCGCCCGCCAGGTGAGGATCGTGGGCCACCGGGCGGCCCCGGCCCGGATTTCCTCGCCGTTGCTGTCCGTCGTCACGCATCTACCGTACGTCCACGCCCCGCTCGCCCGGCGAACACACGGCAGCGTTCAGCGAGTTCCGCACCGCATGTCCGGATGCACCGCGGTGCGCGGCCACGGCGCTCGGCAGCAGCCGGCCCAACTCGGCGGGAGCCGCCGGTGGCGCGCGCGGTACCGCCGCGACCCGCATCGCCTGCTCGGCTACTCGCTGGGCGGCGGCCCACCCGGACAGCCGTTCCCCGCGCGACATGCGCGACAGGCCGTGTGGGGTGGTGGGATTCCGGCGGCGTGTTGTCGAGCGCGGCGGCCGTGCCGGTCACGGGCGCGGTGTAGATCACCGCCGGTTCGCCGCGACTCGAGTAACGTTCTGACGGCAAATGTCGGGACTCGGGTGAAAGGACAGCTGTGGTGCGGATGGTGGGCCTGTTCGCCGGTATCGGCGGACTGGAACTCGGGCTCGCCGCGCACGGTTGGCGCAGTGAACTGCTGTGCGAGATCGACCAGGGCGCGCAGGCGGTGCTGAGCGCGCACTTCCCGGATGTGCCCGTGCATTCCGATGTCACCCGGCTGCGCGCGCTGCCCGCCGGGACCGAACTGGTGGCCGCCGGATTCCCGTGCCAGGATCTGTCGCAGGCCGGGCGCACCGCCGGAATCACCGGCTCCCGTTCGGGTTTGGTGGACGAGGTGTTCCGGCTGGTGCGGCGCAAACGCGGACCGCGCTGGCTGCTCATCGAGAATGTGCCGTTCATGCTGCAACTGGGCGGCGGGGCGGCCATGCGGCACATCACCACCGCACTGGAGGAACTCGGCTACCTGTGGGCGTACCGGGTGGTGGACGCGCGGGCGTTCGGACTGCCGCAGCGGCGCGAGCGGGTGCTCATGCTGGCCTCGCGCACCGAGGATCCCCGGCCGGTGCTGTTCGGGACCGACGCCGGTGAGCGGGTGGTCGGCTCCGCCGATCACGATCCGTGCGGCTTCTACTGGACCGAGGGCACCCGCGGGCTGGGCTGGGCCGTCAACGCCGTGCCGACCTTGAAGGGCGGTTCCGCGCTGGGCATCGCGAGCCCGCCCGCGGTGCGGCTGCCCTCCGGGGAGATCGTCACCCCGGGCATCACCGACGCCGAACGCCTCCAGGGTTTCGACCGCGACTGGACCGCCCCCGCGCTGTCGGTGCCCACCGTCCGCAAGGGCCACCGCTGGAAACTCGTCGGCAATGCCGTGGCGGTGCGCATGGCCTCCTGGGTGGGTGCCTGCCTGTCCGCCCCCGCCGCCGACGCCATCCCCGGCGCACCCCTGCTGCCCGGCCAGCGCTGGCCCACCGCCGCCTGGGGCCATGCGGGCACCGTGCACCGCGTCCCGGTCTCCACCTGGCCGGTGCACGCACCCTACGAGGACCTGCGCTGGTTCCTCGACGACTCCAGCCTGCTGTCCGCCCGCGCCACCGCCGGCTTCCTCCGCCGCACCCGCATGGGCTCCCTCCGCTTCCCACCCGGCTTCATCGACGACGTCGAAAACCACCTCGACCGCATGGGCGGCCGCCCCAGCGAGGCGGCGTAGCGCCGAGGGGGAATTGGTGGCGGAGCCCTCCTGGGCGATGCCGCCACCAGTTCCCCGTCGCCGAGTGGTGGGCGGTGCGCTCCGGGCGGGAGGATGGGGTCGAGCCGGGAGGTGGGATGAGCGAGGGAGCGCGGGCGACGGGACGGCCGCGGACGGATGCGGCGACGAGTGCGCGGATGGCGCGGCAGCGGCGGGCCGGGACCGCGCCGGAGATCGCGCTGCGGCGAGAACTGCATCGGCGGGGGGCGCGGTTCTTCGTGGACCGGGCTCCGATGCGGGGGCTGCGGCGGCGGGCCGACATCGTGTTCCCCCGCCGCAAGGTGGCGGTGTACGTGGACGGCTGCTTCTGGCACAGCTGTCCCGAGCACGCCACATTTCCCAAGAACAATGCCGAGTGGTGGGCCGAGAAGCTGGCGGGCAATGTGGCGCGCGACCGCGATACCGACGCGCGGTTGCGGGAGGCGGGGTGGACGGTCGTTCGGGTGTGGGAGCACGAGCGGGCCGAGAGCGCGGCGGATCTGGTGTGGAAGGCGTTGGGGCGCACGGGGTGAGGAATGCGCTCGCGTGGGTCGGGGCGCTCCCGGTACGCGGGCTAGCCGGCTCGCACCGATTCCGGTACGCGGGTCGCTGGAACACGTGCACACCGCTGGGAGGCGACGGGGCGGAGTGTCGCGGCGCAAGTGCACCGGACCGAGCCGACCGCGGGCGGCGGGCAGCAAGGGAGGGTGCGCGGGAGACGCGACCCGTACCGGCACGAGCGCGCCGCTCCTGCATCGGAGGTCGCGGCCGGTTCGGCGGGCAGGCCGACGTATGCCCGGGTGCGAACAAGCGAGTTGTGCCCACGCCGGAGCGGGTGGCGCTTGCAGGTGGGATGCGGTGAGCCCGCGCGGCGCGGCGGCGAGGGCGGCTGGATGGGCGAGAATGGGGAAACCGCCTGGGCGGTCTGGGGTGCGTGATGTGCCGGGCCGTCCGTGCGGGGCGGTTCGCGTGACGAAGGGCGGTGCGGCGGCGAAAGCGAGTGGCGATGACGCCTCCCGAGAATGATCGGGGCGAGAACGTGGGCGACGTGGCCGAGAGTGCGGGCGGGCAACCGTCGGAATCGCGTCTCCGGCGGGTGCTGCGTTGGGGGCTCGCGGTGGTCATCGGGTTGGCGGGGTGCAGCTATTCGGCGTGGGTGCTGGAGTTCGTGTTGCCGGTGGGGATCGATCCGTTCACCTCGTTTCTCAGCCAGCTCGCCGAGCGCGGCGCGCCGTTTCGCGGCGTCTTCACCACGGCGGACACACTGACCGGGGCCATGCTGGTGGTCGCCGCGGGCGGCGGGCTGCTGTTGTTCCCGCGGCGCGGGTACACCACCGTCGGCTGGGTCGCCCTGGGGTGTTTCGGGGCGGCCACCATCGCCGATGCGCAGGCGCCATTGGATCCGGCGGCCGAGGTGCCCGCCGGGGAGAGTCCGCTGTTTCCGCAGTTGCATCAGGTCCACGCGCTGACCAGCACGTTGGCGGTGTTCTCGATCTTCGTCGCCATGCTGGCGTTCACGGTGGCGGCGTTCCGGTATCGACAGTGGCCGATCGTGCGGCATGCGGGGCTGTGGATTCTGGTGATCGGCTCGGCGGCCACGGCGTGGCTGCTGATCGCGGACAATCTGCCCGGCGATCACGGGCTCGGGATCGCGCAGCGCGTGCAGGTCGGGGCGATGTCGCTGTGGCTGCTGGCGCTGGGCGCGCAGGTCGCGGCGGCGAACCGGCGCGCCACCCCGCCCGTGGGTATGGTCGGGTGATGTGACCAGCGACGCACCGGAATTCACCGCGATCCCCACGCAGCTCGACACTGTCGCCACCGCGACCGAGCGCCTGCTCACCACCGTCGCCGACCTGCGCGACGCCGATCTGGTGGAACCCTCGCTCCTGCCCGGCTGGACCCGCGGCCATGTGCTGTCCCACCTGTCCCGCAATGCGGACAGTTTGGTCAACCTGCTGCTGTGGGCCCGGACCGGCATAGAGACCCCGCAGTACGCCAGCGCGTACCTGCGCGACGCCGATATCGAGGCCGGTGCGCCGCGTCCGCTGCGCGAACAGCTCGACGATCTGCGGGCCGCCTCCGACCGCTGGCTGGACCTGGCCCGAGTGCTGCCCGAGGACCGCTGGGCCACCTCCGTCCGCAACCGCCAGGGCACGGAGATCCCGGCCACCCGCATCGTGTGGATGCGCCTGCTCGAGGTGGAGATCCACCATGTGGATCTGGCGGTGGCCTACTCCCCCGCCGACTGGCCCACCCCGTTCACCACCCGCCTGCTCACCGAGGCACTCGCCGACCGCGCCCGCACCGCCGCCCCCGACGCGCCCGGTTTCACCGTCACCGCGACCGATACCGGCTACACCGCCACCGTCGGCTCCGCCGCAGTCACCGAGATCACCGGCACGGCAACGGCTCTCGCCACCTGGCTGATCGGCCGGTCGGACGGGTCGGACCTGAACGGCGACCTGCCCGCCCTCACCGCCTGGAAGTGAACGCCGTTGTCCCGCACCGCATCAGGTGCGGGACAACCGCTCAGCACTCGTGATACTTCACCGCGGCGGCGTCAGGTCAGGAAGCGGGCGACAGTGTCGGCGTGGGCGGCGAAGGCGAGGAACTGGTCGTTCTCGTGCGGGTCACCGGCGGTGACGCGGACGCCGTCGGTGCCGTAGGGGCGGACCAGGACGCCCGCCGCGGCGCTGGCCTCACCGAATTCGGCGCTGCGGTCGCCGAGGGGGAGCCAGAGGAAGTTGGCGTGGCTGTCGGCCACCCGGTAGCCCGCCGCTTCCAGGGCCGTGCGCATGCGCTCGCGTTCGGCGATCACGGCGTCGGTGCGCTCCAGGAGTTCGTGGCGGGCGTCCAGTGAGGCGATGGCGGCGGCCTGGGCGAGCCGGTTGACGCTGAACGGAACCCGCACCTTCATGAGCGCGGTGACCACGGCCGGATCGCCCACGGCATAGCCGACGCGCAGGCCCGCGAGCCCGTACGCCTTCGAGAAGGTGCGCAGCACAAGCACATTCGGGCGGGCGCGGCCGAGTTCGACGCCGTCGGGATGCTGATCGGCCGGGAAGCGCAGGTATTCGTAGTACGCCTCGTCCAGGACCACCAGCACGGTGTCCGGGATGGTGTCGAGGAAGCGTTCGATGGCGGCGCGGCCGTGCGCGGTCCCGGTCGGGTTGTTGGGGTTGCACACGAACACCGCCCGGGTGTTCGGGGTGACGGCGGCGGCGAGAGCGTCGAGATCGTGCGCGTAGTCGTGGTCCAGCGGCACCTGGACGGCGCGCGCCCCGGCGATGCGGGTGACGATCGGATACGCCTCGAAGGAGCGCCACGCGAACACCACCTCGTCGGTGTGCTCGCCGCAGGTGATCTGGATGATCTCCTGGCACAGCGCCACACTGCCGCAGCCGACCGCGACGTTCTCGATGCCGACGCCGTGGAATTCGGCGATGGCGGTGCGCAGTTCGGTGGCGGTGATATCCGGGTACCGGTTGACCTGTTCGGCGGCCTCGGCGATGGCCTTGGCCACCGACGGCAGCGGCGGGAAGGTGGTCTCGTTGCTGGCCAGTTTCACCACACCGGGCAGGCTGCGGCCCGCGACGTACGCGGGGATGGCGTCGAGGTCCGGACGAATGTGCGCGCTCACGCCTCCACCCTATGTCGGCCCAGGATTTATCCGGAACTTTACCTAGCTTCACTACCCTGGCTTTATGTCGGGCGTTTACCGAGATCTGGCCCCTGTGCACGACACCACCAGGGTCCCCGTCACCGTGATCGAACCGGATGGTCACGCCCGGGGCGGCATCGTGGTGCTGCACGAATCACGTGAGTTCACCGATCCATTGCTGGACATGATGCGGTCCCTGGCCGACGACGGCTGGACGGTGCTGGCCCCGGACCTGTTCCACCGCACCAATGGCGCGCAGGCCGACAAGGTCTTCGGCGACGACCTGTTCGCCGACTTCGACGCCTGCTTCGACTGGCTGATCGGACACGGCGTCTTCCGCGACTGTGTCGGCGTGCTCGGCTTCGACTCCGCCGGAACCGCGGCCCTGCTGGTGGCGACCAGCCGACCCATCGGCGCGGCCGTGAGCATCGCCGCCCCCGGCATCGACAGCCCGCTGACACCGCAGGCCGACGCCCTGGTCCACGCCGCACCGAAACTGAAGGCCCCCTGGCTCGGCCTCTACAGCGAGGACGACCCCGTCACCCCGCCCCACCACGTGGAACAGCTGCGCGACGCCGCCGCCCGCGCCGCCGTCGCCACCCTGGTGGTCAGCTACCCCGGCCTACACCACCGCCCCGACCATCCCGGCTTCGATCGCGACGCCTTCGACGATGACGCGGTCATCGACGCCCAGACCCGAATCTTCGACTGGTTCGACAGCCACCTGCGCTGACCCGGGTTTCATTCCTCTGACCAGCCGTTTTGCGTCTTGGTCGGCTGCTGTGTAACCTTTGTCCCCGGCGGTTCGAAAGGACCGGCGGCCTCGCAAGAAGGCGTCCAGGAGGCGTGCCAGAGCGGCCGAATGGGACTCACTGCTAATGAGTTGTCCCTTCACGGGGACCGGAGGTTCAAATCCTCTCGCCTCCGCCAAGCCCGGTTCGCCGGGCGCCACAAATGAATAGTCCTGCGCCCGTAGCTCAACGGATAGAGCATCTGACTACGGATCAGAAGGTTGGGAGTTCGAGTCTCTCCGGGCGCGCAGTGAAAGACCCCTGCTGCCAATGGCTGTGGGGGTTTTCGCGTTTCCGGGTGGTGGTTCGGGTTGCTCGGACGGGGGTCGGTGCGCTCCCCTCCAGGGCACCGACCCCCGGTGCGCGGGCTCGATCGAGCTCCGGATAGAGCCTGGTTTCCGGTAGCGGTGGTGTCAACGCACCGGAGTCGCAGTACGGGTGCGACTTCGGGTCGGGGACGCTGTGAGTTGGCCTACAGGAGAGTGGAAGTTCGATGTCCAGAGGGCGGTTGGCCGAGTTCGTGCGGACCCGGCGGAAGGCGCTGGGGATGACGCAGGCGCAGCTGGCGGCGACGACCGGGTGGTCGAAATCCTCGATCGAGAAGGTCGAGGCGGGGCGGCTGGTACCGAGTCTGGAGTTCGTGGGGGCGCTGTTCGACGCGCTCGCCATCGCCTACCTCTATCGGGAGCGGATCATCGCCGCGCTGTATCCGGGGACGCTCACCCGCATTCTGGGGCCGTCACCGAGCCGACCCGATGCCGACGCCCTCGCGGACCTGGAGGATCTGCCGTATCCGGCGGCCTACCTCACCCTGCCCGAGGGCGATGTGCTCGGCGCCAATTCCGCGTGGGCCGAGACGTTTCCGGGGATGGGGACCACAGCGAATCTGCTCACCTGGCTGTTCACCGCACCGCAGGCGAGCGAGATCCTGCCGACCTGGGAGCGGCTGGCGCACGGCTTCGCTTACGGACTGCGCGTCATGGGTCCGATCTCGGTGCCGGAGACCGCTGTCACCGAGCTCGTCGACCGCTGTAGCGCACATCCGGACTTCGAACGCATGTGGACCACCGATCCACCCGACCCCGTCGCGGCGCGGCCGGAGTTGCCCGTCGTATCGCCCGCCACCGGGGAGGTCCGGAGGCTGTGCGTCAAGATCGACAAACCGCATTTCCCGTTCAGTTCCTGGGTCACCTACCGGCTCGTGCCGATACGCGACGACACGCTCTGACCGCAGCGATCAGCCGATACCGAGCCCCGCGGCGAGAGTGGGCCAGGCGCGGGGCAATTCGTCGCGCCAGTACGGCCAGGAGTGGGTGCCGGTGGGGCGGAGGTTGGCGGTGATGGGGATGCCGATCTGGCTGAGGCGGTCGATGAGTTGGAGGGTGCAGGCGTAGGCGCCGGCCTCCAGGGGGCCGCCGAAGAGGATGGAGTCCGGGTATTCCGGGGTGCCGGGGAGGTCGTGCAGGCCGGGCAGGCCGATACCGGCGGAGAGGTAGATGCTGCTGCCGCGCAGGGCTTCCGCGTGGGCGTGGACGTCGTGGGCGGCCCACTGGGGGTCGTCCTCATCACCGAACATGTTGGCGGTGTCGCCGCCGTCGGTGGTGACGACGGCCTGAGCCTGGGCGCGGCCGTAGTCGGAACTGACGGCGTAGCAACCGCTGTGGGCGGCGATGGCGGAGAAGTGGCCGGGGCGGCGCACGGCCAGCATCATGGCGGCCTCCGCGCCCATGGAGACGCCCTGGACGGCGTAGCGGCCGTTGCCGTCGAAGTGGGTGTCGATCAGGGGCGGCAGTTCGCGGGTGAGGAACGTTTCCCACCGGTTCACGCCGAGGTTCGGGTCGGGGCGCTTCCAGTCGGTGTAGTAACTCGACGCGCCGCCGAGGGTGAAGACCACGTTCACCGGCTTGTCGGCGAAGAACTCGAGAGCGCCGCCCCGGGCGGTCCAGTTGTTCACGTCCTCGGCGGCGCTGCGGCCGTCGAGCATGTAGAGGGTGGGGCGGGGTCGGCTGCGGTCGGCGGGCAGCAGCACCTGAACGGAGACGACACGGCCCATGGCCGGGGAGCGCACGAAGACCGTGAGGAAGCGGTCGTCGATGGGTTCCACCCGTTCGACGGCGGGCGCGGCGGCGACGGAAACCTCCGGGACGGCCGAATTGCCTTCCGCCGAACCGGAATCCGCGGGTGGGCGGGCGGCGACCGGGGACGCCGCACCGAGTATCAGTGCGGCGCAGGCGATCGCGCCGACGAGACGACACCACTGGTGGCGGGGCACGGTCGCCAGTGTGCCAGAGGCATCGTGGGGCAGGCGTGACGCCGCGGCGATCGTGTCGTGACACCGCACACAAGCCGACCGATCGGGACACTGGGGTGCGGCGGCTTACGCGGGGCACGAGTTCGGAAGCGGCCGAAGGGCTTTCGTCGGTGGCACCGGGGTGATCCGATTCACCGGTCGCCCGTCGACCGCTGTGGTGACCGGCCGGCGGTCGGCACCGGTTTCGGGAACTGGTTCCGACCCGCTCGGACTTGGCGGAAGCGGAGGGATTTGAACCCCCGGTCGCTCTCACGACGCTCGCTTTCAAGGCGAGTGCATTCGGCCGCTCTGCCACGCTTCCAGGGCACCGATATTAGCAGTGCTGTGTTTGATTGCCCTCCGCTGCGCTCCGGGCTGGCCGTGTGGAGGCGGCGGTCGACTGACGTTGGGCGGGCGGCCGCCGACCGATTGGGTGATTACGGGGGTGGGCGTTGGTCGAGGGCGCGGCCGATCAGGGTGAAGGCGGCGGCTACGGCTTCCAGTTGCTGGGGGGTGAGGAGGTCGATGAAATCGCGGTGGACGGCGTCGACGTGGCCGGGGGCGGCGGCGCGCAGGCGGCGCATGCCCTCCTCGGTGAGGTGGGCGCGGACACCGCGGCCGTCCTCCTCGGCGGAGGTGCGGCGCACCATGTGCTGGGCTTCCATGCGGCGGATCTGGTGGGTGAGACGGCTGCGGGAAGACAGCACGCCGTCGGCCAGGTCGCTCATGCGCATGGCGCGGCCGGGCGCCTCGGACAGTTTCACCAGGATGCGGTAATCGGCCAGGGATAGTCGGCTGTCGGCCAGCAGCTGCCGGTTGAGTTCGGCCATGAGGCGCTGCGAGCCTTCCATATAGGCCCGCCACGCACGCTGCTGCGCCGGGGTGAGCCACCTCGGTTCGGTCGCTGTGCGACCCCCGGGACCGTCGACCACCGGCTCATTGTATTCCGGCGCTCCGGCCGGTCTGGGTGCTGCCGAGCGCATGGCGTCAACGGAAGGAGGAGATCATGGTGCGGGACAGGTCGCCGACCGACGTGCAGCCCGAAAGCCCCATGGCCGCATCGAAATCCGCGAGCAGGCAGCGCAGCGCGTGGCGGACACCGTCGGCTCCCGCGATGCCGAGGCCGTACGCCCACGGCCGCCCGTGCAGGACGGCCTTCGCGCCCAGCGCCAGCGCCACCATGACATCGGACCCGGTGCGGATCCCGGAGTCGAAGAGCACATCGGCCCGGTCGCCGACGGTCGCGACAATGGTCGGCAGCGCATCGAGGGCGGCGACCGCGCCGTCCACCTGGCGGCCGCCGTGATTGCTGACGATCACGCCGTCGGCTCCGGCGTCCACGCACTGGCGGGCGTCGTCGGGGTGCAGGACGCCCTTCACCGCGATCGGCAGCTCGGTCCATTCGCGCAGGTGACCGATATCGGCCGGGCGCAGGGCGTGATTGCCGAAGAGTCCGGCCCAGGTGAGGATGGCATTGCGCATGGCCTCCTCGCCCTCCTCGGGCGCGGCGGCCAACCGGGCCCGGAAGACCGGATCGGACAGGTAGTTGGCGATGCCCTTGCCGTGCAGGAACGGCAGATGTCCGTGCTCGAGGTCGCGCGGCCGCCACCCGAGCGCGGGGGTGTCGACGGTGACCACGATGGCCTTGGCTCCGGCCTTCTCGGCGCGCTCGACGAAGGAGCGGGCGAGTTCGGGATCGTTCGGCCAGTACAGCTGGTACCACCAGTCGCCCGCCCGCTCGCCCACCTCCTCGATGGTGGAGGAGGCGGCGGTGGACAGCACCATGCCGATGCCCAGCTCCCGGGTCACGTCGGCGACCACGGTCTCACCGCGCTCGTGCAGCAGCCCGAGCACGCCGATCGGCGCGGTCAGCACGGGCGCGGCGAAGCGGGTGCCGAGCACCTCCACCGACAGGTCACGGACACCGGGTCCGGTGGCCCCGCGCAGCATGCGCGGCAGCAACCGGTATTTGTCGAAGGCGGCGAGATTGGCGGCGGCGGTGCGTTCCGCCGAGGCACTGCCCGCCACATAGGCGAACGCCGCGGGGTCGAGCACCTCCCGGGCGCGTGCTTCCAGTCCGGCCGCGGTCATCGGTAGTGCGGGGACGGTACCGCCGAGGCCATGAAAGTAGATCTCGAACTGGAAGTCGACGAAACTGCTCATTCACGAGACGCTAGTGGTTTGGACCACACCGCGCGTCGACGTCGGAAATCCTTGCGGAAATTCGGCTCTCCGGCCGCAGGATCAGCGGCGGCGCACCCGTACCAGGGCGCGCGACGAGGTACCGGCCAGCGGTGCGGACACGGCCATCATGAGCAGCATTCCGAACATGGCCAGCGTCACGATGAATCCCACCATGGGAACTCCTTTCTCGAGCTGCGGTTCCCAGCCTGCCGGTGGAAGCTGACAGGATGCTGTGCGCTGCCCGAGCGCTGGATGGGAATCCTGCATCGGCAGGCGTCGTAGGCTCGCGGTATGTACGCGGTGACTCTGGACGGATTCGGCGGGCCCGAGGTCATGCGGTGGGCGGAGGTTCCCGACCTGCCCGCGCCCGGGCCGGGTGAAGTCGCGATCGAGGTGGTGGCCGCCGGGGTCAACCGGGCGGATCTGCTGCAGCGGCAGGGGTTCTATCCGCCGCCGCCGGGAGCCAGCGAGATCATCGGGCTGGAATGCTCCGGAGTGATCGCGGAAGTCGGTGCGGGAGTGCGGGATCTGCGCCCCGACGACCGGGTGTGCGCGCTGCTGTCCGGTGGCGGGTACGCCGAGCGCGTGGTGGTGCCCGCGACACAGGTGTTGCCGGTGCCGGCGGAGCTGGATCTGGCCGCCGCGGCGGCGCTGCCGGAGGTCGCGGCCACGGTGTGGTCGAATCTGGTCATGCGGGCCGGGCTGCACGCCGGGCAGTTGCTGCTGATTCACGGCGGCGGCAGCGGGATCGGGACACACGCCATTCAGGTGGCGGTGAGCCGCGGGGCACGGGTGGCGGTGACCGCCGGTTCGCGGTTGAAGCTGGACGCCTGCGCGGAATTGGGCGCGAGCATTCTCATCAATTACCGGGAACAGGATTTCGTGGAGGTGCTGCGGGCGGAGGGTTCCGGCGCGGACATCATTCTCGACGTGATGGGCGCGGCCTATCTGGCCCGCAATGTCGACGCCCTGGCCGAGGACGGGCAGCTGGTGGTCATCGGCATGCAGGGCGGCGTGAAAGCCGAACTGAATCTGGGCGCGCTGCTGGGTAAGCGCGGCACCATCCACGCCACCAATCTGCGCCGCCGCCCCGCCACCGGGCGCGGCTCCAAGGCCGAGATCATCGCCGAATTGCGGCAGCACCTGTGGCCCCTGGTCGCCGACGGGACGGTGACGCCGGTCGTACACGCCGAGCTGCCGGTGACCGAGGTCGGCGAAGCCCACCGGCTGCTGGACTCCGATAAGACGGTGGGCAAGGTCATCCTCGCGATCGGCGAGAGCACACACCGCTGAGCGCCACGGCGGGTTCGGCAGAACGCGAGCACGGCAGCGCCGTACGCGCGAGATCGCGCGACGGTGGGCCAACCCACCAGGATGGCGCTTATGAGCGAATGACACTTTTCGGCTATGGGCCACGCACGGGCCGAAGCCGGTGGGATGGTCCGCCGCGACCGCTAGGTGTCGAGCGCCGCGAGCGCGCGGCCTAGTTGGTCGATCTCGAATCTGGTGGTGTACGGGGCCAGGCCGATGGTGACCGCGCCGCCTTCGTCGTTGACGCCGAGGGCGTCGAGCAGGCGGCTGCCGCCGTGTGACCCGCTCAGGGTGCCGATGCGGGCGTCGGCCAGTTTGGCCGAGACCTTCTCGGCCTGCATGCCCGCGATGGTGAACGACACCGTGGGGATGCGGGTGGAGGCGCGGCCGATGACGGTGAGGTTGGGGATGGTGTCCAGGGTTTCCATGAGGTGCTCGAAGAGCTGGTCGTGATAGTCCTGCAGGGAGGTGATCGACATCTCGAGGCGTTCACGGCGGGTGCCGGTGGCGCGCTCGTCCAGGCCGGCCAGGTAGTCGATGGAGGTGGTCAGCCCGGCGAGCAGGGCGTACTGGTGACCGCCGACCTCCAGCCGTTCCGCACCCTTGGCGTAGGGGTTGAGCGACATGGAGGGGATGCGGTCCAGGAAGGCCGGGTCGCGGAACACCAGCGCGCCGATCTGCGGGCCGCCCCAGGCCGGGGCGCTGAGCGCGACGACGTCGGCATTCAGTTCGTCGATGTCGATGAGCGCGTACGGGGCGGCGCCGAAGCAGTCGGCCACCAGCAGGCCGCCCACCTCGTGCACCCGGTCGGCCGCCACCCGCACCGCCGGGGCCGAGCCCACGATCGGTGACGCCGCGGTCAGCGCGACCAGCCGGGCGGTGGGTCCGATCAGCTCCTCGAACTGCCACGCGGGCATTTCGCAGGTCTCGATCTCCACTTCCGCCCAGCGCACGTGCGCGCCATACCGATTCGCGATCCGCAGCCACGGCGCGACATTGGCCTCGTCGTCCAGACGCGACAGCACGATCCCGGTGCCCAGCCCCAGCCGGGAACTCAGCGACTCGGCCAGCCAGGCCAGCAGCACCGCCCGGTCGGGGCCGAGCACCACGCCCGCCGGATCGCCGCCGACCAGGTCCGCGACCGCTTCGCGGGCGGCCTCCAGGATGGCGGCGCTGCGCTTGGCGGCGCCGTGCCGGTTGGTGTGCGAGAAGGCGGAGGTCCGGAAACCTGTTGATACGGCCCGCGATACCGAATCCGGGACCAGCATGCCGGCTTGCGGGTCGAGATGGATCCAGCCGTCGCCCAGGGACGGTATGAGGCCCCGCACCCTTGCGACGTCGTAAGTCATGCAGGCCACTCTAAAGGCAGTTGCCAGACCGGCGTAACCGTGTTGCTGTGTTCGACTCCCGTCGGCGGGTGCCTTAGCGCGTTCGACCGGGAGACGGCAGGATAGGGAATATGACGCAATCGGACGGGACACCGGATTCCATTGTCGTGATTGGTCCCGAGGGCCGACCGTTGATCATTCCGGCGAGCGCGCAATCGGGTTCGACCGGCGACGAAGCGCTCACCGGCGATGTGATGGGCGACGACAAAACCGGCGAATCCGACGAAAAAGAAGAGTCGCTCGCGGATATGGTCGAGCAGCCCGCCAAGGTCATGCGCATCGGAACCATGATCAAACAGCTACTCGAGGAGGTCCGGCACGCGCCGCTGGACGACGCCAGCCGCACCCGCCTGGCCGAGATCCACCGCACCTCCATCCAGGAACTGGAGCAGGGCCTCGCCCCGGAGCTGCGCGACGAGCTGGAACGCCTGGCCCTCCCCTTCAGCGACGAGACCGTCCCCTCGGACGCCGAGCTCCGCATCGCCCAGGCCCAACTGGTCGGCTGGCTGGAGGGCCTCTTCCACGGCATCCAAACCGCCCTCTTCGCCCAACAGATGGCCGCCCGAGCCCAACTCGAGCAAATGCGCCAACTCCCCCCAGGCACCCACACCCCCGACCCCCGCCACCCCGGCGGCGGCGTAACCGGCGGCAGCGGGCAGTACCTCTGACCTGTTTGGGGTGGGAGCACCCAGGCTCCCACCCCCCGACATCGGAAACACCCATCGCATCGAACGCGACAACTGATCTCGCAAGATGCGGGTAACTCCCCGGGTACGCCCAGAATCGGTTCGGCACCCGGCCGCCGGCACGCGTGCACGACTCTCAACGGCTCTCAGCCGTGCGCTGAGTACGCGGAGAGGCGGACTAGTACAGTCAGGTGCTGTGCCTGCTGCTGCTCCCACCGACTCGGCGACGCTCGAGGCGCCCACCGCCGACTCCCCGGTGCCGCTAGTGTCGGACTCCCAGTCGTTCCGCCGTGCGTTCAAGGATTTCCGCCAGGGCTTCTCCCAGCGCGAGTTGTGGCTGTCGCTCGGCTGGCAGGACATCAAGCAGCGCTACCGCAGATCGGTGCTGGGGCCGTTCTGGATCACCATCGCCACGGGTATGCAGGCGACGGCGATGGGCATCCTCTATTCCACGCTGTTGGATCAGCCGCTGCGCGAGTACCTGCCCTATGTCACGGTCGGCCTGATCGTGTGGGGCGTGATCTCGGCGAGCATCCTCGAGGGCTCGGATGTGTTCATCGCCAACGAGGGCCTCATCAAGCAGCTGCCCTCGGCGTTGAGCGTGCACGTCTACCGGCTGGTGTGGCGGCAGTTCCTCTTCTTCATACACAACGCCGCCATCTACATCCTGATGCTGGTGCTGTTCGGCGTGTGGCGGAATCTGGACTGGACCATCCTGCTGGCGATTCCGGGCATTCTGCTGCTGTTCATGAACGCCATGTGGGTGACCATCTTCTTCGGCATCTTCAGCACCCGCTATCGCGATATCGCGCCGATCCTCGGCAGCACCACGCTCATGCTGTTCGTGCTCACCCCGGTCATGTGGACCACCAAGGCGCTGCACGATCAGGGCGGTGCGGTGAGCGAGCGCGCGAAACTGGTGGAGTTGGTGCCGACGTATCACTACCTGGAGATCGTGCGCGCCCCGCTGCTGGGCGACCCGATCCATCTGCGCAGCTGGATCGTGGTGGCGGTGATTACCGTTGTCGGCTGGGCGGTGGCGATACTGGCTATGAAGCAATTCCGTTCCCGCGTCCCGTACTGGGTGTGATGGCATGACCGAACATGTGAGTATCGAGACCCAGAACGCGTGGGTGGAGTTCCCGATCTTCGACGCCAAGTCGCGGTCGCTGAAGAAGGCGTTCCTGGGCAAGGCGGGCGGCGCGATCGGACGCAACCAGTCCGATGTGGTGGTCGTGGAGGCGCTGCGCGACATCTCGCTGTCCTTGAAGGAGGGCGACAAGGTCGGTCTGGTCGGCCACAACGGTGCGGGCAAATCGACGCTGCTGCGCCTGCTTTCGGGCATCTACGAGCCGAGTCGCGGCACCGCGCGCATTCGCGGCCGCGTCGCGCCGGTCTTCGATCTGGGCGTGGGCATGGATCCGGAGATCTCCGGGTACGACAACATCATCATCCGCGGCCTGTTCCTCGGGCAGACCCGCAAGCAGATGCTCGCCAAGATCGACGAGATCGCCGAATTCACCGAGCTGGGTGACTATTTGGAGATGCCGCTGCGGACCTATTCCACCGGCATGCGGGTGCGCCTGGCCATGGGTGTGGTCACCTCCATCGACCCGGAAATCCTGCTGCTGGACGAGGGCATCGGTGCGGTCGACGCGGAATTCATGAAGAAGGCGCGGGTGCGCCTCCAAGAACTCGTTTCACGTTCGGGCATCCTGGTATTCGCCAGTCATTCGAACGAATTTCTTGCCCAGTTGTGCGATTCGGCATTGTGGATCGACCACGGGCATGTTCGGATGCACGGCGGAATCGAAGAAGTGGTGCGCGCCTACGAGGGCGACGAAGCCGGGGATCACGTGGCGCATGTGCTGCGTGAACTGCAACGCGAACGTGAGATGGAGCGAAATCCCGCATGACCGATCAGCATTCGCCGATCTACGACGGTGCCAGGATCATCGCGGTGGTGGTCACCCACAAGCGCCGCGAACTGCTCGCCGAGTCACTGAAGGTACTCAGCGCGCAGACTCGCCCCATCGATCACCTGATCGTGGTGGACAACGGCAACGAACCCGAGGTCGGCGAGCTGGTCCGGGAGCAGCCCATCGAGACCACCTATCTGGGCTCGGAACACAATCTGGGCGGTGCGGGCGGTTTCGCGCTGGGAATTCTGCACGCGCTCACCATGGGCGCGGACTGGGTGTGGCTGGCCGACGACGACGGTCGGCCCGAGGGCCCGGAGGTGCTGGAGACGCTGTTCGACTGCGCGAAGCGGCACGGTCTGGTCGAGGTGTCGCCGGTGGTGGCCGATATCGACGAACCGGATCGGCTGGCCTTCCCGCTGCGGCGCGGGCTGGTGTGGCGGCGGCTGCGTTCCGAACTCGGCGACGAGGATTTCCTGCCGGGTATCGCCTCGCTGTTCAATGGCGCGCTGGTCTCCGCGGAGGCCGTGGATGTGATCGGCGTGCCGGATCTGCGGCTGTTCGTGCGCGGTGACGAGGTGGAGGTGCATCGGCGGCTGGTGCGCTCCGGACTGCCGTTCGGCACCTGCTTGCAGACCGCCTACCTGCATCCCAACGGGTCGGCGGAGTTCAAGCCGATTCTCGGTGGGCGCATGCACACCCAGTACCCGGACGATCCGGTGAAGCGGTACTTCACCTACCGCAATCGCGGGTATCTGATGTCACAGCCGGGGATGCGCAAGCTGCTGCCGCAGGAGGTGGCGCGGTTCGGGTGGTTCTTCCTGATCCAGCAGAAGGACCCGGCCGGGCTCATGGAGTGGCTGCGGTTGCAGCGGCTGGGCCGCCGCGAACAGTTCCACAAGCCGACGCCGGAAAAATAAGTTGCGGCCGTCGCCCCGCCGCTGGCAGGGTGATGCCGTTCGTTGTCGGGCTCGCGGTCGGTGACCGCTCGAGGAGAGATGGGAGGTGGATACACGTGCGAACGACACCGCGGATTGTCGCGCCGGGGCGAGGTTTCGCCCGGTCGGTATCCATCTCCACTTGCCCGCACTGAGTCCCGGGAAGGGCTCGGTGCCCTATCGAGGACTCTCCCATCATGTCTGTGGTCGATTACGACCTGCTGATTCCCTACGGCTGGACTCCGGCCGTCGCCGCCGACTGCCTGCCGCTGCTCGGCGACACCCTCGTACCGGCCCGCGTGCTGCGCATGGAGCGCAGCGAATGCGAAGTGGCGGTACCTATTTCCGATACCCGTCTGCCCGACCGGATGACGGCGGTGGTCGTGCGCGCCCGCTGCCCGCGCGCCGACTCCGAGGTGAGCGGGCTGTGCACCGGCGACTGGGTCGGGCTGGGCAGCGACTCCGGTGCGCGGCCCGATACCCGGCGGATGTTGAACGACGCGGTGGTGCGCATGCTGCTGCCGCGCCGCACCGCCATCGTTCGGGCGGCGGTGTCGGGACATTCGGATTCCCGGGCGCGGTCGGCCGATCAGGTGCTGGCGGCCAATGTGGACACCGTGCTCATCTGTTCGCCCGCCGACGGCGATGTGGATCTCGGGCGGATCGAGCGCCTGCTCGCACTGGCCTGGGAATCCGGGGCGCAACCGGTGGTGGTGTTGACCAAAGCCGATGCGGCCGTGACCGTTCCGCTGGAGCAGGTGCGGGCGGTCGCGCCGGGGGCGACGGTGCTGAGCGTCAGCGCGTCGACGGGACTGGGGATGGATGTGCTCGTGTCGGTGCTGACCGGCACGGTCGCGCTCATCGGTCCGTCCGGAGCCGGAAAATCCACGCTCGCCAACGCGCTGCTCGGCGCGGAGGTGTTCGCCACCAATGCCGTTCGCGAGAACGACAAGCGGGGTCGGCACACCACCGTGCACCGGGAACTGCGCCCGCTGCCCGGCGGGGGCACGCTGATCGATACGCCCGGGTTGCGCTCGGTCGGCCTGTGGAATGCGAGCGACGGCATCGGGCGCACCTTCAGCGATATCGAATCCCTCGCCGCGGCATGCCGATTCACCGACTGCGCGCACGAACGGGAGCCCGGGTGCGCGGTTCGGGAGGCCCTCGAATCGGGTGCGCTGCCGCAGCGCCGCTTCGACAGCTACCGCAAGCTCTCGCGGGAGAACGAGTGGATGGCGGCGCGGACCGATCACCGGCTGCGGGCGGAGCGCACGAAGGTCCGGCGGGATATCGCCAAGCAGCAGCGGCGCATGTACAAGGACCGCGGCCACCACTGAGGGCGAGAACCGCGACGGTCGGCGGGGGCGCCGCCGACCGTCCGGTCTTTCAGCGTCGGTCGCGCGCCGCTATGCACCTAGTTGCATATAGACCGACCGTGGCTTAGTGTCCGATTCGGCAGGTTTTCACCCCGTTCGCGTGCCGACGCGCGGATGATCGAAACGGGGCGAAGGCAGACGAACAGGAGTGGTACCCATGACAGACGCTGCGAAGCCGCTGGCGGGCAAGACCATGATCATGTCGGGTGGCAGCCGCGGGATCGGGCTGGAGATCGCCCGGCGGGCGGCGGCGGACGGGGCGAACATCACGCTCATCGCCAAGACCGATACGCCGCATCCGAAGCTGCCGGGCACCATCCACACCGCGGCCGCCGAGTTGGAGCAGGCGGGTGGCCAGGTACTCAAGTTCGTCGGCGACGTCCGCGACGACGAGGCGGTGGCCGAGGCGGTCCAGCTCACCACGCAGCGCTTCGGCGGCATCGACATGGTGGTCAACAATGCCTCGGCCATCGACCTGTCGCCCACCGAGGTGCTGCCCATGAAGAAGTACGACCTCATGCAGGACATCAACTGCCGAGGCAGCTTCCTGCTCTCCAAACTCTGCATCCCGGCGCTGAAGGATTCCGCCGCGGCGGGCCGCAACCCGCACATCCTCACCCTGTCCCCGCCGCTCAACCTGGACCCGAAATGGGCGGGCAGTTCACTCGGCTACACCATCGCCAAGTACGGCATGTCGCTCACCACGCTGGGATTGGCCGAGGAACTGCGCAAGTACGGCATCGGCGTGAACTCGCTGTGGCCGCGCACCACCATCGCCACCGCGGCGGTGAAGAATCTGCTCGGCGGGGAACAGATGATCGCCACCTCCCGCACGCCGGACATCTACGCGGACGCGGCCTATCTGGTGCTCACCTCCCCCGCCAAGGACACCACCGGCAATTTCTTCATCGACGACGAGGTGCTGGCGGCACACGGGGTCACCGATCTGGACAGGTACCGGGTGGTGCCGGGCGACGGACCGCTGACCACGGATCTGTTCCTGTAGCCGAAAGCGCTTGCGCTGCCGTGTAACTGAAATGATCGGAATCGGTACCACGGCACTGCTCGCGGGAACTCCTGCCCGGTGCATCGGTCACACCGCCGACCGGACCTCCCGCTCGGCCAGCTCCTTCAGGGTGAGCAACTGTTTGCGCATCATGAGAAGGTCACCGAAGGCCAGCGGGACGGCGATCCAGCGCGGCCATCCGAGCAGCGCCCGCACATGCAGGCGACTGCCCGCGCCCGCCGTCGGGCGCACCGCGTAGGTGACCGCCACATGCGAGCTGCCCAGGGTGATCTGCTCGCCGGGGGTGAAGCCGGCGAGGTCGAACAAGCCCATGAAGCGCTGCCCTACCGCCAGTTTCGTCAGTTCCGGATCGCGTTCGCGAGGGCTGCGGTGGCCGAAGTTGTCGAGTAGGTCGTAACTGTAGGGCGCGACGCGTAGCTGGCACAGCCAGGCGAAGACGACCGTCGGCGGTGCGTCGATGGAGACGGCGCGGTCACAGACCAGCGCCCGCCGCGACAACGCGCTGTCGCAGGGCATTCGAGCGGCGATCTCCTCCGCGCTCGCACCCCATACCTGTCCCGGTGTCATGATGCCGCCGCCGTCGCGATGCGGAGAAGCAGGTACCGCACCGCGAGCGCGTGGCCCCCGGTGCCGATGACCAGGGCGCGGTAGACCTTTCCGATCCGGCCGCGGAAGGCGGCGTGACTGTCGGCCGTCAGCCGGGTGCGCCGCGAGCCGAGGTCATCGAGGTGAAAGCTCACCCGATAGCGGGTGAAGCGATTCTGGCCGGCGAAGGAGACCCGCCGGGGTGGATCGGCCTCGTCGAGCACGAATCCGGCCAACCGTGTGCTGTGATCGTCGGGGTCGACCTCGGCCCAGCGCAGCAGGGCCGCCCAGGTCCGTTCCCGATCGGCGGCGACTATCCTGGAATGCTGATCGATATAGGGCAAACGCTCCATATAGAAGGACTGTACTAGTTCATGGCACCTCCCCGGAAGCACGACACCGACGTGATCCTCGACGCAGCCCGCTCGCTCGTGCTGCGCGACGGCCCGCGCGCGGCCTCGGTGGCCGCCATCGCCGAGGCCAGCGGCGCGCCCGTGGGCACCCTCTACCACCGCTTCGGCAATAGAAACGGGGTGCTCACCGCCGCGTGGATCCGCGCGCTGGAGCGCTTCCAGGCCCGGGTGCTCGAGGCCGCCGCCGTGGACGACCCGATCGAGGCGGCGGTCGCCATCTGCGCCGCCTCCGTCGCCTTCGGCCGCGAATCCCTCGACGATGCCCGCCTGCTGCTCAACCTGCGGCCCAGCGACCTGCTCGACGGGGCACCCGACACCGCGTTCGGCGACCGCCTCACCACCATGAACGCGCCGCTCATCGAGCACCTGCACCGCATCGCCCGGGGCATCTACGGCAGCGACGGCCCGCGCGAACTCGACGCGGTGGCCCGCGCCATCGTGGACCTGCCCTACGCCGCCATCCGCAGGCACGCCCACGGCGACGGCCTGCCCGACTGGCTCGAAACCGACCTGCCGTCGGCCACCCGCGCACTGCTCACCACCGGTCGATAGCGGGGGCGACACCGGTCAGGTGAACAGTCCCGCGGCGAACGGCATGGTCCGCCACTGATCGATGGATGGCTTCAGCGACTCGGCGAGCGCGGGCAGTTGCGGCACCAGGGCGAGGCAGGCGACGACCCGCACGAAACCCACGGCGTCCACGAAGCGCAGCACACGCTCATCGAGCATGCGCAGACCGTGATCACGGACGACGGCGTTGTACGCGGCCTCGACCTCGGGGCCGAAGAAGGCCACATCCCACTCCGCCGGGCCGAGCGTGGTCAGTTCGAAGTCGGAGTACAGCGGGCCGGTTTCGGTGGCGATGATGTTCGCGATCGGTGCGTCACCGTGGATGGGCTGCAGGTTCACGCCGGGAAAGGCGGCCTCGAACGCGGCGCGTGAGCTGACCAGCGGCTCGAGCAGTTCCCATTCTCGCCGCGCGCGCTCGAGGTCCGCTGGGTCGAGCAGATCGGGGCGCTGTTCGAGCAACCGCAGGCTCTCGGTGACCATGCGCGGTTCGGCCGCCGACAGGAACGGCAGTTCGCCCGGATAGTCGCGCATCTCCGTGTGCAGGCGCGCGACCAGTTCGGCATTGCGCACGAAATCCGGCTCCGCGTCGCCGTCCACCGCCACCAGTTGCCAGAACGTCATGGAGAACCCGTCACGCAGCACCGGTTCCCGTGGCACCAGCGGGCTGGGTGGAATCACCGGGACACCACGGTCGGCGAGCCAGGCGACCACATCCAGTTCGATGCGCTGCCGCGCCGCCAGCTCCTCGGGGGTGACGTACGACGGCAGCACCGTGGGTACGCGCACCACGACCGGCGCCGGTGCGAGGTGCACGATGACGGAGAACACGTCGTACAGCACGACCGCCTCGCCCACCTCCACTCCGAGCTCCCGTCCTGCGGCCGTGGCCGCGGCAAGCGCACGAGAAGTGCGGTCCGCCAACTGCTGCGGTGTCATCTCCGTCGCCATTCGACGACGGTACCGCGATCACATTCGGTACCGACCGTGCCGGGCCGTGGTCCGCCCGGCGGATCGCGGTAGCCCACCCCTTCGTCCTTGCCGAGCTGCCGCGATCACCCGTCGGTGGTCGTCGCCGCGAGGTCGTCGATCGACGGTGCGCCGGGGCGGCGATGTTCCGGGCACAATCCGCTTGCGGCTTCGCGACGGCCGTGGCAGATTCGATGAGTCGAAAGCGTCGCCGGATCGCTGTGGGGGCGGTCCCGCGAAGAACAAGCGGCCGTGCCCGATCGGGCACGGCCGCTGCGCTTTTCAAGAGCTTCGCGCTCGGTGGTGGTTTCTCACTCGGCGTCGATGCCGTAGAGGCGCTCCCAGTTCCGGCGGCTGGTGAGTTCCGGCATGGCGGCGCGGTAGCGGCGTTGCAGGTCGGGGAGTTCGCGGCGGAGCTGCCGCAGCACCCGGATGGCGCGCAGCAGCAGGCGGCGGGCGGTGGCCTTGTCCCGCTTGCGGATTCGGACGCCGGACTGCGAGGCGTCGGTGACCACCACGTGGTCGAACAGCGAGATGTGCCACCAGTGCGCGTCCTCGCGGGTGACGCCGACCGGTCCGGGCTGGGTGCGGCCGGTCCACTGGGTGATGGCACGCTTGAACAGGATCAGCAGGGGGCGGCTGGGTTCGCCGCCCGCGCGGCGGATGCCGATGTGCGCGTTGGGAACCGGGGCGGTGGCGGCCGAATGCTTGACGGTCTCCGGATAGTCGGCGCGGGAGGAGCGGGCGGCGGCGAGCGCGGCCTGGCCGCCGTCGCGCAGCGCCTCCGGCCCCCTCAGGTAGTCCTCGATGCCCTGGAGAGTGGTGTGCGCCAGGCCGTACTGCATGCCGACCAGGTACTCACCGATCTCGCGGAGCAGTTGCCGGGTAACGGCTTTGGGATCCAGGTCGGCGTGCAGCGAGGAGACGATGAGGGAGTTGCGCGAGGAGAAGTAGCGCGCCCAGTCGTCGAAGTCCTTCCAGTAGAAGTCCGCGTGCCAGACGGCGGCGCCCGGCAGGGTGACGGTGACGAACCCGTGCTCGCGGGCGCGCAGACCGTATTCGACGTCGTCCCACTGGAAGAAGATCGGCACCGGCAGCCCGATGCGCGCCACCACCTCGGCCGGGATGAGGCAGGTCCACCAGGCGTTGTACCCGGCGTCCACGCGGCGCTCCTGATGCTTCTTGAGCATGCTGGTGTTGCGCAGCGCCTTCGACACCTTCTGGCCGTGCCGCAGCTTGCCGAGATCGGTCTCCTCCGCACCGACGTTCAGGTAGTCGGGGTTGTAGAGGAACAGCATCTGCGCGCCGACCAGCGTGGGTTCCACGGTCACGTTCGCGAAGGCGTTGAGCCGCAGCACCGTTTCGGGCTCGCACAGGATGTCGTCGTCCATGAGGATGACGTCGGCGTGCTCATTGGCCGCCGACACCTCGTAGAGGCCGCGCGTGAAGCCGCCCGCCCCACCGAGATTCGGCTGCCGGATATAGCGCAGCTTGTCACCCAGCCGCGGCTGGGTCTGCTGGAACAGCGGGCGGTCGGCCACCAGGTCGGTGCCCTGGTCGACGACGTAGACGGCGTCGATGGCGTCGAGCACCGTCGGATCCGAGGCCAGCGCCGCCACCGTGTGCGCGCAATCCTCGGCCCGGTTGAAGGTGCAGATGGCGATGGCCACCGGGCGCACCCGCTCCGGCGCGGGCGCGGTCCACTGCAGATCGCTGATCAGCACCTCACCGCCGACGGCGTCGATCTCCAGCCAGATGGCCCCGCCGTCGACATACATGTCCAGGGCGGCGCGCAGCGCGACGCGGCCGCTCTCGCGGGTCTCCGCGGTGGCGACCACGCGCCGGTGCCCCGCGATATCGGAGGCGGCCAGGCGGACCAGGGTCTTGCCCGTCACCTCCAGGGTGAGGGCGGCCTCGACCTCGGTGACCGTGGTCCAACGCTGCCAGTAGCTGGCGGCGAAACGGCCGAAGTAGGTGTTGGTGTGCGCGCTCGCGCCCTTGGGCAGGCGCAGCGTGAAACGTTCCCGGGTCGCCTTGCCGCCCTTGACGACCGCGTACAGATCGTCGCTGATACGCGGCGCGGGGCCGGTGAAGACGCCGCGCGCCAGCACGAGCCGCTCCGGTGCGGCGTGATCGGCACGCAGGGCCTCCGGCGCGGCCACGGTCTCCCGGTCGCTGATCTCGGTCACGGCCTGCCCACCCGACTGGTCCACCATGAATCCCTTATCCCTCGAATTACCACAGAAACCGGCTCAACCATGACGTGGACGCAGTTCCACGAACGCGCTCGGCGGGGCGAGAATATCAATGCATCCGCCGCCGAGCACCGTGAACCCGCGCTAGCCGTCATTGTCGCGCGGGCCGGTGAATACGAACTTCCCGTACGCCCAGAATCGGAAGCCCATGGCCACCGCCTGGCCCACCAGAGTTCCGGAGATGTTGTCCGCCAAGGGACTGTCGAGCCCGAGCACATAGCGGGAGAAACCCAGGCAGCTCAGTTGCAGTCCGATGGCCATGACATTGAGCAGGGCGTAGACGAGGATGTGGCGGGTGCCGGTCTCGCCCCCGTGATCGGAATAGGTCCACCATTTGTTGCCGAAATAGGTGACGACGGTGGCCACGCCGATGGCGATGATCTTGGCGGGCAGCGGGGCGTGGAACAGCGGGCCCTCGCCGCCCCAGAACACGAGCACGTTGTAGGTGCCCGCGTCGACCAGGAATCCGATGGCGCCGACCACCAGGAAGGCGCCGCCCTTGCGCAGGAACGCGCGCGCCTTGCCGGTCAGGGACACGCCTCGATCCGGCTCGGTGACCGTGGGCTCACTCGTGGACACCGGGCCGACGGTACCGCAGAACCGGAGATGCGCGATCCGTCGCGGGCTCGAGACCGTCCGGACCGAGCACACCCGGCCGGGCGGCGGCAGCAGGGCCGTCGTACGGCGAGTCGGAACCGACACGCGAGGCATACGGGCTCGGGGTGCGGGTATGCCGGAGGGATGAGAGGGTGAGCGGGTGCGGCGGGGGTCACTGCCTGTACCCTCCCGATGTCGTTATCCCTTCCAATCGCAAGGATTGACCGGGTGGAGTCCACCGAGCTTCGCATTGCCGCCATCGTGCCGTGCCACAACGAAGAGGCCGCGGTGGCGAAGGTCGTCACCGACCTGAAGGCCGCCGTGCCGGGCATCGTCGTGTACGTCTACGACAATCTGAGCACCGACGCGACCGCGGAGCGGGCGCGCGAGGCCGGAGCGATCGTGCGGACCGAGTACCGCAAGGGCAAGGGCAACGTGGTGCGCCGCGCCTTCGCCGATATCGAGGCCGACATCTATCTGATGATCGACGGCGACGACACCTACGACGCCTCGGCCGCACCGCTGATGATCAAGACACTGCTGGAGGGCCCGTACGACCACGTACTGGGGGTGCGGCGGGAACTCGCGGGCGAGTCCGCGTACCGGGTCGGGCACGAGACCGGCAACAAGGTGCTCAACGGCGTGGTCGGCAAGGTGTTCGGCGAGAACGTCGAGGACATGCTGAGCGGGTACCGGGTGTTCTCCCGACGTTTCGTGAAGAGCTTCCCGGCGGTGTCGCGCGAGTTCGAGATCGAGACCGAGCTGACGGTGCATTCACAGCATCTGCGGGTGCCGCAGACCGCGGTGCCGGTCGGCTTCCGGGATCGCCCGGCGGGCAGTGAATCCAAACTGCGCACCTATCACGACGGGTTCAAGATCCTGCGCCTGATCATCGGTTTGGCGCGGCACGAGCGACCGGTCGCCTTCTACGGGCTGTTCGGCACGCTGGCCTGGCTGCTGTCGGTCGTTCTGATCGTTCCGATCGTGGTGGAGTTCTATCGGATTCACGAGGTGCCGCGATTCCCCACGCTGTTCCTCGGCTTCACGCTGCTGCTGTTCGGCACGCTCGCGTGGACGGCCGGTCTGATTCTCGACGGCATCAAGCGCTCCCGGCACGAGGCCGCGCGACTGATCTATCTGCGCTACTCGGCCGTCGGAGCCGGAGAACGGGAGCCCGAGCATTCCGGCGGTTCGCGCCGATGACCTCGGTATCCGACAAATCCGGCGCGGCGTCGGCCGGAGACTCGGCCGCGGAGTCGGAGAATGACGCGGTGGAATCGAAGAACGGCAACGGGACGCACGGCGGCGACAGCACCGCGACGACCTCCGATACGACAGCCGCTGCCGCATCGGAAAGCGACGGACCGGCCGCGGCCACCGATACCCCGATCTGGGACGAGGTGCGGCGGCCGAACACGGTGAGCGCCGCGAAACCGGCTGCGCCCGAAGACGTGAGCGCCACGTCGACGGCGACCGACGCGGCCGTCGCCGCCGACGAGCGCGCACAGCCCGCCAAGGTCGGAGTCGGTGCGACGCGGGCCGGTCGGATGAGCGGCATCGTCGACGCCGTCGAACGGCGGTTCGGTACGGCGGCGCTGGCCTTCGTCGTGGTGGCCGGGGTCTTCGGGGCGCTGTTCGCCGTCGCCACCCCGCCGTTCTGGGGCCACGACGAGATCACCCAGTTCGGGCGGGCATATCAGGTGGCGCACGGCGGGTTCACCCCCGAACAGATCGCCGACGATCGCGACGTCGCCTACGGCGGTCAGGTGCCGACCAGTATCGACGCGCTGATGAGCTACGCGTTCGGGGACTACAACAACAATCCCGAAGAGCCCGATCCGATGGTCGCTGATCCGGGCGTCTACGACCGCCTGGGCGCGGCACCGGTGACGTCGGAGACCCGGGATGTGTGGTTCACCAATACCGCCGCCTACTCCCCCGTTCCGTATGTCCCCGCGGCCCTGGGCATTCGGCTCTCCGAGGCACTCGACCTGAGTGTCGGCGCACTCAATACCGTCACCCGGCTGTCCGGTCTGCTGGCCTACGTGCTGATCGTCGGCTTCGCGCTGCGGACGCTACGCGGGCACCGGGTGCAGTGGCTGGCGTTCACGGTGGCGGTGCTGCCCATCGCCGTCTTCCAGGCGGGCACGGTCACCGCCGACACCATGACCAACGCGCTGGCCATCCTGGTGTCGGCGCTGCTGGTGAAGGGGCTGTTCCTCGGCGACCGGCTGACCCGGCCGGAGACCGTCGCGGCGCTCACCGCCACGGTGCTGCTGCCGATCAGCAAGCCGACCTACGTGCTGCTGGCCATGCTGACCGTGCTGATTCCGGCGCGGCGCTACGGTCTGCGCGGACCGCTGCGCTTCCTGCCGTGGGTGGTCGCGGCCGTCGGCGCGGGCGTGTTCGCGGCGTGGATGAAGGTCGCCGCCCCGACCGGTGAGGGCATGAGCCTGATGCGGCCCCGACACCAGTGGGGCACCGTGCGGCCGGGCGATCAGCTCTCGGAGATCCTGAGCGATCCGCTGCGCTTCCTGAGCGTGTTCGGCGACAGTGTGTGGCTGCGCGACCAGCGCTGGTTCACCCAGTTCTTCGGCGAACTGGGTTTCGCCTACATCGATGTTCCGGCCATCACAATGCTGGCCTGTCTGCTCGCCTTCGCGGTGAGCGTCGGCATTGCCGATCGTTTGCCGGGGGCGAGCAACGCGCGCACCACCATTGTGGCGCTGACCGTATTGGCCAGCGTCGCCATGATCTACGTGACGCTGTACATGTCCTTCACGCCGGTGGGCTACTACATCATCGACGGTGTGCAGGGCCGGTACTTCGTGCCGCTGGCCATTGCCGCCATGGCGGTGGTGCTGCGCTGGATGCCCTTGCGGCTCACCGATTCCGAGGGGCGGACGCCGTCACGCGGACCGGCCGTCGTCATTGTCGCCG
>NZ_BAGD01000022.1 GCF_000308635.1 Nocardia otitidiscaviarum NBRC 14405 | reverse complement strand
GGGACCACCGCCATCCACAGGGTCAGGTGCAGCGGGTTCACCCCCTCGGTATCCGCCATCGCCAGCCGCGATCCGATATTGCCGAATGCCCAGCTCAATCCACCGGCCAGGGTGAGCAGCAGGGGCAGCAGCGCCGCGTAGTGCGCGCGATCCCATCCGATGACCGCCATCCCGGCCATGGCCACGGCAATGCCGACCAGCTGGATCGGACGCAGCCGCTCGCGCAGCAGCAGTGCGCCGAGCAGAACGGTGAACGGTGCGGAAGACTGCAACACCAGGGAGGACAAACCGGTCGGCATCCCAGCCCGCATGGCGGTGAACAGGAAGGCGAACTGCAACACCCCGAACCCGGTGCCGTACATCAGCAGATACCGCCAGGGCACCCGCGGCCGCGGCACGAACAGCAGTACCGGCACCGCGATCACCGCGAACCGCAATCCCACGAAGAAGAACGGCGGGAAATGATCCAGGCCCACCCGAATCGCCAGAAAGTTCAATCCCCACAGCACCACGACGGTGAGCCCGATCAAGCGGTCACGACTACTCATGCACGCATCGTGAAGCGTTCTATAGGTAAGAACAATCGAATTGTTGTGCACTAATAGTGTAGTAAGACTGAATTATGCCGCAGCACAACCCGCCGACCACCGGCGATACCCCCGCCGCCGAATCGGCACCAGAGACCGACGCCACAGCCGCCACCGCACCGCCCGGCACGCAACCCGGCATCCCCGGAGCCGAGCCCTCACCCGTCACCACGGGGCCGGACACGCGCGCACGCATCACGTCACCACCGCCGACCATGCGGCCCCAGGTCCGCATGGGCTCCGCACCCGAAGCCAGCGGGCGGTCCGATACCGCTGCGGGTTCGCCGCACACCACCGGTTCGCCGCCCACCTCGCGACCCGACTCGCCCGCGGGTAGCGCCACGCCCGGACCTGTCCACACCGATACGCCGGTGAACACGGCGGCAACCCAACGCCCAACGAGGTTCGATACCGCCGACGGTCCGATCGCCTCCACGGAGACCTCGCTACCCGTGGCGGGTGCGCGGGCGAATACCGCGCGGCGGTCGGCGCGTGCGGAGGGCAAGGCGGCGGCCGGGAGCGGCCTGCCCAGGACCGTACGGCCACCTCGACGGGTCGGCGGCGCGACCGTCCCGGCGCAGAATGCGGCGGGGCGGACTCCGCCGGACAGTACCGACGCGGCGGAGGGGAAGTCCGTGCCGTCCGGGATACCGGAGCGGACCGGGTGGGCGCGGCGGGTGGTGCAGCCCGCGGGCGGGGCGATGGCGGTCGAGCGGCTGCGGGTGCTGCGGGAATTGGCGGATCGCGGAACCGTGGCGGCGGTGGCGGCGGCGCTGTCCATGACACCGTCGGCGGTGTCGCAGCAGTTGAAGGTGCTGGCGCGGGAGGCGGGGGTGGCGCTGCTGGAGCCGGACGGGCGGCGGGTGCGGCTGACCGATGCGGGGCGGGCACTGGTGGTGCGCGCCGACGAGGTGCTGGCGGCCATGGATCGGGCCGTCGCCGAGATGGAGTCGTACCGCGGCTCGCCGCGCGGGCAGGTGCGGGTGGCGTTGTTCCCGTCGGGGGCCGCGCTACTGCTGCCGCGGGTGCTGCGCGAACTGGCGGGCAGCGGTGTGGACGTGGTCGCCGCCGACGAGGACCTGCCGCCCTCGGAGGTGCTGCGGCTGCTGGCGGACTACGACGTGGTGCTCACCCACCGCGACGAGCACGCGCCGTCCGTGGCTGGGCCGCGGGTCGACTCCCGGGTGCTCATGCGGGAGCCGATCGATGTGCTGGTCGCGCCCGAACACCGGCTGGCCCGCAGCGGCGCGGTCGTGCCCGCCGAACTGGCCGATGAGGAGTGGCTGTCGGTGCGCGGCGGCTTTCCCGTCGACGACGTCTTGCGCTCCATCGCCACCGTCACCGGCGTGCAGCCGCGAATCACCCAGCGTCTCAACGACTTCTCCGTGATCGAGGCCATGGTCGCGGCCGATTGCGGCATCGCCCTCATGCCCCGCTTCGCCGTCCGCGACCCGAACCTGGTCATGCTGCGCCTGGCCGGTGTCCGCGCCGCCCGCCTCTACGACCTGGCCACCCGTCCGCACGCCGACCGCCGCCCCGCGGTCGCCGCCGTCCTGGCCGCCTTCCGCACCGCCGCGCAGCAGGCCACCGCCGCCGACAGGCCCCGCTGACACCGCAGGGGCACAACCGAATACACCGGTAGTGCCGCTGTCGCGGTACGCGGGGCGCGCCCTGTCAACGCGGCGGCTGGTAACCCCGCTGCTGGATGGCGTGGTAGCCGAAGTCGTCGGCGACCATGGCGGCCAGTTCCAGGAGTGCGCGGCGGGTCGGCTTGCTGACCAGCTCCAGGTCGATCTCCGCACCCTCGGCCAGGTGGTCGTCGAACGGCACCACCTGAACAGCGCGGGTGCGGTCCAGGAACAGCTTGCGCAGCTGGTCCAGGTCGACGGTCGACGAACCCTTGCGAGAGGCGTTGACCACCACCACGGTTCGCTCCACCAGCTTGTGGTAGCCGTGGTGGTCCAGCCAGTCCAACGTGGCCGAGGCCGACCGGGCGCCGTCGATGGCGGGCGAGGTCACCAGCACCAGCGAGCTGGCCATATCCAGCACACCGGCCATGGCGGAGTGCATGAGGCCGGTACCGCAGTCGGTGAGGATGATGTTGTAGAACTGCTGCAGGATGCCGATGGCCTTGCGATAGTCGGCCTCGCTGAACGCCTCGGAAACCGCCGGATCCTGTTCGGAGGCAAGCACTTCCAGGCGGCTCGGAGCCTGCGAGGTGTGCGCCCGCACATCCGAGTAGCGCGTGATGTGGTTGTCCTCCAGCAGATTCCGCACGGTGGAGCGGGTCTGCCGCGGCACCCGGTGCGCGAGCGTACCGAGGTCGGGGTTGGCGTCGATGGCGATTACCCGGTCACCGCGCAAGGAGGCGAAGGTGGAGCCGAGACCGACTGTGGTGGTGGTCTTTCCGACGCCACCCTTGAGCGACAGGATGGCGATCCGGTAGTCGCCGCGCACCGGCTGGTTCACCCGGTCGACGAGTTCGTTGTGGATGATGTCCGCGGGCGACTCGCCCGGATTGATGGCACCGCCCGACATCTTGTGCACGGCACGTCGCCAGCCGCCGCGCGGCGCGCGCCGGGCGCGACGCAACAGGTTCAGGTCGTTGACCGAGTGACCCGGCGGCGGCTGCTGCGGCCCACCCTGCTGCGGAAAGCCCTGCGGCGCTTGGTTCCACCCCGGCTGCTGATAGTTCTGCCCGGGCTGCTGCTGGAAACTCTGCTGCTGCGGCGGCGGCTGCTGCGGCGGCGCGGGCGGCGGCGACCAGCTGTAGATCGGGCCGCCGGAGTGGTCCGCACCCGCCGGGGCCTGCCCGCTCTGGCCCGGAGCGCCGAAATGCTCGGTCTGCTCACCGCCGGCGGACTGATCGCCCGGCTGGTCGAAGACCCGGCGCACCATGCCGTCGGCGCCGATCTCCTGCCGGATCTCCCCGTACGGGGTCTCCTGCCGGATCTCGCCGTACGGTCCGGACTGCGGGCCACCTTCGCCCGCACCGGGATTGAAGCCCGGCGGCGGGTACGCGCCGGTGGGCGGAAAGCCCGGGCCGCCGGGCGGGGCCCACGACCCCTGCTCGGGTGCCGGGTACGCGCCGGTATTCGGGCCGGGCGGGAACTGCCCGTTCGGTCCGTACGGATTCGGTCCCTCGCCCGGGGCTCCGGGCGGGGCGAACGAGCCCTGGAACGGCCCCTCACCCGGCGGACCGGGCGGGGCGAACGGCCCCGGCTGTGGGAAGCCGCCCGACTGCCCGTGCGCGAACGGCCCGTCGGGCTGGAACGCGGTGGTCTGGTCGATGGAGTCGGGCACCGGCGGGAAGAACCCGGACCCGGACTCCGGCTCCGCCTCGCCCGCGGGTTCCTTCGCGTCGACGGCATCGTCGGCGGTCTCGGCCGCCGAATCCTGGTCATCGGCATGCACCGCGGCGTCGGCCGCGGCGGATTCGTCGGCGTCCGGCCCCTGCAACCAGGGCGGCGAGGTCGAATTCTGGTCTTTCGTGGTCACGTGTCCCCCATCTGTTCGACGGCGCGAACAGAGAGCTCGGCGCTAGTGCGTTCCAACGCTAGCATCACCCACTCACCCGCACCCGATACTGTGGCGCTCGCCCGCCTCCCCGCGCCTTCAGCGCATGGCTCAGAGCCGTCGTCGGTCGTGCATGCGTGCCGGCGGTTGGGTGCCGACAGCGATTTTGGACGTACCCGGCGAGTTACCCCGACCCTGACGAGATCAGCTGTCCTGTTCAGAACCCTGCGGTGGTGTTCTGTTCGGAGCGTGGCCGCCCAGGGTTGCGGTGGTGGGCGGCCGCCGTGTCGTGCAGGATCGGGGTCGTTGTCGCCGTCAGGGGCGCTGGGCGCGGTTCACCGCCGAGACCACGGCGCGCAGCGAGGCGGTGGTGATCGAGGTGGCGATGCCGACGCCCCAGGTCACGGTGTCGCCGATGGCCACCTCCACATACGACGCGGCCTGGGCGTCGTCACCGGCGGACATGGCGTGTTCGGAGTAGTCCAGGATGCGCACGTCGTAGCCGATGCCGGACAGGGCGTCGACGAAGGCCGCGAGCGGGCCGTTGCCCTCGCCGGAGATCTCCTGTTCGACGCCGTCCACCTTGACGACGGCCTCGATGTGGTCCACACCGTTGTCGGTCTCCGAGGCGGTGACCCGCTGCCGGATGCGCTCCAGCGGCGTGATCGGGTTCAGGTACTCCTCGGCGAAGACGTCCCACATCTCCTTGGGCGTCACCTCGCCGCCCTCACCGTCGGTGATCTTCTGGATGGCCTGCGAGAACTCGATCTGCAGGCGGCGCGGCAGCACCAGCCCGTGGTCGGTCTTCATGATGTAGGCGACGCCGCCCTTGCCGGACTGCGAGTTCACCCGGATGACGGCCTCGTAGGTGCGGCCCACGTCCTTGGGGTCGATGGGCAGGTACGGGACCTCCCAGGTGATGTCGTCGACATCGGCGTTCGCGGCGTCGGCGGCGGCCTTCATGGCGTCCAGGCCCTTGTTGATGGCGTCCTGGTGGCTGCCGGAGAAGGCGGTGTACACCAGGTCGCCGCCGTACGGGTGGCGTTCGGCCACGGGCAGCTGGTTGCAGTATTCGACCGTGCGCCGGATCTCGTCGATATTCGAGAAGTCGATCTGCGGGTCGATGCCGCGGGAGAACATGTTCATGCCCAGCGTCACCAGGCAGACGTTGCCGGTGCGCTCGCCATTGCCGAACAGGCAGCCCTCGATGCGGTCCGCGCCGGCCTGGTAGCCCAGTTCGGCGGCGGCCACGGCGGTGCCGCGGTCGTTGTGCGGATGCAGCGACAGCACGATGGAGTCGCGGCGGGCCAGATTGCGGCTCATCCACTCGATCGAGTCGGCGTACACGTTCGGGGTGGCCATCTCGACGGTGGCGGGCAGGTTGATGATCAGCGGCTTCTCGGGGGTGGGCGCGATGATCTCGGAGACCGCGTCGCACACCTCGCGGGCGTAGTCCAACTCGGTGCCGGTGTAGGACTCCGGGCTGTACTCGTAGCGCCAGTTGGTGTCCGGGTAGCGCTGCTCGATCTCCAGGCACAGCGTGGCGGCGTCGGTGGCGATCTTCTTGACGGCCGCGCGGTCGGCGCGGAACACCACCCGCCGCTGCAGGACGGAGGTCGAGTTGTAGAAGTGCACGATCACGTTGGGCGCGCCGTTGCACGCCTCGAAGGTGCGCTCGATCAGTTCGGGACGGCACTGGGTCAGCACCTGAATGGTGACGTCGTCGGGCACCGCCCCGTCCTCGATGATCTCGCGGACGAAGTCGAAGTCGGTCTGCGAGGCGGACGGGAAGCCCACCTCGATCTCCTTGTAGCCCATACGCACCAGCAGGTCGAACATGCGGCGCTTGCGGGCCGGGCTCATCGGGTCGATGAGCGCCTGATTGCCGTCGCGCAGGTCGACGGCACACCAGGAGGGCGCGCGGTCGATGACCTTGTCCGGCCAGGTGCGGTCGGGCAGGGTGATCGGCTCGACCTCCTCGGCGAAGGGCCGGTACCGGAACACCGGCATGGAGGAGTTCTTCTGCCTGTTCCAGGCGGGCTGGTCGGCGGGCGCGGGCTTGGACGGCTGCGTGATGGTGCGCGTGCCGGATACAAAAGCGTCAGCGGGTGACATGCGTGTTCTCTCCGAAGTGTGACTGGATCCCAGTGTTATGGGTTGACCGGCACGGCAGATCCCCGCGACAGGAGCCGGTCCGAATCAGACCCCGTCGCGGCGGCAAAGGAGAAGTGCCCGCTGCATGATGATCGGAGTTTACAGGTCGGCAATACGCCGACGGAAGCGGGGGCGAGGCGCGCCACACCGCGCGCCACGCGTTCACTGCCGCTCGGCGCAGAGTTCGTGGATGAATCGCATCTTGTCGAGCACCGGCTCGGCCAGCACGAACGGGTAGAGATCGCGGTGCCCCATGGACCGGTTGAGCATATTGAGCGCCCAGGCCAGCGGCAGCCACAGGTCGATGATGCGATCGAAGCCGGAACGGCCCACCTGCGGGCGGTCCAGAGTGGCCCCGGCGGGGGCGAATCCGCAGGCGGCGGCGGTATCGAGGGTGTCGCGGATGTGCAGGTAGTGGGCGAAGGTCTCGGCCCAGTCCTCGGCGGGGTGCATGGTGGCGTAGGAGGAGACGTGGCTGTCCTCCCAGCCGGGTGGCGCACCCTCGGCGTAGTGGCGGTCGAGAGCCTGCTGATAGTCGGCGAAGGGGTCGCCGAACAGTTCCCGGAAACGGTCGAGGGTGTCGCCGGGCGGCGCGTCCCCGGACGGATTGTGCGGGGTGAGCCGCTGCACCAGGACCGGGAAGTAGTAGTGGCCGATCTCATGGCGGAAGTGGCCGAGCAGGGTGCGGTAGGGCTCGTCCATCTCGACGCGGAGCTGTTCGCGGTGCACGTCGTCGCCCTCAGCCAGGTCGAGGGTGATGACGCCGTTGTCGTGGCCGGTGAGGACCTGCTCGTCGGCGCTGGAGAGCAGGTCGAAGGCGAGGCCGCGTTCCGGATCGGTGTCGCGGCCGACCAGCGGCAGCCCGAGTTCGGCGAGTTCCACGATGAGGCGGCGCTTGGCGGCCTCCGCCTCGCCGAAGGCGGTGAGCCAGGTGCCGTCCAGTGGTTCCGGGCGGGTGCGGGTGAGGCGGCAGGATTCGCACAGCACACCGCCCTGGACCACCGGAACGATCCAATTGCATTGCGCCAGATGCTGATTGCGGCACAGCCGGAATCGGTTCGCGTCGACGGTACCCTCGGATTCGCCGGTCGGCGCCAGCACCACCAGGGTGCGGTCGGCCAGGCTGAAGCCGAGTGGACTGCCGCAGCTCAGGCACAGGGAGTTCTCGAAGGCCAAGCGCTGGCCGCACTGTGGACAGCTGAAATCTCGCATCTCACACCTCGATCGGCGCCATATCCACCGACACCGCGATCGTGGATTCCTTGGCGTCGGTGTAGATGATGCCCCGCAGCGGCGGCACATCGGCGTAGTCCCGGCCCCAGGCCAGGGTGACATAGCGGTCGTCGGCGAACTGGTCGTTGGTGGGGTCGAAGCCGATCCAGCGACCAGGGTCGTCGGGGTCGTCGCCGCCGGGCAGCCAGACCGCCGTCCAGGCGTGGGTGGCGTCCACGCCGATCAGGCGTTCCCGGCCGGGCGGCGGACGGGTGGACAGGTAACCGGAGACGTAACGGGCCGCCAGCCCCTGGGAACGCAGGCAGGCCGCGCCGATGCGGGCGAAATCCTGGCAGACGCCCTCGCGGGCGGCGAAGACATCCGCGACGCGGGTGGTGACGGTGGTGGAGCCGGAGGTGTAGGTGAAGTCGCGGTGGATGCGGGAATTCAGTTCGGCGACCGCGTCCAGCAGCGGGCGGCCGGGTGGAAACGATTCGGCGGCATAGGCTTTCACCTCGGGTGTGATCTCCGGCGGATGCAGGTCGAGGGCGAAGTCGACCGCCAGCGGGCCGCGCTTCCCGTCGGGGCGCGCGGACTCCCAGGGCGGTGTGCCGCGCGGATGTTCCGGGCGCGTCACCTCCACCACCGACTCGCCGGTCACCTCCAGGCGGCGGTGTTCGGCGGTGACGTGGAAGTACAGGGTAATATTGCCGTACACGTCGACGCCGACCGAGCGGTCCGACGGCACCGGGTCGATGCGGATCTCGTGGGCGTGCAACCGCTGCCCCGGGAATTCGCGCGGCGACAGGTAGGCCCGGCCGTAGGAGCTGCCGACCGCGTCGGAGTAGGTGTAGATGGTGCGGTGCAGCACGCGGTAGCGGCGCGGGCTCGCACCGTCCGCCGCCCGTTCCGAGTGGTCGCGCACCTCGCTCATCCGACCACCCGGGTGCTGCCCCACAGCGGCTGAATATCACGCGGCACGGAAAGCCGGGTGGCTTCGAAGGATTCGGCGAACGTGCGCAGCCGCAGGTGCAGACCGTCGAGCAGGTCCACCAGGTCGGTGCGACGACCCTCGGCATCGGTGGCCTCCAGATCGGCCGGATCGAGCCGCCGCAGCATGCGCCGCGCATCCGCCAGCAGCCGCTGCGGGCGGGTGGTGGCCGAACCACCCGGCAGGGCCACCAGCTCGGCTTCGACGCGTTCCAGCTGATAGGCCAGCGACCGCGGGTTGGCGGCATCGAAGAGCAGCAGTTCGGCCACCGCCGCCACCCGCAGCGAATCCCGGTGCCGCCGACGGTAACTCACCGACGACGCGGTCGCCTGCAGCACGGCCTCGGTGAGCACCCGGCTGATCCCCGGTGGATGCGTTTCGGCGAACGCCGCCGCCAACAGCGCCGTCACGGCCAACCCCCGTTCGATGCGTCGCCCGATGTCGAGCACCTGCCACCCGGTATCGCGCACCATGATCTCCGCGTCGATCCCCGCCAGCGACTCCAGCCCCGACAGCACCCGTGCGTGCACCTCGCTCAGGGCCGCCACCCGATCCCCCCGCGTCGTCCGATACTCGGCGAACGCCCGGTCGATGGCGCCCAGGGTCGCCCAGACGCCCGGCGTCACCTGATCTCGCACCGCCCGAGCGGTATTCGCATACCGCTCCACCGCATACGCCAACGCCCCCGGCAGCTCGCGATCGATGGTCAGGGTCACCAGATACCGATGATCCCGCCACGACGCCCCGGGCAGCGCGATCGGCTCCGTCGGATGTTCGAATGAGCCGTGCCGCCGAATCCGTTGTGCCGTAGGGGATTGCCGCGGCGGTGACGGGCGGTCGGTCGGTGCTGCCGAACCCGTGCGCTGGGACTGTCCGCCGGGGCCCTGCACCTGCTCGGCCGCCATCGCGCGACCGGAGGCCGCATCCGGCGCGGATGCCTCTCGCGGGTGTGTCTCCGAGTCCGTGGGCGAGTCCGGCGCTGCGGCCTCGGACAGGGGGTAGGGGGTGCCGGTGAGGCGGGAGAGGGCGGTGACCAGGGTCGGCATGGCTTCGGCGCCCTCGAGCCAGGGGCGGTAGCGGTAGTCCTGGTAGCGGTCGTGGACGGCGGTGAGCAGGCGGACGGTGGCGTCGGCGCGTTCGCTGTAGCGGCCCAGCCAGAACAGGTCGTCGAGGACGCGGGGGGAGTTCACCGCCTCGTGTGCGGCGGCGGGGGTGGGGCGTTCGCGTTCGTCGGGGATCTCGGCGGCGGGGACGGGGGTGGGGGCGGTGCGGACCCAGATGTCCTTGGCGGCGGCCTCGGAGACCTCGGCCCGGGGCGCGCCACCGTGGTGTAGTTGCCCCAGCCCACCCGCCATGGCGCGGTAGCCGACCCGGCCCGCCAGCGAGAACAGCCGCAGCGCGACGGGTGCGGCGGCCAATCCCCCGCGCCCGGTCACGGCGGGGGCGACCGAGAAGCGGGCCGGTTCCTGACCGACCCAGCGCCACCCCTCGGCCTCGATGCGGGCACGCCACCGCTGCACCTGCGCCCGCGAGAGCACCGGGCCGAAGACGGTGCTGTCGTCGACGGTCGAACGCAGGATGAGCCGATCCAGATGCGCGATGAGATGCGCCCGCTCGAGATCGTCACCGCCCCAATAGGACGGCACGCCGGGCAGTTTCAAGTCCTCGTCCAACAGCGCCCGCGACAACCGCGGCAGGAACGACGCCAGCGCCGGACTCTCCAGCAACCCGCTGCCGAGCGTGTTCACCACCGTCACCGCGCCGCGCCGCAGCACCTCCACCAACCCGACCACGCCCAGCCGCGAATCCGGCCGCAGGTCCAGGGGATCGGAGAATTCGGCGTCCACCCGGCGCAGCACCACATCGACCTGTTCCAGCGTGCCCAGCGACCGCATCCACAACCGCCCGTCCCGCACCACCAGATCGGCGCTCTCCACCAGCGGAAAGCCCAGCACCGACGCCAGATACGCCTGATCGAAGGCGGTTTCGGAATGGACGCCGGGGCTGAGCACCACGACCACCGGCTCCTCGTCCCCGGCCCGCGGCGCGGCCTCCACCAGCATGAGGCGCATGGCCCGGACGAAGGGGGTGAGCGGGCGCGGGCTGGCCAGCTCGAACGCCTCGGGAATGGCGGCCGAGACCACGCGGCGGTCGGCCAGCGCGTAACCCGCCCCCGAGGGCGCCTGCGCCCAGTCCGCCAGCACGCGGAACTCGCCGTCGCTCCAGCGGCTGACGTCACAGGCGTGCAGGAACAGCTGTTGCCGTCCGGGCAGGGCGATCCCGTGTGCGGCACGCACATACCCGCGGTGTCCGAAGACCAGCTGTGGCGGCAACAGGCCCTCGGTGAGGGTGCGCCGCGCGCCGTACACATCGGTGAGCACCGCGTCCAGCAGGCGCGAGCGCTGCACCAGCCCCGCCTCCAATCCGGTCCAGTCGTCCGCGGAGACCAGCAGGGGGATCGGGTCCAGCCGCCACGGGGTCGCCGCCGTCGGTTCGGCGCGATCCGGATATCCGCTGATCTCGGTGTAGGTGATGGCGTCGTCCTCGATGAGCCGCCGCACCCGGGTGTCCATGCGGTGCAGTCCGGAACGACCCTGGTCCAGGAATTCGGCGGACAGTTCGGTCCACATCGGCCGGACCCGGCCGGCGTCGTCGACCAGTTCGTCGAAGTAGCCGGGCGTGGGCAGGCCGCAGGCGTCCACCGCTCCGGTATCCGCCGCTGCCGCACGGTATTTCGCGAATTCTTCGGCCACCTCCCGGCGGGCCGCGACCTTGTCCCAGCGGTCGGGTCCGTCGGCGGCGCCGGGCTGCGTCGGGTCGAGCACTGTCACCGCCACCACTTCCCAGGCTTGCCTACCGGTCGCCGACCACTCCCCACACCGTCCGCGCCCGCCGCAGATCCAGGATCCCGGGCGCACCGACATCGGTGGCCTGTATGGCCATTTTGGCACGCAGATCGGCGATATCGACGGGTCCCGAAGTATGTCCGGAAGATTCGAACCGCCGGTTGCGCCGCGATTGCGCCTCCACCGCGTTCACCGGAGGCGCGTCGTAGGCCCGGCCACCCGGATGCGAGACGTGATAGGTGCAGCCGCCGCGCGAGAGTTCCGACCGGGTGTCCACCACATCGAAGACCAGCGGGGTGTCCACGGTGATGGAGGGGTGCAGGGCGTTCGGCGGCTGCCACGCCCGGTAGCGCACGCCCGCCACCTGCACATCCGCCTTCCCGGCGGGCAGCAGCGGCACCGGGTGACCATTGCAGGTGACCAGGTAGCGGCCACGGTCCGCGCCGACCAGCCGTACCTGGAGGCGCTCCACCGAGGAGTCCACATAGCGGGCGGTGCCGCTGGCGGTGGTCTGCTCACCGAGGGTGTGCCACGGTTCGACGGCGGTGCGCAGTTCCAGTTCCATATCACCGAGTACCACCGTGCCGATGCGCGGAAAACGGAACTCGGCGAACGGGTCCAGCCAGCTGGTGTCGAAATCGATGCCGTGCACGCGCAGGTCGGCGGCGACCTCGGCGATATCGGCCAGCAGATGGTGCGGCAGCAGGTAGCGGCCGTGCAGATTCGCGCCGTGCCGGATGAGCGGCGCGGTGTACGGACGCTCCCAGAACCACAGCACCAGCGCTCGGACCAGCAGGGACTGCACCATGGCCATGCGGAAATGCGGCGGCATCTCGAAGCCTCGCAGTTCCACCAGGCCGAGGCGGCCGCGCGCGGAGTCCGGGCTGTAGAGCTTGTCGATGCAGAACTCGGCGCGATGAGTATTGCCGGTGAGGTCGGTGAGGAGGTGGCGCAGCGCGCGGTCCACCAGCCACGGTGCCGCGCCCACCGCGTCCGCGCCGCTGCCGCCGCACAGGCGGGCGATCTCGGCGAAGGCGATCTCGAGCTCGTACAGCACGTCGTCGCGGGCCTCGTCCACGCGCGGGGCCTGCGAGGTGGGGCCGATGAATCGGCCGGAGAACAGGTAGGACAGGGCCGGATGCCGCTGCCAGTAGGTCAGCATGGAGACCAGCAGGTCCGGGCGGCGGAGCAGGGGGGAGCGGGCGGGGGTACGGCCGCCGAGGGTGATGTGATTGCCGCCGCCGGTGCCGCCGTGGGTGCCGTCGATATCGAAGGTCTCGGTGGTCAGCCGGGCCAGTCCGGCCTGCTCGTACAGGGTTTCGAGCAACTCGGACTGGGCCGCGAAGGAGCCGGTGGGCTGGATGTTCACCTCGATCACCCCCGGGTCCGGGGCGATGGACAGGGCGTGCAGGCGGGGGTCGGTGGGTGGCGGGTAGCCCTCCAGCACGACCGGATGCCCGACGTGTGTCACCGCCGCCTCCACCCGGCGCACCAGATCGAGATAGGCGTCGAGATCCTCCACCGGGGGGAGGAATACGCACAGCCGACCGTCCCGCACCTCGGCCACCAACGCGGTGGTGGGCGCGCGATCGGCAGGCTCCACCACGGCGGCGGGGTTCGATGCCGTGCCGTCCGCACCGAAGGACTGGAGCACGATCGGATCCGGCTCCGGTCGCACCGGCGGCGTCCGCCAGGAGATCGACCCCAGCGGCAGCCGCAACCCGGCCGGAGAATCCCCTTCGGTCAATACGATTCGCCCACGCCGTAGCCGCCAGTCCGCACTCGCCCACCCACCCTCGTCACCGCGCCGGTGCAGCGGCAGCACGTAGGCGGCGGGCTCGTTCACCGCCGCGTCGAGCCGCGCCAGCAGCGCCTTGCGCGCCTGCACCGAATCCTCGCCCGGCGCGAGATCGTCCTCGTCCTGTACCGGTTCACCTTCCGGCGCACGGGCTTTCGCCGCGACACGCAGCAGGGGATCCTCATAGGCGGCCCGCACCTGCGTGGTCGGCAATCCCAATCCAGCCGCCACGTGCGCGATCACCGCCCGCGCGGCTTCCGCGTCGGCCCGCCGAGCGCGGCGCACCACGTCGTTCGGGGCCGACTCGTCGGGCGGTCCGGCGGCCTGTCCGTGCCGGGCGGCGAGCTCGGCTGCAGGCGGGAGCCAGGGGTCGGCGAGGAGGTCGGGGCTGGTCCAGAGGGGATGATTGTCGGCGCGCCAGAGCAGGGCTATCTCCCAGCGGGGCAGAGGTTCTCCGGGGTACCACTTGCCCTGGCGGTACTGGGTCAGGCCGGTGGGGGCGTAGATGCGGCGCAGGCGGCGCGCCAGGTCGGCGGCGCGTTCGCGTTTGTGCGGGCCGTCGGCGGCGGTGGTCCACTCGGGGCCGGTCCGGTCGTCGATGGAGACGAAGGTGGGTTCGCCGCCGAGGGTGAGGCCGATATCGGCGGCGGCCGTGCGGGCGTCGACGGCCGCGCCGGTGGCGGCGATGCGGGACCACTGGGTGTCGGTGTAGGGCAGCGTGACCCGGGGGTGCTCGTGGATGCGGCGAACGGTATTGGAGAAGTCCAGGGTGGCCCGGACCGGGTCGGTCGCGCCGGTGATGGGCGCGGAGGAGACCGGATGCGGGGTGGCGGCCAGTGGAATGTGGCCCTCGCCCGCGAACAGGCCGGAGGTGGGGTCCAGGCCGATCCAGCCCGCTCCGGGCACGAAGACCTCGGCCCAGGCGTGCAGGTCGGTGAAGTCGACCGGCGGGCCGGAGGGCCCGTCGAGGGAGGGCGCGTCCTGGGCGAGCTGGATGAGGTAGCCGGAGGCGAAGCGGGCGGCCAGGCCGAACCCCCGCAGGATGGACACCAGCAGCCAGGCCGAATCCCGGCAGGATCCGAGTTCGGCGCGCAGGGTGTGGTCGGGCGTCTGCACACCCGGTTCCATCCGGATGGTGTAGGCGACATCGCGGTGCAGCGCCTGATTGAGCGTCACCAGGAAGTCGATGGTGCGCGGCCGGCCCGCGGGTGGATGGCGGCGCACCCAGTCGCGCACCAGTTCCCCCGGGCCGGAGCCGGTCTCGCCCTCGTCCACGGGGCGCAGATAGGGTTCCAGGTCGACCGCCAGGTCCGGCGGATATGTGAACGGGAAGTGCTCGGCGAACTCCTCGACGAAGAAGTCGAACGGATTCACCACATCCAGGTCGGCGATCAGCCCGACCACGATGTCGAGGGTGCGCGCGGGCTCGCTGAACACCAGGCGCGCAAGGAAATTCCCGAACGCGTCCTGCTGCCAGTTGACCCAGTGCTCGGCGGGCGTCACCCGCATCGAATACGCCTCGATGGTGGTGCGCGTATGCGGTGCCGGGCGCAGCCGCACCACATGGGGATGGATCCGCACCGGCCGCTCGAAGGTGTAGGTGGTGCGATGTTCGAGGGAAACCTTGATTCCCATAACCAAGTTCACCACGCCGGCCCCGGCAGCACCCCCGGATCAGCCCACAGAACCCACTTCACGCACCGCTTTTCGCCCGCACCGCGCCCCGGGGTACACGACACGCCCGGCACTCCCCCGACATCAGACATTTTCCGGACAGTCCGGACGACACGCCGCGGATTCCCGCGACTGTCGGTGCCGAGTGCTAGGACGTAGGGAACGGTTGAAGGAGGCTTCATGGCCAACTCGGTCTGCTCGTCCTGCACATCGGCCCTCGACCACTGTCACGGCACCCTGGTCGAACACGCCGACCGATCGGTGGAATGCACCGACCCCGACTGCCCCGACTCCGCCCACGCCCGCCACACCTTCATCGTGGACTGCGGCGACATAGCGGGCGGCTGCCAGTGCACACACCCCGAGTCCACCGCCGAGACTCTCCACCTACGCCGAACCAGCTGACCGCCGACTCACCGCCCAACGAACCCCACCAGCCCTTCCATCCCACCGCGCAACACCCCGACCGACCAACGCGACAACTGATCTCGCAAGATTCCGGGTAACTCCCGGGGCACCCCCGAAATCGTTTCGGCACCCAACCGCCGGCACGCATGCACGACAGTCAACGGCACTCAGCCGCGCGCTGAAGTCACGGAGAGGCGGCACAGCTAGCCTGGCTGGGTGAGTTATGACCAGATCCTGCTGCCCTCGGGTGTGGCGCGCACGCCCGCCGAGGTCGACGCCTACCTCACCGCGCAGGAGGGGCAGCCCGAAGCCGGGATCGTGGCCGAGATCGCCGCGGAGTTGGAGCGGCGCGATGGGGAGTTGCCGGAAGCCGACAGCTTCCTGAGTTCCACTCCGCTCGGCGGCAAGGACAACGGTGCCACGCTGGTCGTTTCCACGCCGTACGACGCCATCGGCCATGTGCGGGCGCTGCTGTTCGAGCTGGCCACGCCGCGCGGCTACGCCGTCTACGATCCGCAGCTGACCTGGCTGGCCGATCCCGCCGGACATATCCCGGCCACGGTCACGCACGGCGGTGCGGGCGAATTCCCTTATGTCACCAGGGAATTGCTCGATCTCTGGCTGCCGGCGCTGGCGGATCCCGGACCCTATCTGATCGTGGAGCGGGGAGATCAGCGGTACGTTCAGACCTACCGCCACCCCGACGGTCGGTACACGCTCGAATACCGCGACGGCTCCCCCGACCGGCACTTCGCCACCTCGGTGGACGATGCGGCCACCGTGGCCGACCTCATCTGGGCGTGGACCACCGAGGATCGCGCCGACTTCGACGCGCTCGACTGGGAGCGGCTGGAACTCTGATCAGGGCCGACCGGTCGGTCTCGTAACGCGATCGAACGCGTCTCGATTCGGCCTCGCGGCCTCTGATGCCCCGCTCGCGCCGCCCGCGAGCGTTAGCCTTTCGCTGCCCACAGCACGTTCCCGCTTTTCCCATGTCCCATCCGACGAGGGAGAATCATGGAGCTACGCCAGCAAACGCGCCCTCCGGTGCTGATCAGCAAACGTCTGGTCGTGCTCGCGACCGTGGCCGCCGCGAGCGTCGGCGTCGCGTCGCTGCTCGTCACCGGCACCGGTCCCGGCATCACCCGCAATCACCAGCAGATCCCCTGCCCCGAACCGGCCGCCCTGGAGATCTGGACCGGCGGCGTCCGCTACCTGGTCGGCGACGTCCGGAGCTGAGCGGCCGGACGGCTCAGAGCGCGCGCCGCCCCGACAGCGCGCGTCCCAAGGTGAGTTCGTCGGCGAACTCCAGATCGCCGCCCATCGGCAACCCCGAGGCCAAGCGGGTCACCGACAGGCCCGGGAAGTCGCGGAGCATGCGCACCAGATAGGTGGCCGTGGCCTCGCCCTCGGTATTCGGGTCGGTCGCGATGATCACCTCGGTGACGTCCACGCCGTCGGCCTGGGTTCCGATGCGGGTCAACAGTTCCCGGATGCGCAGCTGGTCCGGGCCGACGCCGCTGAGCGGGTCGAGCGCGCCACCCAGCACGTGATAGCGCCCCCGGAACTCCCGGGTGCGCTCGATGGCCTGCACATCCTTGGGCTCCTCCACCACGCAGATCATGCTGAGATCGCGGCGCGGATCGGCGCAGATGCGACACAGTTCGCCGTCGGAGACGGTGCCGCAGACCTCGCAGAAGCGCACGCCGTCGCGCACCTTCTGCAGGGCGGCCTGGAGCCGGTCGATCTCCGGTGGCTCCACCGCCAACAGGTGAAAGGCGATGCGCTGCGCGGACTTCGGTCCGACACCGGGCAGTTTGCCCAGTTCGTCGATGAGATCCTGAACGGGACCCTCGTACACCGGCGTCCTCGATCAGAAGCCGGGCAGCGCGCCGCCGCCCATGCCACCCATACCGCCGGCGAGCGGACCCAATCGCTCGGCGGCCAGATTCTGCGCATTGGCCATGGCGTCGTTGACCGCGCCGATCACCAGATCCTGGAGCGTTTCCACATCCTCCGGATCGACGATCTTGGGGTCGATGGCCAGCGACAGCACCTCGCCGGTGGCGCGAATCTTGGCGCGCACCAGCCCGCCCCCCGCCTCGCCCTCCACCTCGGAGGCGGCGATCTCCTGCTGCGCCGCCATGACCGCTTCCTGCATCTGCTGGGCCTGGGCGAGCAACGCCTGCATGTCGAACTGTCCACCGGGTTCCACGGACGTGTTCCTCTCTGAGTGGGGATCGCCGTCCAGCGTAGTCGTGCCCGCGACGGCGGCGACCCGCGCAGCCCCCGCACACCGAAGGTCGTTGACTCTCCCCCGGTAGGAGGGTGTTCCCTTGAGGCATGACAGCGATCGTTCCGATCGGGGAGTTCTCCCGGCTCACACATCTCAGCGTGAAGGCGCTGCGGCACTACCACGACATCGGGCTGCTGGAGCCCGCGGTGGTGGACGCGCACAGCGGGTACCGGCGGTATTCGACGGATCAGGTGGAGCGGGCGCATCTGATCCGCCGCCTGCGGGATCTGAATATGCCGCTGCCGGAAATTCAGGAGGTGCTGGCCGCCCCGGACCGGGACACCCGGGACGCCGCGCTGCGCGGGCACCTGGCACGCATGGAGGCCGAGTTGCTGCGGACCCGCGATGTGGTGGCGTCGCTGCGCGCACTGCTGACGCCGTCCACCGCGGTCGCCGTGGAATACCGTTCGATCCCGAGCTTCCCCGCCCTGGCCATGGCGGAGACGGTGGCGCGCGACGGCATCGACGCCTGGTGCGAGACGGCGTTCACCGCCCTGTCCGCATCGCTCGCCGCGGCCGACCTCACGCCCTCGGGTCCGGCCGGAGCCACCTACGCGGTGGAGTTCTTCGAGCAGGACAAGGGCGAGGTGGTCGCCTTCGTTCCCGTCGCGGAACGCGACCGGGAAAGCGCCGCCGCGCTGGGCTCGGTCATCGACCTCCCGGCCCGCCGCTTCGCCATCGCCGTCCATCACGGTCCGTTCGACGATTTCGATCGCACCTACGGTGCTCTCGGCAGCCATGTGGCCGAACACGACACCGCCCTGGCCGAACCGATTCGCGAGGTGTACCTGATCGGCCCCGGCGATGCCGCGCCCGCCGACTACCGCACCGAGATCTGCTGGCCCATCGACCGACTCTGAACGAGCCTCAGGCCAGTTCGCGCTTCAGGTTCTCCAGCACCTCGGCCTGGATCTTCTTCAGGCCGAGCGGGGCGAAGATGCCCTCGAAGATGCCGCCGATACCGCCCGCGCCCTTCCAGCTGGTGCGCACGTTGACCAGGGAGCCGGTGCCCTGCGGGGTGACGGTCCAGGTGGTGACCATGGAGGAGTTCGAATCCCGTTCGGTCACCATGGAATCGGAGACCGAGACGGCGGCGCGCACATTGCGGGAGCGCTTCTCGGTGGCCTGGAGCGTCCACTCCGCCACGGTGCCGGCACCCTTGCCGCCCTCGACCACCTTGTAGTCGCGGTAGTGCGAGGAGAGGATGCGCGGGCGCACCGTCTCGTAGTCCGCGATCGCCTCCAGCGCCCGCTTCGGTTCGGCCGCCACCACGATCGAGCTGGACGCGCTGACCTGTCCCACCATGAGCTCCTTACTGATTCCCGGCTCTCGGCCTCTTGCCGCCCGGTTATGCTACGCCGCCGCCGGTGCGACGGGACCGGTCCGCTCCGATGTCGGCGGCGTCATTCGGGACCATAAAGTTAGCTAGAGTAACTATTGTCACGGTCCGGATCGGAATAGATTCGCCCCGCCGCAGGTGGCGCCCATCGACACGGATGCAAACTGTGCGTGAAAAACCGCCCCGCCGGTGTGATCCTGCTGGCCGACTCGCCGGGTCCGCGATAGGTTCCAAAGGTGGCAGTGAGTCTGTTGGGGAAGGCCGGCCGCGCACCGGCCGCAGTGGAATCGGGTTTCGCCGCGCACCAGGCCGGGGTCGAACGACTGCTGGCGTCCTATCGCGCCATTCCACGCGACGCCAATGTCCGCCTGGCGAAGAAGACCTCCAATCTGTTCCGGGCACGCGCCAAGAGCACCGCCCCCGGGCTCGACGTGTCGGGATTGACGCAGGTCATCGCGGTCGACCCGGAGGCCCGCACCGCCGATGTGGCGGGGATGACCACCTATGAGGACCTGGTGGCCACCACCCTGCCGTACGGACTCGCCCCGCTGGTGGTGCCGCAGCTCAAGACCATCACGCTGGGCGGCGCGGTGACCGGCCTGGGCATCGAGTCGACCTCCTTCCGCAACGGCCTGCCGCACGAATCGGTGCTGGAGATCGACATCCTCACCGGGTCGGGCGAGATCATCACCGCCACGCCGGACAACGAGCACGCCGACCTGTTCCGCGGATTCCCGAACTCCTACGGCACGCTCGGCTACTCGACCCGGCTGAAGATCGAGCTGGAGCCGGTGCCGCCCTATGTGGCCCTGCGCCACCTGCGCTTCCACGATCTGGGCGACCTCGAGGCCGCCATGGGCCGGATCGTCGCCGATCGCGCCCACGACGGCGAGCGGGTCGACTACCTCGACGGCGTGGTGTTCACCGCCGACGAGAGCTACCTGATCCTCGGTCGGCAGACCGACGAACCCGGCCCGGTCAGCGATTACACCGGTATGGACATCTACTACCGGTCCATCCAGCACGACGGCCCCGCGCCGAAGCGCGACCGGCTCACCATCCACGACTACCTGTGGCGCTGGGATACCGACTGGTTCTGGTGCTCACGGGCGTTCGGCACCCAGAATCCGCGGATCCGGCGCTTCTGGCCCCGGCAGTACCGGCGCAGCAGCTTCTACTGGAAGCTCATCGCCCTGGACCACAGGTACGACATCGGCGACAAGCTCGAGGCCCGCAAGGGCAATCCACCGCGGGAGCGGGTGGTGCAGGACATCGAGGTGCCCATCGAGCGCACCGCGGAGTTCATGCACTGGTTCCTGCGCGAGATTCCCATCGAGCCGATCTGGCTGTGCCCCCTGCGCCTGCGCGACACCGACCGCGAGCAGGGCGATCGGCCCTGGCCCCTGTATCCGCTGGAACCGAAGCGGACCTATGTGAACGTGGGCTTCTGGTCGGCCGTCCCGACCGTTCCCGGACAGCCCGAGGGCGCGGCCAACCGCGCCATAGAGCGGAAAGTCTCCGAACTGGACGGTCATAAATCCCTGTACTCGGATGCCTACTACGGCCAGGATGAGTTCGCGGCGCTCTACGGCGGGCACACCTACACCGAGCTGAAGGAACGCTACGACCCCCAGCATCGATTACTGGATCTGTATTCGAAGGCGGTGCAACGCAAGTGACGACATTCAAGGATCGTTCCGATGTCTTCGCGGAACTCGGAACCAAACTCACCATTGCCGAGATCTTCGAGACCCTGATCGACGGTGACATGCCCATCCGGTTCACCGCCTACGACGGCAGTACGACGGGGCCCGCGGATTCGGAATTCGGCCTGGAGATCAAGAACCCGCGCGGCGTCAACTACATCGCCACCGCACCCGGCGACCTCGGGATGGCCCGGGCCTATATCGCCGGTGACATGCTCGCCCACGGTGTGCACCCCGGCGACCCGTACGCGCTGCTGAAGGCCATGGCGGGGCTGAAGTTCCGCCGCCCGACCGCGCTGCAACTGGTGGTCATCGCCCGTTCGCTCGGCTGGGAGCTGATGAAGCCGGTGCCGCCGCCGCCCCAGGAGGCCATGCCGCGCTGGCGGCGGGTGGCGTTGGAGGGGCTGCGCCATTCCAAGCTGCGCGACGCCGAGGCCATCCACCACCACTACGACGTGTCGAACACCTTCTACGAGTATGTGCTCGGTCCGTCCATGACCTACACCTGCGCCGCCTACGACAACGAGAATCAGACGCTCGAAGAGGCGCAGGAGAACAAGTACCGGCTGGTCTTCGACAAGCTGCGCCTGAAGGAAGGCGATCGGCTGCTCGATATCGGCTGCGGCTGGGGCGGCATGGTGCGCTACGCCGCCAAGCGCGGGGTCAAGGTCATCGGCGCGACGCTGTCGGCCGAGCAGGCCGAATGGGCGCAGCGCAGGATTCGCGAGGAGGGCCTGACCGACCTCGCCGAGGTGCGCCACTCCGACTACCGCGACGTGCCGGAGGGCGACTTCGACGCCATCTCCTCCATCGGCCTCACCGAGCACATCGGTGTGCACAACTATCCCGCGTACTTCACCTTCATGAAGTCGAAGCTGCGCGACGGCGGTCTGTTCCTCAACCACTGCATCACCCGGCCCGACAACACCCGCACCACCAAGGCGGGCGATTTCATCGACCGGTACGTCTTCCCCGACGGGGAGCTGATCGGCTCCGGCCGCATCATCTCCGAGATCCAGAACGTCGGCCTCGAGGTTCTGCACGAGGAAAACCTGCGCCGCCACTACGCGCTCACCCTCTCCGAATGGTGCGACAACCTGGTCGAGAACTGGGACAAGGCGGTGGCCGAGGTCGGTGAGGGCACCGCCAAGGTCTGGGGCCTCTACATGGCGGGCTGTCAGCTCGGCTTCGAACGCAATGTGGTGCAGCTGCACCAGGTCCTGGGCGTCAAGCTCGGAGCCGACCAGGAATGGACGGTGCCGCTACGCCCCTGGTGGCAGCCTTAATCCTCGACGCGAACCACCCTCGACGCGAACCGCGGACGGTTCCGTCACAGCAGTGAGTCCAGGAACCGCCGGGGCAGCTCCTGCGGCTCCTGTCCCCCGGTGCCCAGCGGCATTTCGTGCCGGAGGGTGCGCAGGATGCCGAGCACGCCGGGACCCGCGTCGAGCAGGGGGCGGGGCCAGTTCAGTTCGGCGCAGCGCACCACCACCGGGGTGAGCACGCTGATGGATTCGCCCGCCCAGCCCGCGGTGGACAGGCACTCGGCCAGCAGCAGGGCGGAATCCAATTCGGCTCGGGGACGGCGTTGTTCGCGGATGCGGGCGTGCAGGGCGCGGGCGCGTTTGACGGTGGTGTCATCGGTGCCGAGCGGGGCGATGTCGTCGTTGCCGAAGTAGCCGTCCGACCCGCGGTAGTGGCGGGCCAGCAGCGCGCGGATGGTGGCGATCTCCTCGGCTTCCGCGGTGAGCCAGGCGGTTCCGGTGGTGTGGCGGACAGCGCGCACCAGCGGTTCGGTGACCTGACCGCCGGTGAGCGGGTCGGGCGGCAGACCCAGGCGCAGGCGTTCGGCGCGAATATGGGCCGCGAGGCGGGCCACCTTGCGGTCGGCCGCGATGCGCGCCCCCTCGTCGAGGCGGGCGGCGGCGGTCTCCAGATCACCGCGCACGGCCTTGACCCGCGCACCGATCACGAAGGTGGTGATGAGGAAGTCCACCGGCCCGATTCGAGCCGTCAGCTGGTGACTCTGATCGAGCAGCCGTTCGGCGGCCTCCAGATCGCCGCGTCGGTAGGTCATCTCACCCAGTAGCGCCGCCGCCACCCGCACCGCATGCGAGCGCGGTCCGGACCGATCCCGTGCGGTCTGCCACGCCTGCTCGAAAGCCGCGGTGGCGGTGGCGATATCGAGTTGTTCGTAGGCCGCGGCCCCGAGCCCGCACAACCCGAGCACCTCGCCCAGCGGATCGGCGGAGCGGGTGTGATAGGTCGCCGCCCACTCCTGCATCTCGCGCGCGCCGTCGAAGTCGAAATCGCACAGCCGCACGAAGGAGGCCAGATTCGCGGCGGTGGACACCGTCCACGCGGGCAGATCGTCGGCCAGGCGCAGACATTCGGCGATGCGTTCGGCCACGCCCTCGGTGCGGTCCCGCGCCACCTGGTCGACGGCCGCCAGCACCGCGGCCTGGCAGCGCTGCCGCACCGCCTCGGCATCGGTCGGCGAGGTGCGGGCGAGCAGATTCGACAGCCGCCCCAGCGCCGACCACGCCGCGCTCGACTGCTGTAGGTTCACATTCGCCCGCGCCAAGGCCATGAGCAGCTTGGAGCGTGAAGTCACCTGCTGCACAGGCAGTTTCGACACCGTTCCGAACAGGGTGGCCAGTCGCGAGCGGTCGATGAGATCCATGCCGCCGTTCTCGACCAGGTCCAGCGCCATCTTGAAATCGGCGGCGGCCAGTGCGTGATCCACCGACTGGCGCAGCATATTGTGCTCGGCGAACCAGCGAGCCGCCTTGCGGTGCAGTGCCTTCTGTTCACCCGGCGCGGTGCGGTCCAGACGGGCGCGCAGCTGTTCGGCGAACATGGGCTGCATCCGGAACCAGGTCGGATCGTCGTCGAGCCGGTGCAGGAACAGCTCACGCTCCTCCGCCTGCTCCAAGAGCCCCGCGGCGTCCGGATCGCCGGTGAGCGCGGCGGCCAACGAGGCGTTCACCCGTTCCGGCACCGCGACCGCGCTGAGGAAGCCGAGCATGCGCGGTTCCAGCCCGTCGAGCACGTTCTCGGCGAGGTACTCGCGAATCGCCTTGGTATCACCGGACAGTCGCGCGATGAGCTGCTCGGGGTCGTGTTCGGAACGCAGTGTCATGCAGATCAGTTGCAAAGCGGCGGGCCAGCCGTCGGTGGCGGTGTGGATCTGCTCGATCTGCCGGTCGGTGAGCTCGCAGGCGGACCGGTCGGCCAGCATCTGTCGCGTCTCCGCCTCGGTCAGCCGCAGCTGCCCCGACCCGATCTCCACCAGTTCGTCGGCCACCTGCATCCGGTTCAGCGGCAGCCCGGACCGATCCCGGCTGGTGATGACGAATCGCAGGTGGTGGCAACCGTTGTCGAGCAGTGCCTCCAGCACCCGCTGCGCGCCGGTATCGGTGCTGCGATGCCAGTCGTCCACCACCACGACCACGGTGGACCCGCTGGCGTGGATCTCGTCGATGAGCGTGGACACCGCGAACGGCACCGCGTCGGCGGGACGCTCCTCGAGGGCCTGCTCCAGACCCGCTCCGAGCTCGGGCCGCACCCGCCGGATGGCGGCGATGATATGGGCGAGCAGCCACACCTCGTTGTCGTCGTCGCTGTCGATGCCGATCCAGGCCACCGCCACGCCGCGATCGGTGAGTTCGGCGCACCACTGCGCGGCCAGGGTGCTCTTGCCGAAGCCCGCCGGGGCGTGGATCAGCGCGAGCCGCCGCTGCCCGGCCGCCCGCAGCGGTTCCAGCAGGCGTGGGCGCGCCACCGGTTCCCGCGCCGGGGTGGGCGGCCGGAATTTGGTGACGGCGGTGGGGGGCATCGTGGTGCCGGTATGGGCGGCCTGGCTGCCGGTGGCGGTGCCCGCGCGGGTTCCGCCGAGCGGCGGGAAGCTCAGCGACCGCCGCGGCGACGTCACCACCGTGCCACTGCGCACTGGTGAATAGGATTGGGCGGCAGGAGATTCCGCCGACACGTCCGACTCGGGCGGGCCACTGTCGAGCAGTGCCATCTCATCGGGAACCTGACCGTGCTCGCGCTGCACCGTGCGCAGCATCTCCCCGAATTCCACCGCGCTGGCGGGCCGGTCGCGTGGATCGGGCGCCATGGCCGCCTCGATGGCCGCGGCGACATCGGCGGGGATGTCCTGCTCGCGCAGATCCGGCAGCGGCTGGCTGGTAATGCGCAGGAACTGGGAGACGACCTTCTCCCCCACCTTCCGCTCGAAGGCCGCGTGCCCGGTCAGCAGGGCGAACAGGGTGGCCCCGAGGCCGTAGACATCCGAGCGCACGGTCGGCTCCTCGCCCTTGAGCACCTCGGGCGCGGTGAAGGCGGGCGATCCGGTGATCATGCTGGTCGAGGTGCGGAATCCGCCCGGAATGCGAGCGATGCCGAAATCGGTGAGCTGTGGTTCCCCGTACCGGCTGAGCAGGACGTTCGCGGGTTTCACATCGCGGTGCAGCACGTGCGCCCGATGCGCGCTCTCGATGGCTCCGGCCAGTTTGACCCCGACCCGCACGGTGTCCGACCAGCTCAGCGGCCCGCGGTCGCGCACGAGCCGTTCCAGCGAACCGTGCACGGCGAAGGGCATGACGATGAACGGCTGTCCGCTCGCCGTCACGTCCACCTGCAGGATCTCGACGATATTGGGGTGTCCGGACAGTCGCCCCATGGCCTGTTCCTCACGCAGGAAGCGCTCCCGGCTCTCGTCGTCGATCTCCGAGGACAGCACCTTCACCGCGACCTCACGGTCCAGGGCCCGCTGGGCGCAGCGGTACACCACGCCGAACCCGCCCCGTCCGATCTCCTCGGCGTCGAAGAGTCCCATCACCTCGAGCTCGTCGACCAGGCCGACCGGAAGGTAGTTCTGCGTGTTCGTGTCGGCTGGAGTTGTGTCTGCTCGGGGTTTCCCCGAACGTGACTGTGGATTCATCTCCGCCCACCTCGAACTCGGAACAAGCGCATACCGAAACGTACGGGCCAGCCCAGTGTTCTACCCGCGCATATTTCAAACGTAGCGCGGGTGTGCGGGGTGTGTGGACGATTCGCCGCGTATCTCGGCGTGCCGACCGGTTCGAATCAGCAGGGTCGGTGGAGGTCGGGAAAACGGGACACGGCCCGGACCGCGATATTCGCGATCCGGGCCGTGTGGTTCACCCCGGCAGACACGGTACGCACCGCGTCAGTGGCGCATATGCGCCCGCAGGAGAGTTACTTGCGCAGCGACGCAGGCACCTGGAAACGGTCGCCGAACTTGGCGGCCAGTTCGTCGGCACGGGCCACGAAGGCCTCCTGCCCACCCGGGTAGCCCACGATGAACTGGTGGGTGCCACCGGTCCAGGCCGGGAAGCCGATGCCGAAGATCGAGCCGATATTGGCGTCGGCGGTGGTGGTGAGCACACCCTCGTCGAAGCACTTCTGGGTCTCGATGGCCTCCGCGAACAGCATGCGGTCCTTCAGATCCTGGAAGGTGACGCCCTCGGGCAGTTCGGTCGAGGTCTTGTACAGCGAGCGCAGCTCCGACCACAGGCTGGTGGCCTTGCCGTTCTCGTAGTCGTAGAAGCCCGCGCCACCGGCCTTGCCCTTGCGGTCGAACTCGCCCACCAGCTTGTCCAGGATCGCGGCGGTCGCGGCGGAGGCGGCGTCGATCTCGCCACCCTCGGCCTCGAGGGCCGCCGCGGTCTCCTTGTAGATCTTCTGCATGGTGGTGAAGTTCAGCTCGTCCGACAGCTTCAGCGGAGCCGCCGGGTAGCCCGCCTGCAGACCGGCCTGCTCGATGGTCTGCGGGTCGATGCCCTCGTCGAGCATCTTGATGGCCTCGTTGATGAACTTGCCGATGACGCGCGAGGTGTAGAAGCCGCGCGAGTCGTTGACCACGATCGGGGTCTTGCGGATGGCGAGGGTGTAGTCGTACACCCGGGCCAGCGCCTCGTCGGAGGTCTTCTCGCCCTTGATGATCTCGACCAGCGGCATCTTGTCGACCGGCGAGAAGAAGTGGATGCCGATGAAGTCCTCGGCCCGCTTCACTCCACCCGCCAGCAGGGTGATCGGCAGGGTCGAGGTGTTGGAGCCGAGCAGCGCGTCGGCGTCCACGATGTCCTCGATCTCCTGGAAGACCTTGTTCTTCAGCTCGGGATTCTCGAACACGGCCTCGATGACGAAGTCCACGCCAGCGAAATCCTTGGGATCGGCGGTCGGGGTGATCCGATCCAGCAGCGCCTTGGACTTCTCCTCGGTGGTCTTGCCCCGCGAGAGCGCCTTCTCCTCGAGCTTGACCGAGTAGTCCTTGCCCTTGTTGGCGGCCTCGATGGTGACGTCCTTGAGGACGACGTCGATGCCGGCCTTGGCGGTGACGTACGCGATGCCCGCGCCCATCATGCCCGCGCCGATGACGCCGACCTTCTTGATCTCACGCTTCGGCACGTCCTTGGGACGCGAACCGCCGTTGTTGATCGACTGCAGGTCGAAGAAGAACGCCTGGATCATGTTCTTCGCGACCGGGCCGGTCAGCAGCGAGACGAAGTAGCGCGACTCGATGAGCGAGGCGTTGTCGAAGTCGACCTGCGCGCCCTCGACCGCGGCGGCCATGATGGCCTGCGGGGCCGGCATGTTCTGGCCCTTGAGCTGCTTGCGCAGGTTGGCCGGGAACGCCGGCAGGTTGGCGGCCAGCGACGGGGTGGACGGGGTGCCACCGGGGATCTTGAAACCCTTGACGTCCCAGGGCTGCACGCCCTTGTCCGGGTTGGCCTTGATCCACGCCTTGGCGGCCGGGACCAGCTCCTCGATGGAACCGACGACCTCGTTGACCAGGCCGGTGGCCTTGGCCTTCTGCGCGTTGAACTCGTTGCCCTGCAGCAGCACGCCCATCAGGCCGTTGGCGATGCCGAGCATGCGGGTGACGCGGGTGACGCCGCCACCGGCGGGCAGCAGACCCAGCTTCACCTCGGGCAGGCCGATCTTCAGGCCCTTGACGTCGGCGGCGATGCGGTAGTGCGTGGCCAGCGCGATCTCCAGGCCACCACCGAGCGCGGCACCGTTGATGGCCGCGACAACCGGCTTGCCCAGCTGCTCGAGTCGACGCAGGTCGCTCTTGATGAAGGTGAGCTCCTCCATGATGGCGGCGGCGTCGTCCGGGCCGGTCTGCATCATGTTCTTGAGGTCGCCGCCGGCGAAGAAGGTCTTCTTCGCGGAGGTGATGACGACACCGGTGATGTCGTCGACCTCGGCCACGAGGCGGTCCACGGTGGCCCGCATCGAGTCCTTGTACAGCTGGTTCATGGTGTTGGCGCCCTGATTCGGGTCGTCCATGGTCAGCACGACGATACCGTCGGCGTCCTTCTCCCAGCCGATCATGTTCTCAGTCATTGGTTCTCGTTCTCCTAGAGAAAAGTCAGTGGGCGTCAGACGCGTTCGATGATGGTGGCCACACCCATGCCGCCGCCGATGCACAGGGTGATCAGCGCGTAGCGGGCATTGCGACGGTGCAGCTCGTCGACCATGGTGCCGGTGATCATGGCGCCGGTGGCGCCCAGCGGGTGGCCCATGGCGATCGCGCCACCGTTGACGTTCAGCTTCTCGTCCGGGATCTGCAAGTCCTTCTGGAACTTCAGGACGACGGAGGCGAAGGCCTCGTTGATCTCGTAGAGATCGATGTCCTCACGCTTCAGTCCTGCCTTCGCGAGGGCCTTCTCGGCGGCCGGGGTCGGGCCGGTGAGCATGATGGTGGCGTCGGCGCCGGAGGTGGCGGTGGCCACGATGCGGGCGCGGGCGGTCAGGCCGGAAGCCTTGCCGGCGTCCTCGTTGCCGACCAGCACCAGGGCGGCGCCGTCGACGATGCCCGAGCTGTTGCCACCGGTGTGGACGTGCTCGATCTTCTCGACGTAGGTGTAGCGCTGCATGGCGACGGCATCGAAGCCGCCCATGTCGCCGATACCGGCGAAGGCCGGGTTCAGCTTGCCCAGGTCGGCGGCGGTGGTGCCGGGACGCATGTGCTCGTCGTTGTCCAGCACGGTCAGACCGTTCATGTCCTTGACCGGGACGACGGAGTTGGCGAAGTAGCCGTTCTTCCATGCCTTGGCGGCGAGGTCCTGCGAGCGGACGGCGTAGGCGTCCACGTCGTCGCGGGTGAAGCCCTCGATGGTGGCGATGAGGTCGGCCGAGATGCCCTGCGGAACGATGTAGTTCGGGTACGCGGTGGCCGGGTCCATGAACATGGCGCCGCCGTCGGAGCCCATCGGCACGCGGGACATGGACTCGACGCCGCCGGCGATGACGAGATCGTCGAAGCCGGAGCGGACCTTCTGCGCGGCCAGGTTGACGGCCTCGAGGCCGGAGGCGCAGAAGCGGTTGAGCTGGAAGCCGCCGACGGTGTCGGGCAGACCCGCGGTCAGCACGGTGGTGCGGGCGATGTCGGCGCCCTGGTCACCGACCGGCGAGACCACGCCGAGGATGATGTCCGAGATGCGGTCCTCGTCCAGGTTCGGGAACCGGTTCCGCAGCTCCTGGACCAGACCGGTTGTCAGGTCGATCGGCTTGACCGAATGCAGCGAGCCGCCACGGTTCTTGCCGCGCGGAGTGCGGACGGCCTCGTAAATGTAGGCCTCTGTGGTCATATCGGAGTTGTCCTCTCTAAAGGTGCGCCGTCACCGCGTTGTGCGGAGCGGCCGCGGTTACCTCGCCGACCGGCCTTGTCGACCGACCGTCCTGACGCTGTACAAACCGCGTCACGAACCGGCTTGTCGACGCTCCGGCAGCCCTTGCGCCTGGGCATACCTTAGAACCTCGCCGAGCCAGAACTCACGGCCACCCGATCATAGTACCGCCGGATGCGAACTCCGGTTAACTTAAGGTGCCTCACACGGGTGCTGTCAAGCCTCCAGCGGGCTGGCACCCAACTCCGACCGCAGCAACTCCAAGGCCATCTCATCCGGGTCGCGGCGATCACCGGGCGGTACGGGCACGGCCGCATCGGCCAACATCTCCCGCTCCTCCTCCTCTGTCGAAGCAGGTGGGACCCCGTCATAACCTACCGGCGAGTAGTCCGACGGCCCCGGGTCGTCGGGAAGGTCCGGCCCGTCGGGCAGCGGAATATCGTCGTCCAGGGGGGATGCCGGAGCGCCCCCGGACGAGTCCCCGTCCCGGGCGCTCGACGGCGGGGCACCCCAGCCACCGGACGTATCGGTCCGCGGCTCGGCCGCCCCCGCGGCGGCGGACTTGGCCTGACTCGGCCGGGAGAACTTCGGCGGAGCCTTCTTCGCCGCAGCCTGCCCCCCTCCAGCGCCCGCCCCGCGTCCGGTGTTCCCGGCACTCCGTCCGGCACCACCCGGCGCGGCACCCCCGACCTCCCAGCGCACCTCGAACTCCCGCCCGAGTACCGCCCGCACGGTGGACCGCACCGCCTCCAGGTTCTTCGCCTCCGACAACCGCTGCGCCAGCGCCGCGTGCTGATGCGCCAGCACGATCACATCGCCCTCGACCCGCGCGACGGCGGCGGCGGCCAGCAGGGCGGGCAGCGCGGGCCCGAACTCCCGCACCTTCGCCTTGATCTCGACCCAGGCCCCCTCCACAGTCGCCAACATGTCGGCCCCCGCCGCTCCATCGGCCGCACCGGCACGCTCGGACTTCCCGGCACCCGCCGCTGTATCAGGCACACCGCTGCCCACCGTCGGCTCCGCCGCACCGGCCACCTCGGCGCCACGTCCGATCTCAGCCTCGACAGCGCCGTCCCGCCCAGGCCGAGCCGCACCGCTGGCGGTCTCCGATTCCGGCACGACAGACGCGCCTTCTCCAGCCCGCGCGGCTACGAAAGCATCACCGCCAGCACCGCTCTCGGTGTCCGTAGCAGCCTCAGCGGGCACCGCGTCCGCGGTCGCGCCGCCGATTCCCGCCCCACGCCGCACGTCGCCCGCTTCGTGCTCCTGCGCGGCGGCGACGGCAGGTGACTCGGCGCCCTCGCGTCCGGTGGCGGGCTCCCCCGGGTGTCCCGCCCCGGCCATGCGGGTGGCAGTCGATGTCGTATCGCCCTCGCCCGGCGTCCCCACCGCCCCGGCCCGCGCGGCACCGGAGGTGCCGGAGGCATCCGACCGGCCCGCGACCCCGTCCGGTGCGTCGGCACCCGGGACGAAGCCGGGAACCTCGGCGGTCCGCCGCTGTCCCGTGGCGTCCGGACCGGCGGCACGGTCACCGATCCGATCACGTTGCCCATCGGCGCCGCGCGGGGCACCGCCGGTCGAGTCCTCCCCGACCGACGGGTCGACCGCCGCACCCGCGACGGCCGGTGCGTTCGGCAGTTCAGGGGCCGAGTCCCCTTCCGGCACACCGGTGTTCCGGCGCTGCGCCGCAGCGTTCGCATCGGACCGATCGCCTGGCTGCCCATGCTCGCCAGCGGCACCGTGCGCCCCACCGTCGGAAGAGCCGCGTCCGGCAGTGGAGCCGGCCACCGCGGCCGAATCCTGGAGTCCGGCATCGATCACGGAAGCGGGCACGGCCTGCGGGGCCGCCCCTTCCGCGCGGGCGCTGGTGCTCCGTGCCGCGCCGTCCGCGTCACGCTGCGCGGCAGCGCTACCGATGCCCTCCGACGCCTGTTCGCGGGCGTCCGCATCCGAGCGCGTGGCCGGGCTGTCCGCAGCGGCCGCTGGCCGCGCGGCGTGTGCCGGCGACGTGGGCGCAACAGCTTCGCCGCTCGAAGCGTCCGGTGCCCCGGTGGAACCGGCGGCAGCGCCGGGCGTGTCGACGGATGCGGCAGTGGCGGGGCCGGCGGATCGCGCCGGAGCGGCCGCACCACCGGTCACGGGGACGCTCGGGGCGGCCGGGTCCGCGCCATGGACGACGCGCGCGGCGGAGCCGAGCAGTTCGCGCAGGGCCGCGGCGTCTTCGGTCAGCACCGTCTGGATTTCGGCGGTGGCGGCCGGGGTGAGGGTGTGCAGGCGGGCGGCCCAGCCGGTGAGCTTCTCGGTCCACTGCGGTTCGGCGACCGCGCGGGCGCTGGCGTACCCGACCAGCATGAGCAGGGTTTCGCGGGCTCGCTCGAAATCGGCGGCCGGGCCGGGGGATGCGGGCGAAACCGGTTGGGCGGCAGGTGATGTAGCCGGTTGTGTGGCGGCCGACGCGGTGGTGGCCGATGCGGCCGCCGACCCTGCGGTCGATCCCGTGCCAGCCTGGGAAACGCCGCCGCCCGGCGAGCTAGGGGCCGCTTCGGCGGGTGACTGTTGTTGCGGGGCGGCAACTTCCGGCCGGGCCGCGGATCTCGGCAGGTCGGACGGGCCGCCGGTGACCGGGTCGAGTTCGGGTGGCCGGGCGGCGGAGGTGCCGGACGGCAGGCGCGCGGCGGACGGCGCCGCCGCCGGGTCGCCGGATTGCGCGATGGCGTCGAGGTCCGGTGCGCTGCCCCCCGCATCGGTCACACCACCCTCCGGTTTCGCGGCAGCGCTGGCGTCCGGTGCGTCGTGGGTATCCGCCGGTGAGCTGTTCGAGGATGTCGGCGCGGAATTGCCCGCCGCCGCCCGGTTCGCGGGGGCTCCCGTCGACGTCGGCGCGGGCTTACCCGCCGCCCCGTGCGAAGGCCCGGCGGCACTCGTCGCGGGTGTGGATCCTCCCGTCGCGCTGCCGGAGGGTGCCGCTCCACTCGGTGGGGTGGGCTCGGGCTGGCGGGTTCCGGGTGCGGGGGATGCCTGGGTGCCGGACTTCTCGGCGCGCATGGCGGCGAGGGCTTCCGCGCCGCGACGGCGTGGTGAGCCGCCGGGGTTCGGCTGCGCCGCCGAGGGTCCGGCCGTGGGCTGCGCGCCGTGCTGCGGGGTCGCGCTGCCCGCGACGCCGGGGTCGGCGGCGGTCGGGTTGCCAGCGGTCGGGTTGCCGGGCGCGGCGTTACCGGCGGCCGGGGGCAGGGGTGCACCCGCCAGGCGGCGTTCGATGCGTTCCAGGCGTTGCAGGGCCGCGGATTCGGTGTCGGTGGCCGAGGGCAGCAGCATGCGGGCGGCGATGACCTCGAGCAGCAGGCGGGGGGCGGTGGCGCCGCGCATCTCGCCGAGACCCTCGTGCAGGAGTTCGGCGTAGCGGGTGAGGGTGGCGGGGCCGATGGCGTCGGCCTGGGCGCGCATGCGGTCGAGGACGTCGCCGGGGCCGGAGACCAGGCCGCGGTCGGTGGCGTCGGGGACGGCGCGCAGCAGGATCAGGTCGCGCAGGCGTTCGAGCAGGTCGGTGGCGAAGCGGCGGGGGTCGTGGCCGGATTCGACCACGCGGTCGATGACACCGAACAGGGCGGCGCCGTCATCGGTCGCCAGCGCCTCGACGGCGTCGTCGATGAGGGCGATATCGGTGACGCCGAGCAGCGACACCGCGCGCGGATAGGTGACCCCCTCGGATCCGGCGCCGGCCAGCAGCTGGTCCAGCACGCTGAGGCTGTCGCGCGGCGAACCGCCGCCCGCGCGAATCACCAACGGGTACACCGCTTCCTCGACCTGCACCCCTTCCTGATCGCAGATGCGGCCGAGCAGTCCGCGCATGGTGGCGGGCGGCAGCAGCCGGAAGGGGTAGTGGTGGGTGCGGGACCGGATGGTGGGCAGCACCTTGTCCGGTTCGGTGGTGGCGAAGACGAAGATGAGGTGGGCGGGCGGCTCCTCCACGATCTTCAGCAGCGCGTTGAAGCCCGCGGTGGTCACCATGTGCGCCTCGTCGACGATGAAGACGCGGTAGCGGGATTCGGCGGGCGCGTAGAAGGCGCGGTCGCGCAGTTCGCGGGTGTCGTCGACGCCGCCGTGGCTCGCGGCGTCGAGTTCGATGACATCGAGGTTGCCCGGTCCGCCCGGGGCGAGCGCCACACACGACGCACACACTCCGCACGGTGTGGACGTCGGCCCCTCCACACAGTTCAGCGAGCGCGCGAGGATGCGCGCCGATGAGGTCTTGCCACATCCGCGCGGTCCCGAGAACAGGTACGCATGACTGATGCGACCGGTGTCGAGCGCCGTACTCAGGGGTTCGGTGACGTGCTCCTGCCCCACGACTTCAGCGAACGTTGCCGGTCGGTACTTCCGGTAGAGAGCCACGGCAGAGAGGCTACCGGCGGACACCGACAGCGCATGCGCCGATGTCCCGACCCGGTTCGGCGCGTCCGATTCGACCGAAAATCCAGCCCTTTGCCCGTTCACCACCCACCCGCAAACGTGATGTGAATCACGTAGGAACCGAGCGCCCCGTTCGCCGACGTCACGCAGTCCCCCGGTGCGAGAAGAATGCACAGCAAATTCTCAGCGTAGTTCGGGAACGGAATTTGCCGGATAACGCTGTAGTGCACGATCGCTGTCTACAGACCTGCGCCCGGTTTCAACTCCGCATTACGGACATAACGATAGCGTCAACGGATGCGGCAAGATCGCAATTGCTTGGCTACCGTGGACATCGGCAACTTCGGTAGCCAAACCTTCATCAGGTTGGTGTCCCCGGCCGGTCCCTCATCCCGACCGGGGCGCAACCAAATCTCTCGGAGGAAACGCCCAACGTGCCGTCGCATGACGACATCGCAGCCGCCTGGCTTTCCGGTACCGAATTCGCCGGCAATCGAACCGCGGCGGATCTGCTGAGCCGAGCCATCAGCCCGCGCGAGTTCGATCTGCACCGGGAATCGCTGCCGGTCACGGCAGCCGCCGACCCCGCCACCGCCGGTGCGATCCTCGAACTCCTGCATCGCGGCCAGGTACCCACCCTGCCCGCCATCCGCACCCTGATCACCCAGAACGACATGCGCCGCGAGGCCGAACGCATCGAGCGTCTCGGCCGCCGCGCCCAGCGCGGCATCGACGATTTCGGCCGGGTGATCGCCACCCTCACCGACGAATACTGGACGCTGCACGGAAACGGTCCGACCCGTCGCGACATTCTGCTGTCGGAACCCGTTGTGGCACTTATTCGCGAGCACGTCGGCGATATTCCGCCGACCGCCGTGAAACACCTGTGGCTCATCGAGCGCGCCCAACGCGCGGGCTGGATCGCCTACAACGATTCTCCGCGCTCCCTGTGCGCCGGACGACGTTTCTATTCGGCGAAATACGGAAATCGGGTGTCGCTGCGACCGGTGAACGCGATCGGCACCCTGGTGGCCGCGTATCTGCGCGATCAGTTCGCCGAACACGATCGCCCGCCGCGCTGGTCGGTGCTGGCCCATGAACTGCGCGACGATCGCGGGCGCCGGGTATTCAACGACACCGCCGACGCCCGCGCCCAGCAGCAGTGGATGACCACCGCGGAATGGATGGTGCTGCGTGACGACGGTCTCCCCCTGCCCGGACCGCGCGGCCTGCGCGCGCTGAACAAGAAATCGCGACGCCCAGCCCGGGAAAAGCCGCGCTCCGACGCGCGTGTGAGCATTTCGTAACATCGCGTGCACAATCCGTAACACACGAACGCTCTTCGTAACAACGCGGAAACGTGAGCTTTCGGTAACTTCCCTGAAACGCGAAACGCGTGGAAGGAGTTACCCCGTGCCCACAATCGACGCCGCCGCCACCTCGTGGTTGCTGGCCAGCACCGCGCTGGTGCTGCTCATGACACCCGGCCTGGCGATCTTCTACGGCGGCATGGTGCGCTCCAGCGGCGTGCTCAACATGCTGATGATGAGCTTCATCTCCATTCCGCTGGTCACCGTGGTGTGGTTGCTGGTCGGCTACACGCTGGCCTTCGGCCCCGACGCGGGTGGGGGCTTCATCGGCGGATTCGATCATTTCGCCCTCTCCGGATTCGATCCGGGCACGGTGCGGGTGACCGATACCGAGGCCAACAGCGGTATTCCGGATCTGCTGTTCGTCACCTTCCAGCTGACCTTCGCGATTCTCACCGTGGCACTGGTCAGCGGCGCCATCGCCGACCGCGCGAAATTCTCCGCGTGGATGATCTTCGTGCCGATCTGGGCGACGCTGGTGTACGCGCCGATCGCGCACTGGGTGTGGAATTCCGAGGGCTGGCTCGCCGAATTCGGCGCACTCGACTACGCGGGCGGTCTGGTGGTCGAGATCGCCTCCGGCGCTTCGGCGCTCGCGCTGGCACTGGTGCTGGGTCCGCGCGTCGGTTTCAAGATGGACGCCATGCGCCCGCACAATCTGCCGTTCGTACTGCTGGGTGCGGGTCTGCTGTGGTTCGGATGGTTCGGCTTCAATGCCGGTTCGGCGCTGGCGGCAGACGGCACCGCGGCCGCGGTCTTCCTGAACACGCTGGTGGCGGGCTGCCTCGGCATGCTGGGCTGGCTGGCCGTGGAGCAGGTGCGCGACGGTCGACCGACCACCTTCGGCGCGGCGTCGGGTGTGGTGGCCGGTCTGGTGGCGATCACGCCGTCCTGCGGCTTCGTGAACACCCTGGGCGCGATCGTCGTGGGTCTGGTCGCGGGTGTGGTGTGCGCGTTCGCGGTGGGCTGGAAGTTCAAGGCCAACTACGACGACTCGCTCGACGTGGTGGGCGTGCACTTCGTCGGCGGCGTGGTGGGCACCATGCTGATCGGCCTGCTCGCCACCGAGGTGATGACCGGCGAGGGCGGCGCGGCGGGCCTGTTCCACGGCGGCGGGCTCACCCAGCTCGGCAAGCAGGTGGTGGGCGTCCTGGCCGTGGCCGCATGGGCTTTCGGCATCTCGTTCCTGATCGGCAAGGTGATCGACGCGACGATCGGCTTCCGCGTCTCCCGTGAGGACGAGGTGGGCGGCATCGACTTCGCGCTGCACGCCGAGACCGCCTATGCCGAAGGGGTGCACGGACATTCACCGCGCCGCATCGGTGAGGGGCCGCTCGGGCACTGATCCCGAGGGGTCGCGATGCACGACTCGGGCCCGTCGCCACGCGACGGGCCCGAGTTCTCCCTAGTTCACCGCGCTCGCCGGGGCGGTGAAGGTATTGCACGCGAAGGTGCGATTCTCGTCGAGACCCAGCTCGAACCAGGCTCCGCCGTTCTGCGTGGTGCCGTGGTCGCGCATATCCCCCGGTGCGTCACCGCGATGGTAGGCGTCGTTGCGCGCGACACCGATCTGCGCCGCGGTGAGCGCCCCGCCGTCCCGGGAGGAAGACAGGTACATGCCGTCGAAACAGTTGGCCTGCAACTCGGTTCGGCGCGACAGTTCGAGACCGGTGTCGGAGCGGACGCCCGCCTCGCGGCGCTGCGCGTGCACCTTGCCGAGGATGCCGGACTGCGCCTGCACGTGATGGCCGTACTCGTGCGCGAACACCGACAGGTAGACCACCCAGTTGTTCTTGAAGACATCGGTCTGCAACTGGCTGATCGGCATGTAGATGGTCTTGTCGGCGGAGCAGTAGAAGGCCGCGAAATTGCTGCTGTTGCCGGTGCACAGCGTGGTGATGCCGGTGGTGGACGCGGTCACCGTGACCTTGGGCGCTTCGAAGGACAGACCCACCTCGGCGAATACCGCGCGCCAGCCCGATTCCAGGCAGGTGGCGGCGGAATCGAAGAAGGCGCGGGCCTGCTCCACCTGGGTGCTCCACGGCGCGTAATCGCAGTCCGCCGGAACGAGAGTGGCGTCGGTATCGGTGAGCAGCGGATTGCCCGCCGTCTCGGCGACGCCGAGCGCTCCGATATCCGGGCCGTAACCGGTGTCCACCGAGTCGCCCGCCCCGAGCTTGTCCACTCCGGCACTCAGGGCGGTGCGCAACAGCACACCGGTCACCACCACGATGACGATCAACAGCACTGTGCCCCAACGACGACGGCGCGGCGGCGGGGTCGGGTGCGCGGTCGGGCCGTACGGGGTGGGGCCCCGCGGCGCGGGCGGCTGCGTCGGCGGGCGCTGGTGCGGTGTGTAGCCGACCGGGGGGAGCGGGGGCGAGAGCGGAATGCCGTACGGCGATGCCTGCGGCCCGCCCGGTCCGGGATGCGGTTGATAGCCGGGCGGCGGTGGAAATCCCTGACGCTGTGGATAACCGGGACCGGGCCGTTGTGGATAACCCGGCTCCGAGCGCGGGCCGGGAGCGCCGGGACGGCGACCGGGCGGCGGCGGAACAGGCCGTCCACCAGGGGAAATCGGCCCCTGTCCGTACGGTGGTCGAGTCATTCCCCCGGACCCCCTCGTCACCTCGATATCACCGACAGCCGCTGAGGAAGGATAGCAAGCTGTCTAAAGTACCCTTCCATGCAGATTTTTCGGGGGGGCTTGGTCGTCGCGCTGCTCGCCCTGCTGGGCCTGCTCGCCCCGGCCGCCCAAGCCCAGCCCGCTCCGGACGGGGTGCGGATCGTCGCCGATGTCGATCTCGGCGATGACGGGCTGCTGCGGGTCACCGAGACGGTGACGGTGCCCGAGGGCGAGGAGTTCCGTCAGGTACTGCCGCTGCGCGTGCAGGTCAGCGAGAGTGTGGCGCGCACCTTCCGGGTGACCGACGTGCGCTCGGCCGGCGCCGGGGAGGCGACGGTGGCCGACGACCGCTTCACCATTACCGCGCGTCCCGGGGAGTCGACGTTCGAGTACACGGTGCACAACACGGTCAGCGATACCACCGGAGCGCAGGTGTTCCACTGGACCGGTGTGCTGAATACCGATGTGGCGTCGGTGGTGGCGACGGTGAGCAGTCCGGATTTCCGGATGGGCGTGACGAAGTGCACCATCGGGCCACCCGGACAGCCGCAGGACTGCGCGGATATCCGGGTCGAACCGGACGGTTTCGCCCATCTGGAGAAGACCGATCTGCGCAAGGGCGATGTCATCGACGTGACCCTGCAACTGCCGCCCGGGACGGTGGCGGCCAATGCCGATATCGACGATGCCGACGCGCCGGGTCCGTTCTCCGTCACGACTCCCGTGCTCGCCGCCTTCGCGGTCCAGTTGCTCGGGGTGGCGGTGGCCGCCGGATTCGTGGTGTGGTCGCGCAGGCAGGCGACACCGCAGCAGGCCGAGGCGGTCGATCCGCTGCTGCGCGAGGGCAATCGGGTGCTGTTCACCTCCCCGGCCGGGGTGCTGCCCGGTACGGCGGGGCTGCTGCTGGACGGCTACGTGGATCCCCGCGATCTCGCCGCGACGGTGGTGGATCTGGCGGTGCGGCGGTACCTGTGGGTGACGGCGATCGACGACACGGATTGGCGGATCACCCGCGTGAATCCGGCCGACGGACAGCTCACCGACCATGAGCGGGCGGTGTACGCGGCGCTGCTGCCGGAGGGTTCGGAGTCGGTGCTGCTGTCGGAACTGCGGGGGAGCTTGGACGCCACGGCGGTGCGCAAGGCGCTGGTGGCCGATGCGGTGGCGCAGGGACTGTATGTGGATCGCGCCCGGCGCGGGACGGAATTCTGGCTCGGCGTCGGGTTGGTCGCGGTCGGCGCGGCGGCCACCGTCGGCCTGGCGCTGGGGCCCGGTCACGCCCTGGTCGGGGTGGCGATCGCGCTCGGCGGTGTGGCGGCCCTGCTGCTCCCCCGCTATCTGCCCGCGCGCACCGCGGCCGGTCGCGAACTCACCGACCGCGTGCGCGGCATGCAGCGCGCCCTGGATGCGCTGTCGCGCGAGCAGATTCCGCCACCTGACCAGGAACTGGTCTTCTCCCGCGCACTGCCCTTCGCGGTGGCCGCGGGCCGCACCGACCATTGGACCCGCGCCTTCCGCGACCTCAACCCGAACTCGGACGGCCGTCCCGGCCTGTACTGGTTCGGCGGCTTCGAACGCGACCGCGACCTGTACCGGTTCGCCGGGCACTTCCCGTACTTCATCACGGTGCTGGAGGGGCTGTTCACACCCGGGAAGTAGTTCGCGCGGGGCTGGACACATCGACGTACACCCCGGGCGGCACCGGTCCCGGATACTCCCGGGCGTGGGCCAGAGACGCTCCCGACGCGATCAGCGAGCGCGAGTGGCGCGGCGGACGGCCGACAGCGGGTCGGCGTAGAAGACGCTCAGCGAGGTGACCGCGGCGGCGCTCTCCTGGACGCGGCCGCCGAAGCGGCTGATGCGCAGGTCGGCGTCGGGCAGGGTGGTGTTCTCGGTGAACGTCCGTGCGACACGGGCGATTCCGGGTTGGTAGCCGGTGAACGCCTGACCGCCCAGAATGACGCGGTCCGGGTTGAACATGTCGCGGATGAGCGCGGCGGTTCGGCCCAGTATCTCGGCTCGTTCGGCGAGCAGGTCGCGCGCGGCGGCATCGGTGTCGGCGGCCCGGTGGAGGTCGGTGATGCGGGGGCGGCGGTGCGCCTCGGGCTTGGGCAGGATGCCGTGGCGCACGGCGCGCGCGAGCAGTTCGCGCTCACCGACGGTGACCTCCAGGCAGCCGCGACGGCCACACGGGCATTCCACCTGCGAACCGGTGGGCAGATGCGCGATCGAGCCCGGACCGTTGGCGGGCGTATGCACCCGATCGTCCAATGTCACCGCCACACCGACGGTTTCGCGCGCGTAGAGGTAGAGACTGCTGCCGGGGCGGCTGTCCGTCTCGCGTGGCGTCAGCAGCAGTTCGGCGGCGGCCATCGCCTCCACATGCGCGGATACCGAAACCGGAAGGTCCAGTACGGAACTGAAGACGGCGGCGACCGGCGCGGACCGCCAGCCCAGCCGTGGGTGGTCGACCTCGCCGGCGGCGGCGTCCACCCGTCCCGATACGGCGACCCCGACCCACAGCGGCCGCCGGCGCGGTAGCCGGTCCAGGAAGGCTCGGGCACTGCGCGCGACTATGGTCAGCGCGGCCTGCTGCCCGGTCTGCGGCGTGGCGATCTCGAGGCCGCCCAGTATCCGGCCGGACAGATCCGCCGCGACGATCCGTGTGACACCGCAGCCGATATGCACCCCCACCGTCGCGAAGGAGTCGGTGTCGACCTCCACGGGCACCCGCGGGCGGCCGACCGCGCCGGAGACCGTGAGATCGGCCCGCTCCCGCAACAGCCCGGCCGAAAGCAGTGCGGACACTTGACGATTGACGGTGGCGATACTCGCGCCCGTGGTCCGGGCGGCGCTGTCGCGGAAGATGGGACCGCGCGCCGCGGCCCGCAGCACCGCGGCGGCCGGGTTGTCGGAGATGCGCAGTTCCGGCGGCACGGCGGGACGGGCCGGAGCCGGGCGGGTGGATACGGTCGGAGTATGCGGTCGCTCGAGGGCGGGGCTGGACATGACGCGAATTCCTTGCTGCGGTCCCGCACTCGGACGGGACATGTCGACAGGACGTATCGGCAGCGGCAGCGAGGATGCCCGAGGGCGATGGCGACCCGGGATCAGAACTCGACTGCGCGACGGCGGGAGCAACACAGCTCGCGCTGGCGCGGCAGCCGCACACCCAGCGCGACGGTCACATAGGTGACCCGCGTGGCGCGAGGGCGGCTGGCAGTCATGTCGAGCAACATAACATCCCACGAATCCGGCCCGCCAGCTTCGAACGCCGTCCCCCTGACCGTGGCGGGGGCGCGAGCGATACGGCATCGCGGTGCGGCGGCGGCCAGACCGCTGCCCCCGTCGCGACGACCGGGACCGCGCCAATCACGTTGTAGTTGCCAGAAATTCGCCCTGCACCGGTCAGTGAGACGTGTGGTTGCGTCGGCATCTTTCCGTTACTCTTTCGTCGAGAAAGTGTGACCTTGCGCTCATCTCGAGCACACGGGCATCGAATACCGGCAGGCGCGCCATCCGGAAGCAGGGAAGATCTACGTGGGCATTCGGCACAACCTGCGCACAGCGTCCGCCGCACGGTCCGATGCACTGGCACGCGACCTCCGTGACCTGCGGGGGCGGATCGGCATCCGGGCCCGGCTGCTGTCCATCGTGCTCATCTCCAGCGTCACCCTGCTGGCCATCGGCGGCGGCGCGGCCGTGTATCTGGTGGACGACGCGCGCAGCTCCACGGAATGGGCCGACCTGGCCAGCAGCACCACCGGCCCGGCCATCCTCATGATCTCGGCCTTCGAGGAGGAACGCCGGCTGTCCCTGCTGCGGCTGGCCGGTGACGAGGGCGCGGCCGCGCAACTGGCCACCGCGCGCCAGCAGTCCGATGCCGCGCTGGTCGCGCTGGAGGCCAAGGGCGATGCCGCCACCGAACTCAACCCGAACAACTCGGCGGCCGATATCGAGGGCTACAACCGGCTTTTCGAGATGGTGCCCACGCTGCGCGCCGGTATCGACGCCCTGCGGGTTCCGGCCGATCAGGTGTTCATCTTCTTCACCCAGGTGATCGGCACCATCATCGCCGCCTCCATGCTGGCGGCCCGGGTGGCCCCGGACGCCGAGATCGCGGTCGAACTGGGCTACGGCGTGGACGTGCTGCGCGCGGCCGAGGCGCTGTCGCAGGCCGACACGCTGGGCTCGGTGGCCCTGACCACAGGTGAGCTGACCGAACCGCAGCTCCTCGAATTCTCGCGCCGGGTGGGCGAATTCCGCGATCAGGTGGCCTACGCCGCCACGGTGCTGCAGGGGAAGCGGCTCGACCAGCTCAACGCCATCACGGCCGGTCCGGCCTGGCAGCAGGTCACAGCCATGCAGGACGCCGTCGTGCTGCGCGGCGCGGTCACCGACGGAGCCAAACCGAAAACCGCGCTCCCCCTCGATCTGGCCGGTTGGCAGTCGGCGACCGCGCAGGTCAATTCCGCGCTCCAGCAGCTGTGGGAAGACCAGAGCCGCGACGCCCACGCCGTCGCCAAGCAGCGCGGCACGGACGCCACCCGCGATGCCCTGCTCGGCGGCGGCGCGGTGCTGCTGGTCGCCACCATCGCCTTCCTGCTGGCACTGCTGTTGGCCAACCGATTCATCGGCCGGATGCGCCGATTGCGCCGCCACACCCTGGAATTGGCCGATGAGCGCATGCCCGAACTGATCCGCCGTGCTGGATCGGGCGCGGCCGTGGACGCCGAGCGGGACGCCGCCCGGCTGGACTTCGGCACCGATGAACTCGGCCAGGTGGCCGACGCCTTCAACCGCGCCCACGGGGCGGCGGTGGCGGCCGCGGTGGCGGAGGCCAAGACCCGCACGGGTATCAATGCCGTCTTCCTCAATATCGCCCACCGCAGCCAGGTGGTGGTGCACCGGCAGCTCGCCCTGCTGGACCGGGCCGAACGCGAGGAGACCGACGCCGATCAGCTCGAATTGCTGTTCCAGCTCGACCATCTCGCGACCCGGGCGCGCCGCAATGCCGAGAACCTGGTCATTCTCGGCGGTGAGCAGCCCGGCCGCCGCTGGCGCAATCCGGTGCTGCTGATCGACCTGATCCGCGGTGCGGTCGCCGAAAGCCTGGACTACACCCGGATCTCGACCGGGCGCATCCCCGAGGTGCGAATCGCCAGCAAGGCGGTGGCCGATGTGATCCACCTGCTGGCCGAGCTGATGGACAATGCGACCGCCTTCTCGCCACCCGAATCACCGGTCACGGTATCGGCGGTGGTGGTCGGCCGCGGGGTGGCGATCGAGATCATCGACCAGGGGCTCGGCATGTCGGAGGCCGAGTTCGCCGAACGCAATGCCATGCTCGCCGATGCTCCGGACTTCAGCGTGGCGACGCTGTCCGGCGATTCCCGGCTCGGGCTGTTCGTGGTGGCGAAATTGTCTGGACGACACGGGATCTCGGTGCGGCTGACCGAATCCGACTACGGCGGGGTGCGGGCGGTCGTGCTGGTGCCGCACCCGGTGCTGGAGGCCGCGCGGCCGGTCGACACCGACGTTCCCGAGGTCGGCGCCGTTCCCGATGTCATCGTTCCCATCGGGACGACCTCGGTGGATATGCGACGCCTGGCCGAGATCACCATGCCACCCATGCCGCCACTGCGGGCGTCACGGCCGGGCCTGCCGCCGCTGAGCCCTATCACCCTGATCGGCACCGTCGACATCGCGCCGTCCACCGCACCGCCATCGTCTGCCCGGCCGCTGCCGTCGCGGGACGACCGGCCGGAACTGCCCCGCCGCCACCGCCACTCCGGCCCGGAGGCGAACGCCGACCGCGCGGCGAACACCGACACCGCTGCCCCCGCCCCGCCGCGCCAGCGCACCGCCGACGAGGCGCGCGATCTCATGAGCGCGATAGCCAAGGGCACCCGCCAGGGTCGGCAGGCGCACCCCGACACCGCCCGCACCCCGAACGAATAGCTCTACCCACAGAAGGCGACAATGACCACTTCACAGCGAATCGACCTCGGCTGGCTGCTCGACGAACTGGTCAGCGGGCTGCCCGACGCGCAATCGGCGGTGCTGTTGTCCGCCGACGGCCTGCTGCTCGGCTTCACCAAGGGACTCGACCGCGCCGACGCCGACCGCTTCGGCGCCATGGCCTCGGCCCTGCACAGTCTGGCGCGCAGCGCCGGTCACCACTTCAAGGCCGGTGGGGTGTGTCAGACCGTGGTGGAACTCGATCACGCGGTGCTGTTCATCACCGCCGCCGGTGCGAACGCCTGCCTGGCCCTGCTGGCGGCCGAGACCGCCGATATGGGGCTGGTGGCCTACGAGATGAATCAGACGGTGCAGCGGGTCGGCACCCATCTGGCGGTGGATCCACGGTTCACGGCGGTCGACCGGCCACAGCCATGAGCGACGCGCGCGAGCACTGGTACGAGGAGGACGCGGGCCCGCTGGTCCGCCTCTACGCCGTCACCCGTGGTCGCGGCCGGGCCCGGCGGCCGGATCTGGACATGACGACGCTGGTGGTCGACATCCACCGGGGCGCGGCGTCGCGCCGCACCGAACCCGAGTACACGGCCATCATCGGGCTGTGCCGCACCCCGCTGTCGGTGGCGGAGGTGTCGGCGCATCTGCGGCTGCCGCTGACCGTGACCAAGGTGCTCATCGGTGACCTCATCGACGACGGGCGGCTGCTGCACCGGTCGCCGCCGCCCGCGCCGACCGGGCACGCCGACACCGGCGTCCTGCATACGCTGCTGGAGGGCATCCGAGCCCTGTGATCGGTCCCGGATGCCGTGCGGGACTAGCTCAATCGCGCGGCGAGACGGGTGGCGTTCATGTAGCCGATCGCCTCGATGGTCACCATGGGATTCACCCCCGGCGCGGTCGGGAAGCAGGAGCCGTCGGCGACGACGATATTGGCGACATCCCAGGTGACACCGTCCGGATCGACCGCCGACAGCTCGCGGGTGCCACCCATGCGCGCCGAACCCATGATGTGCAGCGCGCCCATCGCGCACCGCCCGGGCGCGTAGCCCGCCCGGCGGCACGCGGCGGCGAAGTCGTCGTGGGAGCCGCGCACCCCCGGCTCGTAGTCGATGCCCGCCTGATGTCCCGAGAAGATCCGGCGCGCTCCGGCGGCCTCGAGAATCGACGCGGCCCCGACGATTCCGGTGTGCAGATGCGCGGCGTCGTAGTCGGAGAGCCGATATTTCACGATCGGTTCACCGCTGCCGTCCACGGTGACGGTGCCCGGATCGCGGTCGCGGGTGATGACGCCGACCGAATTCGACCGGGCGAAGTCGAGCATGGTGTCCCGGAAGCCCGCCGCGCCGCGCCAGTTCATGAAGCCGGTGGCCAGTCCCGGATGGATCGGCCCGGTCTCGTAGATGACGCCGTAGCCCCGGCCGTCCAGGTCGGCGTGGTGGCGGCTGATCCGTCCCTGGAGCGCGCCCTCCCACGGGCGGATGTCCTCGTCGAATACCCCGAAGACGGCGGCGGCGGGATGCAGCCGCAGATATCTGCCGATGTTCTTGTTGCGCAGGCCGGATCGGCGCAGCAGCGCCGGTGTCTGGATGGCACCGGCGGCCACCACCACGGCGCGCGCCCGCACGTCGATCTCCATCCCGGTCGAGGTGCGTGCCGAAACAGACTCGGCGCGGCCGTTTTTCACCTCGATGCGGCGCACGTCGGCGTCGACCACCAGGCGCGCGCCGTGGGCGGCGGCGTCGGCGAGCCAGGTCTTGGTCACCGTCTGCTTGGCCCCGAGGCGGCAGCCGTAACCGCAGCGGCCGCATTCGACCCCGGCGTCACAGGCGTCGGAGACATTGCGCGGCAACGGATCCACCGCCCAGCCCAGCGCCCGTGCGCCGCGTTCGAGGACGCTGTCGCGGGCCGAGAGCGGCGAGCGCTGCTCGGTGACGCCGATCCGCTTGCGCACCACCTCGAGCGCGTCGCCGAATTCGGTGTCGGCGAACTGCGGGACGCCCAACTCGGCCCATTCCTGCCGGATGGCGTCCGGCGTCGGCAGCGAGGTGCTCCAGTTGACCACGGTGCCGCCGCCCAGACAGGTGCCCGCCACCAGCGTGAGCTGTCCCTCCGCGGTGGCGGACGGGCCGGGCGCGTACAGCTTCGTCAGCGCGTCGAGCTCGCCCGCGCCGAAATCGCGGTCGTCGTAATAGTTTCCGCGTTCCAGCAGCACCACGTCGAGACCGGCCTCGGCGAGCACCGCCGCCGCCACGCCGCCACCCGCACCCGATCCGACGATGACCACATCGCAGCTCAGCGAGGTGTTCTCGGTGAAACGCAGCGGGGTGAGCGCGGGCCGCGGGGACGACTGCAGCGGGCCGGTGGGCTCGGGGTAGCCGATGCGCCCCCAGAGCGGATTGGTTCCGGTCGGGCCGGGCGTGACGTTGTAGGCGAGCAGCGCCGCCTGTTTGAGCGCCTGGAATACGGCCCGCGCGGGCGCGAGGCCGGAGTCTCCGAGGCGCAGCAGCGCCTGTTCCCGCTGCTGCTGCGACAGCGACGAGAAGCGGCGCGGGCCGCTGCCGGTGAGCAGTCCGGCCAGCCGCGAATCCCACCGGTCCAGCAGCATGGCCAGTTGTTTCCGCTCGGCCTCGCGCGGATTGCGGCCCAGGATGGCGAAGATCGTGTCGACCGCCCCGAGTTCGGTCGCCGCGGGCAGGGACACCCCGTCCCCCGGCAGGAACGTATCGCAGATCATGCCCAGCGCCGCGCGCTGTCGGGCCGTTGGTTCCATGACGAATCCACCCTTCGTAACCGAGTGAGTTTTACCACGTTTTGTGAATACTCGGTCACTTTCATGGCAATGACAAGGTGTTAGCAAGATTTCTCCATGTGAACGCTGAATAACATCAGCCCCTGCACGCGTAGTACCGCCACGCAATGCCACATCCTGACCTTCGCGCACCACCTCGCCGGGCATCGGACCTGACCGGAGCAGGGTATTGATCCCCTACCTGCTTGTAGCACGTGGTGATGTGCAGGGGCCCGCCATGATCGTTGGCGAACAGCCATTCGTCCTTGTCGCGGCCGCGCAGTGGTAGGAGCGCGATAAACGCGTCCGGGTGCCCAGCTCGACGCCGGTGAGGCCGTCGATGTAGTCGTTGGCCGCCTGCGTGAGGGTCTGGATTGGCGCGGCCGGTTCGCCGTGACGCGGGTGGGGATGCTGGACATGGAGGAGAACCCCAATGCAGTCGGTCGGACAGGTGCGACGACATCTCCTCAGATGTCCGTTCTGTTGACCGCTGTTGTTGACGGCCCAGGTCGGTTGCGAAGAAGACCGTCTCCGACCTGGGCCGTCGTGGCGGACGATAGGGATTGAACTCTTCCGGGGGTACCGGCACCGAAATACATCGAGCTACACCGAATTGCCTGTGAGCAGTGTGGATAGCGCGCGGGAGGCGGGCAAGGTGCACGTAGATACACCCGGATACCTCAGCGGTGTTGCATGGCGAAGGGGTCCAGTCGCGATAGGTCGGCACGAGTCGCGCCAGCAGTCGCGCCATGCAATCCCGCAGGTGAGAGCCAATTACGCCAGTCGCGCCACGTGTGGGGGCTACCCGTCCAAGCGGCGCGAATGGTGGGCAGCGCCATCGGTCGGGTGTTGGTCCCGTCACCTGGCGCGATTGGCGCAACTGACCGTGACCAGCACGTTCTAAGTCGCCAAGGGTGGCGCGACTGCTGTCGCGCGGCTGTCGCGACAGCAGGTACCCCCGGCACGGTTGCAAGGAGCCGGGGGTGTCGGTGTGAAGTGCAGAAGGTTCAGCATCCGCTGATCAAGGTGCAGGCATCCAACGACCTCCTCCCCAGGTTGCCCGAGCTTCGGAGTGGCTTCGGCGGCTAGGCTTCGTCGGCCCTGGCGGGCGGCAAGTCATGCAGCGGTGGCATCGCGCGCCGCGCGTAGGTCTCTTCCGGATCCACGGTGATCACGTCGAGTTGCTTGACCAGCACACCCGGTATCTGTGCGCCCTCGAAGTGGTCCGGACTCGGGACTATCACCGCCTCCGCGTCCAAGCGAGTTGCTTGCGCCTTGAGCCTGGCGAGTGGTGGACGGCCGAACTTGGGGTCGTAGATCACCATGTCCGCGAAGTCGTAGCCGAGACGGTCGGCCAGGCGGCGAATTCGGCTCTGATCCCAGAGCAGCGCCATTCCGGACACGTCCGTTCGGACGTACCCGAGACATGTTGGCTTGTAATGCATTTCAGCACCTGACTGTTCGTAGTCGTTTGCTTGGTCGCTGTCCGGGGTGCGCCCGTAGTACTCCAGATAGACGCCCGTGCCGTCGTCCGGGCCGTCGTCGTAGGCGTTCGTTTCCAAGATGCCGCCCGAGAACTCATAGATCCTGCGGCGCGGGATCATCTCAGCCCCTCGTCTGTGGTCGGTCGGAATCTGCGGAAGGGCAGGCGGCCCAGCGATCGGCCGCAGCGGCGAACCGTGCCATCAGATCGACGGACGGCATAGGAACTGTCCAGGCCGTGAACCAGCGCGTTCCCGGCTTCCGTTGCAGTAGTTGATGATTCACGGTCTCTCCCCGGCAGGCGGTCACACGCTGGCGAGGCAGTTCGGGACCGAGCCGACTGCACCGGCCCCGAACGCCTGAATCGACGCTACGAACGAGCGAAACGGCCGGTACAGCGGTTTGCAGCATCTTGCAGCAAACTGGGCAAAACATCCCCCAATGAGCATCTGCGAGGAACCATAGAAAGTGCCGAAACACACGGCAGCACACCGCTAGACAGGAGACTGATCATGTCGGACGGACCGATCCTGCGACTGACGTACTTAGGCAAAGGTGGCTCGGATGTTGGCGAATGCCCCACGCTCTACGCGAGCGATCATGGAACGTACGTGATCATCGGATGGAGGACCGCAAGACCCGGAACGGTCGAAATCCCGCACCTACTGCTCGGGTTCGCCGAACCGGATACGTTCATCGGTACGCCGCTCACCGACACCGGGCGGGGCACGTTCACGCTCACCGGTCGGCCGATCACGGAAGCCGAAACGCTCGCTCAGATGAGCATCGAGCCCCACGAGACTGCTATCGAGGTACCCAAGACGGAAAGGGCTTTCTACGGTGCTCCTGCGGCCTAGAGACGAACCGGGACTATGGCCGAGCTTATTCGCGGAATGCCAGCGCTCGGCGTTCCATCTCGAACAGCGAGACACCTACGCCGTACCCGAAGAGGAGGAACGGATACGTCGCTATCTCTCCGGAGAGGAGGCCGTGCCCGCGCCTAGCCGGGAATGGCCGGATCTCATCGCGGATGCTCGCAGCCGGGGCGTAACGGTGTCCAGGGTGCGAGTGGTGACTGTGCCGCACACGGACTATCACCGTTGGTTGCTGTCCGTGACCGACGTACGGGTAAACGACGGCGAGGACATCCGCTATCTGCCGCGCCACCTCGCGGGCGAAGTGCCTTCGGACGACTGGTGGCTCATGGATGCCGAGCGGGTGGCGTACAACCTGGTCAACGGCGAGGGCCGCCCGGCGGGGCTCGCGGTGACCACCGATCCGCGGATTGCCGCGTACTGCGAGGAGGTACGGCAACGATTGTGGAAGCTGGCGATTCCATACGCCGATTACGTGGGTAGTGAGTTCGCAAAGCAATGACGAACAGCGTTTACGACGCACGCGAAGCTCTCGGGGCACGCCTCCGAGAGCTTCGCCGTGCCGCAGGGCTGACCGGCCGCCGCCTAGCCGAGCTGTCCGGCTGGCACGAATCGAAGGTGTCCAAGCTCGAATCCGCGATTACTAAGCCCAGTGACGCCGACCTACGAGCCTACTGCGAACACACAGGCAATAACGACCAGCTCCCCGACCTGTTGGCCACCCTCCACAACATTGACGCCGCGTACGTCGAATGGCGGCGAGTGCTCAGCACCGGACTCAAACGGCGGCAACAGAAGTCGCTACGAATCGAGGCCGAAGCTAAGGACATTCGCGTCTATCAACCGCAGATCGTTCCGGGACTCTTGCAGACACCCGAGTACGCAGAGGCGAAACTCCGGGCCGGGATCGAGTTCTACCGGATACCCAACGATCTCGCCGAGGGCGTCGCGAAGCGTATGGAGCGGCAACAGATCCTCTACAAACGCGATCACCGATTCCATTTCGTCATCGCTGAGCAAGCCCTACACGGAACCGTCGGCAACGACGAAGTGATGATCGGGCAGCTCGACCGACTAAGCGCGGCCATCGGCATGCCCCGCGTGACGATAGGCATTGTGCCCGCCCAGGCAGAGGTGCTCGTCGTCTCCAGCAACTTCGCGATGTACGACGACCGGTTGGTAATGGTCGAAGGCACGGCCGCAGAACTGACCATTACTCAGCCCCGCGAGATTGCCATATACGGACGCGCCTTCAATATTCTTGCCTCACAATCGGTTACCGGCAAGACTGCGCGAGCGTTGATCTACAAGGCGCGCGAAACGCGCTCGTAGCGGGCCGAGCACTTCCAATCTGTATCTCATTCTGTACCTATCCCTGGGTCTACGAGCCCTGGGGAGAAAGGACACTGGGCGCGGCTCTACCTGTGGTCACGATCAATGGCCTGCGGCACACACACGCAACCATCCTGCTGGAGCTGGGCGTCAATCCGAGGATCGTTCAGGAGCGACTCGGGCACACCACGATCACTACGACCATGAACGTCTACAGCCATGTGACGCCCACCATGAAACGGTCGGCGGCCGACTTGCTCGCTGGCGCGGTTACGGGCCGTGACGCAGGCTGACAGCGGACCCTTGTTGCATATCGTGTTGCATGGCCCGGAACGAGGAACACCCGCTACCAGCGTTTGAGCTGGTAGCGGGCGTTATCCCACTGGCGGAGGATAGGGGATTTGAACCCCTGAGGGCTGTTAACCCAACCCGCGTTCCAGGCGAGCGCCATAGGCCACTAGGCGAATCCTCCGCTGAGCAATATAGCGGCTGATCCGGGTGTACGGCAAAACGGGCAGCTGAGGGGCTATTTCTGTGGGAGGGCGGCGAGGGCCTTCTGGACCTGTTCCTTGGCGATCTGGCCGACTTCGTCGGTGCTGATCGTATCGGCGCTGGCGCGCGCGACGCTGATCTCCACCTTGACCGAGACATTGCTGTCGCGCACCGCGACGGTGTAGTCGAGGTTGTTGCGATAGCTGGAGTCGCGGGTCTCGGTGTGCCAGTAGCCCTCCTCGCCCAGGCCCGTCACATCGCCGGAGGCCAGGCCGCTGCCGGTGGAGCGGGTGTCGTATTCCTTCCAGCGCTTGTAGTCCGGATCGGGCTGGTAGTACTTGCTGCCCGCGGCCAGGAAGGACACCTCGAGTGTGATGTCGGCGTCATTGTCGACGTACTTGTCGGAGCTCGGCTCGGTGTAGCTCGCCTTGCACTCGAGCTTGCCGCCGGAGTAGGAGGTGGGCTGGGTCTCGGTGTGCGTCGGCGAGCCCTCCGGGGTGCGCGACCACCGGGTCAGCGCGGTCGGGTCGATCAGTGAGCAGGCGTTGGTGACATTGTCCATCGTGTACTTGCCGTCGGCATTGGCGTTCTCGGTCTCACCGCCGGCGGTGTTCGAGGAGTCGTCGCCACCGCTCATGAGGGCGATGCCGCCGATGGCGACAGCGACGATCACCACCAGGCCGATAATGCCGCCGACGATCAAACCGGCCTTGTTGCCGCCGGACGGCGGGGGCGTCGGATAGCCGGGGTAGCCGGGCTGGGGAGCCGGACCGGAGGTGTAGGGCTGCGCGGGTCCGGCGGCGAACTGCTGCACCGGGGCGGGGCCGGAGGTGTAGCCCGGCTGGTAGGTCTGCTGCGGGGGCGGCGTGTAGCCCATGCCCCCGCCGTAGTTGAGCATGGTGGGATCCGGTGCGGATGGCTGCGGCGCACCCTGGTTGAGCATGGTCGGGTCCGGAACCTGTTGTCCCGGCGCGTAGTTCAGCATGGTCGGATCACCGGCGGCCGGCTGGGCATCGGCTGCGGCGGGTGGGGTGGACCACCACTGGGCCGTCTCGGAGTGGTTTCCGGGGTTCTGCTCGCCGCCCGGTGGTGGATTCGTGCCTGTCACTGCCTGTTCCCCTCGATGTAGAGCGGGCCCTCCCCGCAATGTCCGACAGATCGTAGCGACCCCGAGCGGCGGGCGGCTCGGTGAGCGGCTACACTGGCCGACGGATCCAGCGCGGCGCGCATCCTGTGAACTCCCCCAGGGCCGGAAGGCAGCAAGGGTCAACGGGCTCTGCCGGGTGCGCTGGGTCCCCTTTCATTTCCGGGCCGGTTTTCTCCGGTCGCCGATCGGCTCCGCGTATATCCCTCCCACTTCCGCCTGCTCGCCGAGTAACGTGGGCGGCTGGGTCCGCGGACCCCCATCGCGGACCCCAAGGAAATCGACCCCACGCCGTTGGAAAGGCCCGAGGATGCCCCGGCAGACGCAAATCGGTTTGATGAGCCATGCGGAACTCGTATCGGAACACGAGACGCAGGACGCGAACTACGCGAAGCTCAAGACCGAGAAGCTCACGCTGGATCTGACCCGGGGTAAGCCCGCGCCCGAGCAGCTGGATCTGTCCGCGGATCTGCTCTCGCTGCCGGGCGCCGACGACTACCGGGACGGTTCGGGCACCGATGTGCGCAATTACGGCGGACTGCACGGTCTGCCGGAGCTGCGCGCCATCTTCGGCGAACTGCTGAACATCCCGGTGGAGAATCTGCTGGCGGGCAACAATGCCAGCCTGGAGATCATGCACGACATGGTCGTGTTCGCCATGCTGCACGGCACCGCGGATTCGGAGCGGCCGTGGGTGCAGGAGCCGGTGCGCAAATTCCTGTGCCCGGCACCGGGTTACGACCGGCATTTCGCCATCACCCAGTCGCTCGGCTTCGAGATGATCCCGATCCCCATGCGCCACGACGGTCCGGACGTGCACGCCATCGCCGAGTTGGTGGCCGCCGATCCGACCGTCAAGGGGCTGTGGGCGGTGCCGAACTACTCCAACCCCACCGGTGTCACCTTCTCCGAAGAAGTAGTGCGCGAACTGGTTTCGATGCCGACCGCGGCCGCCGACTTCCGGCTGTTCTGGGACAACGCGTACGCCGTGCATCCGCTGACCGATACCGCCGACCCGGTGCTGGACGTGCTGGGCATGGCGGGTGCCGCCGGTAACCCCAACCGTCCCTTCGTCTTCGCCTCCACCTCGAAGATCACCTTCGCGGGTGCGGGCGTCAGCTTCGTCGGCGCGTCCACCGCCAACCTGGACTGGTATCTGAAGCACGCCGCAAAGCAGAGCATCGGCCCCGACAAGGTGAATCAGCTGCGTCACCTGCGCTTCTTCAAGGACGCCGAGGGCGTGCGCACGCATATGCAGAAGCACCGCGCCATCCTGGAGCCGAAGTTCGCACTGGTGCTGCGCATTCTGGAGGACCGTCTCGGCGCGTCCAAGGTGGCGTCGTGGACCGAGCCCAAGGGCGGCTACTTCATCAGCCTCGACGTGCTGGAGGGCACCGCCAGCCGGGTGGTGGCGCTGGCCAAGGACGCGGGCATCGCGCTGACCCCGGCCGGTGCGTCCTTCCCGTACGGTAGGGACCCCGACGACAAGAACATCCGCATCGCCCCCAGCTTCCCCAAGGAGGCGGAACTCGAGAAGGCCATGGACGGCCTGGCGACCTGCGTGCTGCTCGCCGCCACCGAGAAGCTGCTCGCGGACGGCAAGTAGGGCACATGCCACGGACATGACCACGAATGCCAGCGGCGCGCACCGTTGCCCGGTGCGCGCCGCTGGCTTCTCTGAATGAACCTTCTCCGAATGAACTTTCTCCGAATGAACTCAGCCGTCAGGCGGGTTTGTGCGCGAGGACGGCGAAGATGGTCACCGACAGGTGGATATCGCCGGAGGCCGCACCGGCCTCCAGGTCCGCCACCAGCTGGTCGCGCTGCTCCTGGGTGATGGCCCGGCGGGCGACGGCCATATCGGCGACGCGGGCGACCAGTGCGCCCGCGCCCGCACTGCGGTCTTGGACCAGCGCGTGCGAGCCGATGTCGTCGATGACCAGTCCCGCCCGGGTGAGCTGCCCGGCGAGCTGGCGGCCCGCGTACGGATTGGTGGTGCTGGCGATCATGGTGTCGATGACCTCGTTCACCACGCGGCGGTCGCCGGGGTGCACGATGGCGGTGCCCCAATCGCTGTCCATCACCACGACGCGACCGCCGGGCGCGAGCACGCGGGCGATCTCACCGGCGGCGCGGGTGGGCGCGGTGAGGTGCTGGAAGACCCGTTCACACAGGGCGACGTCGAAGGTGTCATTGCCGAACGGCAGCCCGTAGGCGTCACCGGACATGAATTTCGCGCTGGAGCCGTGGTTGGCGGCCCGCCGTTCGGCGGCGGCCAGCAGGGCCGGGTCGGGTTCGACGCCCATGGCCAGGCCGGTGGGGCCGACCCGGTCGGCGAAGGTCAGCACCTCGGACCCGGCGCCGGAGCCGATGTCGAGGGCGCTTTCGCCGGGCTGCGGGGCGAGCGCCTCATGGGCCCAGTGCCGCAGGCTGCGGATGGCGGGTAGTGCCGCGCGTAGGTCGCGGACGTCGACGAGTTGGTCTTGGCCGTTCTTGTCGAACCGATCCGGTGCCAGCCCGGACCGCGTGCCGTTATGCGGCACGGAGCCCACTGTGGGGGAGGCCATAGTGTCAGGCATGGGCCGAGCCTACTTGTGTTCGGGGACGACGCATCACATGGTCTGTGATATGCGTCACGATAGCGCTCTTCGCCCGGTTGCGCACGGATGCGGTCGCCGTCGCACCCCTTCTCGCTCGACAGTGCGTGCCGAAGTGCGATGATCGATGCCATGGCGACCCGCAAGCTGTGTATCGCGCAGGATCCGCAGGCCGATGAGCTGCTCTCCACCGACGACTTCGCATTGCTCGTCGGCATGGCCCTGGACCAGCAGTTCCCCATGGAGCACGCGTTCCGCGGCCCGCAGAAGATCGCGGACCGGATGGGCGGTTTCGACATCCACCGCATCGCCGCCGCCGATCCCGCCGAGTTCGAGGAGATCGGGGCCACGCCGCCCGCCATCCACCGCTACGGGCGCTCCATGGCGCGGCGGGTGCAGGAGTTGGCGCACTACATCATCGAGCACTACGACGGCCGCACCGCCGGTCTGTGGACCGACGGCGACCCGGACGGCAAGGAAGTCCTGAAGCGACTCAAGGCCCTGCCCGGTTTCGGTGACCAGAAGGCCCGCATCTTCCTGGCGCTGCTGGGCAAACAGGACGGCTTGGCGGCGAAGGGCTGGCGCGAGGCCGCCGGTGCCTACGGCGAGCAGAACTCCCGACGCTCGGTCGCCGACGTCACCGACGCCGAATCTCTCGCCCAGGTCCGCGAGTTCAAGAAGCAGGCCAAGGCCGCCGCCAAGGCGGGCTGACCGGATCCGCCGCCCGCCGAGTCCGGACACGGTCGGGCCACGCGGCGAGGGGGCGGCTGTAAGTCCGATCGTGACCGACGCTCACGAAGGAGTTGTGCGCCCCGAGCGCAGCGCGGCGACCACCTCGGTCACGGCCGTGGACAGCAGACGGACGTAGGCGTCGGGGTCCGGGATGACGACCGGATCGGCGTGCACCGAGAAGGTGACCGTGTCCCCGAGACCGTGGATGCCGTGAGTGAGGTGCATGACGGATCCCAGGGCCGGAAACCCGGCGGTGAAGTGGACGCGGCCGTTGCCGAGGGTCAGGTCGGCGGGGCCGCGGTGGACGCTGGAGACGACGGTGTGGCCCGAGACCTGGTCGGGGAGGATGTCGATCGGGTAGGTGGTGACGTCGCGGTGCAGGATCGGGGCCGGGAGGGCGGCGGTCACCGCGTCCTGGGCGGCGTGCAGGGGGTGGGTCGCCCGGGTGCGGCGGGAGGCCATGGTCGCGGCGATGCGGTCGGCCCGACGGCACAGGTCGGGTTCGTCGATGGCGAGGTCTACCGAGAGGTCGCGGTAACTGTTGCGGCGGCCGCCGGAGTCGCCGGAGACGGCCATGGGAACCTGAGCGCCGAGGGCGTCGGCTGGCCGGCCCCGGGCGCTGAGGTAGCGCTGCAGGGTCAATGACACCGCGGTGAGTGCGGCGACGGTGACGGTGTACCCGGGGGTGCGCAGGTCGGCCACGTCATACACGCGAACACGGACCGCGTGGGCGGGGACCGAGCCCGTGCCGTGCAGCAGATTCGGCGGGTAGCCGGGCGATGGTGGCGGAAGTTCGCCCCGCACGGTCAGCTCCCCCAGCTCGCGCTGCGCGCGGTAGGCGGTGTAGCCGCGAAAGACGGTGCGGGCCATGCCTATCGGTATGGCGGGCAATGCGCTTGCCGCCGCGAGCCAACTCGTCGCGCGATCCGGGAACACGGCGGACCACCACGCGGCCAGGCTGCCGCTCCCGTCCGTCCGACCCACGTCGTTCGCACAGTCTGTTCTCGCGTCATTCTCGCTGAGCGGCAAGGGGAACGGCGCTCCCCCGTCGTGCTCGGTGAACAGCGCGCGGGCGAGGGCGGCGGCGTGGCGGCCGTCGGCGAGGGCGTGGGAAACCTGGAGGACCGCGATCAGGGCGGGGCCGTTCATGGTCGGGGCATCGGTTATGCCGCGGAACAGATGCAGCCGCCAGGGACGGTCGGCGGCGTCGAGACCGGTGCCCACGAGTTTGCCGAGGGCAGCAAGAAGTTCAGACCAGTCGGATTTATCGAGAGTGTGCTCGAGGAGCTGGCTGTCAGCGAACTCGCAGGGCGTCCAACGTGGATACGCAAGGTTCGCAGGAACGTCCAGCACCCGGACCAGCAAATCTGGAATGCGGGTGGTTCGCTCGGCAATGGCGGTACGCAATTCCGCTGTGGGCACACCGGTATCGGCGAAGCAGTACAGCAGGAACAAATCATTGCGGGTGCGGGTGGACAGCCAGTACATGGTCGCGTCCCGAGGCGCCAGCGAGTTCACGCCCGCGACCATATCGGCCGGAATTCCGGCCCGACCCAACGGCACTGCGTGCTACCGTCTGTAGTAGAAGTATTTCACTCTCCTGCGGGGGCGGGGTGACCGCGAATGGCAACTTCACGTGCGGGCCGTCGAGCGGCCGAACAAGCCGATGCCATGGATGCGCGGTATCAAGCCGCCGCATTCCTGAAGCGATCCATCAACAAGGTGTTTCCGACCCACTGGTCGTTCCTGCTGGGTGAGATCGCGCTCTACACCTTCATCATCCTGCTGCTCTCCGGCGTGTATCTGACGTTGTTCTTCGACCCGTCGATGGCGCACGTCGTCTACGACGGCACCTACCAGCCGCTGCGTGGCGTCACCATGTCACGCGCCTACGAGTCCACACTGGAGATCTCCTTCGATGTGCGTGGCGGACTGTTCGTGCGGCAGGTACACCATTGGGCCGCACTGCTTTTCACTGCGTCCATGATCGTGCACCTGTCCCGCGTCTTCTTCACCGGTGCGTTCCGGCGACCGCGCGAGGCCAACTGGGTACTCGGCTCGCTGCTGCTGATCATCGCCATGTTCGAGGGCTTCTTCGGCTACTCGCTGCCCGACGATCTGCTCTCCGGCACCGGGCTGCGCGCCGCCTTCGCGGGCATCACCATGAGCACGCCGATCATCGGCACCTGGTTGCACTGGCTCATGTTCGGCGGGGACTTCCCGGGGACCATCATCATTCCGCGGCTCTACATCGCGCACGTGCTGCTGTTCCCCGGCATCATGATCGCGCTGGTGGCCGCGCACATCGCGCTGGTCTGGTACCAGAAGCACACGCAGTACCCCGGCCCGGGACGCACCGAACGCAATGTGATCGGCACCCGCATCGTGCCGGTTTTCTCGCTGGACCAGGGCGCGTTCTTCGCGTTCAACCTGGCGATCCTCGCCTTCATGGGCGGGCTGTTGCAGATCAATCCGATCTGGAATCTGGGGCCGTACAACCCCTCCCAGGTGTCGGCGGGTACGCAGCCGGACTTCTACCTCATGTGGACCGACGGATTCCTGCGCCTGTTCCCGCCGTGGGAGCTGTACATCTTCGGCCATACCGTGCCCGGCGCGTTCGCGGTGGCCATCCTCATGCCGCTGATCTTCGTACTGCTCATCGCCTATCCGTGGATCGAGAAGCGGCTCACCGGCGATCGCGCCCACCACAACCTGCTGCAACGCCCCCGGGACGTGCCCACCCGCACGGCGATCGGGGCCATGTCGCTGACCTTCTACCTCGTGCTCACGCTGGCCTGCGTCAACGACATCATCGCGCTGGGATTCCATATCTCGCTCAATGCGACGACCTGGGGATTCCGTTTCGCCCTGCTCCTGCTGCCGCCGCTGGCCTACTACGTGGCCTACCGGCTCTGCCTGGGCCTGCAACGCAGTGACCGCGCGATTCTCGACCACGGTATCGAAACCGGTGTGGTGCGCCGACTTCCGCACGGCGAGTACATCGAACTGCACCAGCCCCTGGGCCCCGTCGACGCCCACGGCCACCCGATCCCGCTGGAATACCAGGGTGCCCGCGTCCCCCGAAAGATGAACGAACTGGGCATAGCGGGCCGCCCCGGCACCGGCGCCTTCTTCCGCCCCGACCCCGACGCCGAGCGCGACCTACACCGCGCCACCGAACAAGAGGAAGAACACAAACAGCTGGCCGTCCTCCGCCGCGCCCAGGAAGAAGGCAACGGCCACCACACCGATTGACCCCCGCACCCCCCGACCCCGACCGTCACGCTCCGGGTTCGCGGCGCGTCTCGGTTCTGGACCGAGCGAAGCGGAGGGCAAAAAACACAGCCCCGAGTCCGCGTTGACTCGGGGCCACCTGTTCTTCGGATCAGGCGCGCTTGAACTCTCCGTCGGATACGCCCATCACGAACGCATCCCACTCGCCCGGCGTGAATGCCAGGATCGGGCCGTGGCCGTGGTCCTTGCTGTCGCGGACCGCGATGTTGCCGTCCCGCAGAAACGCCACTTCCACACAGTTTCCATTCGGGCCGCTATGTTTGCTCTTGCGCCATGAGGCGCCTGCCAAATCCACCTTCACGGTTCTAGCTCCTTTGCTGCATCATGCGTGAGTACTTGCTGGCATCGTTCTCGTGACAGGCCGGAAGCGGGTGAAATCCGGCTTCCGCAGTGCGCCTGAGGTAGCACGCAACTGTGCCGTCAACTCGTTCTCTGCACTTCACGATGGGAATGCTCCCCCGATGACCATTCCCGGGCTAAACAGTAGCAGGGTTCGTCAACAGGAGATCGCATTCTTTCGAATTCAACCAGCGAATGCGTGGCAAAGTTTGCTGGCAAACTATTTGCCAAATAATTGCAGAATGCCTAAACGGGCGAATATCGGGTGGCGCATATTTATTGCGGGTGGGTGTGCGCATCCGGGTGGCGAACCGGACCGCCGCCGCTGTCGCGCACATCCGGGATGATGGAGGCCATGGCCGATGCACCGCATGCCGACGACTCCCGGGACCGTGACGAGAGCGGACGTGCGCGGAATGCGCGTCCCCGTGATCGTTTTGGCCGCCCGCTGCCCATGGGCAGTGTCGGCGTACCTCGCATACCGGACGATCTCGAACTCCCACCCGCGGAAACGCTCGAGTACGCCCAGCAACTCCTCGATGCGGGACTCGCCTTCAACGCCCATGAGGTCCTGGAGGCCGCGTGGAAGAACGGGCCGTTCGCCGAAAGGATGCTGTGGCAGGGATTGGCCCAGTATGCCGTTGGCCTGACCCACATTCAGCGGGGGAATCGGAAGGGTGCGCGCACCCTCCTCGAGCGCGCCGTGCACCGCCTCACGGCCTTCGGACCACCGCCGTACGGTATCGACAGCGCCGGACTCGTCGCCCGTGCGAAGGAGCTCCTCGCAACCTTCGACACCGATACACCCATCGCCGAGGAGAGGTTGCGGGTGCGGCTGACGCTGCCACCGGGCGGATGTCGCCGCGATTAGCATGGACGGACGTGTCCACCGACCAGACCGCGCCCGCCCCGCACCCGGCCACCACCGTGGGCAACGGCCGGTTCGCGCCCAGCCCCTCGGGCGATCTGCACCTGGGGAATCTGCGCACCGCCCTGCTGGCCTGGCTGTTCGCCCGCTCCACCGGGCGCGGCTTCCTCATGCGCGTCGAGGACCTGGACCGGGTGCGGCCCGGAGCCGCCGAACGGCAGCTCGCGGACCTGGCGGCCATCGGGCTGGAGTGGGATCCGCCGGTGGTGCGGCAGTCCGAGCGGATACCGCACTACGAGGCGGCCATCGCCCGGCTCACCGATGCCGGGCTCACCTACGAATGCTTCTGCACGCGCCGGGAGATCCAGCAGGCGGCCACCGCACCACACGGCCCGATGGGCGCGTACCCGGGCACCTGCCGCGATCTGACCGCTCGACAGCGCGCCGAACGCCGGGCCGCGGGTCGGCCCGCCGCGCTCCGCTTGCGCGCCGAGGTCCACGAATTCGAGATCACCGACGAACTGCACGGCTCCTACCGCGGCGCGGTGGACGATCTGGTACTGCGACGCGGCGACGGTATCCCGGCCTACAACCTGGCCGTGGTGGTGGACGATGCCGAGCAGGGCGTCGACCAGGTAGTGCGCGGTGACGACCTGCTGCCCTCCACACCCCGGCAGGCGTATCTGGCGACCCTGCTCGGCCTGTCCGTGCCGCAGTACGCCCATGTGCCACTGGTGCTGAATCAGGCCGGGCAGCGGCTGGCCAAACGCGACGGCGCGGTCACCCTCGGTGACCGGCTCGACCGGGGCGAAACCGTCGACGAGGTGGTGGGATACCTGGCCCGGTCGCTCGGCTACGCGGCGCACAGCCCGGCCGAGTTGCTGCCCCGTTTCCGCCCGGCGGACCTGCCGCGCGAACCGTGGACACTCGATCCGGATTGGCTTGTTGCGAGCAGTCCAGGTCCGTAACGTACGGATTCGACACCACACCGGACGAAACTTCACATGAGGACGGCGAGACAATGACGAGCGGTGGGTACGACCCCAATCAGTATCCGCAGGGCGGCGACCCGTACGGGCAGAACCCCGGCGGCCAGCCCCACGGCCAGGGCCAGCCACAGTACGGTCAGCAGCAGCCCTACGGCCAGTCCGACCCCTACAACCAGCAGCCGCCGCAGTACGGACAGCAGCCGTCCGATCCCTACGGCCAGCAGCCGCAGTACGGGCAGCAGCCGGACCCCTACGGGCAGCAGCAGCCGTATGGCCAGCCGCCGCAGTACGGGCAGCAGCCCGGTTACGGCGCACCGGGATTCGGTGGCGGGTTCGGCGGCACGGCCCCCGGTGAGCTGTGGCCCCGCCTCGGAGCGCGCATCATCGACGGCCTGATCGTCGGCATCCCCGCGGGCATCATCGGCTGGGTGCTCAACTCCAGCTCCAGCACGCTCGGCACGCTGTGGTCGGTCCTGACCCCGGCGCTGCTGTTCGGCTACTTCGTCTTCATGGAGACCCAGCAGGGCGGCCAGACCCTCGGCAAGAAGTTGCTCGGCATGCGCGTGCTCGCCCCCGGCGGCGGCACCCTGGATCCGGCGACCTCGGCCAAGCGCAACCTGTTCGTCCTGGCCAATATCATCCCCTGCCTGGGCTTGCTCATCTCGATCGGCCTGTGGATCTACATCGCGGTCACCATCGAGCAGGACCCGAACAAGCAGGGCTGGCACGACAAGTTCGCGGGCGGCACCCAGGTCGTCAAGAGCTGAACCGTCGAGAGCTGGCGACAGCACCAGAGCGGGGGCACATCCGGTCGGATGCGCCCCCGCTCTCGTCCGTCCGGGGCCGGGCTAGGAGCCGGAGATGACCGCCGCTCCGATGAAGATCCACGCCAGCACACCCAGCGCCAGTCCGGCCGCACCGACCCAGATGCCGCCCAGGGCCAGGCCGCGGCCCTCCTGCTGTGACTGTTTCACCTGGTTGAGCGCGGCCACGCCCAGAATCAGGCCGACCAGCGATCCGATCGGCAGGAAGCAGAAGAACAGGGTCGTCAAGCCCAGGATCGACACCACCAGCGACGCGATCGCCATGCCGTTGGTGCTCCGCTGGGGCGCGTACCCGTACGGCGCGTAGCCGCCCTGGGGATAACCCGGTTGTGCCTGCCCACCGGACTGATAGCCGTACGGCGGCCCGGGGGCGGGTGCGGGAGTAGGCTGCGGGTATCCGGGCGTGCTCGGATTCGCCTGCGGCGGCGGGTAATTCGGATACTGCTGCTGGGGCGGCGGCGTCATCGGCGGAGCCTGGTACTGCGGTGCCGAGGAATAACCGGCGACCGGGGGCTGCGGCACCGACGGCGAGGAAGACGAATCGGGCGTGACGCCCTCACCCCCGTACTGCTTCCACCACTCGTCGGAGTCACCGCTATTCGTCATTTGCCCAGCCTATTCCACCGATGGCAGTGACCGGTATCCTGTTCACTTCGTGAGTGATGCATTACCGGCCGAGACGGTCGGACCTGGACGCCCCGCCACCGAACACGCGGCATTCGCGAAGGCGGCGGGGGGCTACTACACACCGGTCGTGGCACTGTTCACGGCAGTTCTGATCATTTCGAACATCTGCGCCACCAAGGGCGTGCAGTTCCTCTCCGACCACTCGCTCAGCCTCGGGCCGATCGAACTCCTCCCGATCACCACCGACGGCGCGTGGTTCCTCTTCCCGCTCGCCTACATCATCGGCGACGTGCTCAGCGAGGTGTACGGCTTCAAGGCCGCGCGGCGGGCCATCTACTACGGCTTCGGCATCCTGCTGCTGATGGTGGTGGCGTTCAAGATCGCCATCGAGCTGCCCCCGGCCGGGTTCTACGAGAACCAGGAAGCCTTCCGCAGTGTGCTCGGCACCACGCCGCAACTGGTGCTGGCCGGACTGGCCGGATACTTCGTGGGCGAGATGCTGAACTCGGCCACGCTGGTCGCGATCAAGGAGAAGACCAAGGAGAAGCACCTGTGGGCGCGACTGCTCGGCTCCACCGTGGTCGGCGAATTCGGTGACACATTGATCTTCTGCTCCATCGCGGCGACGGCCATCGGCATCAGCACGTGGGGCTCGTTCATCAACTACGTGATCGTCGGGTTCCTGTGGAAGACCCTGGCGGAGGTCATCGTGCTGCCCCTCACCTACTGGGTGATCGGGTACCTGAAGCGGCACGAGCCGTCCTACGCGCCGCGCGCGGAATCGGCGCTCGCGAGCTGACCGCGACGGGTGTGGGGGCTCCGGCTCCCACACCCGGCCGAGATCAGTTGGCCGGAGCCTTGATTCGGCCCTTCCACCGACCGAGGAAATCGGTCTTGTAGGCATCGAACTCACCGCGCTCGATACTGCCGCGGATACGGTCCACCAACCGGACGGTGAAGCGTTCGTTGTGGATGGTGCACAGGGTGGCGGCGAGGATCTCCTTGGCCTTGAACAGGTGGTGCAGGTAGGCCCGGGTGTAGTTGGCGCAGGTGTAGCAGTCGCAGGTGTCGTCGATGGGGGTGAAGTCGCGGCGGAAGCGACTGGTGTTGATATTGAATCGGCCCTCGTCGACGTAGATGGCCGCATTGCGCGCCACCCGGGAGGGGTTCACGCAGTCGAAGGTGTCGGCGCCGTTCTCCACCGCCGTGAACATGTCCTCCGGCTCGCTGATGCCGAGCATGTGCCGCGGCTTCCGCTCGGGCAGTTCGTCACAGCACCAGCGCACGATGGTGCCGAGATTGTGCTTCTCCAGCGCACCGCCGATGCCGTATCCGTCGAAACCCGTTCCGGCGGCGCCGCGCAACTCCTCCAGATCGCGACATGCCTTGCGCCGCAGGTCCTCGTACTGCGCACCCTGGATGACACCGAACAGCGCCTGATAGGGCCGGTGCGAGCGCGCCGCGGTGAGCCGCTCGTGCTCGTCCAGGCAGCGTTGCGCCCAGCGCCGGGTGCGCTCCAGCGATTCCTCCTGGTAGCCACGGGTATTCATGAGCGTGGTGAGCTCGTCGAAGGCGAACATGATGTCCGCGCCCAGCTGATGCTGGATGCCCATGGACACCTCGGGGGTGAAGCGGTGCTTCGACCCGTCCAGGTGGGAGCGGAAGGTGACGCCGTCATCGTCCACGTGGGCCAGCCGCTCCTTGCCCTTGGCGATCACGTCGTCGTTCTGTACGCCCACGGCCTCCATGGCGAGCACCTTCTTGAAGCCCACGCCCAGCGACATGACCTGGAAGCCGCCGCTGTCGGTGAAGGTCGGTCCCGGCCAGTTCATGAAGCGGGACAGCCCACCGGCCTCGTCCACGATGTCCGGACCCGGCTGTAGATACAGGTGGTAGGCGTTGGCCAGCAATGCCTGCGACCCCAGCTCCTTCATGGCCTCGGGCAGCACCGCCTTCACGGTCGCCTTGGTGCCCACCGGAATGAAGGCGGGCGTGGCGATATCGCCGTGCGGCGTGCTGATCACACCCGTGCGGCCGTGCCGACCGTCCAACCGGGTGCCGACCTTGAAAGCGAAGGATTCGGGGGAAGACACCCGAATATCCTCCCAGCCCCCCGTCGCGCGTCCGAGACGGGTCGCGGTCACCCCGGGAGCCGTGCGGCGAGGCGCAGGTCGAAGCCGTAGGCCGCCAGGGCGGGCAGGAATTCCGCCGGATCCACCAGTTCCTCGATGTGATGAATGCCAGCGGGGAAGCCGGAGACGCGTCGGACGAGCAGCGCCGCCACCAGGCCGGTCGCGGCACTCTGCCGGTGGCCTGCGAAATAGGCCGCCGCGGTACCGGATTCGGCCACCAGGGCGAAGCGGTCGGAGCCGAGGTGGACGCGGGTGAGCAGGCGTTCGGCGGTGCGGCCGCGCATGAACCGGGCCAGGGCGGGGCGGCGGGCGGCGGCCAACAGTGCGGTGACGGCCCGGGAGTCGAGGGCGAGGCCGGTGTCGGCGGTATCGAGGCCGAGGGTGCGGCGCAGCGTGTACTGGTCCGAGAACGGGAAGCGGTGCACGGTGCGGGCGCCCTCGGGGAAGCGCATCCGCCAGGAACCGGTGAGCCGGCCGAGGCCGTTCAGGGTCCAGTGCACGGCGGCCGGACCGTGCGCCTCACCGGAGCCGAGCATCGCGCCGATGCGCACGGTGCGCAATCCCGAAGCGGCGACGACCGTTCGGGCGAGCAGATTCGACACCCCGGGGATGAGGCCGACGCTGAGCACACCGGTCACGCCCGCCGCCGTGGCGAGGTCGTGCAGTTCCTCGAGCGCGGTGATCACCTCGAGCGTGGCCGTGACATCCAGGTAGGCGATGCCGCGCTCGAAGCACGCTCGGGCGATGCGGGCATTGTCGAGTTCGGCGCACATGAGCACGACATCGGCATCGGCCAGCGCGGCGGTCACCTGGTCGGGGTCGGCCAGGTCGACGCGCAGCAGTTCGGCTCCCGGCACCGGTCGCGCCCGCTCGGGATTGCGCCCCGCGAGGGTCACCCGGTGGCCCGACGCGACCAGATGTGCGGCAGCTTCGCGGCCGACGGTGCCGTAGCCGCCGAGTATGAGGACACGCATGGGCACAATCTCGGACATGACACCCCTTTCACTAGAGCGATACTCTAGCGAGTAAAGCAGGGCGGGGCCGCGCGCGCCAGTGCGACAGCACGTGGCACGGCAAGCTACGGCACCGAAATTCGCACGTCAGGTCTTCGCCAGCGGTACCGCGTCCGCGTCCGGCTCGTCCGCACCGCCTTCGTCGGTGATGGCGGCGGCGAACTGGGCGTTGTAGAGCCGGTAGTACGCGCCACGGGCGGCGAGCAGGCGTTCGTGGGTGCCGATTTCGACGATCCGGCCCTGCTCCATGACCACGATCTGGTCCGCATCGCGAATGGTGGACAGTCGGTGCGCGATGACGAAGCTCGTGCGATCCCGGCGCAGCGCCGCCATGGCCTGCTGCACCAGCAGTTCGGTGCGGGTGTCCACCGAGCTGGTGGCCTCGTCCAGGATGAGGATGGACGGTTTGGCCAGGAAGGCGCGGGCGATGGTGATGAGCTGCTTCTCACCCGCCGAGACGCCGGAGCCCTCCTCGTCGATGACCGTGTCGTAACCGTGCGGCAGCGCATGCACGAAGCGGTCCACGTAGGCCGCGCGCGCCGCCTCCAGAATCTCGTCCTCGGACGCCTTCGGATTGCCGTAGGCGATGTTCTCCCGGATCGTGCCGCCGAACAGCCAGGTGTCCTGCAACACCATGCCGATGCGTTCGCGCAGGTGGTCGCGGGTGATGCGGGTGATGTCCACACCATCGACGGTGATCGCGCCCGCGTCCAGCTCGTAGAAGCGCATGAGCAGGTTCACCAGCGTGGTCTTGCCCGCACCGGTCGGGCCGACGATGGCCACCACGTGGCCGGGTTCGGCGATCAGGGACAGCTCCTCGATGACGGGGGTGTCGGGCTCGTAGCGGAACGACACCTCCTCGAAGGCCACCCGGCCGCGGTCCACCGGCCGCGAATCCTCCACCTCGGGATCGGGCACCTGCTCCTCGGCGTCCAGGATCTCGAAGATGCGCTCGGCCGACGCCACACCCGACTGCAACAGATTGATCATGGAGCCGATCTGGGTGAGCGGCTGGGTGAAACCGCGCGAGTACTGGATGAACGCCTGCACCTCGCCCAGCGACAGATTGCCCGAGGCCACGCGCAGACCGCCCACCACGGCGATGAGCACGTAGTTCAGGTTCCCCAGGAACATGATGGCGGGCATGATCAGGCCGGAGATGAACTGCGACCGGAACGCGGCGTGGTAGAGCTTGGCGTTGGTCTTGTCGAACTCCGCGCCGACCTCGCGGCCGCGGCCGAAGGCGGTGACGATCTCGTGGCCGGTGAAGGCCTCCTCGACCTGGGCGTTGACCTGGCCGGTGTACTTCCACTGGTCCACGAAGTGCGGTTTGGAGCGCTTGGCGATCTGGGCGGTCACGATGACCGCCAGCGGCACCGTCAACAGCGCGATCAGCGCCAGCAGCGGCGAGATCCAGAACATCATGAACAGCACGCCGATCACCGTCAGCGTGGAGGTGACCAGCTGACTCATGGTCTGCTGCAACGTCTGTGACACATTGTCGACGTCATTGGTGACGCGCGAGAGCAGATCACCGCGCGGCAGCTGGTCGAAGTAGCGCAGCGGCAGCCGGTGGATCTTGGCCTCGATATCGCCGCGCAACCGCTTCACGGTGCGGTTGATGACGATATTGAGCAGGTACGACTGGAGCCAGCCGAACAGCGACGCGCCGATGAACAGCAGCAGCACCCCGGTGAGGACCATGCCGACGGCCGAGAAGTCCACGCCCACACCGGGAACCACGTCCATGCCGGAGAGCATGTCGGCGAAGGTGGTGTCACCGCTGGCGCGCAGCTGCTCGACCACCTGCTCCTTGGACTGTCCGGCCGGAAGCTGTTTGCCCACCACACCGTCGAAGATGAGGTTGGTGGCCTTGCCCAGGATCTGCGGCCCCAGGGTGTTCAGCACCACCGAGACCACCGCGAGCACGAAAATTACTGTGAGCGAGGACCGTTCGGGCGCGAGCCGCCGCAGCAGCCGCTTCAGCGACGGACCGAACGATTTGGCTTTCGCGTCCGGAGCGCCCGGATTCGGTGCCCCCGGCCTCACTTCGCCGCCCTTCCCCGCGGGACACCCGCACCCGGTCGGCACGACGAGAGGCTCCGCCCAGTGTGTCTCATCGCGCCTCCTCCGGGCTCAGCTGCGATTCCACGATCTCGCGGTATTCGGTGCAGTCGCGCAGCAGTCGGTCGTGGGTGCCGAGGCCGACGATCGCGCCGTCCTCCAGCACCACGATCTGGTCGGCCTCGCGCACGGTCGAGATCCGTTGCGCCACGGTGATCACCGCGGCGTTCGCGGTCTCCGGCCGCAGCGCCTCGCGGACCCGGGCGTCGGTGGCCACGTCCAGGGCCGAGAAGCAGTCGTCGAACAGGTAGATGCGCGGTTTGCGCACCAGGGCGCGGGCGATGGCGAGGCGCTGGCGCTGGCCGCCCGACACCGTCGTACCGCCCTGTGCCACCGGCGTTTCCAGGCCCTGCGGCATATCCCGCACGAAGTCGGCCGCCTGCGCGATCTCCAGGGCATGCCACAGTTCGGCGTCGGTGGCGTCGGGCTTGCCGTAGCGCAGATTCGACGCGATCGTCCCGGAGAACAGGTACGCCTTCTGCGGCACCAGGCCGATCTGCGCGCGCAACTGCTCCAGGTCGATATGCCGCACATCGGTGCCGCCCACGTAGACCGCCCCGTCGGTGACGTCGATGAGCCGCGGAATCAGATTGATCAGCGTGGTCTTGCCGGAGCCGGTCGAGCCCACCACCGCGGTGGTGGTGCCGGGATCCACCCGGAACCGGATGGCCCGCAGCACCGCCTTCTCCGCGCCCGGGAACTTGAATTCGGCGAAGGCGAAATCCACCGAACCCGGATCGGATTCGAACGGCCGCGGCAGCGGCGGCGGCAGCACCGAGGATTCGGTGTCCAGCACCGCCCCGATGCGCTCGCCCGACACCGCGGCGCGCGGGGCCATCATGGCCAGGAAGGAGGCCATCATGACCGCCGTCAGGATCTGCATGATGTAGGACAGCATGGCGGTGAGCGAACCGATCTGCATGGTCCCGGCGTCCACATGGTGGCCGCCGAACCAGATCACGCCCACCGCGGTCACATTGGAGATCAGCATGACCAGCGGGAACATCAGCGCCATATAGCGGCCGACGTACAGCGCCTGTTCGGTCAGCTCGGAGTTGGCGACGCCGAAGCGCCAAGTCTCCTGCCGCTCCCGCACGAAGGCCCGCACCACGCGGATACCGGTGATCTGCTCGCGCAGCACCCGGTTCACCGCGTCGATGCGCTCCTGCATGCGCCGGAAGCCGGGCACCATGCGGGTGATGATGAAGGCCATCGACAACCCCAGCGCGGGCACCGCGATGAGCAGCAGCCAGGACAGGCCCAGATCCTCGCGCAGCGCCATGATGATGCCGCCCACGCACATGATCGGAGCCATCACCAGGATGGTGGCGCTCATCAGGATGAGCAGCTGCACCTGGTTCACGTCATTGGTGTTGCGGGTGATCAGCGAGGGCGCGCCGAACATGCCCACCTCGCGCGCGGAGAAGCCGCCGACGCGGTGCAGCAGGGCCGCGCGCATATCGCGTCCCGCGCCCATGGCGGCCTGCGCGCCCAGGTAGACCGAGGATGCCTGCGCCACGATCTGCACACCGGTCACGGCCAGCATCCACAGGCCGGTGTTCCAGATGTAGCCGATATCGCCCCGGGTGACGCCGTAGTCGATGATGTCGGCGTTGAGCCTGGGCAGGTAGAGCATGGCGAGGACCGAGATCAGCTGAAGCACAACGACCCCGGCCAGCTGTGACCGGTAGGGCGCCAGGAAGGTGCGGAGAAGTCTGATCAACATGATGTTCGCAGGCTACCCCCGATGCGGCGCACCCGTCCCCGGGAATTGTGGGGGCAGCGCGCCGCCGCCGAGAAAAGTGAAACGAAGCCTTCCGCAGGCGGGTCAGATATCCGGCCGGTCCAGATCGCGCCACTCGCCGTGCGGGCCCGCCTCCGGGTCGCGCCATTCCCCGTGCGGGGCGGTGTCCAGCGGGCGCGGACGCCGGGTCCAGGCATCGGGATCGCGCAGCAGTTCATCCAGGAAGGTCGGCAGCAGATCGTTGCCGATATCGGCGATGCTCACCCGCTCCAGCACCGAGCGGATGTTCACCCGCAGCGCGATCCACACCCGCTGCAACGGCTCGGCCACTCCGGGGTACACCACATCCTCTGGCCGCTGCCCGCGCACCGAGGCCAGCGGCCCCTCCACCGCGCGAATCACATCGGCCACGCTGATCTCGCGGGCGGGCCGGGCCAGCCGGTAGCCGCCCTCGGGACCGCGGCGGCTGGTGACCAGTCCGGCCTTGCGCAATTCGGCGACCACCGACTCCAGCACCTTCGGCGGGATCTCCTGGGCGGCCACGATCACGTCGGCCTTCACCGATTGCGATTGCGCCCGGGCGATTTCGACGAGTATTCGCACCGCGTAGTCGACTTTCGCGGTGATGTGCACAAGGGGCTCCTGAGTTCGGTACGGCGAAAGAAGAATTTAGCGCGCCGGGATCAGAACTCCGAGCGCCGCGTCCAGGAGTACGCGTTCGACCAGCTCCTCGTCCACGTCCGGCGCGATCTGCTGCGACAACAGCGCGGTTTTGACGACGTCCAGGGCCGCGCTGGCCCGCAGCAGCGCTTCCGGATCGGCGTCCGGTCCGGCCAGCCACCGGCACAGCTTGCTGTGCATCTCGAGCATCTGCTCGTAGTTGCGGCCGATGGCATTGCCGACCGCGACGCCGTCGTTGACGAACATCCGGCCGATGGGGCGGTGATCGAGCATGGAGCGCAGCTGGCGGGTGAGGATCTCGCGGACGGCGTCGCGGCTGTATTCCCGCTCGTCGATCTCGGCGGCCATGGCGCGCATATCCGCGAAGACCGGTTCGATCACGGCCAGCAGCAGATCCTGTTTCGAGGAGTAATGATAGTAGAGGGACGCCTTTGTGATTCCTACCTCATCGGCGACCTCCCGCAGGCTGGTCTGCTCGAAGCCCCTGGTGGAGAACAGCCGAAGTGCCACATCCCTGATGACGTCTTTAGTGCCCCTACCTGCGGCGATATCTACAGCAGGTTCTCGTCCGGTCATGGGATGATCCTCTCACCACTAGTCTGTACTGCGAGTAGCGCCACCGGAATTGAGGTTGTTCCTCCGCTTAGGCGCTGGGTAGTCTACCTACCGCACGGTAGGCAGAAAACGTCAGTCTGGAGGCGGAGTGCGCACGCGGCACCCGCAGGGAGTGCTGTCTACGAGTAGCTCGACACCAGCACACGCACAGCCAATCGCCAGGAGACCCCTCGTGTCCGTATACCTCTATCGCTGGGGAAGGTTCGCCTTCCGCAGAAAGTGGATAGTCATACCGGTGTGGTTGACCCTGCTGATACTGCTCGGCGGTATCGGCGGTGCGCTCTCCAAACCGTTCCAGGACCAGTTCACCATGCCCGGACTGCCGTCCGAGCGGGCCACCGAAATCCTCGACGAGCACTTCCCCGGCATGTCGGCCGCCTTCGACATGAACGTGGTCACCGGCACCTATGTGGTCGGTGCGCCCGAGGGCGAGAAGCTCACCGATCCGCGGAACGCGGCGGCTCTGCAGGCGTTCGTGGACAAGCTGTCCGCCCTCGACATCGTCGACAAGAGCAAGCCCGTCGTCAATCCGATCACCGCCACCGAGGAGATCGGCAAACCCGCGGGCATCAACTGCCTCACCGGCGACCGCGACAGCCCCGGCTTCACCGCCGTCTGCGCCAGCGCGCCGCTGAACGTACTCAGCGAGACCGTGCCGGACTCGGTGGCGACCGTCGAGGTCAAGTACTCGATTCCGAGCTTCGCCGATGTCACCCCGGCCGATCGGGAGAAGGCGCACGACGTCGCCGCGGATGCGCAGGCGGCCGGACTCGAGGTGTACCTGACCGGCAGCATCGCCCAGGAGCCGGAAACCGGCGGTGCGGCCGAGCTCATCGGTATCGCGGTGGCGCTGGTCGTGATGGCGGTGGCGTTCGGCGCCATCGTGGCGGCCTTCGTGCCGGTGCTGACGGCCCTCATCGGCCTGGGCTCCGCGATCTCGGTGATCCTGTTCGGCACCCACTGGCTCACCCTGCCGACCTTCACGCCGATCCTGGCGTCCATGATCGGCCTGGCGCTGTCCATCGACTACGCCATGTTCATCGTCTCGCGGTACAAGCACGAGCTGAGCGTGGCGGATTCGCCGGAGGAGGCCGCCGGCACCGCGGTCGGCACCGCCGGTTCCGCGGTCATCTTCGCGGGCCTGACGGTCGTCATCGCCCTGGCCGCGCTGAGTATCGTCGGCGTCGGATTCCTCACCTACATGGGTATTTTCGGCGCGGTCGCGGCGGCGTTCGCGGTGCTGGTGGCCGTCACCCTGCTGCCCGCGCTGCTGGGCGCGTTCGGCAAGTACCTGTTCAAGCCGAAGCTGCCGCTGGTCGCCAAGCACGATCCCGAGGACGACACCGCCGTCACCAACGGCATGCGGTTCGCCCGTCTGATCGCCAAGGCTCCGGTGCTGGCGCTGGCCGCCGGTGTGGTGGTGCTCGGCCTGCTGGCCGCGCCCGCCGCGAATATGCAGCTGGGCCTGCCGGGCGGCGACTCGTTCCCCGAGGGCAACCCGATGCGCGAGGCGTACGAGTTGCAGACCAAGGGCTTCGGCGAGGGCTCCAACGGCACCCTGATGGTGGCGGTGGATCTCACGGACGTGCCGCAGGACCAGCGCGAGGCCGCGGTCACCGACCTGCGTGAGCGGCTGGCGGGCTACGAGGGCATGGACTACCTGACCGCGACCATGCCGAGCGAGGACGGCAACGCGGCGCTGTTCACCGGCGTCCCCGATGCCGGACCCAACGATCAGACCACCAAGGATCTGGTCGAGCACGCCCGCGACGCCGAGTCCGAGTTCAAGGACAAGTACGGCATGGAGTACGGCATCACCGGTACCACCGCCATCTACGCGGATGTGTCGGCGGCGCTGCTGAAGGCCGTCGTCCCGTACCTGTCGCTGGTGGCCGGGGCCGCGTTCCTGCTGCTGGTGCTGGTGTTCCGGTCCATCCTGGTGCCGCTGACCGCCGCGCTCGGATTCCTGCTGTCCATGGCGGCCACCTTCGGCGCGACCGTGCTGATCTTCCAGGAGGGCGCGTTCGGGCTGTTCGAGGGCCATCCGCTGGTCAGCTTCCTGCCGATCATGCTGATCGGCCTGGTATTCGGCCTGGCCATGGACTATCAGGTGTTCCTGGTGACCCGCATGCGCGAGGAGTACGTGCACGGCAAGTCCTCCAAGCACGCCATGATCAGCGGCTACCACCACGGCGCCCGCGTCGTGACCTCGGCGGCCATCATCATGATCTCCGTCTTCGGCGCGTTCATGCTCCAGGAGAACGTGGTGGCCAAGTCCATGGGCTTCGCCTTGGCGGCGGGCGTCTTCTTCGACGCCTTCATCGTCCGCATGGTCGTGATCCCGGCGCTGCTGGTGCTCATGGGTCCCTACGCCTGGTGGATCCCGAAGTGGCTGGACCGCATCCTCCCCGATATCGACGTGGAGGGCGCGAAGCTCACCGCGATGCGGGAGAACAGGGCGCAGGACGGTGCGGTGGCGCTGGAGAAGGAACCAGCGGGCGTCTGACGACGCTCATCGACGACTCGCCCCTCATCCATCGGATGGGGGGCGAGTTGTTTTCGCGCTCGCGGCGGCGGCCAGCACCCGAGCCCGATGGCATTCGAGGGCCGCGAGGATCGCGAACAGCGCGGACAACCCGGCGGCGGTGAGGCGCAGGTACTGACCGACCTGGAATTCCATTGCCGCGCGTTCGATTTCGGCCAGGGTGTGGCTGCCGCGCTCGTCGAACAGGACCGTGGCCCGCGGCCACTGGTACAGCACCGACAGCAAGAACTGGCCGCTGACCAGCGCCGTCAGTGAGGCGGCCAGCCATTTCCGGGCGATCCGGTAGCGCACCGCGACCGCGGCGGCGACGAGTGCGGTCACCAGGACCGCCGCGCCGAGCGGTCGCATGACGTCGCCGACCGCGACCGCGCTCATGAACTCCTCGGTCAGCTCCAGCGATGCGGGAATATCGCGAAAGACGTTGGGGTAGAGCAGCATCGTCTCCGATGCCGCCGTGGCGAACAGGAAGGACGCGATGACCGCGTAGCCGCCGAGCGCGAGTGCGGGCAGCCGGAGTCGTCTGCGCCGAGTGGTCGTAGTCATGTCCTCGACGCTAGGAATCACGGCGGGGCGCGACATCCGGTGTCGGTATCGAACGCGGGTCGCGTTCCGACGCTGCGTATTACGTCGAGAAGCGATATCGGTCGGCGCTTTCGGACGTATGCGCGGCGGGCGGCGCTTCGTAGGATCGAACCGTGACCGAAGCGGAGCGTCCGGAGCGGACCGGGGTTGCGCCGTGGCCGCGCGACGCGCTGCTCGGTTTCACCGTCACCGGCGTGATCGTCCTGATCATCGCTTTCGGGCACGGCGGGCGGCAGTCCGTGGGCGCGTATCTCTTCGCGGTCGGATTCGGTGCGCTGCTGCTGTTGCGCCGCCGGATGCCGGTGGTCGTGGTGGTCGCGACGGCGGCGGCGACCTTCACCTATCACGCCCTGGACCATCCGCCGATCGGCGTGGCGGTGCCCATGGTCGCCGCGCTCTACGCGGCCGCCGACGCGGGCCGGACATGGGTGGCGGTGGGGGCGGGTGCGCTGGTGTTCACGGTGTCGCTCGCCGTCCGGATCGGGCAGGGGGAGTCCGCGGCGTATCTGGCCGGATACGAAGGGGTCTCGCACGCGGCCCTGATCGCCGTGGCCATCGCGCTCGGGGCCGCCATGCGATCCCGCCGCACCCGGGCGGCGCAGCAGGCGGAGATCGCGCGGCTGACCGCGGAGCAGTCGAATGCTCGGGCCGAGTGGCGAATCCAGGGCGAACGGGTGCGGTTGTCGCGGGAACTGCACGATACCGTCGGCCACGCCATGTCGGTGATCTCGTTGCAGGCCGGGGTCGCCGCCGAGGCCGTCGGGCGCGATGACGCGGCGGCGCGCACCGCCATCGGCCACGTGCTGGACACCGCCGACCGATCTTTGGACGATATGCGCGCCATGGTGCGGCTGCTGCGCGACGACGCCGAGACGGGTGTGGTGTCGCTGTCCGGCATTCCCGATCTGGCGGCCACCGCCGAACGGGCCGGGCTGACGACGACCTGCCGACTCGACGCCGCCCCCGATCAGCTGCCCGCGCGGGTGGACGCGACCGCCTACCGCCTGGTTCAGGAGGCGTTGACCAATGTGGTCCGGCACGCGCGGGCCACCGAGGCCACGATCACCGCCGAACTGAGCGACGGCCTGCTCCGGATCACGGTCGGCGACAACGGGCGGGCCACGGTACCCGGCGCGGTGCACGGTTCCGGCCTGGACGGCATGCGGGAGCGGGTGCGGCTGCTCGGCGGTTCGCTCACCGTGGGTCCGCGTGCGGAGGGCGGATTCCTGGTCGACGCCCGCATACCCGTCGAGGTGACCGAATGATCCGGATAGTCCTGGCCGACGATCATGAACTCGTCCGCACCGGTTTGCGGGCGCTCGCCGAACACGACGGCGATATCGAAGTCGTCGCCGAGGCGGTGAATGGTCGCGACGCGGTGGCGGTCGTGCGCGGATATCGCCCCGACGTGGTGCTCATGGATATCCGGATGCCGATCCTGGACGGCATCGCCGCCACCCGCGAAATCGTCGCCGACCCGCAGTTGGCCGGTGTGCGCGTGGTGGTGCTGACCACCTTCGACGAGGACGAGAACGTTTTCGGAGCCATCCGCGCCGGGGCCGCCGGATTCCTGCTCAAGAACATCACCCCCGACGGACTGCGGTCGGCCATCCGCACCCTCGCCGCGGGTGACGCGCTGCTCTCCCCCTCGATCACCCGGCGGATTCTGAGCAGCGTCGCGCGGGGCATCGGGTCGATCCGACCCGAACTCGTAGCCGGACTCACCGAGCGGGAACGCGAGGTGCTCACCCGAGTGGGCATGGGCGAGAGCAACAGCGAGATCGGCGCGAGTCTGCACATCAGCCCCGCCACGGCACGCACCTACGTGAGCCGCCTGCTGGCCGCGCTCGGGGCGCGCGACCGCTCGCAACTGGTCGTGCTCGCATATGAATCCGGGCTGGTCACCCCCGGATCGGGTGGACGGTAGGCAATTCCGGATGGCGACGCCTATCAAGATCGGATATAGTCGCCCCGTGCTCATCGAATTCATGCGCCTGCGCGTCGGCTGACTCGACGCACTCCGCAGCCCGTCGTGGCTGCCAGCGTGGCCGCGTACCCGCGTCGCCACGTTCGTGCCGTCGAGTAGTCCGATACCGCACTCGACAGGAATTCCTATGCGCAACTCTGCCTTTGGCATGCCCACCTTCGTCTTCGTCCACGGCTCGGGAACGAGCTCGTCCATGTGGACGCCCATCCAACGCGAACTGGCGCTGCGGGGACAGCGCTGTCTCGCCGTCGACCTGCCGGGCCACGGGTTCGAGGCCCAGTTCCCGATCGCCTACCAGGCGCCGCAGCAGCTCGACCGGCTCGCCACCGAGCCGTCCGCGCTCGCCGCGGTCACCCTCGAGGACAATGCCGACGCGGTGCGAACCGTGGTCGAGCGGGTGCACGAGTACGGCCCGGTCGTACTCGTCGGCGCGAGCCTCGGCGGCACGAGTATCAGCGTCGTCGCCAACCAGGTACCGGATCTGCTGGACCGGATCGTGTACATCTCCGCGTGGGCCTGCACCACGTTGACGAATCCGATCGAGTACATGTCCGAACCCGAGTTCACGCGGAGCCTGCTACCCGGACTCGCCGACCTGAACGTCGGGGACGCGATGGAACTCGGCGTAGGACGCGCCAACTACCGCGGTGCCGACCGAGACCAACTCGCACGCCTGCACGCCGCACTGATGGCCGACCGCAGCGAACAGGAATTCCTCGCCTTCCTCAACGCCCTGCAACCCGACGAATCCCTGGCCGCGATGATGGGCGACGCCCGCCTGCACCCCGACCTCGGCGGGCAGGTCCGTCGGCAATACGTGCGGCTGATCCGGGACCGGTCCCTGCCCATCGACATGCAGGACCGGCTCATCGCGGAAGCGGACGCGGCGACGCCCGGGAATCACTTCGAGGTGGACAGCCTCGATACCAGCCACGCGGGATTCGTGTACCACCCGGAAACGGTGGCGAAGCTGCTCATCCGGTGACAGCAAAAAGCCCCTCACCTGCGCGAGCAGGTGAGGGGCGGGAGCGGTGGCGGAGGGATTTGAACCCTCGGAGGGGGGTTACCCCTCACACGCTTTCGAGGCGTGCTCCTTAGGCCGCTCGGACACGCCACCGCTGGTGACTTTACCGGACGACCCCGCGGAAACCGAAATCGCCTCCTCAGGGGCGCTGGGCGTGGAAGAAGGTGTCGAGCAATGCGGCGCAATCGGATTCGAGGACACCGCCGCGGACCTCGGGGCGATGATTGAGACGTCGGTCACGGACGACGTCCCACAGGGAGCCGACCGCACCGGTTTTGGGTTCCCAGGCGCCGAAGACCAGGCGGCCGATGCGGGCGAGGGTGAGCGCGCCCGCGCACATGGTGCAGGGCTCCAGAGTGACCGCGAGGGTGCAGCCCTCCAGCCGCCAGCCGTCGCCGTGCACCGCGGCGGCCCGGCGCAGGGCCAGGACCTCGGCGTGCGCGGTGGGGTCGCCGAGGGCCTCGCGGGCGTTGGCGGCACGCGCCAGCTCGCGGCCCGCGGCGTCGAAGACCACCGCGCCCACCGGGACGTCGCGCGGGTCCGCGGCCGCGGCGGCCGCGATCGCCGCGCGGATCAGCGTCTCGTCGGCCCGCTCGGCGGCACCGCGAGATCCGGCCGCGCTCATTCAGCGGGGGAGCTTGTCCAGGACCGCCGAGAACTCGTTGGCGAAACCCAGGCGCTGGGCGATCATGCCGAGCTGCTCGTCGGGGTAGAGGTCGGTTTCGGCGAGGATGACGCTCAGCACCGGCTCCGGCAGTCCGAGGTCGGCCAGCACGCCGAGGTCGCCCTCCTCCCACGGCTCGATATCGTCGAGTTCGTCCGGATCGATATCCGGGATCTCGACATTCAGCGCCTCCAACACCTCGGCGGCGATGTCGTAGTCGATGGCGGCGGTGGCGTCCGACAGCAGCAGACGACTGCCGGTCGGCGCTGGACGCAGGACGATGAAGAATTCGTCGTCTACGTCGAGCAGACCGAATACCGCGCCGGAACTGCGCAACTCGCGCAATTCTCGCTCGGCCTCGGTCAAACTGGAGAGTGCCGCCTGAGTCAACGGCGTGACCTTCCAGGTGGCCTCTTCGCGGACAACCGCCACTGCGAACCCTTCCACGTCGTCGTAATCGTCCGACGTCGCCCTATTCGTGCTCGAGCGCTGTGCTGCCATGGGCGCAACGGTAGTCCGCTTCGGGGGAAATGTTGAAGTCGTATGCGAATCTGGTGCCATGACGGGCGATCGGAAACCAGCTGTCTGCGTCCTCGGGACGGGTTTGATCGGCGGTTCGGTGCTGCGTGCCGCCGTCGCCGCGGGGTACGAGGCGTGGGGATTCAACCGGTCGGAGCCGGGTGTGCGGGCCGCGCGCGCCGACGGCTTCGACGTGAGCGCCGACATCGGGGCGGTACTGGGCCGGGCCGCGGACCGCGACGCGCTGATCGTGATCGGCGTGCCGCAGCCCGCCCTCGACACCGTGCTCTCGGATGTACGCAGTTTCGCCCCGGCGTGTCCGCTCACCGACGTGACCAGTGTGAAGAAGCCCGTCCTGGATGCCGTGCACCGGCACGAACTGGGCGCGCACTTCGTCGGCGGGCATCCCATGGCCGGGACCAGCGAATCCGGCTGGGCCGCATCCACACCCGACCTGTTCAAGGGCGCGGCCTGGGCGATCAGCGTCGATCCGGGCGTACACGCCGACCCGTGGACCCGGGTGGCGCGGCTGGCGCTGGACTGCGGGGCCGTGGTGGTGCCGGTGCTCTCCGCCGAACACGACAGCGCCGTCGCCCGCATCTCTCACCTGCCGCACGTGCTGGCCGAAGCCCTCGCCATCCAGGGTGCGGGCGGCGGCGCGCTGGCGCTCGGGCTGGCCGCCGGG
>NZ_BAGD01000023.1 GCF_000308635.1 Nocardia otitidiscaviarum NBRC 14405 | reverse complement strand
CCCCGCCGACGCGGCGACCGGCTACTACATCGAACCCACCCTCATCGCGGGCCTGCCGAATTCGGCCACGGTGGCGCAGGAGGAGATCTTCGGACCGGTGCTGGTGGTCATTCCGCACGACGGCGACGACGACGCCGTGCGGTTGGCCAACGACTCCCCCTACGGCCTGTCCGGCTCGGTGTGGGGCAGCGACCCCGAGCGGGTGCGGCGCGTGGTGGAGGGCGTGCGCACCGGGACGCTGAGCGTGAACGGCGGCATCTGGTACTCCGCCGACGCGCCCTTCGGCGGATACAAGCAGTCCGGGATCGGACGCGAGATGGGCGTCGCCGGATTCGAGGAATACACCGAGACCAAATTGATCGCGACCGGCTGCTGAAGGAGTTCGACCATGGCCCGCTTCACGGGAAGATCCGCAATCGTCACCGGTGCCGCACAGGGCATCGGCGCGGCGTACGCGCGTGCGCTCGCCACCGAGGGCGCGAAAGTCGTCGTCGCCGACCTGAACAGCGAGCGCGGCGAGGCGACCGCCAAGGAGATCGCCGCCGAGGGCGGCACGGCGGTGTTCCGGCGGGTGGACGTCTCCGACCCCGAATCCGCCGCCGCCGCGGTGGAATTCACCGTCGCCGAATTCGGGGGCGTCGACCACCTGGTGAACAATGCCGCCATCTACGGCGATATGAAGCTCGACCTGCTGCTCACCGTGCCGTGGGATTACTACAAGAAGTTCATGAGCGTGAACCTCGACGGTGCGCTGAATATGACCCGCGCGGTCTGGCAGCCCATGTCGGAGCACGGCGGCGGGTCCATCGTCAACCAGTCCTCCACGGCCGCCTGGACCTACTCCGGCTTCTACGGCCTGGCCAAGGTCGGCATCAACGGCCTCACCCAGCAGCTGGCACACGAGCTGGGCGGCTCCAAGATCCGCGTCAACGCCATCGCGCCCGGCCCGATCGACACCGAGGCCACGCGAAATGTGGTGCCGGGCAATATCGTCGACTCCATGGTGCGGCAGCAGTTGGCGATCAAACGCCTCGGCACCCCGGAGGATCTGGTCGGGGCCTGCCTGTACCTGCTGTCCGACGACGCCGCCTGGGTGACCGGTCAGATCCTGAATGTCGACGGCGGACAGGTGTTCCGATCGTGAGCGAGACCGCGGTCGGATTCATCGGCCTGGGCAATATGGGCGCGCCCATGGCGCGGCGGCTGCTGGAGTGGCCGGGCGGACTGGTGGTGTGCGATATGCGGCCCGAGGTGGTGGAGCCGTTCGCCAGCGCGGGCGCCGAAGGCGCGGTGAGCGCCGCCGAGGTGGGCGAGCGCTGCGGCGTGGTGTCGGTGGCGGTGCTCGACGACGCGCAGGTCCGCGCGGTCGTCACCGGTCCGGACGGCATCCTGCGCACCGCGAAGCCGGGGACCGTCGTCGCGGTGCACTCCACCATCTCCGACGATACGGCCGTCGCCGTGGCGGCCGACTGCGCCGAGCACGGGGTGGAATTCGTGGACGCCCCGGTGAGCGGCGGCGCTCCGGCGGCCGAGAACGGGGCGCTGGCGGTCATGGTGGGCGGCAGCGAGTCCGCCTTCGCCACGGTGCGTGAACCGTTCGGGCGCTGGGCCTCGCTCATCGTGCACGCGGGCGCGGTAGGCGCGGGGACACGGATGAAGCTGGCCCGCAATCTATTGCACTTCATCGCCTTCACCGCGGCGTCGGAGGCGCAGCGCCTGGCCGAGGCCGCGGGGCTGGACATCACCGAACTGGGCAAGGTGGTGCGCCATTCCGACTCATACACCGGCGGTCCCGGCTCCATCATGTTGCGAGACACCACCGCACCGGTGGCCGCCGACGACTTCTGGTTCCCCATCCTGAGCCATGTCCGCGATCTCGGCGAGAAGGATCTCGCGCTCGCACTGGCGCTCGGATCCCGGCTCGGCGTCGAATTACCGCTGGCCGCACAGGCTTTCGAAGAATTGGGCACCGGACTCGGCGTCGGTCCCGGCACGGTCGCGAAGAAGGAGCAGCAGTGAGCACAGCACCGGACGAGCGTCGGCAGCGCGGCCTGAAGAAGATGTCCGAGGTGTACGGCTGGGAGTTCCAGGACGGGCCCGGCGCGCACTTCGCGGTCACCGCCGATCACCTCTTCGCCGATATCTGGTCGCGCCCCGGCCTGTCGATTCGTGACCGGCGGCTGCTGCTGCTCGGCGCGCTCACCGCCCAGGGCCTGTTCGATATCGCCGAGATCCAGCTCGGCGCGGCCCTGCGCAACGAGGAGCTGGACGCGGAGCAGCTGCGTGAGATCGCGCTGTTCCTGTGCCACTACGTGGGCTGGCCCGCGGGCACCACGCTCGACCAGAAGGTCGGGAAGGTCATCGCGCAAGAGCAGAAGAAGTAATCGGCGTTTCAGCAGTGAGGAATTCGAACACCATGGCCGAGACAACCACCGTGCGACCGCTCCGGGCGAGCGAGGTGCCGACCTGGGATCACACGGCCGACGTGGTCGTCGTCGGCTTCGGCGTGGCCGGCGCCTGTGCCGCCATCGAAGCCGCCCGCGCGGGCGCCGACACCCTGGTGCTCGAGCGCACCGGCGGCTGGGGCGGGGCCGCCGCCATGTCCGGCGGCTTCATCTACCTGGGCGGCGGCACCCCGCTGCAACAGGCGCTCGGCTTCTCCGACACCCCCGAGAACATGGAGAAGTTCCTCACCGCCGCCCTCGGCCCCGGAGTGGACAAGGCCAAGATCCACGACTACTGCCAGGGCAGCGTCGAACACTACAACTGGCTGGTCGCCCAGGGCGTGCCGTTCAAAGAGGAGTTCTGGGGCGAGCCGGGCTACGAGCCGCCCGCCGATCAGGGCCTGATGTATTCCGGCGGGGAGAACGCCGCGCCGTTCAACACCATTGCCGACCCGGCACCGCGCGGGCACCTGCCCCTGACCCCGGACAAGAAGCTGGGTGAGAAGGGCGGCGGCTACATGCTCATGAAGCCGCTAGCCGACACCGCCGAAAAGCTCGGTGTCCGCCACGAATACGACGTGCGGCTGCGACGACTGATCGTAGACGACTCCGGCCGGGTGGTCGGGGTGGCGGCCACCCGCTACGGAAAGCCGGTGCACGTGCGCGCCGAACGCGGCGTGGTGCTGGCCACGGGCAGCTTCGCCTACGCGCACCAGATGGTGGAACAGTTCGCGCCCAAGATCTTCGGCCGTCCCGCCGCGACGGTGGAGGAGCACGACGGCATCGGCATCCGGGTGGCCCAGGCGCTCGGCGCGGATCTCGCGCACATGGACGCCACCGAGGTCGCCTTCATCGCCGACCCGCAGGTCATCGTGCGCGGCATTCTGGTGAACGGACAGGGCCAGCGCTTCATCACCGAGGACACCTATCCGGGCCGGATGGGCCAGGCTGTATTGCAGGAGCAGCACAACCAGGCGTATCTGGTCATCGACGAGGCCGCCCTGGAGGCGGCCTTCGAGACAAAGTCCTCCATGTCGTTCCTGCGCATCGCCCCCACCTGGGTGGCCGAGACGGTGGCCGAACTCGAGACCGAGATGGGCCTGCCGGAGAACGCGCTGCAGGCCACCATCGACCTGTACAACCACCACGCCGCCAAGGGCGAGGACCCGTTCCTGCACAAGAAGCCGGAATGGGTCAAGCCCATCGGCACCCCGCTGGGTGCGTACGACCTGCGCGGCTACACCGGCGGTTTCACCCTCGGCGGCCTGCGCACCGACCTGGACTCACGCGTGCTGCACGTGGACGGCGAACCGATTCCCGGACTGTTCGCGGCCGGGCGGGTCACCTCGGGCATCTGCGCGGGCGGGTACGCCAGCGGTTGCTCGCTCGGCGACGGCAGCTTCTACGGTCGGCGCGCGGGTGTGACCGCCGCCAAGAGCAACTGAGAGGTACTGACGCGCATGCGATTCGGCATCGTCGAGTTCACCAGCGACCGCGGCATCGCGCCCGCGACCGCCGCGAAGGCCGCCGAGGAGCGCGGCTTCCGCTCCTTCTTCGTGCCCGAGCACACCCACATTCCGGTGAAACGTGAAGCGGCGCACCCGCTCACGGGCAGTGCCGAACTGCCGGACGACCGGTACACGCGCACCCTCGACCCCTGGGTGGCGCTGGCCACCGCGGCGGCGGTGACCTCGCGCATCGAACTGTCCACGGCGGTGGCGCTGCCCACCGAGAGCGACTGCATCACCCTGGCCAAGACCATCGCCACCCTCGACCACCTGTCCGGCGGTCGAGTCACGCTCGGGGCCGGATTCGGCTGGAACACCGACGAACTCGCCGACCACGGGGTACCCGGCAACAAGCGACGCACGGTGCTGCGCGAATACGTGGAGGCCATGCGGGCACTGTGGACCCAGGAGGAGGCCAGCTACTCCGGCGAGTTCGTCTCCTTCGGCCCCAGCTGGGCCTGGCCCAAACCGGTGCAGCAGCACGTGCCGGTGCTGATCGGCGCGGGCGGCACCGAGAAGACCTTCCGGTGGATCGCCCGGACCGGGGACGGCTGGATCACCACCCCGACCGAATCGGATGTGCAGGCGTCCACGGCACTGCTCATGAAGTACTGGCAGGAGGCCGGACGCACCGGCACACCCCGCGTGGTGGCGCTCGACTTCAAACCGGACCCGGAGCGGCTGGCCCGCTGGGCCGACGCCGGGGTCACCGACGTGCTCTACGGCCTGCCGGACAAATCCGACGACGAGGTCTTCGCCTACCTCGACCGGTTGGCGAGCAAACTCGCACCGCTCGGGCTGCACGACTGAGTTCGACTCACCCAGCCCGCTTTTCGCTTCACCACGCTTCATCACGGAAAGGCACACCGACGTGCGCGTAGCCCTGCTGTCGTATCGCAGCAAGACACACTGTGGCGGGCAGGGCATCTACGTCCGATACCTCAGCCAGGGATTGGCCGAACTGGGGCATCGGGTGGAGGTGTTCTCCGGACAGCCGTATCCAGAACTGCTCGACCCCCGGGTGCGGCTCACCGAGGTGCCGAGCCTGGACCTGTACCGCGAGTCCGACCCCTTCCGCACCCCGCGTCCCGGCGAACTCCGCGATGGCGTGGACCTGCTGGAACTGGGCACCATGTGGACCGCCGGATTCCCGGAGCCGCGCACCTTCAGCCTGCGGGTCGCGAAGCTGCTGCGCGCCCGCGCCGGGGATTTCGACGTGGTGCACGACAATCAGTGCCTCGGCACCGGACTGCTCGACATCGCCCGGCATCTGCCGCTGGTGGCGACCATCCACCACCCCATCACCCGGGACCGGGCGGTGGATCTGGCGGCGGCCCCGTGGCGGCGCAAACCGCTGGTGCGCAGGTGGTACGGGTTCCTGGGGATGCAGATGCGGGTGGCGCGCCAGCTACCCGACCTGATCACCGTGTCCTCCTCGTCGGCGGCCGATATCCGCGCCGACTTCGGGGTGGCGCCCCAGCAGCTGCGCACCGTGCCGCTGGGCGTGGACACCGACCTGTTCCGGCCGCATCCGCTGCCCCGGGTACCCGGCCGCATCGTGGCGGTCGCCAGTGCCGACAAGCCGCTCAAGGGCATCGGTCACCTGCTGAAAGCCATCGCGCGCCTGCGCAACTCCCATGACCTGGAACTGCGGCTGGTGGCCAAGCTGGAACCCAACGGACCCACCGAGAAGCTCATCGCCGAACTCGGCCTCGCCGACATCGTCACCGCCGTCAGCGGACTCGCCGACGAGGAACTGGCGCGGCTGCTCAGCTCGGCCGAGATCGCCTGCATTCCCTCCCTGTACGAAGGGTTCTCGCTGCCCGCCGTGGAGGCCATGGCCAGTGGCACGCCGCTGGTCGCCAGCCGGGCCGGGGCGCTGCCGGAAGTGGTGGGCGACTGCGCGGAACTGGTCGAGCCCGGCAATGTGGGCGAACTGACCCGCGTGCTGGGCGCGCTGCTGGCCGACCCGGACCGGCGACACCACCTGGGCGCGGCCGGACGCCGCCGCGCGCTGACCGTCTTCAGTTGGGCGGCCGTCGCCGCGCAGACGGTCACCGTCTACGAGCGGGCCATCGCCCGGCATCTCATCCGCCCCGCCATCGCGCCGCTCGGCGCGCCTACCCAGGAGGCACGCACATGCTGACCGTCGACTTCGACCGCCTGCGCATCGGACCCGGCGTCCGGGTCATCGACGTGGGCTGCGGGGCCGGACGGCACTCCTTCGAGGCGTATCGGCGCGGCGCGGACGTGGTGGCCTTCGATCAGAACGTGGCGGATCTCGCCGATGTGCAGGTGATGTTCGAGGCCATGGCCGAGGCCGGGGAGAGCCCCGACTACGCCAAGGCCGAGACCGTGCGCGGCGACGCCCTCGATCTGCCCTACGGCGACGGCGAATTCGACGTGGTGATCGCCTCGGAGATCCTGGAGCACATCCCGCGCGACGGCCAGGCCGTCAACGAACTGGTGCGGGTGCTCAAACCCGGTGGGGCGCTTGCGGTCACGGTGCCGCGGTGGCTGCCGGAGCGCATCTGCTGGGCGCTGTCGGACGAGTACCACGCCAATGAGGGCGGCCACGTGCGCATCTACAAGGCCGACGAGCTGCGGGAGAAGATCTGCTCGCGCGGGGTGCGGCATGTGCGCACCGAGTACGCGCACGCCCTGCACGCGCCGTACTGGTGGCTGAAATGCGCGGTGGGCGTGTCCGCGGACAAACATCCGCTGGTATCGGCGTATCACCGAATGCTGGTGTGGGACATGATGTCCGCGCCGCCGCTCACCCGGGTGGCGGAACGGCTGCTCGATCCGCTCATCGGCAAGAGCGTGGCGCTGTACTTCACGAAACCGGCGGTGCGCCTTGGCGGTTACTGACCTACCCGGCGTGCCCGGGGTGCTCACCACGGCCGAGCTGCTGCACACCGCCGAATCCATCGCCGCCGCACAGGAATCCGACGGTGCCATCCCCTGGTTCGACGGCGGGCACACCGATCCGTGGGATCACCTCGAATCGGCCATGGCGCTCACCGTGGCCGGACTGTACGAGCACGCGCGGGCAGCCTACGCCTGGTCGGCCGCCACCCAGCGGCCGGACGGCTCCTGGCCCATGCAGTTCCGCCGGGGCACGGTGGAGAACGCCGACGCGGACACCAACTTCTGCGCCTACATCGCCACCGGGGTGCTGCATCACCTCACCCGCACCGGCGACCGCGCCTTCGCCGACGAGATGTGGCCGACGGTGCGCCGCGCCATGGATTTCGTGATCGGTCTCCAGCACGGGCGCTACGGGGAGATCCACTGGTCGCTCGGCCCTGCCGGAAGCTCCGGCGAGGCGCTGCTGACCGGCTGCTCCAGTATCTTCCACAGCCTGCGCTGCGCCCTGGCGCTGGCCGAGCGGGTCGGCGACCCGCAGCCCGAGTGGGAGGTCGCGGCCATGCGGCTGGGGCACGCGCTGCGCGAGCACCCGGAAGCCTTCCTGGACAAGAGCCGCTACTCCATGGACTGGTACTACCCCATCCTCGGCGGCGCGATCCGCGGCGATGCGGGCCGGCGGCGCATCCGCGCGCACTGGGACGACTTCGTGGTCGGCGAGCTGGGCATTCGGTGCGTCGCCGACCGGCCGTGGGTGACGGGGGCGGAAACCTGCGAGCTGGTGTTGGCCCTGGACGCCCTCGGCGAGCGCGAGCGCGCCCTGCGCCTGTTCACGAATATGCAGCACCTGCGGGAATCCGACGGCTCCTACTGGACCGGTCTGGTCTTCGCCGACGGCAAACGCTGGCCCGAGGAGCGCACCACCTGGACCGGGGCCGCCATGATCCTCGCCGCCGACGCGCTGAGCCGCGCCACCCCGGCCAACGGCATCTTCCGCGACCTGCTGCCCGAGGCGCCGGTGACGACTCACCTCACCTGTGAATGCGCGGATATCCGCGGCTGACGGACGCGTTCCATGCCGTTCTCTCGGCCGGTCGGGTCGACCGGCGTTCGCGGTCCGAAGCCCGCCGGAAGGACGACCGCGCCGGCTTGCGGGTGTGATGTCGATGGACGACGGCTCTGCCGTCTTGCCGCGAACGGCCGGGCCTTGGAGGATGGCGGCGTAACCGTCCAGCCGGAATCCGAGGTAGTGCGTTGAGTTCGATTCGTCGCGAGAGCAAGTCGTCCCCGCGTGCCCGGAACGCGCTCGCGCTGGCGGTGGCGGCTGCCGGCGTGCTGGCGCTGGGCACGAACAGTGCCGGGGCGCGGCCGGTCGGAGCGTTCGAGGTGGGCGGGGCCATCGAGATCACCTACGACGCGCTGGGCGGTCCCGAGGCGCTGGGCGACCCGGTCGGGCCGGAGTCGGATGCGGCCGGGGGCGGCAAGTACCAGGATTTCGCGCACAACGCGTCGATCTACTGGACCGAGGCGGTGGGCGCGCACGCGGTGGCCGGGTTCATCCGGGACAAGTGGCGGCAGCTGGGATCGGAGCGCGGGACACTCGGATATCCGGTGACGAACGAGGAGTCGACGCTCGGAAAGCCCGGCCGCTACAACCACTTCCAGGGCGGATCCGTCTACTGGTCGGTCGGCACCGCCGCGCACTACGTCGGGGGCGTGATCCGCGACAAGTGGGGCGCGGTCGGCTGGGAGAACAGCCCGCTCGGCTTCCCCATCAGCGACGAGGCCCAGACCAACAAGGGCAACGGCCGCTACAACCTGTTCGAGGGCGGAGCGGTGTACTGGTCCAAGGCCACCGGCACACACATCGTGTGGGGCGCGATCCGAGATCAGTGGGTCGCCGCGGGCGGCGAGAACGGTCGCTACGGGCTGCCCACCGGTGACGAGTACGACTACCAGGGCGGGAAGGCCCAGGACTTCCAGGGCGGGCGCATCGTGTGGAGCCCGGACGGCGAATAGGCGGGGTGTCCGATTTCTTCAAGATGTCGGGCCGTAGGGGGTTCTAGCGTCGGGGTATGACCAAGAAAGCACCTCGACTCGATGTCATCGGCCTGGTCGCCTCCGATCTGGACGCCAGCCTCACCTTCTACCGCCGACTCGGACTCGAATTCGGCCCCGTCCTCGGGGAAGGCCATGTGGAGGCCGAGTTGCCGGGCGGCTTCCGCCTGACCCTGGACGCCGAGGCGGTCATCGCCTCCTTCCATCCGAACTGGCGACCGCCGCAGGGCGACGGCCGCATCGGCCTGGCCTTCCACTGCGATTCACCCGCCGACGTCGACCGCCTCTTCGAGGAACTGGTCGCAGCGGGCCACCACGCCGAAATGAAACCCTTCGACGCACCCTGGGGACAGCGCTACGCGGTGGTGCACGATCCCGACGGCAATGGCGTGGACCTCTACGCCGCGTTGGACGCCTGATCGGCCCCCTGCACCGTCAGCAGTCGGCGCAGGGGCATTCCCGTGAGGTCGCGCACCTCACGCGCGAAGTGCGCCTGGTCGGCGTAGCCCGCGCGGGCCGCCACCTCAGCGAACGGCACACCCGCGCGGGACAGCGCCAGGCCGTGTTGCAGCCGCAGCACCCGGGCCAGGGTTTTGGGACCGTAACCGAAGCTCGCCAGCGACAGCCGATGTAGTCGGCGTGCGCCGAACCCGGTCGCCGTCGCCGTCTCCGCCACCGAGCGGCCCGCCGCGAGCTGCTCCGCGATCCAACGCACCACCGAATCGGCGGGTTCGGTGACCGCGGCCCGCGCGGCGGCCACCGCCTCCACACCGGCCACCGGGTTCGCGGACTCCCCCACCAGCTCGCTCGCCCGGCGTGCCTCGGCGGGCGACCACAGTGCGTCGATTTCGACACCGGCATTGCGCAGTTCGTGCGCGGGCACCCCCAGCAGCGCCGGAGCCGTACCCGGCGGGAATCGGATACCGGCGATCCGCGTCCCGGCCGGGAGCGCTACCGCCCGTGCCCGGGTATCCGGTCCAGCCACCCGCAACGCGCCGTCCATCCACAGCAGATCCATGCAACCGTCCGGCAGCACCGGCGCTTCGACCGCGGACCGCAGGGTCCGTGTCCACACCACGGCCCCCGCGACCGCCGCCGACGGCCGCTCCTGATAGGCGGGCGAGGATGCCGATTCCTCCACGTCCCCGAGGCTACGCGCGGGAACCGACAGCCGACGGCTCTAGTTGCAGGCGGCGGTGCGCTGGAGGATGCGCAGGGAGCCGGTCACCGAGAGTTCGCGGAACTTTCCGGAGTCCAGGGCGCGGCGGTAGATGTGGAAGGGGGCCTGGCCGCCGTCGGCGGGGTCGGGGAAGACGTCGTGAATGGCGAGCAGGCCGCCGCCCGCCACCCAGTGCGCCCAGTTGTCGTAGTCGCGCTGCGCGGCCTCCTCGGTGTGGCCGCCGTCGATGAACAGCAGGCGCACGGGGGTGCGCCAGATGCGGGCGGCGGCGGTGGAGGAGCCGAGGATGCCGACCACGGTGTCGGTGAGTCCGGCGCGCACCATGGTGCGGCGGAACGCGGTCACGGTGTCGAAGACGCCGGTCTCCGGGTCGACGAGGGTGGTGTCGTGGTACTCCCAGCCGGGCTGATGCTCCTCGGAGCCGCGATGGTGATCGACGGTGTAGACGGTCGCCCCGGTTTCGCGGGCGGCCGCGCCGAGATAGATCGCGGATTTTCCGCAGTAGGTGCCGATTTCGACGATGACACCGTCACCGGCGTGGTCGCGCGCGGCGGTGTAGAGGGCGCGGCCCTCCGCCGGCGGCATGAATCCGGTGGCCTGTTCGGCGAGTGCGAACAATTCGGCGGTGGCGGCGGAAATCCCCGCGGCGGCCTGTGTCATGAAATCCTTGCCTGCCTCATCCAAAACAGTTCCGGGGCACCCGTATTGATACCTCGCGAACATCGTGCGAGTTGCTCGGGGAGCCGACCCATAGTAGCATCCAGACACGTGTCTGATTCCCTTTCCGCCCGTCCGGTGGTGAGCATGGAGGCCACCCGCCGCCGCCTCACCGAGAAGCAGGCCGACACCGTCGACAAGCTCACCCGGGCGGCGATGGAGGTGCTCGCGCGCGAGGGTTTCGCGGGTCTCACGGTGCGCATGGTGGCCGCCGCCGCCGGGGTCGGCACCGCCACCGCCTACACCTACTTCTCCTCCAAGGAACACCTGGTCGCGGAGCTGTTCTGGCGGCGGCTCGCCGCCACCGAACCGCCGGTCGAGACCGATGTCGACAGCACCGCGCGCGTGATCGCGGTGCTGCGCCAGATCGCCATGCTGGTGGCCGACGAACCGGCGCTGGCGGGCGCGGTGACCAGCGCCCTGCTCGGCACCGATCCCGATGTGGCGCATCTGCGCCTGCGCATCGGCACCGAGATCCGCAATCGGCTCGTGGCCGCCCTGGGCGCGGATGCGGATCCGGAAATCGTGGAGACGCTGGAATCGCTGTACGCCGGTGCCCTGGTGCGTGCCGGAATGGGTTATGCGTCCTATATCGAAATCGCCGACCAGTTGGAAAAGTCGGCACGGCTCGTGCTGCCGCACTGAATCCCGCGCGGAAATTTTTCGAAATGACACCGAATTCGATGGGATCCCTTGCCGCGCAACACCTTCCGTAGTACCGTCCAGACAGGTGTCCAACACCGGTACCGTTGGGAGGTTTCCGATGACCCTGGTGCGACCGCGACAGGTCTCCGGCGGCGAACACGAACACGGCCATCTCGAGGAGTTCCGCACCGATCCCATCGCCCTCATGCGCCGGGTGCGCACCGAATGCGGTGATATCGGCTCCTTCCGGCTCGCCGACAAGGACGTGATCCTGCTGTCCGGCGCGCAGGCCAACGAGTTCTTCTTCCGTGCCTCGGACGACGAACTCGACCAGGCCGCCGCCTATCCGTTCATGAAGCCCATCTTCGGCGAGGGCGTGGTGTTCGACGCCCCGCCGGAGCGGCGCAAGGAGATGCTGCACAACTCGGCCCTGCGCGCCGAGCAGATGCGCGGACACGCCAGCACCATCGCCCGCGAGGTGGACCGCATGGTCGCGCGCTGGGGCGACGAGGGCGAGATCGACCTGCTCGAGTTCTTCGCCGAGTTGACCATCTACACCTCCTCGGCCTGCCTGATCGGCGTGAAGTTCCGCGAGGAACTCGACGCCCGCTTCGCCCGGCTCTACCACGAACTGGAGCAGGGCACCGACGCCTACTGCTATGTGGACCCCTACGCGCCCATCGACAGCTTCCGCCGCCGCGACGAGGCCCGCCACCAGCTGGTGAAACTGGTGCGCCACATCATGGCCGGGCGAATGGCGAATCCGCCGGAGGGCAAGGCGGACCGGGACATGCTCGACGTGCTGGTGTCGGTGCGCGACGAGCAGGGGCAGCCGCGCTTCTCGGCCAGCGAGATCACCGGCATCTTCATCTCCATGATGTTCGCCGGGCACCACACCACCTCGGGCACGGCGGCGTGGACGATCATCGAACTGCTCCGCAATCCCGCGGTGCTCGACAGCGTGGTGACCGAGCTGGACACCCTCTACGCCGACGGCCAGGACGTGAGTTTCCATGCGCTGCGCCAGATTCCGCGCTTGGAGGCGGCACTGAAGGAGACGCTGCGGCTGCATCCACCGCTCATCATCCTGATGCGGGTGGCCCGGGACGAATTCGAGGTGTGCGGCCACGGCATCGCACCCGGTGACCTGGTGGCCGCGACACCCGCTGTCTCCAACCGCATTCCGGAGGACTTCCCGGAACCGGACCGCTTCGATCCGAACCGCTATCTCGACCCGAACCAGGAGGATCTGGCCAATCGCTGGACCTGGATCCCCTTCGGCGCGGGCCGCCACCGCTGCGTGGGCGCGGCGTTCGCGCTCATGCAGCTGAAGGCGATCTTCTCCATCCTGTTGCGGGACTGGGAATTCGAACTCGCACAACCCTCGGACAGCTACCGCAACGACCACTCCAAGATGGTGGTGCAGCTGGAACAGCCCTGCACCGTGCGCTACCGCCGCCGACAGCGGCCCTGAGCTGGACGCCGGGGCGGCGGGGGAACTCCCCCGCCGCCCCGGCATGTTCGCATGTCGCGGATGTCAGAGCGCGGCCTCGATCGCGCCGGTGACGGCGGCGTCGGTCGGCTCGGTGCGCGGGCGAATACGGCTCAGCACCTTGCCGTCGCGCCCGATCAGGAACTTCTCGAAGTTCCACTGGATATCCCCGGCCGCACCCTCGGCATCGGGGGTCTCGGTCAGCTCCGCGTACAGCGGGTGGCGGCCCTCGCCGTTGACCTCCACCTTCTCCAGCAGCGGGAAGTCCACGCCGTAGTTCGTGGCGCAGAAGGTCTGGATCTCCTCGGCGCTGCCGGGCTCCTGCCCCATGAACTGATTGCAGGGTGCGCCGACCACGGTGAAGCCGCGCGGACCGTAGGTCTGCTGCAACTCCACCAGGCCCGCGTACTGCGGGGTCAGGCCGCACTTGGAGGCCACGTTCACCAGCAGCACCACCTTGTCCCCGGCCAGTTCGGCCAGGGTGGTGGGTTCGTCGGACAGGGTGCGCAGCGGAATCTCGCGTAGGTCGGTCATGGGCCCGATCCTAGAACGAGTTCGTGGCCGTTACCCGACGGCCGGACTACGCGTAGCGAACCGGCCAGTGCTTGATGCCGTTGATCCATCCGGACCGCAGTCGCTGCGGCGGCTCGACCTCGCTCAGATTCGGCATGGCGTCGGCGATGGCATTGAACATGAGATCGATTTCGAGCCGCGCCAGATTCGCGCCGACACAGAAATGCGTTCCGGTGCCACCGAAGCCGACATGCGGATTGGGATCACGCAGCACATCGAATCGGAAGGGCTCGTCGAAGGCGTCCTCGTCGAAGTTGGCGGAGCTGTAGAACAATCCGACGCGATCGCCCGCCCGAATGCGCTGTCCGCCGATGTCGGTATCACGGGTTGCGGTGCGTTGGAAAGCGGTCACGGGCGTCGCCCAGCGCACGATCTCGTCGGGCGCGGTGCGCGGCCGCCGCTCCCGGTACAGCTCCCACTGATCGGGATTGTCGACGAAGGCTTTCATGCCGTGGGTGATGGCATTGCGCGTGGTCTCGTTGCCCGCCACGGCCAGCAGAATCACGAAGAATCCGAACTCGTCCGAACCCAGCGCCTCGCCGTCGACATCGGCGTTCACCAGCTGGCTCACGATATCGTCGACCGGGCAGGCCCGCCGCTGTTCGGCCATATTCCAGGCATAGCCCAGGATCTCGGCGGATGCGGCGTTGGAGTCGCCGCCGTACTCCGGATCGTCGTAGTTCAGCGTCTCATTGGTCCAGGTGAAGAGCTTGTGCCGGTCGTCCTGCGGTACGCCGAGCAATTCGGCGATGGCTTGCAGTGGGAGTTCGCAGGCGACCTGTTCGACGAAATCTCCGCCGCCGGTTTCCTTGGCGGCGGCCACGATTCGGTGAGCGCGCTCGGTGAGCGCGGCGCGCAATCCCTCCACGGCGCGCGGGGTGAATCCCTTGGAGATTATTCGTCTGATCTTGGTGTGTTTCGGCGGATCCATATTGACCAGCAGCGCGTTACGGGTCAGATCCAGCTGCTCGGGCGTGCTGTCGCCCGGTATGCGGATGATCGCGCCCTTCTCGTTCGAGGAGAACAGATCGGGGTGGCGGGAAATCTCCTTCACGTCCTCCAGGCGACTGATCACCCAGTAGCCGCCGTCCTCGAACGGGGCTGCCTGTTCGGGAGTCTGCGCATTCCACCAGACCGGTGCGGTGCGCCGGAGCGCGGCGAATTCTTCGACCGGACTTCGGTCCGCCCAGAGTGCGGGATCGGTGAAATCGAATCCGGTCGGTATCGACGGAACAGTCATTGTTCCTCCTGCGGCCTGTCGGCGCCACGATGCGAAATTGGAACACGTTCTACAGCAGATTCAACCATGTGACCCCGTCGCGGACCAGGGGTCGCGGCCATCGATTTCACCGTCGGGCACGAGGGCTCATCCAGTTACCCACCAGCACCGACCATGAAACCCGTTCTTCGCCTGTCATATCCTGGAAATGCATCCCACTGAGTGAGATCCGTGCGCACTGCCTGCGCGTAAGTTGATCTATAGATCTGGACAAGTCCCGCCGGGTGTGCTGAGACTAGAACTTGTTCTACAGTGATCAGAGGCACACTCGAGGATGAGGTAACGAACATGACCGCTTCTCCGCGCTCCGCGGACGCCGCAACCGAAGCCGATTACGTCGTCGTAGGCGCGGGCAGCGCCGGTGCGGTGGTCGCAGGCCGCCTCGCCGAGGCCGGGGCGAGCGTGATCCTGTTGGAGGCGGGGCGCAAGGACAACACCCGGCTGGTCACCAGCCCCGGCATGATCACCATGGTGCACACCGTGCCGCAGCTGAAGCAACGCGTGGTGTGGAAGCAGTACTCGGTCCCACAGAAGCACGCCAACGAGCGCAAGATCCCCATGACGCGCGGCAAGGTGCTCGGCGGCTCCAGCTCCGTGAACGGCATGCTCTTCGTGCGCGGCAACCGCGCCAATTACGACTCCTGGGCCGCCGAGGGCAACACCGGCTGGAGCTACGACGAGGTGCTGCCCGCCTACAAGCGGCTGGAGAACTGGGAGGAGGGCGCGTCCGACGTGCGCGGTGCGGGCGGCCCCATCGAGGTCACCCGGCAGCAGGACCTCACCCCGATCACCCAGGAGTTCATGATCGCCGCCTCCGAGACCCTCGGCGCGCCGATCATCGACGACTACAACGGGGCATCGCAGGAAGGCATCTCCATCTTCCAGCAGAGCGTGCGAAACGGTCTGCGCTACAGCTCCTCCCGCGGCTTCATCACCGACCGGCCGAACACGAACCTGACCGTGGTCACGCACGCGCACGTCACCCGCGTGGTCATCGAGAACGGCCGCGCCACCGGTGTCGAGGTCGCCGACAAGAAGGGCGCGCGGCGGATCATCCGGGCCGCCAAGGAGGTCGTGGTCTCCGGCGGCGTGGTCGGCTCGCCGCAGATCCTCATGCTCTCCGGCATCGGCCCGGCCGGGCACCTGCGCGATCTGGGCATCGACGTGCACGCGGACCTGCCGGTCGGACAGAACCTGCACGACCACCTGTTCGTGCCCATGACCTACATCTCCAAGAAGGCCATCCACCGCGGCATCCCCACCTATTTCGCCCGCGGCATCCTGCGCGAGCTGCGGCGGCCCGGCAGTTCGTGGATGGGCCGCACGGTGTTCGAGGCGGTCGGCTTCGTCAAGACCAAATTCGCCGAGGGCGACTACCCGGATATGCAGATCCACACCCTGCCGTGGTCCTACCCGATCCCCAACCAGGACGAGGACAAACTGCACATGGTGGACCGGCGGCCGGGCCTGACCATCTTCCCCAGCCTCATCTACCCGAAGAGCCGTGGTGAACTGCGCTTGGCCTCGGCCGATCCGTACGCCTCGCCGCTCATCGACCCGGGCTACCTCACCGACTCCCGCGATACCGAATTCCTCGTCGAGGGCATCCGCATCATCCGGGAGATCATGGCGCACAAGGCCATCGCCGGAGACGTCATCGAGGAACTCGCCCCCGGCCCCGACCTCATGGACGAGAGCGCGCTGCGGGCGGAGCTGCCCAACCGCATCCACTCCATCTATCACCCGGTCGGCACCTGCCGCATGGGTGTGGACGAACGCGCGGTGGTGGACCCGACGCTGAAGGTGCACGGCATCGAGGGCCTGCGCGTCGCCGACGCCTCCATCATGCCCAGCATCACCGGCGGCAATACCAACGCGCCCAGCTACATGATCGGCGAGAAGGCCGCGGAGTTCATCACCGCCGATATGTAGCACCGCGAGACTCGGTACCGCGCTGTTGTGCTTCCCTGCCGGAGCGGTACCACCCCACCCCTTCCGGGACCGGTTGCACCCTCTTCGGTCCCGGGAGGGGTGCGTGGGATCAGTGGCGATGGCCGCGCAGGTGGCCGACGGGCTGCTCGTCATGCCGTTCAACAGCGCTCGGCACTACCGGGAGCGGACACTGCCCGCCGTGGCGGCGGGCCTCGACGGGTCCGAGCGCCCGTTCGAGATCATTGCCGAAGCCCCATCGTGGCCATGGGCACCACGGACGCGGAGATCGAGGTCGCGCGGCGGGCGGTGCGGAATCTGCTGGCGTTCTACGGTTCCACCCCGGCCTATCGACCGGTCCTCGAGGTGGAGGGGCGGGCCGGGTTGCAGCCCGAACTCAATGCGCTGTCCAAACAGGGGCGCTGGCCGGAGATGGCCGCGCGCATCGACGGCGACCTCGTCGACGCCATCGCCGTCAGCGGTACCCCCGCCGCGTGCGCGGCCACCATTCGAGAGCGGTTCGGGGACACCATCTCCCGGGTGTGCTGCTACTTCCCGGGCTATCCGGTCACCGATGCCGCCATCGCCGAACTGGCGGCCGCGCTGCGGGGCGGGGCCGTCAGCCGATCGTGATGCTCGCGCCCGCCTCGTACAGGGTGCGGTTGCCCTCCACGTCGGTCACCACCAACCGCGCCCGATGGGGTCCGCGCCCGGTGTAGGTGTGCGCGACCGTCGGCGCGGTGGTGGTGACGTGGATGCCGTCCCCGAAGTACCAGTCGTACTCGCGGACGGCGCTGCCCGCCGCCGTGGCGTCGAAATGCACCGTCTGCCCGACCGGCCCGGACTCGTGGGAGAGCGTGAAGCCCTCGCCCGTCGGCCCACCCCCGCCGAACCACTCCCGCATCCGGGGATGCAACAGGAACGCCTCGGCGTAGCGCCGCGCCCCGTCCACATCGGGCCGCCCCAGTACGGGGATCCGGCACTGCGGGGCCTCGTGATCGGTCTCGGGACAGGTCAAGGCCCGCAGCGTGACCGACTCGTCGCCGAAGGGATTCAGCCATAGTCGGCTCGTCGCGCCGGGTACGCCGTCGCGCGCCACCAGTCCGTCCGCGGCCACCGCGAAATCGACTCCGGCGGCGGCATTGGCCTCGTGCGCGGCCTGCGCGAAGGTGGCCGCGGATAATCGCACGAACTCCGACCAGCGGGGCAGACCGTCCGGCAGCAGCTCGGCATCGAAACCGTGGAAGTAGTTGGACACCAGCACTTTCGGCGCACCCGGCAGGCCGTGCGCACGTTCCAGGGCGGTGCGCATGCCACGGCCGCCGTAGCCGAGTTTGGCCCCGCTGTAGTAGGGCACGTCCGCGGCCGGATTCACCGGATCCGCGCCCTCCCCACCGCATTCGCGCCGCACGGCACTCACCAGGTCGGCGCTGCCCGGGGTGACGCCGAGCGGAATGCCGAAGAAGGGGTCGAGGTCGTTGACGCAGCCGTTCACCAGCACCAGGTCCACCCGGTAGCCGCCCGCCTCCGCCTCCGAGGCGGCACGTTCCAACTGGCAGAACACATCCGGCAGGCGTTCGTCCAGCGGCACCGACTCCATGGCGACAGTGCCGTACACCTCTCGCGCGTAATGCTGTTCGAGGCAACCCGCGTCGTCATTGCCCGCGGGCACGGTCGGGGCGTCGAGAACCGCGCCGGACACCGAGTAGTCGTGCAGTTCCACGGCGCGGCCGGTCCGCGAGCCCAGGGTGTCGGCGGTCAGGTGGGCAAACTTGTGTTCCAGGTCGAGCACTTGCCCCCACATGACCGCGTCGCCGACCGAGACCACGTGCAGCGCATCGCATTCCCGCGCCGGGTACAGCGACCACGGGGTGCCGAACTCGGTGACGGCGCCGCCGGGGAGATGGGCACGGGCATCCACCCGCAGCGGGCCGGAGCCCGGAATCTCGTGCCGGGCGATCTCGAAGGGAATGGTCAACACCTCGCCGTCCACGCGCGCCGTACCGCTGCGCAGCAGCCGGTCGCCGGCGCGCATCCGCCACTCGATATCGGCCCGGAGTGGGATGCCGGGCGGGTACCAGACCGATGTGGTGCCCTGGAGCGGGCCGTCGCACAGGCCGCCCGGGGTGGCGCTGACATCGATGACCACGGGGTAGTCGGTGATCACCTCGGCCTGCGCCGGTGCGGATCCGGCCGCGACGGCCAGGACCGGGACGGCGAGCGGCAGCACGGGGTGCCACCACCGCGATCGCCACAAGTTCAACAGCTCCTCCTCGAGTGCGCATACGAAAGCGCATCGGCGGCATGTGAAATGCCGCCGATGCTGAAATAGGAAGTTCTCCGAGCGAATTCGCCGCGCACCATACCCAATCCGGTTGCGCCATCGCGCTACCAACTCGCTACCAATCGACACACGCCGGGCAGAGAATGACGACACGCCGCGACCCGCCGATATCGGCGTTTTGCCCGCCACGCCGACTCTGCGTGTCCCGATTGCATCTACCTGCGTTTCTGCTACATATTTGCCATGAACGCGAGGAATCTGACGCTCGCCGCACTTGTCTTGACCGTGGCCTTCCGGGCGCGGAACCTCCCCGGCCCGCTATCCAACAGCTACATCTCGCTGGCAGCTGCCGGGCGCTCGCGCCGAGCACCGCGCCCGTAGCGCCGAAAACGACTGTTGGCCTGCGAGTTTCAGGTTGCAAGGTCTTGTTAAGGGCGCGCCAAGCCGGGCGCGACATCGTATGTCTCGACACCGGAACAGCCGGTGTCACCCGGAAAACCACCATCGGGGGTGGCAGCCGGGGCGCGACCCGTCCACGAGGGGTGTCGGGTCGTGCCCGGGCGACACGAACCACCACCGTCGATCGGACCCGTCCACGAGGGGTGTCGGGTCCGGCGGCGGTGGCCGGAACACCGGTGGTCTCGCGTCCGGGAGCGCGGACCATCGGACGGGGGGGACGCTCGAAGGGCTCGGCCGCGGGGAGGCGGCGGGCCGGACGGGCACGGCGGGAGCCGCCGGGCTCGAGCACGGGGAGGTGCCGAGCCCGGCGGATCCTGCGGGGGGTAGCACCCGCCCACATCGTCTCGGGGAGGAGCGATGGCGGCGGGTCGGGGTGGGGCCGCGCTACTCGACCACGAGGGGTGTCGGGTTTCGCGGGCGGAGGGTAGAGCCCGCCGGGCCGATCAGGTCCGGCGGGCTCTTTCGTGTATCACGATCCGGTCGCCGTGCGATCTTGTTTCATGGATGGCCTGGCCGGCCGCCGGTGCCTGGAGGCATCATGGAAACAAGTGCGGCAAGCAGATTGGGAGCGATATGGAAACCGTGGTCGTCTTCATTCTGGCCACCCTGATCTATTGGTTCGGGTTGCTGCGCTGAGGCGTGCGCGCCACAGCGACCAGCGCGTCCGCCATCTGCTCGCAGAACGCGTCCGCGCCCTCTTCGCCGTGCGTCAGCGCGCGAATCAGCGTCGCACCGCGCAGGAGTTCGAAGATCGCGTCCACATCGCATCCGGCTGACGCCTGCCCCGCGGCCGCCGCGCCCGTCAGCAGTTCCCGCAGCGCCCGCCGGGTCGGCTGCTCTCCGCGATCGAGAATCCGCCGGTAGCTCTCCCGGTCGTCGTGGTAGGCGGCGAGCAGGCCGGGGATGGCCGAGCGGGCCGCCGGATGCGCCGCCGCGCCGTGGCACAGCCGCGTCCAGGCCAGCAGATCCGCGCGCAGGTCGCCCGTGGGCACCGGATGATTGCCGGGGTCCAGCGCGAAGACCGCATCCTCGATGAGCGCGCGCCGACTCGGCCAGCGCCGGTAGATGGAGGTCGTCACCACCCCCGCCCGGCGCGCGACGGCCGCGATGGTTGTGGCCTCGTACCCCTCGGTGACCAGCAGTTCCTGCGCCGCGGCCAGTACTTGGGCGTCCAGTTGCGGGTCTCGGGGCCGCCCCGGCCCGGTGCGGGTGCCTGCGGGTGCGGTCACGTGAACCCTCCCTCATGTCGAGTATTCGTCCGATTCAGCCTATCGGCGCAGCCCGATTGAAATACGCTATGCATCGTATTCTAATAGCGGCGCTCGCACGCCAGGCCGCACGAGAGGCACTCCCATGCTGACTCCCCAGGACGAACTGCTCTGCCACCAGCTGCCCACCACCTTCGACCACGTCCTGCAGAGCGATCTGCGCTGGACCGAGCGAATCGTGCTGTACGGCTTCGACACCGGCGGTACCGCCACCGTCATGACCGGTATGGCGCGCTATCCCAACCGCAATGTCACCGACGCCTACGCCATGGTCACCCTGGACGGCGGCAAAACCCACGTGGTGCGCATGTCCCGCGAGATCGCGGGACGCTACGACGGTCTCGGCTCCTGGCAGGTCGGCCCCTACCGCTACGAGATCGGCGAACCGCTGCGCACGGTGCACGCCAGCCTCGACGACAATGCGCACGGAATGCGGTTGCGCCTGGACTTCGATGCCGAATTCCCGGCCTACGAACAGGAACCCGCGTTCTTCCGGTCCCGTGGGCGAGTGCGTGAGGACGCACGGCGGTACTACCAGAACGGGCGCGTCTCCGGCTGGCTCGAGGTGGAGGGCGAACGCCTGGAACTGGATCCGGACACCTGGTGGTTCGGGCGCGACCACTCCTGGGGCACCCGGCACGGCGGAGGCGGCGGCAGCCTGGCGGAGGGCGAGGGCATGCAGCCCCCCGAGGTCCCGGACGGGGTGCTGTATTTCATGGGCATCTTCGAATTCGCCGACGAGCTGGTGCATTTCGCGCATCGCGAGACCGCGGACGGACAGCGGTGGCATTTCGAGGGCACCGTCGTCCCGCGTATCGACTCCACGGCCGCGCCGATTCCGATCGTGGCAGTGGAGCACGATCTGCGGTTCCGGGAGGACTTCCGAATCCTGCGCGAGGGCACCTTCCGCGCCCACGGCGCGGATGGGCGAACCCGAGAATTCGCGGTCACCGCGCTGAAGGACTTCTGGCCCGGCCTGGCCGGGTACGACAGCTACCGCGGTTACGCCTCCGGGCTCTGGCGCGGGCCGTACTACAGCGACGGCTTCACCGTCGACCTGTCCGATACCGACGAGCTGCGCCGGGTGAGCATGCTGAGTGAGACCTTCTGCCGGGTCGAGCACGGCGGCGAGGTCGGACACGGCCTGGTGGAAATGGTCTGCATGGGTCGTCATGCCCGCTACGGATTCGCGGGGTAGGAGAACCGTGTCGACCGCACGCCTGCCCGGGGAGCGGCTACCGGCCGCCCTGGAACCCATTCTGCGACAGCGCCTGCCGGTGAGCGCGACCGCACGCATCCGCCAGTGGGCACCCAGTCCGCGCGGATTCGCCACCGAGACCTACCTGTTCGAGGTGGTCGACGAGAACGGGTGCGTCCCCTTGGTTTTCCGACGTCCACCGGAGCTGTCACTGTTCCCGGATTACGACCTGCTGCGCCAGGTGCTCGTCATGGAGCGCCTGGCCGACACCGACCTGCCCGTCGCCACCGTCCGGTGGCTGGACCGCTCGGACACCGCACTGGGCAGCCCGTATTTCGTCATGGACCGTCTCGACGGGGAAGCGCCCGGCGACTATCCGTCGTATCACGTGGCGGGCAACTACTATGCCGCGAGTCCGGAGAACCGGACGCGAATGTGGTGGGGCTGCGTGGACACCATCGCGGCGATACACCGATTGGACTGGCGGGCACTGGGACTGGACTTCCTGGCCATGCCCCGATTCGGGTCCGGACCGGTGGACCAGCTCGTCAACTACCTCGAAGCCGCCCTCGCCTGGGCCACCGGCGACCCACCCGCCACCTACCGCCGCGCCATCGCCTGGCTGCGCGCCCACCGCTACGACCCCGAGCACGTGGTGCTGTGCTGGGGTGACGCCCGCATGTCGAACATCCTCTACGACAAGGACTATCGCGTGACCGGCGTCCTCGACTGGGAGACCGCCCACCTCGGCGACCACGAATACGATCTGGCCTGGCTGCTGTTCCTGGACTGGGCCAGCAGCGTCTTCGAGGGCCACACCCCCCTGCCCGGCACCCCCACCCGCGCGGAGACCATCGCCCACTACGAAGCCGCCACCGGCATGCCGGTCCGAAACCTCCGCTACAACGAGGTCCTCGCCGCCGTCCTGCTCTCGATTCCACTGCTCCGCATGGCCGACCGCGTCCGACTACCCCCGGACACGGACATCACCGGCTTCTGCACCACCCGCATCGAGGAGCTGCTGCCCTGACCGGTGCTGCCACAGTGCGAGCACGATCATCAACACGAAGGCCGCGATCGCCGTACCGGTGCGCAGGCCGTGGAAGAGGTCCCAGCGCGACAGGATCGCCGCGTAATCAGCGGGGGCACCGTCGGTCACCCACGCGTTGATCTTGTGATTGATGGGGACGTTGCCCAGTCGGGTAATGGCGAAGGAGGCCACGACCAGCACCGCCGCCGCCCCGGCCAGCACCCGGGTTCGGCCCCGGGCCGCCACGGCGAGAGCGGTACAGCTCAGTGCCGCCGTCGCCATGGTGAGCTGCATGCTGATGCTGTTGGCCCGCATGAGCTCGGTGTGGAACTCGAGCCGCAGCTGCAGCGGGACGCGATGGAAGGTGGGCGCGATATTCGCCAGTCCATAGCCGAAGGCACCGGCGAGCAACCCGGTGGCGAGCAGGGATGCGGCACGGAGGATATGGATACGCATGGGGGTTCCCGGTGATCAAGCGGCGGTGACGGTGCGGGTGAGCTGGTGGGCGTGGCGCATGCGGCCGTCCGGGGTGAACTCCCCGAAGAAGTGCACGTCGGTGGTGATCTCGTCACCATTGCGCCGTCGCGCGTGGATCGTCATGCGGGCGGCGATGCGGCCGCCATCGGCCATGGCCTCGTGGACGTCGAAGCGATACTCGGCCAGCGTCTTTCGTATGGGGCGCAGGTGGGCGATCAGGCGGTCGCGGTCGATGCGCAGACCGTCGGCCACCTGCACGATATCCCGGCTGTGGAAGCGGTCGACGACCTCCGCCGGGTCACGGTCGCTCATCGCCGCGTCGGTGAAGGAGGTGAAGAAATCCCTGATGAACTGCGCGGGATCGGATGGCGAGTCGATGTTCATGGCTCTCCTGCCATAGAATTCTGACAACGCTGTAAAGGTTAGAGCGCGGTCGAAACTTTGACAAGGGTGTAAGAATTCCATGAGTCCGGGACCACGCCGACGCGCCGATGCGGAACGCAGCCGCACGGCGATTCTCGACGCCGCCACCCGGCTGCTCGCCGAGCGGCCCGATGCGGGACTCGCCGCGGTAGCCGCGGCGGCGGGCGTCACCCGCCAAACCATCTACGCGCACTTCTCCTCGCGGGAGGAACTGCTCACGGCCGTGGTCGAACGGACCACCGCCGCGACGGTCGCCGCCATGGCCGCCGCCGATCTCGACAGCGGCAGCGCCGTCGACGCGCTGTTGCGCATTCTCGATGTCGGCTGGCGCGCCTTCGAGGCGCATCCGACGCTGCAACTCATCGCCCCCACCGCACCCGAGGAGAGCCGGGAACTCCACAATCCCGTCCTCGACCACCTGCTGCCGCTGCTCCGTCGCGGTCAGCGGCAGGGCGAATTCGACAGCGCCGCAACGCCGGAATGGCTCGCCGCGGCCATTGTCGCGCTGAGCCACGCGGCCGGGGCAGAGGTCACGGCCGGGCGAATGGGCCAGCCCGCGGCGGAGCGGGCCCTGCGCCGCAGCGTGCTGCGGCTGGTCGGCGGAGAACGAGAGGGTCGATGACAGCGCTCCGCCCCGGCGAAGCCGCCGGGGCGCAAGCGTATTCGGTTGGCGTTCGGCGCTACCCGGAGGTCACCAGATCGTCGTCTCCGCCGCCCGGCGCATCCTGTTCGACCGGTACTCCCTCTCCCCCAGGCGCTTTCGCACCCCGCATCAGGAAGAAGGCGATGACCGTCGCGGCCAGGACGCTGGCCGCGCCGCCCAGGAAGGTGGCCGACATGGCAGTGGTGAAGGCGTCCTTGGCGGCCGTGATCAGCATGCCGTCGCCGCTGGTCAGGGCCGGGGCGATGCTTTCGCGGGCGGCGGCCGGGGCCGTGGCGGGCATCTCCTCGGTGTAGGTGCCGGCCAGCACCGCGCCCAGCACCGCCACGCCCAGCGCGCCGCCGGTCTGCTGGATGGTGTCGTTGAGCGCAGAGCCGACACCGGCCCGTTCCGGCGGGATCGCACTCATCAGCGCGCCGATGGCGGCGGGCATGGCCAGACCGGCACCCGCGCCGACCAAGCTCATGGCCAGGGCGGGCTTCCAGAATCCGGAATCGGTGGTGAGCAGCGACAGCATGACGAAACCGCCCGCCAGCACCGCCATTCCGACCAACATCACCGGGCGCACCCCGGCCTTCTGCACCAGGCCCGCGCCGATGCCGTTGAACACCAGCGCCGTCAGGGCGAACGGGGTGAAGGCGAGCGCGGTGCGCATCGGCGAGTAGTCCAGCACGAACTGCAGGTACTGGGTGAGCACCAGCAGCAGGCCGCCATTGGCGAAGGTGACGAGCACCAGCGAGAAGCTGGAGCCGGTGAACACCCGGTTGCGGAACAGCTGCAACGGCACCATCGGGTGCTCCGCCCGCAGTTCCCGGACCACGAACGCCGCCAGACCGGCCACCGCGATCAGCAGTGCGCCCCAGGTGCCGTCGATTCCCGCGGTCGGCCATTCGATGATCGTCCACACCAGCGCGGTGGTGCCGACTATCGACAGCACCATGCCCGACAGGTCCGGCTTGGTCCACGGCCCCTTCGACTCCGGCATGAGCAGCAGGGCCGCGGCGATGGCGACGATCGCGATCGGCACGTTCAGCACGAAGACCGAGCCCCACCAGAAGTGCTCCAGCAGCACACCGCCCACGATCGGACCGCCGACCATGCCGATCATGGCCACGGCACTCCAGGACGCGATGGCCTTGGGCCGCTCCTGCTCGTCGAACACCGTGATCAGGATGGACAGCGTGCTCGGCATGATGAGCGCACCGCCGACGCCCATCAGCACCCGGCCCGCGATCAGCAGCTGCGGGGTGTCGGCATAGGCGGCCAGCATCGAGGCCACGCCGAAGACCACCAGGCCCACCACCATGACGAGCCGCCGGCCGAACCGGTCCGAGAGGCTGCCCGAGGTGAGCAGCAGTCCGGCGAACACCAGGATGTAGGCGTCGATGATCCACTGGATGTCCTGGGACGTCGCGCCGAGTTCGGTGGAGATCTGCGGGATGGCGACGTTCAGCACCATATTGTCGATCACCAACACCAGGGAACTCAGGCAGAGCACCACCAGAATCCACCAGCGCTTCGGATTACGTTGTGGCGCTTCGGTGCTCACCGCCGCGCCCGCGATATCACTCATGTCGAATCCCTCTTCGATCCAGTTTGCCGTACACTGTTCGGCATCTTCGAACACTGTACGGCCACCCGAACAGTGTTCGCAAGCGAGAACATTGTTCGGTGCATCGAACAGCGTTCTAACAGCGGTTATGCTGGCCGCGGACAGAAGAGGAGAGGCCATGACAGCGAAGGCTGAGCAGTTTGCGACGGTATGGACGCGTCCCCAGCGCACGCGGCGCGACACCCCGGCACTGAACAGGGAACAGATCGTCGCGGAGGCCATCGCACTGCTGGACAGCGAGGGCCTGGAGGCGCTCAGCATGCGCAAACTCGGCACCCGGCTCAATGCCGGGGCCACCTCGCTCTACACCCATGTGGCGAACAAGGAGGAACTGCTCGAACTCGTCGTGGACGAGGTATTCGGCGAGATACGCCTACCCGAGCGGCTGGTGGCGGAGAACTGGCGCACCGACCTGATGGAGTTCGGCCGGAGCATGCGCGCCACCATGCTGCGGCACGTGTGGATGCCCGCCGTGCTGAGCACCGCCGGGCTGGTCTACCTCGGCCCGAATGTGATGCGGATGACCGACGGCATGCTCGGCATTCTCGAGGTGGCCGGATTCGACGCGACCACCTCCGACCGCGCCACCAACGCCATCTTCGCGTATCTGATCGGGGCCACCACCACCGAGACCGCCATGATCACCACGGTCAACCGCAGCGGCCTCGGCGAACAGGAGTGGATGGAGCAGATCATGACCGCTTCGCAGCGAATGAGCGAACCGTACCCGCGCCTGCACCGCAGCTACGCCCGACACCGCGAGCTGGATTCGGCGCGCAGCCGCGACGAATTCTTCGACACCGAACTCGAACTGCTCATCGACGGACTCGAGGCACGCCGCGCACGGTGACCGGGGGCCACGCAGCCGACACACGACTGCCCCCGACCGAAAGAGTCGGAGGCAGCGCGAATTTCACTCAGTGGCCGTTGAGCCCGGCGCGCACGCCCTCCTCGATGCGCTTGCCGAGATCGCTGTCCACGTTCTTCCAGTACTCGAACACCCGGCTCAGCACCGGCTCCCGCACACCGCCCAGCACGTGCCCGACCACATTGGCCACCAGGCGATCTCGCGCGGCGTCGTCGAGCACCTCGCGGACCAGCGTGCCCGCCTGCGTGAAGTCGCCGTCCTCGGCGTGCTGGATGTAACCCGCGCGCACCATGGTCGGATCGAAGTTCCACAGGCCCTCGTCACCGGCCCGCTCCGGATCGGCGTGCGGGCCGCCGAACGAATTCGGCGCGTACACCGGCACATCCGCCGGGTTGTAGTCGTAGCGCATCGGGCCCTCCTTGGAGTAGGAGTTCACCTCGGCGGCCTTGGCCCGGTTGGGCGGCAGCTGCGCGTAGTTGGCGCCGATGCGGTAGCGGTGCGCGTCGGCGTAGGCGAAGACGCGGCCCAGCAGCATCTTGTCCGGCGAGAAGCCGATGCCCGGAACGACATTCGACGGTTCGAAGGCGGACTGCTCGATCTCGACGTGGAAGTTGCCCGGATTGCGGTTGAGCGTCCACTTGCCGACCTCGATGAGCGGGTAGTCCTTTTGCGACCACACCTTGGTCAGGTCGAACGGGTTGAAGCGGTAGCCCTCGGCCTCGTCGACCGGCATGACCTGGACCTTCACCGTCCAGCTCGGGAACTCGCCGCGCTCGATGGCTTCCCACAGGTCGCGGCGGTGGAAGTCGGCGTCCTCCCCCGCGATGCGGTCGGCCTCGGCCTGGGTCAGGAATTCGATGCCCTGGTCGGTTTTGAAGTGGTACTTCACCCAGAAACGCTCACCCTGGGCGTTGACCCACTGGTAGGTGTGCGAACCGAAACCGTCCATGTGGCGGTAGGTCTTCGGAATGCCGCGGTCGCCCATCAGCCAGGTCACCTGGTGCGCGGTCTCGGGGCGCAGGGTCCAGAAGTCCCACTGCATGTTGTGGTCGCGCAGTCCGCTGCCCGGCAGGCGCTTCTGCGAGCGGATGAAGTCGGGGAACTTGATCGGATCCTTGATGAAGAATATCGGCGTGTTGTTGCCGACGATGTCGTAGTTGCCGTCCTCGGTGTAGAACTTCACCGCGAAACCACGCGGATCGCGCCAGGTGTCGGGGCTGCCCTGCTCACCGGCGACGGTGGAGAACCGCACCAGCGACTCGGTGCGCGCACCCGGCTGGAACAGCTTGGCCTTGGTGTATCGGCTGACATCACCGGTGACCACCAGTTCACCGAACGCGCCCGCGCCCTTGGCATGCACGATCCGCTCCGGCACCCGCTCGCGGTTGAACTGGGCCAGCTTCTCGATCAGATAGTGGTCGTGCAGCAGGATCGGGCCCTGCGTGCCGGCGGTGAGCGATTCGTTGTCGCTGACGACCGGGATACCGGTATTGGTGGTGGTCGGCTTGGTCATTCGACGTCTCCTCGGCTGTACTGCCTCGGGCTGCGAGGCATCTTACGGACGACAGGCCGGGCACAGCCCCCAGAAGACGACCTCGGCCTCATCGATCGAGAAGCCGTGGGTCCGGGCTGGTTCCAAACAGGGGGCCGCGCCCGCGGCACAGTCGACATCCACGACCGTGCCGCAACTCCTGCACACCAGATGGTGGTGGTTGTCCCCGGTGCGGGCCTCGTACAGCGCCGATGAACCCGCCGGTTCGATCCGCCGCAGCAGCCCGGCTCCCACACAGGCCCTGAGCACGTCGTACACAGCCTGCGTGGACACCGACCCGAGCCGTTCCCGCACCGTGGCGGCCACGGAGTCCGCATCCGAATGCGGCGCCGCGACCACCGCGTCCAACACCGCGACCCGCGGGGCGGTAACCCGCAGGCCGACTTCGCGCAATCGCTCCCGCGCGTCGTACCCGGTGTGCATGAACCCAGTCTCCCTCTAATCTGGAATAAGTCAAGAAAATTTTCTGGAATCACTCCAGAAAAATGATCTACGCAGGTAGACGTTGCCTCAGCCTAGATACGCCGACACGCCGAGCGGTCGGCAAGGCCCCGCCGGGGTCGCGCGAATCACATCCCCGGCCCCGGAATACATCCCGCACCCCCGCGGTTGTAAACCACTGTCGGCGTCCGGACAGCCCCGGGCCGCACCCTTCGTCGCTTCGAGCGACCACTCGCCGAGAGGCGCTTGTGGGACGTCGACACCCTTCGCAGTCATGCTGCGAGAGCCGCGCCGCCAGGAATCCCCCCGACTGGCGGCGCTTCGCTCTTTCCGAGGGACCCTCTTCCGAGGACCCGGTGCCGTGCGGGTCGGGTCGCGCGTAGGGGCCGGGGCGGCGACGATGTGGGCATGGCGACTCAGGACGATGCACTGCATCGGCGGCTCGGGTTGAGCGATTCGGTGGTGATCGGGCTCGGATCGATGGTGGGGGCGGGGATCTTCGCGGCGCTCGCCCCGGCGGCCGCGGCGGCGGGGTCGTGGCTGCTGCTCGCACTCGGGGTGGCGGGGGTGGTCGCGTACTGCAACGCCACGTCGTCGGCGCGGCTGGCGGCGCTGTATCCGGTGTCGGGCGGTACGTATGTGTACGGCCGGGAGCGGTTGGGACCGTTCTGGGGGTATCTGGCCGGGTGGGGATTCGTGGTCGGCAAGACGGCGTCCTGTGCGGCCATGGCACTGACGGTCGGCGCCTACGCGTGGCCGGAGCACGCGCGGGTGGTGGCCGTGGCGGCCGTGGCCGTGATCACCGCGATCAACTATGTGGGCGTGCGGAAGTCGGCGCTGGCGACCCGGCTCATCGTGGCGGCGGTACTGGTGGTGCTGGCCACCGTGGTCGCGGTGTGCCTGTTCGGCGAGCACGGCGGAGCGGCCCGAGCCGACGGCGAGATCGGGGTGCGCGGCGTGCTCGAGGCCGCGGGTCTGCTGTTCTTCGCCTTCGCGGGATACGCGCGCATCGCCACCCTCGGTGAGGAGGTGCGGGATCCGCGGCGAACCATTCCGCGCGCCATCGGCATCGCGCTCGGGTTGGCACTCGCGGTGTACGCGCTCGTCGCGATGGCGGTGCTGCTGGTGCTCGGGTCGAAAGGACTGGCGGCCTACGCCGATCCGCTGGCGCGCGCCGTCGACGCGGCGGGCGTGCCGGCGCTCGCCCCGGTGGTGCGGGTGGGCGCGGTGGTCGCGGCGGCCGGTTCGCTGCTCGCGCTGGTGCTCGGCGTCTCCCGGACCACCCTGGCCATGGCCCGCGACCGGCAGTTGCCGGGGGTGCTGGCGGCGGTGCATCCGCGCTACGGGGTGCCGCACCGGGCCGAGCTGGCCGTCGGCGCGGTGGTGGCGGTGGTGGCGGTGAGCTTCGACATCCGGGCCGCCATCGGGTTCTCCTCGTTCGCGGTCCTGGTCTACTACCTGATCGCCAATGTCTCGGCCGCCACCCTCACGGCCGCGGAAAACCGTCCGCCCCGGGCGGTTCCGGTGGTGGGCGCGATCGGCTGCGCGGTGGTCGGGCTGTCGCTGCCGACGAGTTCGGTGCTCACCGGCGCGGCCGTGCTGGCGGCGGGCGCGGGGGTGTACGCGATTCGCCGATTCGCCCGGCGGTGACCGGTATTTCTACCGCTGCCCAGGGGCCTTGACAGATAGCCTGTGCACATGGTGCGCAGGGGGCTCGCAACGGTCACGGCACTCCTACTGACGGCGGGATCGCTGGTCGGCGGCACCGTGCGGGCGGAAGCCGACCCCGGCCCGCGGGCGAGCACCACGTGCGCCACGCCGTCGGGACGCGAATTCGAGCGCGCCCGACCGGAATCCACCGGCCTGGACTCCGCCCTGCTCGCCGACGCCCTCGCCTTCGCCGCCACCCGCAATCGGCTCAACGTACAGGTCTTCCGGCACAACTGCCTGATCGGCGAGGGCCCCACCAACGCACAGACCGGCAACACCCCCTGGAACGTCTGGAGCATCACCAAGAGCGTGGTCGCACTGCTCGCCGGAATCGCCTGGGATCGGGGCAGACTCGATATCGGTGCGCCCATCGACCGCTACCTGCCGCCCGGACTCGGCAGCGCGAAGCACCGCTCGCTCACGGTGGAGCACCTGCTCACCGAATCCTCCGGGCTGCGCATCGGCGTCATCACCGAGGGGTTCAGCGGCGTCATCCCGATCGACCCCAACAGCGCGGTGCAGGCGCTCGGCGTCCCGTTCGACTACGAGCCGGGCACCCGGTTCGTCTACAGCCAGCGCAATGTCGACCTGCTGGCCTATGTGATCGAACGGGCGGTCGGCGAACCATTGCAGCGCTTCGCCCAGCGGGAATTCTTCGATCCGCTCGGCATTCCGCCGACCGACTATTACTGGGCGCGCGACCGTTCCGGAAACACCTACGGATACGCGCATCTCATGATTCCGCCGAACGATCTGGCCCGCATCGGCATGCTGGTGGCCGCGGGCGGCGACTGGGGCGGGCGGCGCATCGTGTCGGAAGCGTACCTGCGACAGGCGATCACACCGTCGGCGACCAGTTCCTGTTACGGCTATCTGTTCTGGCTCGGTCCGGGTTGCGCGGAGAATCCGGAATTCCTCCCGGATGACGTGTATTCCATGTCCGGACTCGGACTACAGCATGTGTACATCGTGCCCAGCCTGGATCTCATGGTGGTGTGGACCGGCGTCTTCGGCACCCATACCGACCGTGGGGTCACCGGGATTCTGCAATACGGCATGGAAGTGCCGCACGAATTCTTCCGACGGCTGCTGCGGGCATTCCGGGACAGCCCGATACCCGACCCGGGCCGCTACGTCGAGCCGCCCCTGCGCTTGGACCCGCGCCGGTACTTCGACGGCGATATCGCGCTCGCCGTCCTCGGTCTCGGACCGGCCGCCTATCCGGGCTGCAATGTGCTGTCCTGCTTGGACATTCCGCTCGCGCCGCCGTTCGCCGACGCACCGCCGGGGTGCCTGATCGTGGCATGCCTCGGCCCCGACCCACGCACTCCTGGCATCCGAGCCGGTAACTAGGAGCCGGCAACTAGGGTGTCACCGCGGCGCGCCCGGCCAACTCCCGCAATTCCTCCGACGGGCGGCGACCCGCGAACTGCAGCAGATCGCGCATCACCTCCCGAGCCCGATGATGGGTGTGTACGAGCTCCGGCGTCAGCCGTTCGGCCGTCAGCAGGGCTTCCAGCGCCTGATGCGCCTGCCGCCGCTGCGCGTGCGCCCGCGCCACATCCACCAGGAAGCGCGCCTGTCGTTCCGGGGTGAGCGTGGAAGCGTTCACGGCCCGCGCGATATCGAGGGCCTCACCGGCGTCACCGAGTTCGACGGCCACCGCCACCGCGTGCACGGCCACACTGGTCGGCCCGAATTCGGTGTCGAAGTCGTTGCGGTCGTCTCCGATGCGCAGGGCGGCACCGCGTGCGGCGGCGAGCCCGGCCCGCGACTGTGCGCGGTTGCCCTCCGTCGCCGCGATCACCGCCAGCATGAGCTGGAGAGATCCGTAGAGCGACAGGACTTCCGGCGTGCTCCGCCGATCGTCGTCCACCAGTGGTTCCAGTGCCGCCACGCAGGTCCGCGCGGCCTGTTCGGCTTGTTCGAACCGTTGTAGCCGCAGGAATGCCTGTGCCATGCGGTAGGTTCCGGCCACCACGCCGAGCGCGTCGCCGGAGCGTTCGGCCGCGGCCAGCGCTCGATCGGCCGCCACCCACGCGGCGTCGACCTCCTCCTGCCGGGTGAATGCCGTTGCCGCCGCCTGATAGGCGCGCGACAGCAGGCCCAGCACCTCCCGCCGCGTCGCCGCGACGCGTGCCGCCTGTTCCAGATCCGGAATGAGCTCCAGCAGGCTGCTGCCCACTTCGACGAGCCGTGACTCGTGTGCCAGCTGCCAAGCCAGATCGACGCGTTCGGCCAGCTGCGGCACCTCGACCGGCTCGCGACCGGTCTCGTCGTCGAACAGCCGATCCAGCGCCGGATGGCCGGTGAGCATGAGTCGCAACTGCTCGAAGACCGCTGAACCCACGCGTTCGCCGCCCGCACGGTCGGTCGACATCGGTTCGGCCGCTTCCGGCCGCAGATCTCGGACCGCGACTCCGAGAACATCGGCGAGCCGTTGCAGTACCGACAGTCTCTCGACCGGCAGTACATCCCGCTCTACCTGCGACACCCAGCTTTCCGACCGCCTGATGGCGGCGCCAAGCTCCTTCTGCGATAGCCCTCTACGCCGGCGCAACTCCGCTACCCGTGCCCCAAGGGTACTTTCGGCCACCGGGTCAAACTCCTTCTACCTGATGGGCTTTGCCGGCGATCACCGCCAGAGGATCGATGTGTGCGCCCGGCAGATCCCGCAGCGCCTTCGTAACGAATCCATGCTCACTCCTTCCGATCGGATCTGCCGACAAGGATTGCAGACCGGGCGAGCTTACGGCGCACAGTATGGAACATGGATTTTTCTTATTGCACCGCAATTTTTCTGTGTTTACCGTCATGGGTGGGAGCTGTCGATCGACACGAACGATACGGACGTCAAGAGGTGACCATGCCCGGCGAACTGTGGTTCTTCCTACTCGGAGTCGGAATCGGTGGTGCCGCAATGTGGTTCGCGGCCTGCGCGGTGACGGCAACCAGATATTCCAGCTTCGGCGAGGGACCGACGGTACAGAACATCACCGCCCGCCTGGAGCGCGAGGGAATCCTCTCCGCGCGCACCACGAAAGGAAACTCTCCGGCGCATCGAGCATCGTCCAGATGACTGAATTCTCCGATTCCCCATGTGCAGCAAATCGTGGATCGATTGATAGCAACTGGCTAGCAATACAGCCTGGCGACAGCTGATTCTCAGGATGCGTCGGTAAGACTGGTAGCGCTCACATCCTCCCGGAAGGAGCTCTACCTGTGCCGGAAACGGAAAGCAGCCCCTACGCGGGCATGTTCGACGCTGAAGCACGGCTGTCCTGGGTGCTCGCCGCCATGGCCGGTGTCATCGGCGCGGCGGCACTCCTGCACACCGAGGGCTACTTCGTCACCTTCATGACCGGCAACTCCGAGCGCGCCATCGTGAACTGGTTCGACGGGCGCAGCTCCATGGCCCTGGCCGCCATCCTGCTCATCGTCAGCTTCGTGGCCGGAGTATTCGTGGCGTCCTGGTGTCGGCGACACTTCTGGACCCAGCATCCGCACGGGCCGACGCTGCTCACCACGGCGAGCCTCGCCGTCGCCACGGTCATCGACTTCTTCACGGAGACACCCGCCGGAGCTCCGGACATCGAGTTGGTGCCGATCCTGTTCGTGGCCTTCGGCACCGGGGCGCTGAACACCTCGTTCGTGAAGAACGGGGAGGTGTCGGTGCCGATCACCTACTTCACCGGAGCCCTGGTGAAGATGGGGCAGGGGCTCGAACGCCACCTCGCGGGCGCGGCCACCGCCGCCGCCTGGCTGGGCCACTTCCTGATCTGGTCGTCATTCCTGCTCGGCGGGCTCATCGGCGGACTCATGAACATGATCACCGACGGCCTCGGGCTGCTGTTGCTGGCGACCATCGTCTGCCTGATCACCACCGTCTACACCTACCTGCACCTGGACCGGCACGGCCCACTGGCGACGGAGTGAGAGACGAGATCGCCCCCGATCCCAACGGGATCGGGGGCGATCGTCCGCGTGCGGTGAGTCGCCGCGTCAGCGGTTCTCGAGCAGCACCTCGGCGATCTGAATCGTGTTGAGCGCCGCGCCCTTGCGCAGGTTGTCACCCGAGATGAACAGGGCCAGACCGCGGCCGTCGGGGACACCCGGATCCTGGCGGATGCGACCGACCAGGGATTCGTCTATACCGGCCGCCTGCAGCGGGGTGGGGACGTCCACCAGCTTGACGCCCGGGGCGTTCTCCAGCAGCTTGGTGGCGCGCTCGACCGAGAGCGGTTGCGCGAACTCGGCATTGATGGACAGCGAGTGGCCGGTGAAGACCGGGACACGCACACAGGTGCCGCTCACCGCGAGCTCCGGCAGGCCCAGAATCTTGCGGGACTCGTTGCGCAGCTTCTGGTCCTCGTCGGTCTCGCCGGAATCGTCGTCGACCAGCGCACCCGCCAGCGGGATCACGTCGAAGGCGATGGGCGCGACGTACTTGTTCGGCGCGGGGAACTCCACGGCGGAACCGTCGTGGGTCAGCTTCTCGGCGTCGTCGATGACCGCGCGCACCTGCGAGGCCAACTCCTCCACACCGGCCAGGCCGGAGCCCGACACCGCCTGGTAGCTGGACACGATGAGGCGCTGGAGTCCGGCCTCGTCGTGCAGCACCTTCAGCACCGGCATGGCGGCCATGGTGGTGCAGTTCGGGTTGGCGATGATGCCCTTGGGCAGGTTCCGGGTCTGCTCCGGGTTCACCTCGGAGACAACCAGCGGCACCTCGGGATCCTTGCGCCAGGCCGAGGAGTTGTCGATGACCGTGACACCGGCCGCCGCGAAGCGCGGGGCCTGCACCCGGGACATGGTGGCACCGGCCGAGAACAGCGCGATGTCCAGCCCGGTCGGGTCCGCCGTCTCGGCGTCCTCGATCACGATCTCCCTACCGCGCCACGGCAGCGTCTTGCCCGCCGACCGCGACGACGCGAAGAAACGCACCTCGTCGGCCGGGAAATCGCGCTCTTCCAGCAGCTTCCGCATGACGGCGCCGACCTGCCCGGTCGCGCCGACGACACCTACGCGTACACCCATTGTGCTCAGCGCCCCGTTCCGGCGTGCACGACCGCCACCTCGTCGCCGCCCAGATCGAAGGCGCGGTGCAGCACCTGCACGGCCTCGTCCAGATCGGTGTCCTTGACCAGCACGGAGATGCGGATCTCGGAGGTCGAGATGAGGTCGATATTGATGCCCGCGTCCGCGAGCGCCTCACAGAAGGTGGCGGTGACGCCCGGGTGCGACTTCATGCCCGCACCGACCAGGGACACCTTGCCGATGTGGTCGTCGTACACCACCTGGGAGAAGTTGATCTCGCCCTGCCGCTTGGTCAGCAGCTCCACGGCGCGCGGACCCTCGCTCTTGGGCAGGGTGAAGGTGATGTCGGTCTTGCCGGTCTCGACCTTCGAGATGTTCTGCAACACCATGTCGATATTGATCTCGGCATCGGCGACCGCGCGGAACACCTTGGCGGCGTAACCCGGCTCGTCCGGAATGCCGACGACGGTCACCTTGGCCTCGCTGCGGTCGTGCGCGACGCCAGTGAGGATTGCTTTCTCCAAGGGGATGTCCTCCATCGATCCGTAAATGTAGGTGCCCACCTTGTCGGTGTACGACGAGCGCACATGCACGGGCACGTTGTAGCGGCGCGCGTACTCCACACACCGCAGCATGAGCACCTTGGCCCCGGTCGCGGCCAGTTCCAGCATCTCCTCGTAGGAGACCTGTTCGAGCTTCTGCGCATCGGGAACGATGCGCGGGTCCGAGGTGAACACGCCGTCCACATCGGTGTAGATCTCGCAGACATCGGCTTCGAGCGCGGCGGCCAGCGCGACCGCGGTGGTGTCGGAACCGCCACGACCCAGCGTGGTCACATCCCGGCTGTCCTGGGAGACACCCTGGAATCCGGCCACCAGCACGATGACACCCTCGTCGAGGGCCTCGCGGAGCCGACCCGGCGTCACGTCGATGATGCGCGCGTTGCCGTGCGCACCGGTGGTGACCACACCGGCCTGGGAGCCGGTGAAGGAGCGGGCCTCGGCGCCGAGTGAATGGATGGCCATGGCCACCAGCGCGTTGGAGATGCGCTCACCGGCGGTGAGGAGCATGTCCATCTCGCGGGCGGGCGGCGCGGGGGCCACCTGCTGGGCGAGATCGAGGAGCTCGTCGGTGGTGTCGCCCATGGCGGAGCAGACGACCACCACGTCGTGGCCCTGCTTCTTGGTCTCGACGATCCGCTCAGCGACGCGACGGATGCGCTCGGCCGATTCGAGCGAAGATCCTCCGTACTTCTGAACGACGAGAGCCACGGTGGAATCCTCCAAGATCGACAAACTGCTGCTATCGAGCACCCAGCCTACCGATGAGCGTCCAGGGGTTTTGCGCCCACCTCCCGGCTGTGACCCATGTAATGCCGCGCGAATATGACGAACAGATTGACTTCGGTGGTGACGCGGGTGCGGCGGTGTCCACCCGCCACCGGCGCGGTCGCGAACGGGCGGCGCGGTTTCATGCATAACCTCTATTGGCGAGAGCGCTGCCCGGCGGGACCATGGCGGGGAGCGAATTCGGGAGGTGAACGATGAAGAGCACGGTGCTCGAGGTGAAGACCGGGCACAGCGAGGTGGTGCACGACATCACCGGGCTGTGCGAGGAGTTCCTGCGCGAGGCGGCGGGCGGCGGCGACGGGCTGCTGCACGTCTTCGTACCGCATGCCACGGCCGGTATCGCGATCATCGAACTGGGCGCGGGCAGCGATGACGACCTGCTGGCCGCGCTGCGCGATCTGCTGCCCGCCGACGACCGCTGGCGGCACGCCCACGGCTCGCGCGGGCACGGCCGCTCGCACGTCATGCCCGCGCTGATCCCGCCCTATGCCACGGTGCCGGTGCTCGGCGGCGTCATGACGCTGGGCACCTGGCAGTCCATCGCGTTCGTGGACCTCAACGTCGATAACCCGAACCGGAAGATACGGCTCTCCTTCCTTGCCGACCCGGCGTGACCCCACGGGTCACGCCCGGCTGAACCAGGTGACCTGCGCCCCGTTGTCGAATTCCCGCCGCCGCGTGGGCCGGAACCGGGTCGGGGTGAATGCGCCGGTGAGCGCCGGGATGCCGGTCCCCGCGAGCACCGGATAGCTCTTGATGATCAGCTCGTCGATCTCGTCGATGAGCTGCCCCGCCAGTGTGCCGCCGCCGCACAGCCAAATCTTCTTCCCCTCTTCCTGCTTCAACCGTCGTACGAGTTCGACCGGATCGCTGTCGACCACGGTCACGTTCGGTTCGTCCACGGAGCCGAGCGTCGTCGAGACGACGTACTGCTTCAGATGGGCGTACGGGTTCGTAATGCCGTGCAGGTAGGCCGGGTCGTAGGTGCCGCGGCCCATCAGCACGGTGTCCCATTCCCGGTTGGGCGTGTCCACCGCCAGTCCGACCTGTTCGCGGATGTGGGTGGGCAGCGACTCCGGGTACTGCTCCGTCATCCACGCGGTCATGTCGTCGGAGAGGGGGTAGAAGTCGACCTCTCCGCCCGGTCCGGCGATGTAGCCGTCCAGGGAGACGCCCACGTAGTAGACCAGGTTTCGCATACTCTTACCGCCTCGATTGTTGTACTTCGTTCGTAGTGATTAGGAATGTAGTACTACGCCCGAAGTGGTGTCAAGCAGGTTTTCGACGGGCGCCGACCCCTTGTGACGCGCATCACGAACGGCCGATAATGCACATCATGCGAGCGAATGTCGGTGACCAGCTTGTTGTCCACACCCATGCCGTCGGGCTACGGGAACGCACCGGCGAGATCGTCGAGGTGCGCGGCGACGACGGCGCGCCGCCCTACGTGGTGCGCTTCGACGACGGCCACGAGAGCCTGGTGTTCCCAGGCCCGGACTGGGAAGTGAAAGCCCCGGACTGAGGGCGGTTCACCGCACCCTTCCGAAGTTTCTCGAAGATACTTCGGTCCAGCCCGATCCCCTTGCCGGACAGCAGGATTCGATCCTGTACCAGTTCCCGGCGGTACCAGCTATCGGACCGGTAGGTTGACTCCTAGAGCGACGCTCGTCACAATCGGCCCCTGAAGCTGGAGGGTTGTAATGCGTACTAAGACTGATCACCGATTCGTTGTCGACGTCGATCCCGAACAGGTGATGGAGGCGCTGCTGACGGTCGAGCGACTGCCCGACTGGTCGCCTTCCCACCAGGATGTGCGTGTCGCGACTCGCGACAGCTATGGGCGACCCAAGCGGGTCTACGTGTCGGCCAATCTCATGGGCCGACCCGACCGGCAGGTGGTCGAATACACCTGCACCCAGGATCGAATCGAGTGGAAGGTCACCGAATCCAGCGCCGGTGCGGGCGGCAAGGGCTGGTTCGAGATCGCCGATACCGAGGACGGCACCGAGGTCTGGTACCACTCCGAGATCCGCCTCCCGATTCCGGTGCCCGGCATGTTGCTCAAGCGCACCGCCAATCGCGAGAGCGAGACGCTGGTGGAGAACTTCATCGCCTACATCGAGGATTACGCGGGCATCGAGCCGGAGGCCGAGCCGGAACCGTACCCCGAGGGCGCGTACGAGCCGCGCGGGTACGCCGGGCCGCTGTACGGCGGATCGTTCGAACCCGGACTGGCCTGACCATTACGCCGGCGGCGGAAATCCGCCGGAGGTCCACGCCTTTCGGGCGATTCCTGCCACGATGTCCTTCATGAGCGAATCGCGCCGATCGCGGACAACAGCGGTGTCCGAGGGCTCCGCCGTCACTCAACTGGAACTGTTCTTCGACCTGGTGCTGGTCTTCGCCTTCACCATGGTCGCCGATCTCGCGGCCCACGAGACCACCGCGGTGAACATGTTGCGGGCACTCGTGGTGCTGGCCCTCATGTGGTGGCTGTGGGTCGCGTACTCCTGGCTGGGGAACGTGGTCCGAGCCGACGAGGGCGTGACCCGCCTCGGCATATTCGTGGCCATGGGGGCGACCTTCCTCATGGCGCTCGCGATTCCCGAGGCATTCCACGACCTTCCGGGCGGCTGGTACGCACCCCTGGTGTTCGCCATCGGCTACCTGGTGGTGCGGCTGGTGCACATCGTCGTGTTCATGGTCGCCAGCTCCGAGGACGCCCAACTGCGCGGACAGGTGGTGCGCTGGGGCCTGGGGTCGCTGACCATCGGCGGCGGACTGCTGGTACTCGCGGCATTCACGCACGGCGCCTGGCAGATCGCGCTGTGGATGCTCGCCGTGGCCGGAGACATGCTGTGGACGATGATCGCGGGCACCGACTGGCGACTCAACTCCGTCAAGCACTTCGCCGAACGGCACGGGCTCATCATCATCGTGGCGCTCGGCGAATCCATCGTGTCCATCGGCATCGGTGTGTCCGGGCTGCCCATCTCCTGGCCCATCGCGCTGGGATCCATGCTGGGACTGGCCATCTCCGGGCTGCTGTGGTGGGCGTACTTCGATATCGCGGCACTCACGGTCGAGCAGGCCATGCACCGGGCCGACGGGGCACGGCGGATCAAGATCGCGCGAGCCTGCTACACCTACTGGCACTTCCCCATGATCGTCGGCATCATCGGACTCTCCGTGGGCCTCAAGAAGGTGCTGAACTACGTGGGCGGGGCCGACGGACACACGTTGGAGGACAAGCTGTACGGCATTCCGCTGTACGGGCTGTTCGGCGGCGTGGTGCTGTACCTGGTCGCCCTCGTGGGCTTCAAGCAGTACGCGACGGGTCAGGTGAGCACGCAGCGGCTGGTGGCCGCGGTGGCGCTGCTGGCGCTGATCCCCGTCGCCGCCGCGCTGCCCGCCCTGGCGGCGCTCGGCATCCTGTGTGCCGTGCTGGCCGTGCTCATCGTCTGGGAAACGGTGCGGCACGCGCGGTTCCGCGACGAGATCCGACACGGCCACGCGGGGTAGGCAGCCGTCGGCGGACCGGTCAGCGCTCGAGCACGGCCGAGCGGTCCGGGACGGGCGGCGGCCGATGGTCGAACGAATCCGGCACCCGCACGCCCGCGCGCACCGCTTCGCGCATCTGATCCACATTCTCCCGCAACACATCGGCGACCAGCTCGTCGGTGCGCGGGTCGGCCAGCACGTCGAGCACCACGCGGAAGCTGGCGTCGGCTATGCCGCGAATGATCTCCTCGTGGAAGGGCAGATAGCGCACGCGACCCAACTGCGGATCCTTGCGGATGGTCTCCAGGATCATCTGATCCAGCTCGGCGCGATTCTCCTCCAGCGCCGCCGAGATATTGCGGGTGAAATGGGCGGTCCGCAGCACCTGGGCGACCTCGTCCATGACGGCCACCGTCACCGGGCGCTTGATGGTCTCGACAATGGTCCCGACCGAGCGGTTCACCACCGCGGCGGTGACCCGGTCGCCGAACGCCCGGTCCGCCACCCGCGCCAGGCGCACCACGACCACCACGATCCGCAACAGCCGGAAGCCGCGGAAGAACGGGCTGGTCACCGGGATCATGCCCAGCACCTCGTACCAGTAGACGAACGGGAACGACCACGGCCAGCCCTCGCGCCGCCAGCGCCAGACGAACTCGATCGCGAAGACGCCGCAGATGATCCAGTCCACCACCACGATCGTCCGATAGGTGTTGTCCGCCACCGGAAAGAACGTCACCCAGCCGACCAGCACCACCGAGACGACGGCCAGTGCCAGCATGGCGAAATCTGTCCACAGCACCGGCGGTTTGCGCGGGTACTCACCCTCCACGCCGCTGAACTGGCTCACGACGGCCCCTTCCACCTCGAAACAGCCAAGCCGAGAGTAGTTGCCGCGCCGGTGCCGCGGGCGGAACCGAACCGGGCCGGGCGATCCGGCGGCTACCGTCCGGCGCGGAGGATGGCCTCGATATTGCGTTCGGCGACGGCGGTGATCGTCAGGGACGGGTTCGCCGTGGCGGTGCTGCCGGGCAGGGCCGCGCCGTCCATCACGTACAGGCCCGGGTGGCCGTGCACGCGGCCGTAGGCGTCGGTGGCGCGGCCCAGCACCGCGCCGCCGAGCGGGTGGGCGGTGAAGAATGCCTGGGCGTCGTAGCCGATGGGCGTGTAGTCCACAATCGCGCGGCCGCGCTCGGCGATCCGGTCGTCGACGGCACGGCAGGCGGCCAGCACCTGGTCCTGGGCGTGTGCGGGCCAGGACAGACCGACCCGGTCGGTGGCGCGGTCGTAGCCGAAACGGGCGCGGGTCGGGTCCAGCACCATCCCCAGTGACGCGATGGCCCCGGTATCCACCGGAATGCCCGGCACGTACCAGTTCTCCAGGGTCAGCGGCACACCCGATTCGTCCAGGATGCGGCTGGCGCTCGGGACGCCGTTGCCGACCCCGGTGAGGGCGTTCGCGCCACGCGCCAGCACCGCGTCGCCATTGGTGCCCCAGCCGTCGCCGACGTGCTCGTTGAGGTGTGGCAGCGCACCGGTCGCCTGGGCGCGCACCAGCAGTTCGGAGGTGCCCACCGAACCCGCGCCCAGGAACAGGCGGTCGCAGGTGAGGGTGCGGGTGGACAGCACCTGCCCGGTGGGGGCCAGCTTGGTCACCGTGACCGCGTACCGGTCGCCGTCCTGCGCGATGGCGTCCACCCGGTGGCCGGGATAGATGCCGGTATTGCCGGTGGCCTCGGCGTAGCGCAGGTAGTTCTGGTTGAGGTCGAACTTCGCGCCGTTGGAATTGCCGAGATTGCTGCGCGCGGCGATGGCGGAGGCGCGGGTGGTGCCCGCCAGCTCGCCGCGAATGATGTTCCAGTCGAAGGCGGAATCGTTGGCCGTGGGCTGGTAGCCCGCCGCCCGCACCTGCTGATCCCAGATGCGTGAATGCGTGAACGGCGCGGAGCCGTACACGTCCGCGGGCATGGGGCTCAGCCGCAGCATCTGCCGCACCCGCGGGTAGTAGACGCGGTCCAGTTCGTCGTAGTTCACGACGCCGCGGAAGACGGCATCGAACAGATGCCGCTCGGGCGCGACCATGGCCCCGGTGAAGACCACCGAGCCGCCGCCGACCGCCGCGGCCCGCCACACGTCGATACCCGGGTACTCGGTCACATCGAGGACACCGCCGAAGCTTGCGAACGACATCGGCACCTTGGTCACGCCGGTGAAGGTGTTCCGATGCCAGAACCCGCGTCCGTCCGGCAGATCGTCACCGGTGAAGATCTCCCGCCACGGGTCGTTGGGCCACCGTGATCCGCGCTCCAGCACCGTGTTCCGCACCCCGGCCTCGGCCAACCGCAGGGCGGTGACCGACGCGCCGAACCCCGAGCCGATGACGATGGCCTCGGTGTGCTCCGGCGGATCCGGTAGCGGCGCAAAGATTTCCGGCACCCATGCCTCGAACAGCGCATGCCACAGGAAATTCGCCGACGCCGGTCCGGCACCGCGCGTGGCGGCCCCCGTCCCGACGCCCGCCAGCAGAGCCGCCACCCCGGCAGCCTTCAAGACGGCGCGCCTCCGCAACCGGCCACCTCCTCATCAACCAATGGCCGCGCGCGACACTACCGGGCCGCCGCCCGCACCTCAACACGTTCGCAATATCCGCGCGAGCACTATGTGGAGTCGGGCCGACCCGCACGGGCCGCGCGTTCGCTCAGGCGCGCAGGCGTTCGCGGCGCAGCTGCTCCACCTCGGGGAGGTCGAGAGGCGGGAGGGAGTCGACGCCGAGGGCCTTGGCGAGCAGGTAGTCGGCGAGTTCCGGGTTGCGGGCCAGGGCGGGACCGTGCATGTAGGTGCCGATGACCGAGCCCTGCACCACGCCCTCCAGGCCGTCGCCGACGCCATTGCCGACGCCGCGGGTGACGCGGGCCAGACCGGTGGCCGCGCCGCCGAGTTTCGTTCCGCCACGGTGGTTCTCGAAGCCGGTGAGGGGCTGGCTCAAACCCGCGAGGATCGGGTTGGTGACCACCTCGCCGATGGCGCGCTCGGCCTGCGGGGAGGTGGTGACGTCGATGAGGCCGACACCGTCCACGCGTTCGCCCGAGGAGGTCTCGTACCAGTGGCCGAGCACCTGGATGGCCGCGCAGATGGCCAGCACCGGCACCCCGCGCCCGGCGGCGGTCTGTAGGCCAGGGTAGCGCTGCAGGTGGCGGGTGGCCAGGCGCTGCGCGGAATCCTCCGCACCGCCCAGGGTGTAGATGTCGAGCGAGTCGGGAACCGGCTCGCTCAGCGAGATCTCGACGATCTCGGCGTCGTAGCCGCGCATCCGCAACCGCTGCCGCAGCACCACCGCATTGCCGCCGTCACCGTAGGTGCCCATGACATCGGGCAGCACCAGACCGATGCGCACCGTGGACTCACTCGACCGCTGCCCTTGCGCCGCAGCCTGTTCCACGCGGGCGGCGGCCGCGATCCGCTCCGCGGTGATGTCCGCCGCCTGCGACGAGGCAGCGGCAACCACATGCTCACCGACGCCCGACGACGACGCCACCTCGGCACCATCTGCGGCCGCAAACTCACCGGTACCCGCCGACGGGGCCACCGCAGCGCTCGAGCCAGCGGTGTCCGCGGGCCCGGCGTGGTCGGCGGTATCCCTCGGCCGCTCGGTCGTGTCTTCCGGTCGATCGCTTCGCTCGCTCATGCGCGCACCCCCGCCTTCTCCTCCAGATCGCGGTTCAGGTCGCGGAATGCCGTGTAGTTGGCCAGCACCTCCACCTGGCCCGGGGGGCAGGAACGGATGGCGCGCACGGGGTCCGCGACGATGGTGTGCTGTACCCCGGCGTAGGTGAGGCGGACCGCGAGGTCGGTGGCGCGCTCGCCCGCCGCCACCACCCGGGTGCCCTCGAAGTGTTCGAACCGCACGTCCCACAGCCAGGACAGGTCCTCGCCGTCGGGCACCTGGCCGTTGACCGCGATCACCAAACCCTTGGCGGCGGGGTCGATCATGGACAGCGCCTCCTGCCAACCGGCGGGGTTCTTGGCCAGCAGCAGCCGGGTCGCGTGGTCGCCGACCTGAACGGTGCGGTAGCGGCCCGCGATCTCCTTCACGGTCGCCGCCGCCGCGACGGCCCGCGCCGGATCGGCCCCCAGTGCGATGGCCGCCGCCACCGCCTGCGCGGCATTACCCCGGTTGGCGCGTCCGGGCAGCGCCAGGCTCAGCGGCAGCTCCAGTCCGTCCGGGCCGTACAGCGTGTGCTCGTCCACCCACCAATCCGGTTGCGGGCGTTTGAAATCCGTGCCGGTGCTGTACCAGTGGTCGCCCTCCCACAGAATGGGCTCGCCACTGCGCGGGCAGCTGGTGGCATCGACCTGCCAGCCGCTGCCGGCCGCCACCCACACCACATTCGGGTGGTCGTAGGCGATGGAGGTGACCAGCACGTCGTCACAGTTGGCGATGAGCACGGCGTGCTGGTGCCGGGCCATGCCCGCGCGCAGGCGGCGCTCGATCATATTGATCTCGCCGACCCGGTCCAGCTGGTCGCGGCTGAGGTTGAGCAGCACCACCGCCGAGGGATTCAGCGCATCGGACACATGGGGCAGATGCAGCTCGTCCACCTCGATCGCGGCCAGCGGCGCGGTGCGATTCGCGGTCAGCGCGGCCACGATGCCGGCGTCCATATTCGCGCCGTCGGCCTGGGTGGCGACCCGGCCCAGGGTACCGAGCGCGGCCGCCGTCATCCGGGTGGTGGTGGACTTGCCATTGGTGCCGGTCACCAGCACCGTGCGCCGTCCCCGGCCGAGCTGCGTCATGAGTGACGGGTCGATCTTCAGCGCGATCAGCCCGCCGATCATCGACCCCTTACCGCGCCCGGCCTTCTGCGAGGCCCACGAGGCCGCGGTCGCCGCCCGCAGCGCCACCCGCCCGCGCACCGAAATGTCTGCCACGCCGCGAGTCTATTGCCGCCACCGCACCCCGCCACACGCGGTCCGCGTGATCCCTCTCGCACAGACCGAACGGTCAGGGGGAATCCGTGGCGGTATCGCGCGGGAGACCCCCGCCACCAGTTCCCCCTCGGCGGGTCAGGACTTGTAGAGGGACTGGGCGTAGTTGGGTTCGGAGTAGTAGTGGGTCAGTTCCTCGAGGGATTGGGGGGTGTCTGGTTGTAGTTCTTTGACCAGGTGGGCTTGGGTGGGGAGGGTGTCGGCGGGCCAGCGGTCGGGGTGCCAGAGGTTGGAGCGCAGGAACGCCTTGCCGCAGTGGAAGAAGATCTGGTCGATGTCGACCTCCACGGCGAGGATGGGGCGGTGGCCGCGCACGATCATGTCGTCGAAGTACGGGGCGTCGCGGACCAGGCGGGCGCGGCCGTTGACGCGCAGGGTTTCGGTGCGGCCGGGGATCACGAACAGTACGCCGATGTGCGGGTTGTCCAGGATATTGAGGTAGCCGTCGGCGCGACGGTTGCCGGGACGCTCCGGAATCGCGATGGTCCGATCGTCGAGGACCCGAACGAATCCGGCGGGGTCACCCTTCGGGGAGGCGTCGCAATTGCCCGCGGCGTCGCTGGTCGCCAGCACCACGAACGGGGACGCCGCGATCCACTCGCGGTCGCGCGGGTGCAGTTGGACGCGCTCCTTGGCGGCGGCGCGAGGATTCACCGCGCCCAACAGTTCTCGCAGTTCCTCGGGGTCGGTGATCTCGCTCATGGATTCGATTGAACGCCTCGATCCGGCTGCGGCACCAGGGGTTTGTGAACAATCAGACCGGGCCGTCGAAGAGGTTCGGCTGGCCGCTGGCGTAGCGCGCGACATCCAACTGCCGGAAGGGCTCCAGCTCCGCCGCCCGGTACAGGGTGAACAGGCGACAGCGCGGGGCGGTGGCACCCGTGACGTCCAGGATGGCGTTCACCGCCGTGCGCGCCGACTCCGACGCTCCCTCCATGGTGGCGAGATCCACGTTCGTCCGCACGTAATCGCCTGCCAGATACAGATTTTCGATGGCACCGTGGCACTCCGGGCGGAGCGCCCACGAGCCGGCCGTATTGATCAGCAGCGGGTCGGCGTTCTCGTTGCGGCGGGTGGCGGCATTCCAGGTGATGCCGGTGTCGAGGAACCAGGAGTGCAGATCCTCGTCGCGCAGCAGTTCGGAGCGGTCGTTGAGGTGGGCCTTCAGCTGCGCCCACACCTCGCGGACGATCTCGTCGTGGGTGCACTCCTTGGCCGTCTTGCCGTAGAGCGGTCCGGGGGTGTTCCAGTCGGAGATGTCCACCGACAGGCAGTCGACGACGGTGCCGTCCCCGTGCTCGGACAGTCGCACGCGCGGCCAGAACTGATCCTGGGAGATGGAGGTCAACGACCACGGGGAGTCCACGTAGGCCACGTGGCCGCGCGCGATGGCGGTCGGTCGGCGCAGGAAGAACTGCAGGCCGGTCATCCAGTCCACCATCAGCTGGTGCATGCCCGCCAATTCCGGTCGCAGCGCCAGGATTTCGGGAGTGAGCAGGGTGCGCGCCGCCTCCACGGGCAGGGCGCACACGAAGTGGTCGGCCGCCACCGTTTCGGCCGCGCCGGCGGCGGTCACCACTCGGGCCGAGCCGATGCGGTTGCCGCTCACCTCGAGTCCGCGCACCTCCGCCGCGACGAAGCGCACGCCGAGTTCACGCAGCCGCGCCGCCCACGGGTCGATCCACGCCTCATTGGTGGGGCCGTCCAGAATCCGGTCCAGCGCACCGTCATTGCCGATCTCGAGCGGATTGCCGAGGAACTGCTCGCCCATATTGCCGATGGTGCGGGTGCTGGCCAGATCGTCCCGTGCCGCCACCAGCAGGGTGGTGAGGGTGCGGGACATGAGCATGCGGAATTCGCTCGACCGGTTGCGCGCGCCCACGTAGTCGCGCCAGGACACCTTGTCCCACTGGCCATATCGGCGGGCGTCGCAACTGGTGTTGAAGACCAGCAGCCGGTTGGCGAAGTAGAGGGCGTCCTGATAGGGCATCTTCGCCGTGGTGGAGATGGCGGAGCTGACCGTCTCGCGGAAGTCCTCCGGTGTCGCCCAGACCCGGCCCGCCTTGCCCAGCGGCATGATCACGTCGTCATTGTCGCGACGGGAGAAACGCGCCTCGGGTGCGGCGATCAGGTTGTCCCACACACCATTGGCGTTGCCCGCGAACGGGATTCGCCGCATGGTATCCGGAATGTGGTGGTAGAAGCCGGGGAAGAAGCGGAAGCCGTGCTCGCCCCACAGATCGGGGCGACCGCCCCGGCCGCTGCCCGGCACCCGCATGCTGCGCGCCTTGCCGCCCAGTGCCCGCCGCTCGTACACGGTGACCTCGAAGCCGCGCTCGGCGAGTTCGTGCGCGGCGGTCATTCCCGCCACGCCGCCGCCCAGCACCGCCACCCGACGGCCCGCCGCCGCCCGCGCGGGGGCGGACCGCAGCCCGGTCGTCACCGCCCCCGCGGTCACCGCGCCCGCCGCGACCGTGCCGCGCAGCACCGACCGCCGCGACACGGACATGCGCTGTCCTGCCATTCCCTTACCTCCCAGCCGGGACCGATCCTAGGCAGCGGATTCCGCCCTGTGGTCGGTTGGGGTGCGGGACTTCTCTCCGAGAGCCAGCGAATGTGCGAACCGCGCGGGTGCGGGGCGGCCGGTGGAGGTGGCGGTGAAGGCTCCGATGATGACGACGGCCGCGCCCAGCAGGGACAGGGCGGTCGGGGTTTCGTGCAGGAAGGCCCAGGCGGCGGCGATGCCGACCACCGGCACCAGCAGGGACAGCGGGGCGACGGTGCCCGCCGGGTAGCGGCTCATGAGCAGGGTCCACAGGCCCGAGCCCGCGATGGTGCCGAGCAGGACGATGTAGGCCAGGGCCGCCAGGGCGGGCCAGCCGGTCGCGGTGCAGGATTCGGCCAAATCCCGCCAGCCCGTGGTGGGGCCCTCGGTCAGCGCCGAGAGCGCGAACATCGGCAGCGGCGGGACCACCGCCATCCACAGGGTCAGGTGCAGCGGGTTCACCCCCTCGGTATCCGCC
>NZ_BAGD01000024.1 GCF_000308635.1 Nocardia otitidiscaviarum NBRC 14405 | reverse complement strand
TGAGAGTCTCGTCGCCGAACTGAAGGCCGAGGTCTCCCGCGAGATCTCGCCCATCGCCAAACCCCGCGAGATCCACATCGTGCCCGAGCTGCCCAAGACCCGCTCCGGCAAGATCATGCGCCGGCTGCTGCGCGACGTCGCCGAGGGCCGCGAACTCGGCGACACCTCCACCCTGGTGGACCCGAACGTCTTCGAGGCCATCCGGGCCCGCCGGGCCTGATACCGCCCACGGCGCGCGAACGGCCCTGTGACCTGCACAGTCACAGGGCCGTTTCACTCCAAGTCGGAACATTTCCGGCAAACCATTAGAATCCCGTAAAGGTGTGCCGGGAAGTCTGGTCGGCATGCGGCATGTGGCCGATCACTCCCGGATGGGTTTCGCACGCCGCTGTTCTGTCGAACCGGCTGAAAGGTGCCCGAGTGATCACCCAGGTCCGCTCCGAGCTCTCCCGCTACCTACGGACCGAAACATTCGGTGGCGCACTGCTCCTCATCGCCGCCGCGGCCGCCCTGATCTGGGTCAACTCGCCGTGGGGCGACAGCTATACGGCCATGGTCGACACCCGGCTGGCGATTCCGCCGCTACATCTGGACCTCACCCTGGCCGACTGGACCAAGGACGGTCTGCTCGCCATCTTCTTCTTCGTCGCCGGACTCGAGCTCAAACGTGAGCTGGTGGTCGGCGAACTCGCCGACCGCAAGAGCGCTTCCCTGCCGATCATCGCGGCGTTCGGCGGCGTGCTGCTGCCCGCGCTCATCGCCGTCGCGGTCGGCTGGGGCGTGGAGGGCATGGACCGCGGCTGGGCCATTCCGGTGGCCACCGATATCGCCTTCGCACTGGGCGTGCTGGCGCTCACCGGTTCCCGGATTCCGGCCGCCGCGCGCGTCTTCCTGCTGAGTCTGGCGGTTGTCGACGATCTGATCGCCATCATCCTGATCGCCGTGCTGTTCACCACCACGGTGAAGATGCTGTGGCTGCTGGCGGCGATCCTGTGCTTCGCGATCTGGTGGACGGGTCAGAAGTACCGGGTGAGCACGCCGATCCTGTACGTGCCGGTGGCGCTGGTGGCCTGGTACGCGCTGCACGAGGCGGGCATCCACCCGACCCTGGCGGGCGTGGCGCTGGGCTTGTTGACCCGCGTGCGTCCGGATCCGGACGAGGACGAGCACTGCGTGCCCGCCGCCAACCTGGAGCACTTCTTCCAGCCCATCTCGGCGGGCTTCTGCGTGCCGGTGTTCGCACTGTTCGCCTCCGGCGTCACGCTGAACGCCGACGTGCTCTCGGAGATCTTCACCAACCGCCTCGGCCTGGCCATCGTGCTCGGGCTGCTGGTGGGCAAGACCGTGGGCATCTTCGGATTCGCCTGGGCCGCAATCCGGTTGGGACTGGCCAAGAAGCCCACCGATCTCGCCTATCGGGATATGTTCGCCCTGTCGGTCCTCGGTGCGATCGGCTTCACCGTTAGCCTCTTGGTGGCAGAACTCGCACTCGCGGATGTCGGCGACGGTTCCGCGGTGGAACTCGCGAAGGCGGCCGTGTTGCTCACGTCGTTGGCGGCTTCTCTGGTGGGTTCGGCGCTACTGTTGCGTCGTGGCCGCGTTCACCAGGCAGCGCGAGACGAGCGGGCACTGCAGGAACAAGAGAGTGACTGACCGGGCGGTACCGGGACGGGTCGACTGACACGGAGAAGGGTCGAGCAATTGAGCTTCACACAGGGCGGCAACGGTCAGGAAGGGCGTCACGCCCGTACCCTCACCTCGATTCCACTGTCCGAGGTCGATGCTCGCTCCGAAAGCATCGGCGGACTGGTTCGTGATGCCACCGAACAGATGTCGACGCTGGTGCGCGCCGAGGTGGAACTCGCCAAGGCCGAGGTCACCGGTGAGATCAAGAAGGGCCTGCAGGGCAGCGTCTACTTCATCGTGGCGCTGACCATCCTGCTGTTCAGCTCGTTCTTTTTCTTCTTCTTCCTGGCCGAGCTGCTGGATATGTGGATGTGGCGCTGGCTGGCTTTCCTCCTCGTCTTCCTGCTGATGGTGGTGGCCGTGGCGGCCTTCGGCGGGCTGGGCTATCTCAAGGTGCGCAAGCTGCGCGCCCCCGAGAAGACCATCGAATCGCTCAAGGAGGCGAAGACCGTGCTGCCCAGCGGTTTCGGCGCGCCCGGGGCGCACGAGGCCGCGCCGGCCTCGCTCGACAAGTTCCGGGCGTAGGTCTTCCATTACGCTTCCGGGAGTGTCGTCGAACTCGCTTCCGGATCCGTCCACCGTCCGCTACGAGGGCCCGTGGACCCATCGGGACGTGCATGCCAACGGCATTCGCTTCCATGTGGTCGAGGCGGAGCCCGGAGCCGGTGTGCCGCCGATAGATCCGGGCACGCCGCTGGTGGTGCTGCTGCACGGTTTCGGCGATTTCTGGTGGTCGTGGCGACACCAGCTCACCGGACTCGCCGCGCGCGGTTTCCGGGCCGTGGCGGTGGATCTGCGCGGCTACGGGGATTCCGACAAGCCGCCGCGCGGTTACGACGGCTGGACCCTGGCCGGTGATGTGGCGGGTCTGATCCGCGCACTCGGGCACACCGAGGCCACGCTCGTCGGACACGCCGAGGGTGGTCTGGTGTGCTGGGCGACCGCGGTGCTGCATCCGCGCGTGGTGCGGTCCATCGCCCTGATCAGCTCACCGCATCCGGCGGCGCTCAAGCACATGGTGCTGCGCGACGGGCGGCAGCGGCGGGCCTGGCTGCCCAATTTCCTGCGCTACCAGCTGCCGCGCTACGGGGAGCGGCTGCTCACCAAGGCCGATGGCGCGGAGCTGGAGCGGCTGCTGCGGCAGCGGGTGAGCGAACGCTGGTCGCACAGCGCCGAGTTCGCCGACACCGCCGCCCGGATGCGCGCCGCCATTCGCATCCCGGGCGCGTCGCATTGCGCCCTGGAGTACCAGCGCTGGGCCTTCCGCAGTCAGTGGCGGCCGGACGGCAAGCGCTTCATGGCGACCATGCGCGAACCGGTGCGCATCCCGGTACTCGCCCTGCACGGCGACGGCGACCGCTACATCCTCGCCGCCACCGTCCGCCGCGGCCACCACCTCTCCCCCGAACGCCGCCTGGTCGGCATCCCGGACGCGGGCCATTTCGCCCACCAGGAGAACCCCGAGGCGGTCACCGCGGAACTGGCCAAACTTCTGGCCTGAACCTCCTGGCCTGAACCGCCGCGCCGGTCAGCTCAGCACGCACTGCCCGGTCGCCACCGGCGCGGTGAAGGCGGACGCGTTGTCCAGCTCGCCGCGAACCTCGTTGAGCGTCAGCACATACCCGGTGTCCTCGTCGGTGACCGCCGCGCCGAACACGACTCCGAGCACCTGCCCCTCGGTGTCCACCAGCGGCCCACCGGAGTTGCCCGCGCGCACCAGCCCGCGCACGGTGTACACCTCGCGCTGCACGTTCCCGTCGCGGTAGATGTTCGGCCCCTTGAGGTCCAGGGTCTCCCGTACCCGGGCCGCGCTGGCCGAATAGGCCCCGCCGCCGGGGTAGCCGAGCACGATGGAGCTCTCCCCGGCCGCCGCCGCTTCCGGGGCCAGCGGAATGACCGGGGAAGCCAATCCGGGCACGTCGAGGATCGCGATGTCCTTCATCGGATCGAACAGCACCACGGTGGCCGACAGCGGCCCGCGCACGGTGTCCACGCTGACCTTGTTGGTGCCCGCCACCACATGCGCGTTGGTCATGACGCGCTCGGGCGCGACCACGAATCCGGAACCCTCCAGTGCGCGTTGGCAACTGGGTGCCTGCCCGCGGATGCGCAGCACGCTGAGCTGCAACTGCTGCGCCACCGGCAACTGCAGCACGCTCGCGTCGGGCGGCTCCACGGCCGCCACCGACACCTGGCCGAACGGGCCGATGACATCGGGCAGTCCGGAGGTGTTGAGCAGGCTGGAGAATTCGTTGGGCAGCTGCCGCAGCCAGTCCGGCGCCACCGAGTTCACCTCGGCCAGCACCCGCGAATTCTGCACGGCCGCGGCGATATTCGGCTGCGAGGAGCTGGTCAGCGGCAGGGCCAGCAGCCATGCGGTGGCCAGTACCGCGGCCGTCTGCAGGCCCGCGCCGACCACGCTGTCCACACTGCGGGTGAAGGGGTCGCGCATGCCGCTGCGCGCGGCGCGGCCCAGCACCATGCCCGCCACCTCGCCGATGATCACCAGCACGACGATGAGCACCACGCCCACCAGCACGCGGCTGCGGCCCTCGCTCAGGTGGATGAGGATGTGCGGCGCGATGAGGATGCCCGCCACGGCCCCCAGCACGACACCTAGGAAGGCGAGCGCCGAGGCGACCGCGCCCTGCCGCCACCCGGAGGAGGCGGCCAGTAGCGCGATGATCAGGACACCGAGGTCGAGCCAGGCCGAGGCGCTCATAACGTCATCCCTACCGCGGCCAACGAGGCCTGTAGATCACGCACATCGTGATGGTCCCATTCTTTCTCCCAGCCGGATACCGCGAGCAGCCCCGCGAGCACGCCCGCGGTGAATCCCCAGACCAGCATGCCGTCCACCGCGAAGGCCGGACCCATGTAGCCGAGCGGATGCCGGACCACGAACCGGTTGGCCGGATCGAGCAGTTCGGACAGCGGCACCCGGGCCACCCGGGTGGCCTCGGCCGCGCTGACCACCCCCACTTCCCCGGGGGTGCGCCAGTAGCCGACCACGGGGGTGACGTCGAAGCCCGACGGCGGCACGAAGATCTTGGGCAGGACGGACAGCGGCTGCACGCCGCCCGGGTCCAGGCCGGTCTCCTCCTCAGCCTCCCGCAGGGCGGTGAAGATCGGACCCTCGTCACCGGGGTCGACCGCGCCGCCGGGGAAGGCGACCTGCCCGCTGTGCTGGCGCAGGGTGGCGGCGCGCTGGGTGAGCAGCACATTCGCGTCCTCGGGCAGACCGCCGGGCGCGTTCGGGTCGGGGTCGGGCTGTCCGCCGAACAGCACCAGCACGGCGGCGTCGCGCGTCATGCCGGCGGCACCGGCGACCTTCCGCACGGCCTTGCGCATCACGGTGCGGCGCAGCACCGGATTGATGCCGGTGGGGTCGGCCGGATCGTGTTCGACCACCCCGCGCAGCCACTGCGGAACGCCGTCGGTGGAAATCTCGTATCTCATGCCTGCACTCCGAGCTGGGCGTCGACGGTCGCCGCGATGTCGTCGACGCTGGTGAAGGTGCGCCGGACGATATCGGCCACGGTGCCGTCGGCCCGCAGCAGCACCGACTGCGGGTAGTAGGGCCCGGTCCCGACCGCGACCCGCACCCGGGCGTCGGCGTCCGCCACGCCCGGCAGGTGGACGCCGAGATCGGTCAGTCGCACCAACGCCTTCACCGCATCGGGATCACTGTGCACGGTCAGCACCGTAACCGCACCGGCGGCTCGATCCGAAAACTGTTGTAGCAGAGGTAGTTCCTCGGCGCACGGGCCGCACCAGTAGGCCCACAGGTTGAGCAGTGCGGGTTTGCCCGCCAAGGCGGCGGCCAGATCGACGGGCTGCCCGTCTGCCAGGCAGGTCAGCGTGATGCCGCGCAGCGGGCCGTCGCCGACGGGCGCGCCGCCGGGCCGCGGGCACGCGGCCAGCGCGGCGGCGGCGCGATCCTGTTCGGATACGACCGGAACGGGGCGGGTCGCGCCGCCCTCGGCGGTGGTGTCGTCGCTCGCGTCGCGCGGCCACAGCGCCACCGTCAGCGCGACGGCCACCACGACGGCGAGCAGCCCCCACCGCAGCACCGGCCGGTGCGACAGTCCACGTGATCTCTGCTCGTCCCCCGACCGCTCGGGTCTCACAGCCCCACCAACTCGAGCAGATGCTCGGTCTCGGGTCCCTTGACCAGGGCGGCGGCGGTGGCGGGATCGGTGGGTCCGGTGCCGTAGGACGGGCAGTCCTTGGCGAGCAGGCAGGCCCCGCACGCGGGTTTGCGGGCGTGGCAGACGCGACGGCCGTGGAAGATCACCCGGTGCGAGAGCATGGTCCAGTGTTTGCGCTCGATGAGTGCGCCGACCGCGTGCTCGATCTTGACCGGGTCGTCCTCGGTGGTCCATTTCCAGCGCTGCACCAGGCGACCGAAGTGGGTGTCGACCGTGATACCGGGCACATCGAAGGCATTGCCGAGGATGACGTTCGCGGTCTTGCGCCCGATGCCGGGCAGCTGCACGAGCTTGTCGAGCGTATCGGGTAGCTCGCCGTCGTAGCGCTCCATGAGCGCCTGGCCGAGGCCGATGAGCGCGGACGCCTTGTTGCGGTAGAAACCGGTCGGCCGGATGTACTCCTCCAGCTCGGTGCGATCGGCTTCGGCATAGGCGCGCGCATCGGGATACTTCGCGAACAACACCGGGGTGGTCATGTTCACCCGCACATCGGTGCACTGCGCGGAAAGAATTGTGGCCACGGCCAATTCGAGTGGCGTGGTGAAATCGAGTTCGCAGTGCGCGTCGGGAAATGCGACGGTCAGATCGCGGTACATCCGGCGGGCGCGGCGCACCAGACCCGTACGGGTCTCATTGCGGCGCGGATTCGCTTTCACCGGTCGCTCGAACGCTTGCGGCGCGGTGGCGCTTTCACTCGCCGCCGCGGGCACGACGGCATCGGCGGACCGCGCTTTACCGCTTCGCGCGGCAGCGCTGGATTCGGAGACACGCACGCGTCCACCTTACGGAACCAGAACCGGCCGACAACCGGGCTGCGCACCTCCCGTGTTCCATCTGAGACCTTGGGCGTGTTTACTCACCCGTATGCAAGGACTCGCTGTGGTGCTCTTCCCGGTGGTGCTGATGCTGTTCGCACTGGGGATGGAACGAGTCGAGAACCGGCTCCGCAAGCTGCTCGAACCGGACGAAGAGGTGCGGCAGTACCTGGATAGGGCGACGAATGCCGAGGTCAGCGATCTGACCAAATTGGGACTTCCGGCCGCTGCGGCGCGCCCGCGGCCGCGGCGGACCCGCGGTGAAGCCATGGATGTGGCGCAGGCCAGCTGAGCGCCGCACAGCGGCCGCTCGAATGCGACGCGGCCGACCCGCAGGTTGCGAAAGTTACGCGTGTCGCAGAATTATGTTCTGCGTGTCGTGAGCACCGGACCCGTGTGTCGCAGGAAACGCACCGCGTGTCGCTGTAGTGGGCTTCTGTGTGTCGCGAGGGCCGACAGTGGGCGTCGTGAAAAGGGCCTCCGCGTGTCGGAGATTGAACGCGGCGCGTGGTGTCTATCACTACCCGGACATATTGCAAAGTAGACTGCACTGTCGGCCGAATCAGCTTCGGTCCAGGACAGAGCCATTTCCCATAAGGAGCACATTCGTGGACGAGGCCCTCGCCAGAGCAGGCATCTTCCAAGGCGTCGAGCCAACCGCCGTGGCGGCCCTCGCCAAACAGCTTCAGCCCGTGGACTTCCCGCGCGGCCATGTCATTTTCAACGAGGGTGAGCCCGGCGACCGCCTGTACATCATCACGTCCGGCAAGGTGAAGATCGGCCGCCGGTCCCCGGACGGTCGGGAGAACCTGCTGACCATCATGGGCCCGTCGGACATGTTCGGTGAGCTGTCGATCTTCGACCCGGGCCCGCGCACCTCGACGGCCACCACGGTCACCGAGGTGCGGGCGGTCACGATGGATCGCGACGCGTTGAAGTCGTGGATCGATCAGCGGCCGGAGATCGCCGAGCAGCTGTTGCGTGTGTTGGCGCGCCGTCTGCGCCGCACCAACAACAACCTCGCCGACCTCATCTTCACCGACGTGCCGGGTCGTGTCGCCAAGGCGCTGCTGCAGCTCGCACAGCGTTTCGGCACCCAGGAGGCGGGCGCCCTGCGCGTCACCCACGACCTCACCCAGGAGGAGATCGCCCAGCTGGTCGGCGCCTCCCGCGAAACCGTGAACAAGGCCCTGGCCGACTTCGCGCACCGGGGCTGGCTGCGCCTCGAGGGCAAGAGCGTGCTGATCTCCGACTCGGAGCGGCTGGCCCGCCGCGCGCGCTGACGCGGGCGAATCTCGGACTCGCACGGACCGGGTCGTCACCGCCGAGGTGGCGTCCCGGTCCTGCGTGTGTCCGCGCCCGGTGAGGTACCGGGTACCGGCGAGCGGCCGTCACCCGTGGTGACGGCGGAGCCTCGCCACTGTCAGCCGTGGCTGCGGATGTAGGCGAGTTGGGCTTTCACCGAGCTGTGCGCCGCGGGCCACAGCCGCTTGTCCACGTCCGCGTAGACGTGCGCGACGATCTGGAGCGGCTTGGCCTTGGGGCCGAGTTTCTCCAATGCGTCACGGACCTGTTGGAGACGTTCCTCGCGGTGCTTCAGGTAGTAGCCGATCACGGGTTCGGCGTCGAGATGGTCGGGTCCGTGGGCGGGCAGCAGCGTGCGGCCGGGGGCGATCTCGGCCAGGCGGCGCAGGGAGGCCAGGTAGTCGGCGAGGGCGTCGTCACGGGATTCCAACACCGTGGTGCCGCTGCCGAGCACGGTGTCGCCGGTCAGTACCGCGGCATCGGCGTCGTCGGGGCCGTCGAGCAGCAGGCTCACCGAGTCGGCGGTGTGCCCCGGGGTCGCCACGGCGGTCAGCCGGACGCCCGCCGCCTCGATGACCTCGCCGTCCAGCAGTTCGGTGCCGCCGCCGTGCAGGAAGCCCGAGTCCACCGCCCGCACGGGCGTGCCGGTGAGCCGGACCAGCCGATCGATGCCCCCGGTGTGGTCATGGTGGTGGTGGGTGATGAGGGTGAGCGCGATATCCCCGTCGGTGGCGCGCGCGATGGCCTCGGAGTGCGCCCGGTCCTTGGGACCAGGATCCACCACCACCCACCCCGACGCCTGCGGCGCCCGCAGCAGCCAGGTGTTGGTGCCCTCCAGCGTCATCTGGCCGGGATTGTCCGCCAGCAGCACCGCGGCGCTCGGCGTCACCTGTCGCACCCGCTCGTACGCGGGATGGTTGAGGGTCATATCCCCGTCCTTACCGGATCGAGCCGCCACACACCAGACCCGTCCGCCACACCCCCGCCCCTGCGCCGCGCCCCGAGGTTCGCGGCGCGTCTCGGTTCTGGACTGACGGAGCGGGGGAGCGAAGCGGAGGAGCGGAGGAGGGAAGAACCGAGACTTTCAGCGCCGCGAACCCGCCGGAGCGCAGCGGAGGCAATCAGGCAGAGCGCACCTCGGCGATGAGTTCGACCTCGACGGGGGTGTTCTTCGGCAGTTCGAAGACGCCGACCGCGGAGCGCGCGTGCACGCCCGCCTCACCGAAGACCTCGCCGAGCAGTTCCGACGCGCCGTTGACGACCACCGGCTGGTCGGTGAATCCCGGTGCGGAGGCGACGAATCCGACGACCTTCACGATCCGCACCACATTGTCGAGCCCGACCAGTCCGTGCACGGCGGCCAGTGCGTTGAGCGCGCAGTACTTGGCCGCCTCCTTGGCCTGCTCCAGGCTCACCTCGGCCCCGACCTTGCCGACGGCGGTGAGTTCACCGTCGCGGAAGGGCAGCTGCCCGGAGGTGTAGACGTGGATACCACTGCGGATGGCGGGGATGTACGCCGCGACGGGCGCCGCGACCGGGGGCAGGGTGAGCCCCAGCTTCTCCAGGTTCTCGGCCCAGTTGGTGGCCGCTGCGGCGCTCATCAGTTCTTGGGCCGCTTCAGGTAGGCCACGTGCTGCTCACCGGTCGGTCCGGGCAGCACGGTGACGAGTTCCCAACCGTCGGCGCCCCACTGGTCGAGGATCGCCTTGGTCGCATGCGTCAGCAGCGGCACGGTCGCGTATTCCCACGCGGTCACATCACTCATGGGGTGAGCGTAGAGCTCGGGTGCGGCGCAAGGCATCCCCGGCCCTCCCGACCGTGCCGGACGAATGGCGAATCGGCCGGTCGAAACGTGGTGTACCAGACAGTCCTGGTCATCCTCTGGGCAGGAATAAGGAACGAGTTATAGGCTCGCGGACGTGGGAGTACCGATCGCAGTGCCCGTTTCGGCGGAGCCAGGGGTCCAAACAGGATGGCCGCAGCGGGCCGAGAAGGCCCGCCTGCACTATGTCTCGGGGAAAGGGGGGACCGGGAAGTCGACGGTCGCGGCGGCACTGGCGCTCGCACTGGCGGCCGGTGGTCGTCGGGTGCTGCTGGTGGAGGTGGAGGGTCGGCAGTCCATCGCCCAACTCTTCGACGTACCACCGCTGCCGCCCACCGAGACCCGCATCGCCACCGCGGACGGCGGCGGCGAGGTGGTGGCGCTGGCCCTGGATGTCGAGCATGCGTTCCTGGAATACCTGGACATGTTCTACAACCTGGGTTTCGCCGGGCGCGCCATGCGCCGGGTGGGCGCCATCGAGTTCGTCACCACCATCGCGCCGGGGCTGCGGGACGTGATCCTCACCGGCAAGATCAAGGAATGCGCGGTGCGCGTCGACAAGTCGGGCAAACCGGCCTATGACGAGATCGTCATCGACGCCCCGCCGACCGGCCGCATCGCCAGCTTCCTGGACGTCACCCAGGCCATGGCGGAGATCGCCAAGGGCGGGCCGATCGCCGCGCAGGCCGAGGGCGTGTCCAAGCTGCTGCACTCCGAGCAGACCATGATCCATCTGGTCACGCTGCTGGAGGCGCTGCCGGTGCAGGAAACCGCCGACGCGGTCGCCGAATTGACCGCGAACGACCTGAATATCGGCACGGTGATCGTGAACCGGGCGAGCGAAGGCTACCTGCCGCGCGGCGCACGGGCCGAGGCCGCCCGGGGCGAGCTCGACGCCGAGGCGCTGAAGTCGGGTCTGGCCGAGGCCGGAATCACGCTGTCGGAGCAGGATTTCCAGGGCCTGGTCACCGAGGCCGTGGAGCATTCGGCGCGTTTGCAGGCACAGGACGAGAGCGCGTCGGAACTCGCCGCGGTGGATATCTCCCGGCTGTACCTGCCGTCGCTGGCCGACGGCATGGATCTGGGCGGGCTCTACGAGCTGGCCGAATATCTGAGCGCGCAGGGGGTTCGCTGACCATGATTCTTCCGGCAAGTACGGTCCCGCTGGAGCTTTCGAAGATCATCAACGATCCCGCCTCGCGCATCGTGGTGTGCTGCGGGTCCGGTGGCGTGGGCAAGACCACCACGGCCGCGGCCATCGCGTTGCGCGCCGCGGAGGAAGGCCGTCGCGTGGTGGTGTTGACCATCGACCCGGCGCGGCGGCTGGCGCAGTCGCTGGGCGTGTCGGACCTGGGCAACACCCCGCAGCGGGTGCAGCTGGGCCCCGACGCCAAGGGCGAGCTGTACGCCATGATGCTGAACATGCGCCGCACCTTCGACGAGATGGTGCTCGAGCACACCAGCCCGGAGAAGGCCGAGCAGGTCTTCGCCAACCCGATCTACCAGACGGTGGCCTCGTCCTTCGGCGGGACGCAGGAGTACATGGCCATGGAGAAGCTGGGCCAGCTCGCCGCCAAGCGCGAGTGGGACCTGATCGTGGTGGACACTCCGCCCTCACGCAATGCGCTGGATTTCCTGGACGCGCCCAAGCGGCTCGGGAACTTCCTCAACGGCCGCATGATTCGCGTGATCATGATGCCGGGTCGCGGCGTGGGCCGCCTGGTGACCGGGGCCATGAGCCTGGCGCTACGCGGTGTGTCCACCATCGTGGGCGGGCAGCTGCTCAAGGACGCCTCCCTGTTCCTACAGTCGCTGGAGTCCATGTTCGGCGGCTTCCAGGATCGCGCGGACCGCACCTACGCCATGCTGTCGCGGCCGGGCACCCACTTCGTGGTGGTCGCGACGGCCGAGCCGGACGCGCTGCGGGAGGCGTCGTTCTTCGTCGATCGGCTCTCCACGGACAAGATGCCGCTGGCCGGGCTGGTGCTCAATCGCACCCACCCGGTGCTGAGTTCACTGTCCGCGCAGGAGGCGCTGGTGGCCGCCGACCGGCTGGCCCCGGCCGACGGCACCGAGAACGCCGAGGCGACCGCGGCCACGCTGACCGCCGCCGTACTCCGCATCCACGCACACCGCGCCGAGACGGCTCGGCGGGAACAGCACCTGCTGCACCGGTTCACGGGCGCGCATCCGCGGGTGCCGATCGCCGCCGTGCCCGCCCTGCCGTTCGAGGTCGCCGATCTGGAGGCGCTGCGGGCGGTGGGCGCACAGCTCGCCGAGCCCGCGGCACCCGCCCGATCGGCGTGAATGTGACAGTCGAATCAAGCTGCACCGCAGTAGCAATCGGACATAAGTGACCCTCTTCCGATTGGTACGGTCTGTTCGAAACGACCGATTTTGCCCCAGAAACGGACCGAGCCCGCTATACGCGGGCTCGGTCCGTTCTGCTAATCGGTATACGGGTTACATCGCTACCTTCTGCTGACGCTGGACACGGAAGAAGTCCGCCCAGGATGTCACCTCCGGGTGCTGCTTCAACAGCGCCCGGCGCTGCCGCTCGGTCATGCCGCCCCACACTCCGAACTCGACGCGATTGTCGAGGGCGTCAGCGCCGCACTCCATCAACACCGGGCAATGCCGGCAGATGGTGGCCGCCTTGCGCTGCGCCGCGCCACGCACGAACAGCTGGTCGGGATCCACTTCCTTGCATCGGGCCTGGGAAACCCAGGCGATTCTCGCTTCGGCCTGCTCCACGTCCAATCGAGCGATCGGGGTAGTCATGTGCATTTGGTGTGCCCCTTTGCAGTCCGAACACCGGGTCACGGCGCTCCAGAATCGCGTACGACGCGCAGCTACCCAACCCCGCTGCGTTCCGCACCACATTCCACTTTGAGTGTTAGCTCTATCACACTGGGTTCTCAATCTAGATAGTGGTGCGCGCCCTGCGCAAGACCGTGCCGAGATTTTCTGGTACGTCCGTCCATGCAATCGAGACATGGAACCGGGCAGTCGGCCTCATTTGTGACAAACCGACGCCGACGACACGCGCACACCGAGTGCCCGCGAGGCCAATTAGGCTAGGACTCGTGCCGATATCACGAACGCTCGCGAGACTCGCCGGCAGCTGCGTACTGGCCGCCGTGCTGCTCGCCGGGCTGCTCTTCCCGCTCGCCGGTGGATTCGGATACATCTCCAACCGCGCCGCGGACGCCGTCGACAATGTCTCCGCCGAACTGGTGGAGGGCACTGTCCCCGCGGTGTCCACCATGGTCGACGCGAACGGCACCCCGTTCGCCTGGCTGTACGAGCAGCGCCGGTTCGAGGTGCCCAGCGAGAAGATCTCCAACGACATGAAGCTGGCGATCGTGTCCATCGAGGACCGCCGCTTCGCCGACCACCACGGCGTGGACTGGCAGGGCACCTTCCGCGCCTTCCTCACCAACACCTCCAGCGGTGAAGTGCAGCAGGGCGCCTCCACGCTCGACCAGCAGTACGTGAAGAACTACCTGCTGCTGGTGGTGGCCAAGACCGACGCCGAGCGCCGCGCCGCCATCGAGACCACCCCGGCCCGCAAGATCCGCGAGATCCGGATGGCGCTCACCCTGGACAAGCAGCTCACCAAGGACGAGATCCTCACCCGGTATCTGAACCTGGTGCCCTTCGGCAATTCCTCCTACGGCATCCAGGACGCCGCGCAGACCTACTTCGGCATCGACGCCAAGGATCTGAACGTGGTGCAGTCGGCCATGCTCGCGGGCATGGTGCAGTCCAGCTCCAAGCTCAACCCCTACACCAATCCGCAGGGCGTGCTGGAGCGGCGCAACACCGTGCTGGACACCATGATCCAGAACATCCCCAGCCGCGCCGACGAATTCCGCAAGGCCAAGGCCGAACCGCTGGGCGTGCTGCCGGAGCCCAAGGGGCTGCCGCGCGGCTGCATCGCGGCCTACGACCGCGGCTTCTTCTGCGACTACGCCCTCCAGTACCTGGCCAACGCGGGCATCAGCCGCGACCAGATCGACAAGGGCGGCTACCTGATCCGCACCACCCTCGACCCGGTCGTCCAGGACGCGGTGAAGGCGTCGGTGACGCAGAACGCCGACCCGAACCTGGACGATATCGCCCAGGTCATGAATATCGTCGCGCCCGGCCAGGATTCGCATCCGGTGCTGGCCATGGCGTCGAGCCGCACCTACGGACTCGACGCGGCGGCGAATCAGACGGTGCAGCCGCAGCCGTACTCGATGGTCGGTGACGGCGCGGGCTCGGTGTTCAAGCTGTTCACCACCGCCGCCGCCATGGAGAAGGGCCTCGGCATCAGCGCCCAGCTGGATGTGCCGTCCACCTTCCAGGCCCGGGGCATGGGTAACTCCAACACCCCCGGCTGCCCGGCCGAGACCTACTGCGTGAAGAACGCCGGTTCCTACAAGTCGCCCATGTCGGTGACCGAGGCGCTGGCGACCTCGCCCAACACCACCTTCGTCAAGCTGATCCGGGACGTGGGCGTCGAGCCGACGGTGGATATGGCGGTGCGGCTGGGCATGCGCTCCTACACCCAGCCCGGCACCTCCGGCTTCGGCAACCAGAGCCTGGCCGACATGGTGAAGAACCAGAACCTGGGCTCGTTCACGCTGGGGCCGGTCGCCATCAATCCGCTCGAGCTGTCGAATGTGGCGGCGACGCTGGCCTCCGGCGGCAAATGGTGCCCGCCCACCCCGATCCGCGAGGTGCTCGACCGCAACGGCAAACCGGTGCCGCTGACGCAGCAGGCGTGTGAGCAGGTGGTGGAGCCGGGTCTGGCGCACACCCTCGCCAATGCCATGGGCAAGGACGACATCAGCGGTACGGCGGCGGGCGCGGCCCGCTCGGTGGGCTGGAACGGGCCGCTGTCGGCGAAGACCGGTACCACCGAATCGCACCGCTCCTCGGCGTTCCTGGCGTTCACCAACTCGTTCGCGGGTGCGGCCTACATCTACGGCGACACCCCGACGCCCGGCGAGATCTGCTCGTTCCCGCTGCGCAACTGCTACAGCGGCGACCTGTTCGGCGGTAACGAACCGGCCCGCACCTGGATGGGCGCGATGAAGAACGTGCTCGACCGCTTCCCGCCGCTGGCGTTCCCGCCACTGGACGACAAGTACGTGCGCGGTTCCAACAATGCCCAGATCCCCGATGTCGTCGGCATGAGCCAGGGCGAGGCCACCTCGACCCTGATCGGCGCGGGCTTCCAGGTGTCGGTCGCCTCCGCCCCCGGGCCGACCAAGGGCACCGTGCTCAGCATCTCGCCGGACGGATCGGCGATTCCGGGCTCGGTGGTCACCATCTACGTGAGCGACGGCAGTGAGCGCCCGGCCCCGGTGCAGACGCCGGTACCACCACCGGGCGTGCCGAGCCTGCCCGGTCTCCCGCAGTTGCCACCGATCCCATTACCGATACCCATCCCGCGCTAGCGGGACACCGACGAGAATCGCCCGGGTGCACAGTGCACCCGGGCGATTTCGCTGTTCCCGGCGGGAAGTGACGCCCTCGGCTAGAGCCGAGCCTTGACCGCCGCCGAGATGCGCGAGCCGTCGGCGCGGCCCGCGGCGAGGGCGGTCGCGATCTTCATGACCTGGCCCATCTGCTTCATGCCGGGGCGCTCCCCGTTCTGCTCGGCCACCTGGGCGATGGCGGTGTCGGCGATATTCGCGACCTCCGCGTCGGTGAGCGGCGTGGGGAGGTACTCCTCGATGATCGACTCCTCCGCGCGCTCGTTGGCGGCGAGCTCCCCGCGACCGTTCTGCTCGTAGACGACGGCGGCCTCGTTGCGCTTCTTGGCTTCCTTGGACAGCACCGTGATCACCTCGGCATCGGAGAGCTCCCGAGCCTCGGTACCCGCGACCTCCGCGTTCTGCACGGCCGACAGCAGCATGCGCAGCGTGTTGAGCCGCAGCGCGTCCTTGGCCTTCATCGCGGCCGTGAGGTCCGTACGCAGCTTCGCCTTGAGTTCCGACATGCGCCCACGCTACCGCTCGCGGCCCCCGCACCCGCCACTCTTTTTCCCGGTGTCGACGCCCCGGAGTGGTCCACGCCTCATACAAGTCGATGTTTCCCCCGCAGGTCGCCTATTCTGGGCGAATGCCCGTTATCTCGACCTCCGCCCTGCGAAACGCCGCTCTGGGAGCCGCCGGGGCCGCGGTCGCCGGAATCGGTTACGCCTCGCTCATCGAACGGAACGCATTCGTGCTGCGGGAGGCGACGCTACCGGTGCTCGAACCGGGTAAGCCCTCGCTACGCGTGCTACACATCAGCGATCTGCACATGACGCCCGGCCAGCAGTTGAAGCAGGCGTGGGTGCGGGAGCTGGATCGGCTGGAACCGGATCTGGTGGTGAACACCGGCGACAATCTGGCGCATCCGAAGGCGGTGCCGTCCGTCGTGCAGTCGTTGGGCGGACTGCTGGCGCGTCCCGGCATCTTCATCTTCGGCAGCAACGACTACTTCGCGCCGGTGCCGAAGAATCCGCTGAAGTACTTCGAGAAGGACCACAAGCGGGTCTTCGGCGACCCGCTGCCATGGCAGGATCTGCGCGCCGCCTTCAGTGAGCGGGGCTGGCTGGACCTGACGCACGTGCGCCGCGATATCGAGGTCGCCGGGGTGAAGATCTCGACCGCGGGCGTCGACGACCCGCACCTGAAGCGGGATCGCTACGACACCGTGGCGGGCGCACCGAACCCCCTGGCGGACTTGAGCATCGGCCTCACCCACTCCCCCGAGCCGCGGGTGCTGGACCGGTTCGCCGACGACGGCTACGACCTGGTCATGGCCGGGCATACGCACGGCGGCCAGCTGTGCCTGCCGTTCTACGGCGCACTGGTCACCAACTGCGGCATCGACCGCTCCCGGGTCAAGGGCGCGTCGCGCTGGGGCGAGCACACCCGCCTGCACGTGTCGGCGGGCCTGGGCACCTCGCCGTGGGCCCCGTACCGGTTCTGCTGCCGCCCCGAGGCCACCCTCCTCACGCTGGTGGGCGCTCCGCCGAAGAAGCAGGCCGCCGATAGCGGGCGCGGGATCACCGCGTCTTCGGCCACTGCTGCGCGATAGGCGTCGGCCGCGATATACAACGCGGTGATACGACAGGCAGGGGACGACCATGAGTGGCGACGACCGCAATCAGCCGGAGCCGCAGTGGTGGCAGGGCGCGCAGGATCCGCCGCAGGGAAGTCGTGGTCCGTACCCGACCGGACCGCAGGCTGGCCTCGGCCCATATCCGACCGGACCGCAGGGCCATCCCGGTCCTCGCCCGACCGGACCGCCGGGGGTCGCCCCGCACCGGCCGAGTGAGCAGCCCTGGCCCGGTTCTGCTCAGTCCTGGCCCGGCTCTGCTCCGGCCGGGCCGCCGACCGCCGCGTACCAGGCGAGTCCAATGGATCAGACCGTGCACGCCGGATACGGCGGGGCCGGATACGGCGGGCAGCCACCGTACGGTGGCGCACCCGGGTACAGGCCCCCGGGCGGTGGCCAGCCGCCGAACGGCAAGCGCGGCAAGGGTTTGCTCTTCGCGGGCATCGGGGTGCTGGCGTTGGTGGTCGTCGGCGCGGTCACGGCGGTCGCGCTGGTGAACCGGGATTCGGCCGATTCCGCCTCGCCGGGCAGCACACCGTCCATGGTGAGCGCGCTGACCACGGAGAACTCCGCTCCGTCCACGAGCACCGCTCCCCGGACCACGGCGGCCCGCCCCACCGCGCCCGCCGCGGTGATCCCCGGGTACCAGGTGGTCGTGCTTCCGGAGAACGGCGCGGCCTACGATGTGCCCGCCGATTGGGAGATCGACCGGAGCACCGTCGAAATCGGCTACGGCGCTGACGCTTTGCCGGTGGCGGGGGTGGCGCAGGAGGGCGCGGGCTACTGCCCCGACTACGTGCGCACCAATATGTTCCTGACCCAATCCGACGAATCGGATCCGGTGCGGGCGATCTCCGACGTCACCGCCCGCGTGATCGGATTCGCGTACACCACCTCCACGGACTCCACGCCGGGCCCCGCCGAATCGTTCCGGACCTCCGACGGCAAGCTGGAGGGTGTCTTCGTGGAAACCACCGGCAACGCTCCCGCGCCGAGCCCGGGCTGCGCGTCCACCTACGCCATCTACACCTTCGGATTCCCCGGCGACAGTGGCGCTTTCGTGCTGACCATCATCGCGGACACGGGTGTGGACAAGGCCGTGACCACAGATTTCGCCAAGCAACTCCTGGCCACTCTCCGCCCCATCTAGGCGGATCGACGGCCGCAAGAAACAGGGGGTCGACCATGACCAGTGGCTCCAACGACCGCGATGACGATGGGACACAGCGGAATCCGGAATGGTGGGAGGGCGCTCCCGAACCCGGTTCGCGGTGGCAGTCGCAGCCGCGCCACCCGGAGCAGCCCGGCGACCCGACGACGCAGGCTGGGTACGGGGCACCGGGCGGGTACGGGGGCTATCCGCCGTACGCGCCCGGACCCGCACCGCGGCAATCCGGGCCGGTGCCGAATCCCACTGCGCCACAATCACATCCTTCCGGACCTGCTTCGCCTCCACCCGGACCTGTTCCGCATCTCTCCGGACCTTTTTCGAACCCGTCCGGAACTGTTCCGAATCCGTTCGGAACGATGGCGAATCCGTCGGCGCCGAACCCGTACCGGTCCGGCCCCGCGCCATTCCCTCCGAACCAGTACGGTCCACCATCCGGCGGCGGCCGAAAGGGCTTGCTGTTCGCGGGTATCGGCATCGTGGTGCTGGCGCTGGTCGCCACGGTGGCCGTCATCCTGGTGAACCGCGACTCCGAGGAACCGGTCGCGGGTCCGACCACCACCTCCGCGGCCAAGCCGACCACCACGACCAGAACCACCCAGCCGACGACGGGACCGACCACTCCGTCGCCCGTCATCCCCGGCTATCAGGTGATCTCCCCCACCGATATCGGCGCGGCCTGGGATGTCCCGCAGGACTGGGTGCTCGACGAGTCGATCAAGGAGTTCGCCAGCACCGACGAGACCGTCCCCGTCTCCGGCCTCACCACCGAGGGCGTCAACTACTGCACCGATTTCGTGCGCACCAACATGTTCCTGAGCGCCACCACCAACCCCGACGCCACCGCCTCGGCCCGCGAGATCGGCGAGAAGATCGCCCGCATCGGCTGGACCACCGGCTCCGCCGTCACCTCCACCCCCGGTGAACCCCTCACCAACACCGACGGTTCCCTCCAGGGCGTCTTCATGGAAACCACCGGTACCTTCACCGCCCCCGACCCCCGCTGCGCCGACACCTTCTCCGTCTACACCTTCGCCGTCTCCGGCGGCACCACCAACTCCATAGTCCTCACCATCGCCGCCGACACCGGCGTAGACCGCTCCATAGACCCCGCCTTCGCCCGCCGCCTCCTCACCACCCTCCGCCTCATTTGATCCCCTGACCAGCCGATTTAACGTCCACCCCCACCGTGCGCTAAGCTACTCCCCGTTCGCTTCACGGGGTGTGGCGCAGCTTGGTAGCGCGCTTCGTTCGGGACGAAGAGGTCGCAGGTTCAAATCCTGTCACCCCGACTCGTGTGGTTGAGACACGAAATGGCCCCTGAGCATTGCGTATGCTCAGGGGCCGACTCCTATCCACCAGACCTGTGAAAGACCCGTGCCAGATTCGTGCCTGATTGCTGGGCATCACACCAGGTTCGATCGACGCGTATCCCATCCCTCGCCTCTCGTTCCCGCCGCCAACGGTCGGCCGATCTCATACCGCAGAGGGCGGAGTCCGGTCCTCGTGCAATGCTCACGAGCATTGAGAGCCACTCATTTGACAATCTGCTCCAGATGCGAGCCTGCGCGCTGGTCGTACGTGCGCAGGACATCGGTCAGAAGGTGAAGCGCTTCAAGCGCCACCAACTGGACAGCTCCGAGATTCGCACTTAACCGGAGGTGCATCACATCCGGATCCGAGGTTGGGTGCGTTTCGCGGTCTGAGACACCGAGGATGGCCCATTGGCGGCCGTGGGCGAAGCCCGAGCAGAGTTGCCAGGCCCACAAGACTGATCCAGCGGTTACAGCATTGTCTTGGGAGTACTTCACGGCTTCGGAGCTCGTGTGGCCATCACGGATGGCCTTTACCGCCGCCATGCCCGGCTGCTTGGGGATGGCCGCTACCGGTACACCAGGCCGCTTTCGACCGACTGCCTCGATCTTGAGCAGGTAGGGCTCAGCCTCGCAGTTCGGAAGGCCCCGGCCCTGTGGACCGTTCGCGCGTTCGTTATCTTTCACGTTCTGCGCATGCCATCGGAGCGCACGCGTGATCCGCTCGTCCCGCTCCTTGGGGTGCAAGATCCAGTAGGCGATTGAAAGGTTCTCTAGGGCTCCACGCGCGAGGCTGAACGGTGCCATCGTATGCACTACACCTGCGTCAACAACTTGACGCTTCAGCGCATGCAGGTGATCCACTCCGGCATGGATGCAGCAGCGAACAGCATGTGACACCTGATATGGCTGGCTGGCACTATCGTCCCCCGCGAGTGAAGAACCCGCTTCGACTGGAAACTCGTTCTTCGTGTCCAGTCGTTGCATCACACGCTCGATTAGCGGCCCGATTTCGCGCCATTTTGCTGCGATCTGGTCGTCGGTGATCTGTGTGGGATCCGTCACGAAGGGATTCTATGAACTGAACACTCCACGGTTGCCGTGGTCGCCCCCGGCGCGCCGACGCCATTCCGCAAAGCCGTTGCCAGGGCAGAACGCAGCCTCGATCCGACCGGACACGGTTCTCGTGGTCTGAGCAGACCCCCGGCGCGGTTGCGATTGCCGGGGGTCTCCATAGCCATTGTGTGCCAACAGCTGAATGAAGTGCAGAAGGTCAGCGTCTCCGCTGATCAAGGTCCGAACATGCGGTTACCTCCCTCCCAGGTTCCCGAGCATCGGAGTGGTTCTGGTGGTTATACTTCGTCCGCGCTGGTAGGTGGGAGGTCCGGCAGCGGCGGCACGACGCGCCGTGCGTAGGTCTCCTGCGGTGTCACGGTGATGATGTCCACCCGGCGAATCAGATCGACCGGAATCTGTCCGCCCGCGAAGTGTTCAGCGCTGGGCACGATGATGGCCTCAGCACGCAACCGGGTGGCTTGCGCTTTCAGCCGGGCCAGCGGTGGCCGACCGAATCGAGGGTCATAAACGACCATGTCAGCAAAGTCCAGGCCCAGCTGTTCGGCGCGCTTGCGAAGCTGGCTCTGGTCCCACAGCAACGCCATGCCGGACACATCGGTTCGGAGATAGCCCAATACCGTCGCCCTATACCGCATGTCCCGCCTCCGGTCGTTCGTCGTCCTGGCGGTCTTCATCCGACCGGAAGAACTCCAAGTAGACGCCCGAGTCGTCTTCGTCTCCATAGGTGTTGGTTTCCAGGAAGCCGCCGGGGAACTCGTAGACCCTTCGCTGATAAGCCATCTCAGCCCCTTGTCCGCGATCGGCTGATCTCGGGATCCTCAGCCGCCCAGCGGTCTCTGGCATCGGCGAACCGTGCCATCAGCTCGACGGACGGCATAGGAACCGTCCACGCGGTGAAGCGGTACGTTCCTGGCTTCCGTTGCGGTAGTTGGCGCTTCACGATCTCTCCCCGGCAGACGGCCCACACTGGCAAGGCAGCTCGGGACCGAGACGACTGCACCGGCCCCGAACGCCTGATCAGACGCTATGGAAGCTTGCGCACCCTGGTCTACAGGTTTGTAGATGTTTGCAGCACTTTGAGTCAGGCTATTGACCTGATCAGGAATAACGGCGCACCCTCAGGTGTCGGATAAATCCGGTTCCACGCAAAGGACCACCATCATGAGGCACCTTCGCCACCTTGGCACGGACACCCGTCGCGACGGCTCCCCGGCTCTGTTCGCGACGGACGACAGTTACGTCATGATCGGCTGGAAGCTCTTGGAGGACGACATAAGGCGCGTCGAGATCCCGCACAAGCTTCTGGGCTACCTTGAGCCAGGCAGTTGCCTCGGCGCGAGACTCGAAGACAGCGGACACGGGACGTTCTACCTTGAAGGTGAGCCGATCACCGATCCGGCCGAACTGTCGCAGATGAAAATTCTTGAGTATGAGCAGAGCATAGAAGTACCGAAAGCAAGGGAGATTCGACCGGACGATGATACTCCTTAACGCCCACGAATTCAGGGAGAGGCTCAAGAGCTGCAAGCGAGGGGCTTTCCATCTCGAAACCCAGGATGAGTACTCCGTAGCAGATGAGGAAGAAGATCTGGCTGAGTTCATCCGTACCGGCAACTTCGATGAATCGTGGTCTTCGTGGGAGTTCCTGATTAGAGATATCACCGACACAGGTCGGCGCATCCAACGGTTACGAGTGGTTAGTGAGCCGCTTACTGATTACGCACGGTTCTTGTACGCCACTACACGAATAAACGTAGAATCCGGGGAAGATGTTCGCTGGCTTCCCCGGCACGTAATAGACCCAAATGCATTGACAGCGGACGATTGGTGGACATTGGATGACGAAGCTGTAGCCTTTACGGCGTTCAAGACGGATGGCAACCTGGGCGGTCTGGCACTCACGACCGATCCTGCCATACTTCGGTATTGCTTGGCCGTCCGCGACGCTGCCTGGCCTCTCGCCATACCGCACGCGGAATACCACCCTGCGCTGTGAGTGGAATCCAGCAAGCACGCGACACATTGGGGGCGCGTCTTCGCGAACTCAGAAGGGAAGCTGGTCTGACGGGCCTCGAACTGGCCCGTCTTGCTGGGTGGGACAACTCGAAGGTATCCCGTTACGAGCACGGAAAGCAGATCCCTTCCGAGCAAGACGTACAGACGTGGTGTGTACTGACTGACTCCACGCTGCAACTTCCTGATTTGATTGCTTCCGTCCGAAATATAGAATCCGCGTATCTGGAGTGGAAGCGGATTCAGTCGCACGGCATTCAAAAGAAGACGGCGCAAATCGAAGAACGTGCCAGACTTGTCCGAGGTTACGATCCCGACCTGATACCAGGATTGCTTCAGACTCGGGAATATGCGACGGAAGTCTTGAAGACATGCATCAACTTTTCCGGTGGTCCTGACAATGTGAAAGCGGCCGTGGAGGTTCGCATGGAGCGGCAGAACATTCTTCGACGGAATGGGCGGCGACGCTTCCATTTTCTTCTGGCTGAGCAAGCGCTTTACACGACAGTTGGTGATGATGAAATCATGGTTTCGCAACTTTCGAGCTTGTCAGATGACACCCGTTCGTCACGCTTGTCTTTGGGGATCATCCCGCGCACTTCCAGGTTTCGATGCCCGACCAATAATTTTCTGATGTTCGACCGACATCGGGTACAGGTCGAAACCGTGACGGCTGAACTCGTCATCACCCAACCCCGCGAGCTTGCTGAATACGAAAGGACCTTCTTGTCCTTGGTGGAACAGGCCGTCAAAGGAGAGGCAGCACGGGCGTTGATTCGCAGGGCACTTGAAGTCCGGTCTGCGTAGCTCTCTGAGGACGGTTGTTCGGGAACGTCCGTGCGCAGCCTTGACAGAGCGAGCCGGGGTCGCTCGACACAGAACCCCTCTCGGCACGGGGCCTGAGATCCCCGGTGCGCGAGGGCATCTCACGATAGGCTGACCGCCGCCACACATGCTGCACGGAGGGGGAACGATGGTTGATCTCATGCGCGAGAAGTCGCGTGGGAACGGGCTCGGCAACAAGCGCTGGCGTCGCTATGCCGACGCGTTCGACAGGGTCGAGCGCTGCCTGAGCCAGGGGTACCACCTCGAGGCGATTGCGATTCTCGACTCCCTGATCGGGGACAGGCTCGCGAGTCGCCTCGCTCATCTGGTGGGTGCGGACTCGATCTCGGTTTCCGCGGTCGGCACGTTGTGTCGCAAATTGGTTGGCCACAAGAATGATCCGGGGGTGGAGTTCGATCCCGCCTTCCGTGAGGTGGTCGCCGAGATCAAGACATGGTCGGTAGCCCGCAACGATGCGATGCATGCCATTGCGAGGATCTTCAGGGACGAAGATCCTGCCGTGTCCTTCGACGACGCGATGGAGTCGCATCGTCAGACCGTTTTGGAGGGCATCGCGCTTCTTCAGCGCTTCGACCGGCTCGACACCGCCGTTCGGAAGCAGCGCCGGAAGATTCCCGCGACGGTGCCGGGCGCGTTCTTCCCCGCCGAACGGCCGGCGTCGATGCGGGACCCGCGCCCCGACGCTCGATAGTCTCCAGGACGCCGGGGCAACGCGTGGCATCGCCTGTCCCGAAAAAACACCCGTGGATACCGTACGGGCCGCGAACCACAGAGCGACCCGGTGCGATATAAGACCGGGTGGGAGGGGTGGGGCGGCCCGGGTTCCGGTTTGTGCCTGGTTGGGCTACGTCCCCTCGGGTGCTGGTAGGCACGTGATCAGTGCGTAGCGGCTCGCGGTTGTGCGGTAGCACGTTTCCTTGCTGTGGCGGCGTCGTTCCGTTGGGCCGCAGTGGTTTTGGCGCGCGCGCCAATTTCGTGCTGGGTCTGTTCAGGGATGATGTCTGCCCAGCCTCGTTGTGCCCATTTCGCTGCGGTGTCGTGGCGGACGCGTACGAGTCCGTCAGCGCCGACGTGCGTACCCGTGGTGGGGTCGAACACGAGGTGTGGACCTCGGACGCGACACAGCACCGACGAGCCGTGTGCGTGAGTGGGGGTGTGGTTCATTCGGCTACTCCGGGATGGTGATCTTTACGACGGTGGCGGGTTCGGGCCAGCCGTAGGAGACGCGGAGTTTGGCGCGGATCGCGATGCGGTCGGAGGTGAAGTACACGCTGCGGTCGGTTTCCAAGGTGACCTCTTCGGCGATGGCTAGGAAGCTGCGGGTGTTGTCGATTCCCCAGATGGTTCGCGGCGCGACGGCAGGGGACACGATCAGGGGTCGCCCGAGGACCTGGCGGCGGGTGGGCAGGGTTGGGTCCGGTTGCAACGCGGGCATGAGCCCGCCTACGCCTCCCAGTGGCGTCGTGGCGACCAGCAATGCGGCATCGGGGGCGGCGACCCAGTGTGTGATGTCACCGCCTGCGAGCACGGACAGGCTCTCGGCTTCGGCGGCCCAATCGAAATCGGTCAGTTTGCCACCGGACACGTGAGCGGTCACGGCTTGGACCCCGGATAGGGCGGCGAGCCCTGCCGGGGCGGGAGCGGGCAGGCTCCCGAACGCTCCCATGTCCAGCTTCTTCGCGATGTCCTTGGCCAGCCCGCCACCGACGATATCGGCGGCCTGCGGGGTGGAGGACTGCGCGAGTTCGGAGGTGATGACGGACAGCCCGGCGAGCTTCTGGGGGGTGAGTATCAATTCGTCGAGGTCTGCGTCCGTAACGGGGATTTCCGCGCCCTCGGCGACGAACGAGGCGGTAGGGGTGGCGGCGGTGACCGGGATACGCAGGGCGGATGCGCCCGGCGTGCGGACGATGGTGGAGCACAGGGCGATTGCCGCGAGGGATTCCAGCGGTTTGACCAGGCTGGCTTCGATCTGTGCGGGATTGAGGATGGCAGCGCCGGAAACGGTGGTAAAAGGCATGGAAAGCTCCGAGAATTCGAAACGAACGAATGTGTTCGCCCGTGCTCTCGGAGCTTTCGGACGTGGCCTGCAAAGCCGACGGTGGAAATCGCGAGCAACACCGTTGCCCGCGATCCCTTTTCAATTATCTGATACCGGATATGGCACTGGCTAGATGAATTGCGTCGGTCAGCCTTTCAGCAGCGTGCCCCAGTGCCCTTTGCCGGTTCCGCGTGTTCCACCGGTTTGGCCTTGGCCCCAGTTGGGGTGAGTCTGTCCGGCAGCGTATTTGCTCAGTCGTGGACGGAGGGCCACCAGTTCTCGGACGGCAGCGCGAACCTTGTCGGGGTCAGGGTCGCCGTTGTCGTCCAGCAGGTCGGTTAGCTCGACTCCTCCGACATCGAACAGGTCACTCGGTACCGACAACGTGGTGGACGCGGCCTGTTCGATCGCGGCGCGCTGGTAGCGGGCGATGCGTTCGTGCGCGGTGGCGAGTGCGGTTTCAGCGTTGCGCAGCTTGCGTCGCCACTTCGCCGCTTCGGCATTGGGATTCTCGCCCTTGGGATTCTCGCCCACGTTCTCGGCAGTGCCCTCGGGAGTGTCCGGGGCGACTGGATGGTCAGTGGTAGCGGTTTCGTGGCTCACGGCGGCGTTCAGGGTGTCGCAATCGGTTGCGGTGCTCACCGTTGTGGTTTTACTATTCATTTCTTGGTCCTCGGTGTGGGGATCGGTTTTACGCGTCGGGGGTTTGATCGGACAGTGCTGGCCAGGTGCGCCGTCGCAATGTCGGTGCCAGCCATTCCACTTTCGTGTGCAGTCGGTCAGCGTCGGTCGCTGCGGGCTGGTCTTCGGGCAGTGCGAGTCCCAGTGCCCGTAACAGCTGTTTCTCGGTATCGGTCGCGGGTCGGATGCGGTCGCGTGGGCAGGCATCGAAATCGGCTGCCTGTGTGGCGTCCTCGGAGTTTTGCAGCAGCGGGGGGAGTTCAGTGGTGAACGTGAGCCAGCCACGCCGGTCATTCGGGATGCGTGAGGGAAGTGAGGTAACCGGTTTCATTTCCCATTCCTTTCGTGGTGTTTCCGAGTCAGAACGGAGGTTCCGACCAATCGTTCGTCTCGCGCGTGCGTTCGGGGACGTGAGAAGAGTGTGGGAACGGTCCCAGTGAACCGTGCGGTATGTCCGATTCCCACGTTCCGGGAATAGATCTCATTCCTTGCCCCTCGTACTCGTCTGGGTGCCAGGGCTGAGGTTCCGAAGGCGAGGGCGTGAGTGTCGGGCGCGCGCTGGAGGGACGAGCAGTCGCGCGCGTCTCGTTCCGCGAATCTCGTTGAGATGGATATTGTTTGAATGATTCTTGTTTGTGTCCCCCTTGGAGGACTACCCCTTGTCCTTTCTGCTGGACTACCCCCCGTTCCTTCCGCGAGACTGCCCCCATCCTCTTGGCGGGGCTACCCTCGCCCCGCTTCCGTGACGGACTGTTCGCGCTCAGGTCCAGGTTTGCCAATAGCCGGTAACGGTTGCTGCACTGTTCGACGTGAGTGTCGTCGCGTGCCGTGGACCACGTACCGTTGCCACTTTCGAATTGCGGAATCTTCTCGAGGAAACCAGCGTTGACCAACTCCTGAATATATGAGTCGATCGATTTCGCCTGCTTCACGCCGACCTCATTGGCGAGGGTGCGGCGCGACGGCCATGCCTCCCATGACTCCCAATCTGCATGTCGTAGAAGTGCCGCATATACCAGCACTGCTGTGCCTGAGATTATCCTCTTCTCGTAGTGCGCAGCATCCTGCACCACGTAGGGCAGCCTTATGAATCCGTGCTTCACGGCGTCACTTTCTTGATCTCAACGGAATCTAGCGATCGAAAGAAGTTCAGCGCATGGGCTTCATGATCGAATCGAGTTCGTTCATGTCCACGCGGATGGCCCGCGTATGTGGAACCCGGTAGCCGGTAATGGTTCCATCCGCAATGCGGCGGCGAATGGTGCGCACGGAAACACCCCATGCCTCTGCCGCCTGGTCGAGTGACACATAACGAGGGTGGGTGTATGTCATGGTTGCCATATTCAGTTGTCCTTGTTGGTGGAGAGGGTCAAAAGGGCGCGCATAGGTGTGAGCCTGAGAATCTCGCACGCGCGGAGCATGCCTTTGACTGAATAGAACGCCGAATTGCGCTCTGCCTCAATATCCTACCAGGCCACTTGCGGCAACCCCGGACCTATGGCACGTATGACACTCATCACAATTCGCGCAAATTGGCATGATCGGGTAGGAGTACGCCCCGTTATGCGTACTGAAGGCTCGCATGCGGAGCGTTGCCGAGTTGCTAGGCGGCCCACATGCCTTGCGCCAGTTCTCGGTTGCGCGCGGCATTGGACTGTACGTACCGCTGACTCATCGCGACGCTGGCATGCCCCATGAACGCCATATGATCGGACAACGTTGCGCCCTGCTGTGCGAATAGCGTTGCCGCCGAATGCCGTAGGTCATGGAACCGCAACGTCGGGCACCCGATCTTCTCGGCGGCCTTCTTCAGCCGTTTGCGAATCGTGTTCGCGTGCAGCACTTCGCCGCGATCGGACGGGAACACCAGGCCGTCACGGCCACTGGCGGCATACGCGACAAGATGGGCCGCCAACACTTTCCGAAGCGGCGCAGGCAGCGACACCGTACGCAGGGCCGCCTTGGTCTTCGGACTACCCACGATCACATCCTTCTTGATCCGCACCGCCGCGCGCGTCACCGTAACCTCGCAATCCGTTCCGGTGAGCTTGAAATCACCACGCCGCAACGCGCTCACCTCACCCCACCGCAACCCGCTGAAACCAGCGACCAGCACCAGTGCTCGCCACCGTTCCGGCATCTGATCGGCAAGCTGGCGAATCTCGGTTGCCGACAGAGCAATCGGCTCAACCGTGCGCTTCTTTGACCCAGCCCCTTTGATACGGCACGGATTCGCCGGAATCAGCTCATCCTCCACCGCTTGCCTCATGATCGTCCGCAGCAGTGAGTACGCGTTGGCATTGCGCGTCGGGAACCGACCGAGCCTGGTGAACCACGCCCGCACCCGAGGCAAGGTCAACTCGTCCAGCGGCACATCCCCTAACTCGGGCAGAATCACGTTGTCCAGGTAGCCCCGATACAGCTTGTACGTACGCGGCTTGAGGCGACCCTCCGACTCCTCATGCCACGTATTGCAGTAGCGGCGCACCGTGAGCACCTGCGCGGCCCTCGCCGCCTCCTCAGCACGCTGCCGCTCTGCCGGGGGCGTCCACGCGTCCAGCTCGATCAGCTTCCGTTCCTCGGATAGCCATCCGATGCAATCATCCTTCGATTCCCAGGTGCGCGGCCCCTTGTGCTGCTGTCCGTCCGGCCCCGTGTAGCGCGCCTGCCATCGGCCCGAGGATGTCTTGCGGGGAGCGCCGAACGCCCGTTTCGTCTGTGCCATTTGCGTGCCTAATCTCTGCCTGACAACGGTCAACATCTGTCCACTCGCGACCCTCGTGGTCAGATGGTTCGCATTGATTCTACCTGGCAGGCAACGGATTTCGGCACATCAAGACGTTGGCAAGATCAGTCAGGTTGGCAGGTTCAAATCCTGTCACCCCGACTGTGTGGTTGAGACACAAGAAACAGCCCCTGACTATCGATAGTCAGGGGCTGTTTGCTGTTCATGGTCAGGGTGCGGCCAGGTGTTCCGGAACAGGCGACAGCTACTGGTCTGCTGTGTCGCCGGGCCCTCACCGTCACCGAGGAGTCCGCGAATGGTGGTCGTGGTGTCCGGTGTGATGCGGCGCACCGGGGGTAACTCCGCAGCGTCGTCGTACTGGATATGACCGACCGATTGTCACTGCATCCTAGCGCTACCGAGCGAGCACGAAGGAGGGACCACGGCGACCCTCGCGGGCGTTCGAGACGGCCTGATTCGCCAGCGCAGCCAGGCGATTGTCGCTGGTGTCGGCCTGCTGTCGGTCCAGCGTCGGGCCGGGGGAGATCGGATTCCGCCCCGGCTTCGACCATCCGCCGGTAGGCCCCGTTGACGTCGGCGACTCACAGAAAGAACGCGACCCGGCCGGCGACCTGCTCGCCGATGGCTAGAGCTTGGGGCTTCCGTCGTCGGTAAGTGATCACGAGTCTTTGATGCGATCGAAACCGACTGCCTCGATGAATAATTCGTTGGCCGAACCGGCCGGCGCTCGCGAGGTCGACTACGCGCTTGCTGTTTACGCTTGTGACCATGAATGCCGACAAGGCAGCGAAGCAACGTTTCCTCGTGTGTCATGACTACGGGATGGGTGGTCTTTGGTGGTGGGTGCACGCGCGTTCAGCGCGTGAGGTCGCGGAGACTTTCGCTGAGACGCGGGTCGTCGCGGATGGGGAGCGGTTGGCGGATGCCCAGGGGTGGGGCCTGGACGAGGTCGATATTGATGGCCCTGTCGATTCCGCGCTGAACAGCCTTCGCGCCAAACGGCTCAGCCAGCGGAATCGGGCGGGTTTCGGGATGCTGGCCGACCGCGAGGTGCTGTATACGCGCCAGCGTTGGGAGGGCGAGGACGGTGTCCCCGCCGCCGATTACCTGACCGAGATCACCCATGGCTATCGGACCCGCCAGGTCGAGATACGCGACAACGGTGAAGCGATTCGGACCGGCCTCGACGACTTCCCTCTCAATCCGCCGATCGACTTGTGGGATCCGGATCTGGTTGACTCGCAGATCGCGGCAGAAGAGTTCGAAACGGCTTGGGACAGAGCAGCTCCCCCGGTGGCGGACTGAGCCGCGAACGGCCCGCAAATCCACGGGCCGACCGTTCCTGATCCATCGCAAGCCCCATACGAGCATCTCGGTGGAATCGGTGACCGTTGCGCGGCATCGCCGATCGAGATTGGGCGGCTGCCGGTGCCCTGGTCAACACCCCACCACCGGCGGACCCAATTGCGCACCCCCACCGGCGACACCATCACCACCAGCCCTGAAGGCGCCGAGTTCCCCTCCCGCATACACCGGTGGCCGCAACCCCGACGCAACGTGTTGCCGGGCACTCATTTACGGTTGCCGCGCACTGCACACACGATGGCCAGCTGGCGCCCCGCTCGGATAGGCGTGGCGCCAGCTGGCCATGTGGGTCGATTGCCGCCAACCCGACAGGCGATCGACCCCGGACACGCGACTGCGATCGGTGGTCACCCACCGATCGCCGGTCGTGTTCATGGATTTGTCATCGCGAGAGCGACTTGCGCAGGTCGGTGATGGTGGCGCGGCGCTCGTAGGCGATCCAGGCGAAGATCGCGGCGAGGACCAGGGGGAAGATCGACATCTCGGGGGCGTCGGCGATGAATGCCTGGGTGCCGGCGGCGAGCACGGTGAGAACGGACAGGCCCGCGGCGGCCAGGGCACTCAGGCGGGGAACCATCAGGCCGATACCGCCCGCGACCTCGACGACTCCGATGAAGATGAGCAGGCCGAGGGGGATGGTCAGGTTCTCGGGGGCGTTGTCCATCAGGGTGTTCGGGATGACGAGCTTCGGTCCGCCGGAGGCGATGATGAAGAACAGGCCGAGCACGATCTGCAGGGTCCACAGGACGCGGTTGCGGATCTTGCCGGGACGGTAGGCGGCGTCGGAGAAGTTCGCGGAGGGGTTGGCGGTGGTCATGTCTGGTCCTTCTGGTCGGTCGCGCCGGGTTGGTAGCGCGTTCAACAGATAGGACGGAGCACTCTCCGAAGACTCATCGCTGTCCGCGAAAAATTTTTTCGATACGGTCCGGCACCGACCTAGTCGCTCACTTCGACTCCATACGATCGCGCGAGCACCGCCAGATCGGTCGAATATCCCTGTCCGACCGCGCGGACGCGCCAGTTGCCCGCTCGCTCGTAGACCTCCGTGAGAATCGGGGTCCCTTCCTCGGTGGCGACGTCGAGCGCGGCTCGGACGATGGTCAGCGGCTGTTCGGCGGGACCGTCGACGGTCGAAACGCACACCATCTGTTTCCGGCGCACCTCGGCCGGCACGTCGGACGTTCCGCCGACACGCGAAGACACACGGAAGCGGTTCGGTCGTGGTTCACCTCACAGAATCGACCCATTGCAACATACCCCTAGGGGGTATACTTTGATCACAACGAAGAAGGCACTGTTCGGAGGTACCAGCCATGACCGCTCAGCACACCGCCCATGCGGGACACGCCACACACTCGCGGCATGCGGTGCACACCACCCACGCCGACCAGGGGGTTCACGGCGGCACGGGACACCATGCCGGACACCAGCACCACGCCGGGCACGGCGATCACGCCGGGCATGCTGATCACGCCGCTCATGGCGCACCGGGCGGGTTGCAGGTGACTCAGGATGGGTACACGCTCGAACTGGTCGAGAACATCGTTCGCGCAGGGGAAGTCGACTTTCGGTTCCGGATCGTGGGGCCGGAGGGGAAGGCGGTGACCGAGTTCGCGCCGATTCATGATCGGGAGTTGCATCTGATCGTGGTGCGGCGGGAGTTGGACGGGTTCTGGCATGTGCATCCGGTGCGCGGCGAGGACGGGACCTGGGAGGTGCGGTTGACGCTGCCGGAGGCCGGGGCCTATCGGGCGTTCACCGATATCGCGCCGACGGCGCTGGGCAAGACCATCACGCTCGGGGCGGACTTCGCCGTCGCGGGCGACTACCGGCCGCGGCCGGTGCCCACTACCGGGCGCACCGCCGACGTCGACGGGTACGAGGTCGCCCTGGACGGCGATCTGGAGGCGGGTGCGGGGCGGCTGCTCACGCTCACCGTGCGCAAGGACGGTGTGCCGGTGACGGATCTCCAGCCGTATCTGGCGGCCTACGGTCACCTGGTGATTCTGCGGGCGGGTGATCTCGCCTATGTGCACGTGCATCCGAATGGTGAACCGGGAGACGGGGTTACGGCCGCGGGGCCGGAGGTCGCCTTCCACACCGCGGTGCCGGGACGGGGTACCTACCGGTTGTTCCTGGACTTCCGGCACGGGAATGTGGTGCGGACGGCGGCATTCACGCTGACGGCGGACTAGCCTCGGCGGCATGCCGACCGTTACCGCGCCGATCGTCGCCGTCACCGTGTATCCGCAGCAGGCCAGGGTCACCCGGCGGGCCGAGTTCGACGTGGCCGAGGGGCCGCGCATCGTATTCGCCGGGCTGCCGGTGGCGCTGGACGCGGAGTCGGTGCGGGTCACCGGGGCCGGGCCCGCCCGGATCGTCGGGGTGGATGCGCGGACCGCGCACCACCCCGATCCGGCCGATGCCAAGCGACGGGAGCTGACCGCGCAGCGGAAGGCGTTGCAGGCCACGATCGACGGCATCGCCGATGAGGAGCAGGCCGCGGCGACGAAGGTCGAGATGCTCACCGAGCTGGCGCGCAGCAGTGCCGAGAGTTTCGCGCAGGCGTTGGCGAAGGGTAAGGCCGAGCCCGGCCGGATCGCGACGGTCGGCGGCGCGTTGGACGCGCAGCTGGCGCAGGCGTTGAAGGCGCGGCGGGCGATCACCGTCCGGCGCGACGAAGCCCAGGAGGAGCTCGACGCCCTGGATCGCCGCATCCAGTCGATGGGTCGCCAATCCAGCAGGGACAGTATGGAAGTCGTGGTCGAGCTGGAGGCGACCGGCACGGGTGCGGCCGAGTTGGAGCTTTCCTACGTGGTCGAGAACGCGAGTTGGGAACCGGCGTACGACGTTCGCGTGGGTGACAGGGACGTCGAGGTGATGTGGTACGGCCTGGTGACCCAGCGCACCGGCGAGAACTGGCCGGAGTGCGAGCTGTCGCTGTCCACGGCGCGCCCGGCGGTCACCGTGACGGTGCCGGAGCTGCGGCCGTGGTTCCTCGACCGGAACCGGCCGCTGCCGGTGGGCGCGCCGCCCGCGCCCGGAATGGCGATGCGCGCTCGGGCGGCGGGCCCCGCCATGACATTCGCCGGTGCCGCCGACGAGGTCGAGATGGCGGCCATGGCACCGATGGCCGACGAGTTCGCCGATCTGGAGCAGGGCGCGACGGCGAGCACCTATCGCACCGTGCGCCCCACCGCCATCCCCACCGGAGCTCGTGGGCACCGGGCCACGCTGGCGCGCTTGGAGTTTCCCGCGGACCTCGGCTACATCACCGCCCCGGTCCAGGCCGAGGAGGCATACCTGCGCGCCGAGGTGACCAACAACTCCGAACACACGCTGCGCGCGGGCAAGGCGTCGATCTTCCGTGGGGACGAGTTCGTCGGCAGCACGCGCATCGACACCTGGGCTCCCGGCGAGGAGCTGGAATTGGCGCTGGGCGTGGACGATCGCATTCGCATCGAGCGAAAACTGGTGCGCCGCACCGCGAGCAAGGCCACCTTGTCGAGCACCAGCCGCCGCGAGGCCGAATACCGCACCACCATCGCCAATCACACGCCCGCCGCGATCGCCGTCACCGTCCTGGACCAGTCGCCGGTGTCGCGCGACGAGGCCATCACCGTCAAGGATGTGCGCACCTCCCCCACGCCGGCGGAGACCACCGACCTGGGCGAGATCACCTGGAAGCTCGAGATCGCGCCCGGCGAGACGGAGACGGTGAACCTCTCCTTCCGCGTCGATGTCGCCAAGGGTGTGGAGATCACCGGCTGGCGCTAGCGCGGGCGGGCGCACCTCAGCCCATGCGCAGCTTCTTCATGAGCCGCAGGGTGACCAGCGTGCTCTTGAGCTGCTTCTCGTAGGGCATCCCCGAGCGCGCGGCGAGGATCTGCTTCTTCTGCACGCCGATATTGATGGTGTCGGTGTACTTGAGCAGCCCGGCGGCGCCGTGCCGGGTACCCACACCGGACTGCTTCACCCCGCCCGACGGCGTGCCCTTGGCGGCATAGGTGGTCACGAAACCGTCGTTGATATTGACGCTGCCCGCCTCCAGCCGCTCGGCCACGCGGCGAGCGCGGTCCAGGTCGCCGCCCCACACGCTGGCATTGAGTCCGTAGGTGGTGGCATTGGCGAGGCGGATCGCCTCGGCCTCGTCATCGAACTTGTAGATGGCGACGACGGGGCCGAAGGTCTCCTTGGTGGCGTGCTCCATCTCCGGGGTGACGCCGGTGAGCACCGTCGGCTCGTAGAAGGCCGGCCCGATATCGGGGCGCGCCTTGCCGCCGGTGTGTACGGTCGCGCCCTTGGCGCGGGCCTCGTCGACGTGCGCCGCCACCCGGTTCATGTGGTCCACCGAGACCAGCGAGCCGAATTCGGGGCCGAAGTCGTAGGTCGCGCCCGCCTTGTCGCCCAGTTCCTTCGCGGCGGCGACGAAGCGGCGCAGGAATTCGTCGTGGATGCGTTCGTGCACGTAGATGCGCTCGATATGCATACACGCCTGCCCGCTGTTGCCGTAGACGGCGAAGATGGCGCTGGGGATGGCCTCGTCGAGGTTGGTGTCGTCGAGCACGATCATCGGGTTCTTGCCGCCGAGTTCGAGGCTGCATCCGATGAGGTTGCGTCCGGCCTGCTCGCCGATGACCCGCCCGGTGGCGGTGGAGCCGGTGAACATGACGAAGTCGACATTGTCGATGAGGGCGGGGCCGACGTCGGGGCCGCCGCCGCACACCACCTGCACCAGCCCGCGCGGCATACCGGCCTTGTGCAGCAGTTCGATGCCGTACAGCGTGCACAGCGCGGTCTTGTTGTCCGGCTTCATGACCACGCCGTTGCCCGCGATGAGCGCCGGGGTGGAGTCCGACATGGAGATGGCGAACGGGAAGTTCCACGGCGCGATCACCGCCACCACGCCCTTGGGCCGGTGTTCCTCGGTGGAGGAGGTGATGATCGGCATGGGCCCGGTGCGCCGCTTCGACTTCAGCACCTTGCGCGCGGTCTTGAGGTAGTGGGCGATGACCATCGGGGTGTCGCACACTTCCTCGATGGCCATGCGCCGCGACTTGCCGCAGCCGATCTGGATCAGCGTCGCCAGGGTCTCGATCTCGGTGAGAATGAGTTCGTGGGCGCGTTCGAAGACCGCGAGCCGCTTCTCCAGCGGCCAGTCGGCCCATTCGCGCTGTGCCGCGCGGGCGGTGGCGACGGCCTTCTCGACGTCTTCGGGCGAGGACTGCGGCAGTTCGCCGACGATATCGCCGGTATAGACCTCGATCATCTCGTACGGTTCGCGGGGTTCGCCCGCCTGACCCGCGGTCACCATGGCGGTGAGCCGGTTGATCAAGGATTCCGTGATCCGCGGCGGCAGCTTCGCCCGCGACTCACTGCGCGTACTCGTTGTGTCCATGGGGACCTCTCTCCAATGCTCGCCCCGCCCGTGACGGCGGTCACCACGTTCCAAACTAGAACACGTTATTGTTCTGTACAACGCCGCCGGGTACTTTCGTCCCAGAATCTCCGGTAACGCAAGGACAAGAAGGGCCAACGATGACCACCGCATCCGCTGCAACAGGTAGCAACACCGACGGCACCGAGGAACCGCACGCCCTGGTCGAGCAGCGGGGTGCGACGCTGATCGTGACCATGAACCGACCCCGGTCCAAGAACGCGCTGACCGGCGAGATGCTGTCCATCATGGCCGAGGCGTGGCAGCGCGTGGACAGCGATCCGGAGATCCGGTCCTGCATCCTGACCGGTGCGGGCGGAGCGTTCTGCGCGGGCGCAGACCTGAAGAACATGGCCAGGTCCAATCCGGGCGACAATATGACCGCCGGGAGCTCTTTCGATCCGACCCGCATGCCCGGCCTGCTCAAGGGCTACCGGCTGTCCAAGCCGCTCATCGCCGCGGTGGAGGGCCCCGCCATCGCGGGCGGCACCGAGATCCTGCAGGGCACCGATATCCGCATCGCCGGTGCGAGCGCGAAATTCGGTGTGTCCGAGGCGAAGTGGAGCCTGTTCCCGATGGGCGGGTCGGCGGTGCGACTGCCCCGGCAGATCCCCTACACCCTGGCCGCCGAGATCCTGCTGACCGGTCGCCACATCACCGCGGCCGAGGCCAAGGAGTTCGGCCTGATCGGCCATGTGGTGCCGGACGGCACCGCGCTGGACAAGGCCCTGGAGATCGCCGAACTCGTCAACAACAACGGACCGCTGGCCGTGCAGGCCATTCTGAAGGTCATGCGCGATACCGAGGGTATGCACGAGGAAGAGGCGTTCCAGATCGACGCCAAGGTCGGGCTGCCGGTCTTCCGCAGCGAGGACGCCAAGGAGGGACCGCGCGCCTTCGCCGAGAAACGCAAGCCGAACTTCCAAGGACGCTGAGGGTTACAACAGCGCGTTACAACCAGCCGAGGAACGGCCCCTGCCCTGCCGGGCGGGGGCCGTCGGTGTGTGACGAGGCCGGGCGCGCCGCCAGCGGAGATCGCGGACGTGCGGGCCACAGGCGGATCGTGGTTCGGAAATTCGGTGGCCGAACCGGGGCAGGCGGGGCAGCATGGAGGCTCCCCCTTCTCGCATGCGTCCCGGCCACCAGGCACACCGGGACGCCGATCGGCGCTGTTCGGAGGACGGGGCTTGTGCTCGAACACGATTCGAGAGGAGGCGGATGGCTACCCGCGCACCCGCTGTCAGGCTGGTTCTCCGCTACTACTTCCGGGAGTTGGCGAGGCGGCCGCGCTTCGCCCTACCCGCGCTGTTCGCGCCCGCGCTGGGCAATATCTGTCAGCTGTACATCGCACCCCTGGTGGTGGCCTGGCTGATCGCCAGGATCGCCGCCACCGGCGATGCGAGTTTCGATACGGTCGCGCCCTACCTGCTGGGTGTGGCGGGGCTGCTGCTGGCGTCGGAGGTGTGCTGGCGCATCGGCATTCACTGCCTGAACCGCGCCGACGCACTCGGCATCGAGAGTCTCTACATCCAGGCCATGGACCGGCTGCTGGCGCAGGACGCCGCGTTCTTCCACGACAATTTCGCCGGGTCGCTGACCAAGCGATCGCTGAGTTTCGCGACCCGCTTCGAGCAGTTCGTGGACACGCTGGTCTTCGAGATCTTCGCCGCGCTGGTGCCGTTGCTCTTCGCCTCGGTGATCCTGTGGCGCTACGACCCGCGTCTGGTCTTCGTGCTGATCGGCCTGATCGTGACGACCGGACTGATCATCACGCCGCTGGTGAAACGCCGCCAGCGCCTGGTGGACGCCCGGGAGGAGTCCATCGCCCGGGTGTCGGGGCATGTGGCCGACAGCCTGTCGAATATGCAGACCGTGCGCGCCTTCGCCGCGGAACCCCAGGAGGCCGCCGAGCACCGCAGACGGGTCACCGAGCAGCGGCGCAAGACGCTGATCTCCTGGGACTACGCCAATCTGCGCATCGACACCGTGGTCGCGCCCATGTTCGTGCTCACCAATGTGCTCGGCCTGCTGGTGGCGCTGCGGCTGGTGGGCGGCAAGGCCGGGGTCGAGGTGGTGCTGGTGGCGTTCACGTACTTCTGGAACGCCACGGGAATCATGTTCCAGTTCAACCAGATCTACCGGCGGCTGGAGAGTTCGCTCACCGAGGCAGCGCAGTTCACCGAACTGCTGCTGCGCGAACCCGAGGTGCTCGATCCGGTCGATCCGCAACCCTTGCGCCCCAAGGATTTCAGCGTGCGTTTCGACAAGGTCGACTTCACCTACCCGGGTGCGCGACCGCTGTTCCAGGGTTTGGAACTGGAGGTGCCGGCGGGCACCCGGCTGGGTTTGGTCGGCCGTTCCGGCGGCGGCAAGACCACCATCACCCAACTGCTGCTGCGCATGACCGATATTCAGGGCGGGGCGATCCGCATCGGCGGCCAGGACATCTCCACGATCACTCAGGCCGAGCTGCGCGGCCTGATCGCCTATGTGCCACAGGAACCGGCCATGTTCCACCGCACGCTGCGGGAGAACATCCGCTTCGCCCGGCCCGAGGCCACCGATGAGGAGATCATGCGCGCGGCCAAGGCCGCCCACGTGACCGAATTCGCGGATTCACTGCCCGACGGGATGAACACGCTGGTCGGCGAGCGCGGCGTGAAGCTCTCCGGCGGTCAGCGGCAGCGGGTCGCACTGGCCCGTGCCATCCTGCGCGACGCGCCCATCCTGCTGCTCGACGAGGCCACCAGCGCCCTGGACTCCGAGAGCGAACTGCTGGTGCAGCAGGCCCTCTGGGAGCTGATGGCGGGCCGCACCGCCCTGGTGGTGGCGCACCGGCTGAGCACGGTGGCCAGCATGGATCAGCTGGTGGTGCTGGATCGCGGCCGCGTCGTGGAGCAGGGTACGCACGCCGAGCTGCTGCGGGCCGACGGGGCCTACGCCAAGCTGTGGCAGCACCAGTCCGGCGGGTTCCTCGCCGACGAGGTCGCGGTGTGAGAGTCAGTCGACCGGCTTGACCTTGCTGGCGACCAGTTTGCGCAGCGTGCCGGGGATGAAGCGGCGGGCGTAGTAGGTGGGTTTGGCCTGGCCCGGGAAGACGAACAGTGGATTGGTGGGCTTGGCGAGCGCCTGCTCCAGCGCGTCCACCACTCCTTCCGGGCTCATCCCGCCCGCGCCGCCGAGGACGGAGGCGTTCTCTTCCCGAACCTTGTCCAGGAAGGGCGTTTCCACCATGGGCGGGCACAGCGCGAGCAGGCGCACGCCGCTGTCGCGCAGTTCATAGGACAGACTCTCCACGAATCCGACGACCGCGAACTTCGACGCCGAGTACCCGGCCATACCGGGTGAGGGCAGCCAGCCCGCCACCGATGCGAACAGCACCATGGTGCCGGTGCGTGCCTGCTTCATGGCCGGAATGATGGCCTGGCACATGTTCACGGTGCCGATGTAGTTGACGTCCATCATCTTCCGGATCTGCGCCACGTCGTGGTCGAGCGCGGATGCGTGGACGTGGCACATGCCCGCGGCGTGCACCACGTGGTCGAGAGTGCCGAGCTCGGCTCGCACCTTCTCCACCACCGCGAACACCTGATCGGTGTCGGAGACGTCGCAGGTGTAGGTGTGCATGTTCGGGGAGCGCCGCGCGGTCTCGGCGAGCCCCTCCCCATTGAGGTCCAGGGCGGCGACGGTGTAACCCGCGGCGGCCAGGCGCTGGGCGACCATGCGGCCCATACCGCTGGCCGCGCCGGTGACGAGTGCTGTCTTGGTCATGAGTTCTCCCGGGAGGGCAGTACCGTGGTGGCGTCGGCGAAAGTCATTCGCAGCGCGCCGATTCGGCTGGCGAAGAGGGCGGATCGGGGCAGGCCGAGCGAGCGCAGCTCGTCGGCGACGGGGTGATCACCGAGTTCGAGGCGGACACCGCCGGGCCGCATGCGCACCCCGCCCGGATGCATGGCCCAGGGGGTGCGGCGCAGGACGCCGTCGCGGTAGGTGTAGGCGTCGATGGAGGCCCCACCCGCCGCGCCGGGCGCGGGGATGCCGTCGGACACGTTGAGCGCCAACACCTTTCGCCCGTCCACCGCCACCTCGCAGCGATGGCCGCGCCGGGTCGGCGCGATGTCGATATCGGCCATGAGTTTGGGGAATCCCCAGATCTCCTGTCCCGCCGCGCAGGTGAAGCTCTGGTTCACCGGCAGCCAGTGGATGTAGGCGCCGGTGCTGCCCTTGCGGCCGGGCTGGCGCGCCATGAGCGAGAAGGCGAATTCGTGGTAGGGGCCCAGATCGCCGTCGACGTAGCGCACGAAGGCGAGATTGCACAGCGCCCGGCCGAGCACGGTGACCGGCTCCAGCCCGGTGGCCGCGAGCAGCACGCGGGCCGCCGCGGCGTCGACCGGGAACAGCGCTGAACTGGTGTCCGCGGCGCGGATTTCCACCGGCATGCGGACGTCTTCCCCGAGAACGGTATGGGCCTCCACCATGATGGAATTAGAACAGGTTCTCATAGCATTCGTACAGGGTTCCGGACACATATCCCGATCACCGGGATACGACCTCGTAATCGGGCGCGTGCGATGCGGCGTAGTCCTTGGCCCAGCGGTAGTCGGGCTTGCCGCTGGGCGTCCGCACCACCAACTCGGCCACCCAGATCCGACGCGGCAGCTTGTATCCGGCCAGATGCGCGCGCACGTGCCGCTCGAGGGCGGGAAAGTCCACAGCTCCGTCGGCGGTGGAGACCACGGCGGCGACCTGCTGTCCCCACCGCTCGTGCGGAACACCGATGACTATGGCGTCGTAAACCGATTCGTGCGCCTTGACAATGGCCTCCACCTCCTCGGCGAATACCTTCTCCCCACCGCTGTTGACCACCATGTTCCCGCGTCCGAGCAGGGTGACCGAGCCGTCCTGCTCCACCTTGGCGCGGTCGTCGGTGATGACCATGCGCACCCCGTCGACGGTGCGGAAGAGCTTGTCCGTCTTGGCCGGGTCCTTGTAGTAGCCGATGGGCACATTGCCGGTCTTGGCCACCCAGCCCTCACCACCGGGCGCGACGGGCCGTCCGTCGTCGTCCACCACCACGGCCCCGCGTCCGACGTTCACCCGCGGCCCGCGCGTCGGATCGTCGTCGCGCTGCGCGAATCCGATACCGCCGAAACCGGTTTCGGAGGAGCCGATGGAATCCGACACCATCTTCGAGGGGAAGGTGGTGAGCAGTTCGTTCTTCACCGACTGCGACAGCAGCGCCGCCCCGGAGGCGATCACCCACAGTGCGGAGACATCGGTGGGCTCGGACCGGTACGCGTCCAGCAGCGGTCGAGCCATGGCGTCCCCGGTGATGACCAGCACCTGCGGTCGCTCCCGCGCCACCACCCGCCAGACCCGCGCCGGATCGAAACGCGGTTCGAAGATCACCGCATTGCCCGACCACAGCGCGGTGAAGGTGGGCATCATGGCGGCGGCGTGGATGAGCGGCGGCAGGATGAACCAGGTGGCCTGGTCCCCGGATGCGCCGGTGCGGGACTGCTGGTACTCGTCGGCCACGGGTTCGCCGGTGTAGAAGTCGATGCCGCCGCCGAGCACGCGCCACATGTCCTCCTGCCGCCACATGACGCCCTTGGGCAGGCCGGTGGTGCCGCCGGTGTACATCAGGAACAGATCGTCGGGGCTGCGCGGCCCGAAATCCCGTGCCGGTGAACCGTTCTCCAGTGCCTGCTCGTAGGGCACCGAGTTGCTCGCCGCCCCCGCGCCGCCCTGATCGTCCTCGACCACCAGCGCGTGCCGCAACGACGGCACCTGGGGCCGCACTTCTTCGACCAGCGGCGCGTAGCAGCGGTGGTGCACCACCATCTCGAGGTCGGCGTTGTCGAAGACGTAGCGCAGCTCGTCGGCCCGGTACCGATAGTTGATATTGATCGGGACGGCCCGGATCTTGAAGCAGGCGATCAGCGTCTCCAGTGTCTCGACGCTGTTGTGCATGAGGAAGCCGATGTGGGTGCCGGGTCCCGCACCGGCCGCGGCGAGATGATGGGCGAGCCGGTTGGCGCGCTGCTCGAGTTCATCGAAGGTGCGCCGCCGGTCGCCCTGGATGACGGCGACCCGATCCGGCATGGCGTCGACGGAGTGCTCGTACAGATCGGCGAAATTACACGCCATGGCTTGTCGCTTTCTGATCTATCCGGTGGTGAGCGGCAGTGGGGTGCTGCCGTGTTCGGTGAAGGTGAAGTCCGCGCCGGTGCTGAATCGGGTGACGGCCACCTCGTCGGCCTCCCGGAACGGCGTTGCGGCCATGGCGATCTCGACGACGAGCAGGTCGTCGTCGGCCGCGCGCAGGCGGGTGTGGAAACGCGGGTTCACACCGCGCGCCATGGCATCGAGGGGTTCCAGATGGTCGGAGGCGAGCAGTGCGGGCCACGCGCCGTCGGCGACGGCGTCGCAGTCGCGGCGCAGCCGCAGTTCCACGGCCTGGTTTCCGCCGACGGTCTCCACGGCCACCTCGACTCCCACGTAGGCCGCCGGGTTCCAGGCCGGATGCAGCCGTAGCACTTTCGCCAGTGCCGCCGTATCGTCGCCGAGACCCAGGGCGCGTCGGATGCGCTCGGCGGTGAGTCCGGCGATACCGGTGAACTGTTTGCGCGCGATGGCCAGGGCGGTCGGCTCGTCAGCCCGCTCGGCCAGCGCGATCCGGAAGCCCAGGGTGAGCAGGTGATGTTGCAGGCACACCTCGTCGGCCATCCGGACCAGCGCCGATCGGGAGAAGTCACCGAAGCGGAGATCGGCGAGCAGCGGTCCGGCGTAGTCGTGCAGCCCGGGGCCCTCCCGTTCGATGGGCGGCAATTCCAGCAGTGCCGCTCGGGAATTCGCGGTGCGGTGCGCATTGGCCGGGGTCGGGGGCGGCGTATGGCTGTCGTCGATGGTGACGGTCCACGCGCACACCGGATGCCGGTCGGCGGGCACCCGCGGCGGCCGGTGCACGGGTCGCACCCGGATGCGCGGGTTGGTGGCCAGGGCCGTGGCGTCGAAGGTGGGGTCCTCGATGTGGTGGCACATGGCCACCACGTAGTCCTCCCCCATGGGCTCCACATCGGCCAGCGCACCGCAGTGGTCGAGATGGAATTCGCCGTGGTCGTGGTCGATCACCCGGTACCGGAAGTCCATGAACTGCGGTGGCGCGCCGATATCCAGCTGCATGGCCTTGAAGACGGCGTCCACGCCGTCGCCCGGAATGCGCATCGCCTCGCGCATGCGCCGCGAGTAGACCGGGCTCGCCAGCTGCCATTCCTCGATGGCCACGGCCGTCATTCCCGCGCGCCCGAAGGCGGCGATGGTGTGCGCCATGCCGGAGCGATCGATGAGGTGACCGCACAGCAGCAGTTCCGGCACCAGCACGGCCAGCTCCGCGCGGGAGAGGCTGTCGAAACGGCTGGGAACCGATGTCACCATTGCGGGACCGGCCCCTGGCCGACCGGATACCAGCCGGGCAGCGGCTGCCCGGATACCGACCGCTCGATGCGCTTCTGCATACCGGGCGAGAGCGCGTTGTCGGTCATCATCTCCACGAACAGCGCCGACACATTGCCGAAGTCGAAGAAGTCGCGCTGCCAGGACCATTGGAAGTTCCCGGCGTAGCGGAACCAGCTGCCGCCGATGCCCTCCGGGCTGTACGGCCGCCCGTCGGGCCGGTGCTTCTCATTGACCTGTTTCCAGAAGCCGATGACGCTGCCGCTGCGGTCGTCGACGACGAATTCCTGATACGGGTAGGTCCAGCCCTCCAGCCCGAACATCTCCTGGCCGAGCGCGATATCGCGGATCTCATCGCGGCCGACGGCCATGAACTCCTGCTGCGGGCCATAGTTCCAGCCGTAGGTGGCGTCCTCGGTGTAGAAGTGCGCCAGTGGCTTCCAGTCGCCGAGGGCCTCGCAGCGCTGGTTCTCCTCCACCCAGCGGCGCACCATCTCATCGAGTTCCGCACGTGGGAAAGGCATTACGACTCCTTGTCGTCGTCGACCAAGGACAGCGCCTGGGTCGGGCAGTAGCGGACGGCCAGGCGGGCCGCCTCCAGATCGGCACCGGGGTCGGCGCGCAGAATGCGCACCTGCCCCTGCTTGGGTACCTCGAACAGCTCGGGGGCCTCGTCCTGGCAGACCGCATGCCCCTGGCAGAGGTCGAGATCCACGACGAGACGCATCACCGGCTCCCGTCGTCGCTGAGCGGGGCCTCCGGCTGGACCTCCACCAGCACCAGATGCGCTCCGCGCGGCGTGCTCACCACGGCGGCGACGGCGGCCGCGATATCGGCGGCGCGCAGGAAGTGCGAATGGCGGGCGAAGCCCCACTTCACCCAGTCCTCCAGCAGCGGACCGACCACCTCGGGCGCGGCGTTCATCCCCATGCCGGTGAGGGTCTGGCCGGGCCGCACCACCGAGGCGCGCACACCGGTGCCCTCCAACTCCATCCGCAGCTGGCGCGCCAGGGTTTCCGCTCCGATCTTGGCGGCGTTGTAGGCGGCCATACCGGGGCGGGGCCGATCCGCGCAGTCGGAGCCGATGACCACGAAATCGCCGCGTCGTCGTTCGATCATGCCGGGCAGCAGCCGGTGAGCCAGCCGCTGCGCACCGCCGAGGTGGACGCGCAACTGCTGGTCGAAGACGTCCGGATCGGTGGCGTGGATCCGGCCGAACTCCAGGTCCCCGGCTCCGGAGACGACGATCTCGATCGGGCCGAGCGCATTCTCGGCGGCGGTGGCGAACGCGTCGACCGACGCCCCGTCGGTGACATCGAGCCGATGGGCGATGGCCTCGCCGCCGTCGGCGCGGATCTTGTCCGCCAGTTCCTCGCACTGGTCGACCCGGCGCGCACCCAGCGCCACCGGATATCCCTGTTCGGCCAGGGTGAGCGCGGTGGCCGCACCGATGCCGGAGGAGGCTCCGGCGATCAGCACCGGACGGCGCTCGGGATGGGGTGCGAATCGGGGCATTACCGAACCTCCACCGTGACGGGCAGTTTCGCGAAACCGCGCACATTGATCGAGTGCACGCGCGCACTCCCGGCCTCGTCCACGCCGTAATCCCGTACCCGGGTGGCGAATTCGCGCAGCACGATCTCCGCCTCCAGCCGTGCCAGATGCGCGCCCAGGCAGAAGTGCACGCCGCGACCGAAACTGATGAGCCCGCTCTTGTCGCTGCGCTCGATGTCGTAGCGGTCCGGTTGGTGGAAGACGGCGTCGTCGCGATTGGCCGCGCCGATGAGCAGCAGCACCTTGGCTCCCGCGGGGATGGTGCCGTCGGCGTAGCTCAGCTCCGCGGTGGCGGTGCGGGCCAGGATCTGGGTGGAGGCGTCGTAGCGCAGTGTCTCCTCGACCCAGTCCGGCACCAGTTCCGGGTGGGCTGCCACCTTGGCGTACTGCTCCGGGTGGCGCGCCGCCCAGTACAGGGCATTGCCGAGGAGTTTGGTGGTGGTCTCGTTGCCCGCAACCACCATGAGGAACATGAAACCGATGATCTCCTCGTCGGTGAGCCGGTCACCGTCGGCGTCGGCATCGAGCAGCGCGGAGGTCAGATCCGCGGTACGGGACCGGCGGCGCTCGGCGACCATCTCGGCGTAGTACCCGGCCAGGTGCAGGGCGGCGTCCATGGCGGCGGGCGGAATGTCGAGCACACCGTCCTCGCGGTGCACCAGCAGGTCCGCCATGCGCCGGATCTCGGCGCGGTCGGCCTCGGGGACGCCGAGCAGTTCGGAGATGACGTCCATGGGCAGCCGCCCCGCGACGTCGTCGATCCAGTCGAAATCGGTACGGGCCAGGGCCGGTTCGAGGTGGCGCAGGGTGATCTCCCGGATGCGGTCGCCCATCTCGGTGACCCGGCGCGGCGTGAAGCCCTGGTAGACGAGTTTGCGCAGGCGCAGGTGCGCGGGATCGTCCATGGCCAGGAAGGACATGGTGCGGTGGGCGTGCGGACCCCAGGCCGCCGGGTCCAGGGAGACGCCGTTGCCGCTGGAGAGGCCGATATTGTCGCGGAACCCGGCCGAGACGTCGGCGTGCCGGGACAGCGCCCAGAAACCCAGCTCGGGATTGTGGTAGAGCGGCGCTTCGGTGCGCAGCCGCCGATACAGCGGGTACGGGTCCTCGTGGACGGCGTAGTCGTAGGGGTCGAAGAGTAGCGGTTCCAGTGATGCGGCTGTCATCGCGCACACCTCCCGTTCGAGAACGCGTTCACCGAGCACTGTCGGCACCCGCCCGCCATGGAAGACACATAGCTGGACATGTGTCTGTACGGTACTGGAGCAGCCTGGGTGAGACAACGGGTTCGCCCATTTCCGGATAAATCGCGAGCCCGGGGCCGAATCGTCATACTGAAACAAGTTCTTGCGTGGCTTCGAACTCCGAACATATAGTCCGTACACGTGTCCGGACAGCAGAGGAGCTACCGATGAACGGCCTCGTCACCAGCGCTGGGTCACAGCTGCTGATCGGCGGCAAGCTGCTGCCGGGCGGCGCGGGTGTCTTCACCACCGTCAACCCGGCCACCGAGGAGGCGCTCGGCTCGGCCGCCAATGCCGACAGCGCCGATATGGACGCGGCCATCGCCGCCGCGCGCACCGCCTTCGACACCACCGACTGGTCCCGCGACCATGCCTTCCGCGCGCGCTGCCTGCGCCAGCTGCGCGACGCGCTGCGCGGGCACATCGAGGAACTGCGCGAGATCACCATCGCCGAGGCGGGCGCGCCGCGCATGCTCACCAGCGGTCCGCAGCTCGAAGGGCCGGTCGGCGATCTGGGATACTTCGCCGACCTGGCCGAGACCTACGCGTGGGAAACCGATCTCGGCGTCGCCGAGCCCATGGGCATCAAGAGCGCCCGCCGGGTGCGGCGTGAACCCATCGGGGTGGTCGGAGCCATCACACCCTGGAACTTCCCACACCAGATCAATTTCGCCAAGCTCGGTCCGGCGCTGGCGGCGGGCACCACCGTGGTGCTCAAGCCCGCCCCCGATACGCCCTGGTGCGCGGCGGCCGTCGGCCGGATCATCGCCGAGGAGACCGACATTCCGGCCGGAGTGGTCAATATCGTCACCTCCGACGACCACGCCCTGGGCACCCAGCTGGTGGCCGATCCGCGCGTGGACATGATCTCCTTCACCGGCTCCACCCAGACCGGCCGCGCGGTCATGGCCACCGCCGCCGCCACCCTGAAGAAGGTGTTCCTGGAGCTGGGCGGCAAATCGGCGTTCATCGTGCTCGACGACGCCGATCTGCGGGCGGCGGTGAGCTACGCGGCCTTCGGCGTCTGCGTGCACGCCGGGCAGGGCTGTGCCATCAGCACCCGGCTGCTGGTCCCGCGCGCGACCTACGAACAGGCGGTGGAGATCGCCGCGCGCACGCTCGGCGGCATCGCGCCCGGCGACCCGTCGCTGCCCGGAACCGTCTGCGGCCCGGTGATCTCCGAGCGCCAGCGGGCCCGGGTGGAGCGCTATCTCGACCTCGCCCGCGCCGAGGGCGGCACCGTCGTCACCGGCGG
>NZ_BAGD01000025.1 GCF_000308635.1 Nocardia otitidiscaviarum NBRC 14405 | reverse complement strand
TGGTGGCACGACACCGTGGCCCAGGCGTCCCCCGAGCACGAAGCGCAGCCCTTCGACGCCGAACACCCGCTATTCATCCTCTACACCTCCGGCACCACCGGAAAACCCAAAGGCATCCTGCACACCAGCGGCGGCTACCTCACCCAGACCTCCTACACCCACCACTACGTCTTCGACCACAAACCCGGCCAGGACGTGTACTGGTGCACCGCCGACATCGGCTGGGTCACCGGCCACTCCTACATCGTCTACGGACCGCTGTCCAACCGCGCCACCCAGGTCGTCTACGAAGGCACCCCCAACTTCCCCGACGAGCACCGGCACTGGCAGATCATCGAGAAGTACGGCGTCTCCATCTACTACACCGCCCCCACCCTGGTGCGCACCTTCATGAAGTGGGGCCGCGAGATCCCCGACGCCCACAACCTGTCCAGCCTGCGCCTGCTCGGCTCGGTCGGCGAACCCATCAACCCCGAAGCCTGGCGCTGGTACCGCGAGGTCATCGGCGGCGACACCACCCCCATCGTCGACACCTGGTGGCAAACCGAAACCGGCGCCATCATGATCTCCCCCCTGCCCGGCGTCACCGCCACCAAACCCGGCGCCGCCATGCGACCCCTGCCCGGCATCTCCGCCACCGTCGTCGATGAGGACGGCAAACCCGTCCAACTCGGCGAAACCGAAGCCAACGGGTATCTGGTCCTCGACCAGCCCTGGCCGTCCATGCTGCGCGGTATCTGGGGCGACAACGACCGCTACCGCGACACCTACTGGGCCCGCTACCGCGAGCAGGGCTGGTACTTCGCCGGGGACGGCGCGAAACTCGACACCGACGGCGACCTGTGGGTGCTCGGCCGCGTCGACGACGTCATGAACGTCTCCGGCCACCGCATCTCCACCGCCGAGGTCGAATCCGCCCTCGTCGGCCACCCCGCCGTCGCCGAGGCCGCCGTCGTCGGCGCCTCCGACGCCACCACCGGTCAGGGCATCGTGGCCTTCGTCATCCTCACCGCCGAAGCCACCGACACCGG